>PGXM01000026.1 GCA_002839155.1 Tenericutes bacterium HGW-Tenericutes-1
GTTATGTGACAGCTAGATAACAGTTTATTATATGTGACCGCCCTAAGCGTGTTCCAGCCGCATTAACAGTTTCCAATTAGCTAGATGACAAGCCACATTCAATATTTAGACAATGGTGATAATCAAGTAGTGGCTTAGGACAGACATATTTAGGAAACTGTATAGGGTGAATTGAAGAAGGAGCTGGAACTGAATAATTGAGCATAACAACGCATAGTAGTTTTTTGGTAAATCGATCGCTCTAGGACGCTCAGACGCTCTCAACATATTGGAGTGTAGTGCTGTTTCAATAAGTAGATAGAAAAGCCACATAAGAATAACCAAATGGGAAGTAACAGGAGTGGCTTGATGAGGGTATTATATGAAACAGCGGGGTAAGGAAATTAGTTGAGAGCATCTGAGCTCCTGAAGGAGATAAGTGAAGCTACGCGATAAGAGACAGTGATTTATTAGTGAGTTTCCAGAAGGAAGCCGCCACATAACAAGCTATTGCCAACATTCATCAGCATTTAAGTTTTGGAAATCTAGAGTTGTTGAGCTGATGAACGTCGGCAACAACGAAAGCGTTATGTGACATTTGTATATAATTTTAATGAAATATGACCCACAATAATGCACAAACAGATTAGTTGCAATCATTGAGATATTCCAATCTTAACAGTGCTACAAACATTGGGTGTATATCATCTTAAAATAAAAGGGAGATATTATTATGAATGATAAATTTAGTAAAGGGATACTTGTAGGGATATTGATATGTCTAATAATTATAGCATTAAAACCTAATAGCACGCAAACTTCTTCCCAAAATTCAACCATAGATATAAATGTAGGAGAAGAAATTATTCAACTCGCACCCAATAGGATTGCCGTTGTTGATAACAGGGCTAATTCTGGTATGGGGGGAACGATACTAGTTTTTGATTATGATGATAATACGGAAAAGTTTAACTTCGTAGGGCATATGAATTATTCTGATTACTTTAGTAATCCAAACAAATACGGAGTGCCTACAAATTAAATTAATGGCTGCATAAATTTTCCGCGCACAACATCACATAACAAAATGTTGTCGACATTCATCAGCATAGAGAATAATTAGTGGGTAATTACTTGAGCTGATGAACGTCGGCAACACGCGAACGTTAGGTGACATACCTCGGTAACGAAAGGAGAAAAGAAATGACATGGATTCAAGGTGGGCCACTCCTAGAAGTTAGTTTTTTGATTTATTGCGATAGTATAACTAAATTAGAATGCTTTGTAAACTTTGCCAATTTAGAAATAAATATGGATATTGAGAAATTTGTTGATGGCTACGAATATGATTTTGAGAATTCCATTATCATTCATTCGATAGAAATTGATTTCATTGCACAAATAGGACGAACTCGAAAAGGGACTATCTATATTAGTGAAATATATTTTGAAACATATGTCGTTGATTTGTGTTTTTTTGGGTCTGCTTTTGATGCTGTAGAATGGAATCAAGTTGGCATAAAGAAAGATGAATACATCTACTTCATAGGGTTATTAAAAGAATTGTATGAGATATTTGACTTTAGAGTTGGGGGAATTGCACTTGAAGATGACATAAAAGTTCTCTATGCATCAGAGCAGCCTTGGCCTAATATTGATTATCAGATTGTCAATTTAAAGTGTACAGAACTTGATAAGAAGCTATCTGAGTTCGTTGCTTTAATCTGGAATGAAAAAATTGAACAACTTGATACAGAGGTTAAAGCTATGCACGTTCATCAAAAAATAAAGAATGATGGCATTATGTTTACAAACGATTGGCAAGAAACATTTTGATGCCAAACAGTCGGTACGTCACCTAACAATATGTTCACAACATTCATCAGCATATTGATTGATTAGTTGGGAAGTGAACGAGCTGATGAACATCGTGAACACGCGAGCGTTAGGCTGAATATCGTAGTGAACGACAGGAGTTACTAATTAATGGTGAAGCGGAGTATCAATATGGGTTGCCAGGTATTACATGTAGTATGTGTAACAATACTTGGAGCAGCATGAGAGTACTACCATTGTACTACCCATTAGATTAAGTGAAAGAGATAAAAGTAAGAGCCGATGGCCAATAGAAGCAGAAGAACATATATTTCAACAAAAGGAATTAAAGGCATGTTATGCAGCTAAAGGGATATTAATTGACCAACTGAGGCCTGGAGATGATTTCCAACCTATTAACTTTAGAATAAAAAGTAAGCCTAGAACAGATTTTTTATGGCCTACACTAATGAACCCATTGGTGTCTGAGAAAGTTAAAAATATATTTGAAGAGAATAAGGTTAAAGGTGTTTCCTTTTTTAAAATTATAGTTGACAAAATTGAAGATAAAGTGGCAAAGTATTCATTTGTAGTATCTGATGAGGTCCAAGTTTATTACAACATGGTAATTAATTCCAGCTCTAAACGACCACCAGGTGCAGATATAATTTCGATTTGCGACTTATGCGGATATGAATTATATAATAAAGAGCAAAGACAAATTCAGATGAATCTAGATATGTGGTTAGGTGAGGACATATTTTATCTAAATACCACACTTCATATTATAATTACTGAAAAAGTGAAAAATATAATTGAGCAATGTGGATTTAATAATATTTTTGCAGAAGAAATTAACCAAGCTACCGAAAACTTCGCCTAACAATATGTTGCCAACATTCATAGCACTAATGATAACTTAACGTAAGTATTTGAGCTATGAACGTCGGCAACACGCGAACGTTATGTGACATTATGCCCTAGAATACGCCTGAAATTTTCAAAGTAATTATTGGAGGAATAAAAGGATATGAATTCAACACAAAGACCAGAGACTACAGTAGATAAAGATTGGAAGAAAGTAGTTGGTGTGAAAGAAGGGCTAGAGCAGTACTACCAAATTGAACAGACTACCGATTTGTATTCTTTAAATACTGGAAAAGTTTTAGCGAAAATAGGAATTAATAATAAGACAGACATTAAAACAAAATCTCCAGTTAGCTATATCGTTATTGATAGAACGATGCATTTAAACGAAAAAGGCATTCAATACTTGTGCAATTGGCTAAAAAAATTAATTATCGTTACTAGTAATAAAATGCATCCTGCATACAAACTAAAAGATATGTTTAATAATTTAATAGTTATTTATTATAAAGCAGATATAGACTTTATTGACCTATTTACTATATTAAAACACGAGCATGGAGTTGATAGCTTAACTATACAGTCGGGAGGAACGCTAAACTCAATTTTTATTAGAAGTGGTCTTGTTGATCACTTAAAGATAGTTGTCGCTCCAATAATAGTAGGGGGAAAAGATACACCGACATTGATTGATGGCATGTCACTTTTAAAAGAAGATGAATTGGCAAGTTTAAAAGCATTGAAATTAAAGAAGAGTAAAGTGTTAAATGATTCTTACATTATGCTAGAATACGATGTAATCCAAGAAACGCAAATTGTTTAAGTATATTTATTTTAATGCGTCTATTGAAGGTTGCCGGGCACAACGTCACATAACAATGTATTGCCAACATTCATCAGCTTAAAGCAATGTTATGTGGGACATCTTTGATCTGATGAACGTCGGCAATACGCGAGAGTTA
>PGXM01000015.1 GCA_002839155.1 Tenericutes bacterium HGW-Tenericutes-1
GAAGAATTAGCCCCAAGAGGTTATCCGTTATATCACCAGATTAATTTTCAACCAGGCTTGATATTATAGGATATATAGTAAGTGCAAAATTATCTGATCCACCAAGCTTTGTGCCAGCAACATCTTTTGTATATATCACCTTATCTAAGACATCTTTTAATATAACATTTTTTTGATATGGATCATCTAAAGTTCGATACACTTCTAAGATTGTTTGAATTTTTGGAATAATACTCTTTTTATTATTTTCACGTTGTTCATCCATTTCTATACTTTTATTAATTATTTCAAGATCTTGCTTTATCTGTTTTATACGTTCAGAAATAATTTTAGAACGATCTAAAAAAGTATCTATGCTATAAACTTCACGTTCAAGCAGGTCATGAAGATTACTCAATTGTAACTCTAAATTTTTTAATTCAACATCAAACTTTAAAATAGCCTTTCTCTTAATATCTAATTCAATGTTATTTTCACTTTCTGAATTTTCCCATTTTAACTTATAGGCATTTAATATCTCTTCAAGTCCTTGCAATACTCGATCCTCAACGTAATTGAGGGGAGAGGATACTGTGCTGCATGATGGCTCAGAACACATCAAATAGTCAAATTTGTAAGATGTGTGATTCAAAGGTCTTCTAACCATTTTTCTGCCGCATTTACCACAAATAATAAGTCCTGAAAGGGGATTCATAACCTTTTTTCGGTGAGGTATGGGCTGAGATGGATTATGAGACATATACTCTTGAGCTAATTGCCAGATAGATTCGTCAATTATTGCATGATGAATTCCCTTTGTGAGAATATAGTCTGTTTTTCGTGGACGTTCTTTAACCATATGACCATCAACCATTTTTTTAACAGATGGTCGCCAGTTCCATCTAATCATACCGTTGTATACCGGATTAATCAAAATATCTCTAATAGTTGATTGTGTCCATATTTTTCCAGTCTTGGACATTACCTTCATTTCATTCAGTTTACGTGCAATTAAAGATACACCTATTCTTTTTGGAGCACCATTTGATTCAATCTCTCCATAAGTATATAATTTATAAATAAGCTGAACTATTTCAGCTTCATTTTCTATTGGTTCTAAGGTGAAGCCCTTTCCATGTTCTATCTTTATACGCGTATAGCCATAAGGAGGACGATTACCTACATATTTTCCTTCTTTAACTGATTCCAACCTTCCGCGTTGAAGACGTCTATTAATTGTCTTGAATTCACGCCTAGACATAAAAAGACCAAACTCAAAGTACTCCTCATCATATTCATTATTTGGATCATAAGTTTTCATTGGAGTAATGATTTGTGTATTTGAGTATTTAAATGTTTGTGCGACTAAGCCTTGATCAATAGTATCACCACGAGCTAAACGCTCGACTTCCATTACGAGTACACCATCCCAGATGCTTTGTTCAACTTCACTTAAAAGTTTTTGCATCTCGGGTCTTGCTATAATGGTTTCACCAGATACAACTTCTCTAAATATTTTTGTAACAGGCTTGTTAAGACGTCTAGAAAGCTCAATAAGAACCCTTTCGTGGCGAGCTAGAGTTTCACCTTCGCCATGTGCTTCTGCATCCATATCGGCACGAGATTTTCTTAAATACATACAGTATTGCATTGGATCACCTCAAAAAATTATTCTCCACATTAGAAGAGTAGAGAATATATTTATATATCATTTAATAAATTTTTTAAAGTTAAATAATGTTATTATAGAACAGAATAATCATTATAGCTAACAGTAATAAAATTATTAGCCAACAAAGAGTATATAAATGTATTTTTGAATCAATATACTTTATATCTTCTTTTAATACTTGATCCGATTTAAATATCTTAATAATATCTTTTTCACACAACAAATCAGCATATTGAGATTTGATTCTATCATAATTACTTTTAAATCTAACTAAGTATTTTTTCTTATCAATATGAAGAAAAAGCAAATATAATAAAGATATTACAATAAATAGTGATGATACAATACATATTTCATCTGTAAAAATTTCATTAAACCTATTTCCAGCTACCACATTAAGTACTATAACAGTAATAAAAAAAGTTATTATTGAAGTTATACTTGTTTTAAAACTATTTGAAAATGATTCACAATAATCATGGCTTTTTTCTGATAACTGAAAAAGATGTTCTGAAATGTTATTTTTTATTTCTATATATCTACTTACATTTTCCTTTAGATAAATTTTGAAGTTAGATTCAATTGAACTATATATCCCACTATTAATTTTTGACAGGTTATTATCATCTAGAGATAGAGATATGATATTTCTTGATAGTCCAAGTTTATCTGAATAGCTTTCTTCACAATATATCCAATCATAAATTGAATTAATTTCATCTATGTCCAACACAGAAAAATTATTAAATGAAATTCTGTTTTTTATGAGTTTGTATCCTTCTAATTGAGCTATTAAATAATCATTCTCAATTTGAGAAAGATTGCAAATATCTATTAAGAAATAGATATAATTTAGTCGGTAAAACAAATCATTATACTCATTTATAGAGCATGGTACTAATAGCCGGAACGTATTAAGTGATAGATTTTCAAATTGTCCACGTTGTAGAAAATTGCAATCAGATCCATACTCAACTTTAGTTTCATTATGAATGATTCCATGAAAGCTATTTTGATCATTGATATTACCGATATGAATATAGGGTGTCTTTAAGCATATAGATTCCTCAATAGTATGAAAAGAAATTTCTTTATAATTTAATTGCTGAAATAATTCGTTAAAGTTTTTAAGTATATGAAATAAACTCAGTGATTGTAAATAAGAAAAAAAAGAATCAAGAAAATAGACATTGATGATATTTTTATCTGCCTTTTTAAATATTCTTAATTTAATTTCATACTGATCTCCATCTTCCCAATATTTATTTTGATCATTAATATTAGAAATAAAATCATTTGTATTATTTGTGCTGTTATTAATAATTATTGGGTCATTATAACTACCTTGATTGGTTATATGTATTATTTCAATTGATAAGAAATCATAAGAATATGAATTTAAAAATGAAATCAATTTATACTCTATTGGTACACAAGTTTGATTTAAGCAAAAAGTAATATTTACCTCTTTGAAATCTTCAGTAATTATAGATTCTTGTTGTACAGCATTAAACAATTCAATAAATTCATTGTATAAACCCATAAAAACACCTTCTTAGTTTAATAATAAAACAACTTGAATGTAGCTTCATTTTTAGTCAAGATTTTCAGATACATTTTTCCTTCATCATCTTTATAAGAAACAATATCTTCTTTTATATTATCAATATCCTCAGTAAATTTCAACTTAATTTTAGGGCTTATATCATATTCTTTTTTGAATTTCGTTTTAATTTCATCTTTAATGATACTAAATTTAGGATCAAAACTATTTTTTTCAGGAAGTGCTCTAACTTGAGCGATTACTCTATTTATGTCAAAAGCAGAACCTTCTTCAACGTAGTAATTACCTAATACAGCATCAACATATGTATCTATTTCAAATACATCCTGTGTTCTAAAATAATGTGTATGAGCATTACTTAGTAAGTTGTAGTCAGATGGAAATTGTGGACGGATCTTTCTGATCAAAAAATTTGATATAGTTGAATAAGCATTTTTAGTATTTTCATTATCAGATTGAAGCTCATCAAATTCTAAAAACATATTATCCCAATAATCAGCAATAGTCTTTTTTCCACAATCAGCAATCAGAATATCATCAACGTGCATTGATTCTTCATTTAAAGTAAAGCTTATATCACATACTTTATATATTTTGCTATTTAAAGGTGGTCCAGTTATAATTCTTAGATCCTCATCGCTTAAAATAGAAGAACCTTCGATTTTAGTTAAAAAATAATGTAATGTCCCAATATCGTCAAGATATAAGCCTTGTATAAAACTACCTTTTTGTAGATCAGAAGGTGAAGTTTGTTGTCTAACCATTTCAACCCTAAACAATTTTTGAGATATTCTATTTGAGTATTCTTTAAATAATTCATCTTGAGTTGTAAAGTCCTCTTTATTGACTAGATCTAGTATTAGAGACACAACTTGTGTAGCATTATCACGAACTTTATAAAATCGTTTATTTTTATCATTATATAAATTAATAATAGTACCTAAAATGTAATTTTTAGCATCACCAGTAGATACGTTTCTTTCTTCAAGCTTGCCATCTACAGAACTAATGTTATGTAATGAAGCATAATATAGTATCATTTATAGATCCTCCTCTAATGATTTTACATGACTTGATTAATTGAATATACAATTTGCTAGCATGGTTTGAACGTCTTTAATGTTAGTATTCTTTTTAAATTCTTTTTGTATAGGGGTTGAGTTACCAGAAATCCATATCTTAAGTTCTGAATCATTATCAAAAGTACCTGCAGTTTCTACAGCAAAGTGAGTGATACTTTTGTAGGGGATAGAATGATATTCAACTTTTGATCCAGTAAGCCCTTGCTTATCTGCTAAAATAAGACGTTTATTTGTAAAAATAAACATATCTCTAAATACTGCGAAAGCCTTCAATATGGTTTCACCATTAGCTAGT
This sequence comes from Tenericutes bacterium HGW-Tenericutes-1, assembly GCA_002839155.1. Classification (GTDB taxonomy): domain Bacteria; phylum Bacillota_I; class Bacilli_A; order Izemoplasmatales; family Hujiaoplasmataceae; genus UBA5603. The sequence continues at coordinate 4,593 of PGXM01000015.1, forward strand.
AGCGGAGAAAGTTCCTTTTCAACTATCTTATTATCTACCTGAGATGCATTTCCCATTAATGAATCTAATAATCCCATTAAAAAATCCTCCTTAGTAATTATTTTTTTGTTTAATTTATAGCTATATATAAAAAAGACAACTAAACCATGGCAATGCCAAAGCCTAATTGTCTAATTAACAAATTGTAATAGTTAATTGTATTAATCATAATAATCTCTCTCCCAAATTATTTTGATTACAATATTTTTAGTTATTTATAAATGATTTTATATTAACTAAAATAATATCACAACATAAGATCACTTACAAGCACTTTTATTGATATATTATTACAATATAAACCTTTAATTGACACGAACAAACAAATACAGCAAAATATAAACCTAATATTTTCATTACTGCTAGAAGCAGGGGGAGGGCATATGGACATAACAAGATTAAAAGAGAGTGTATACAGAACTTGTGACAAAGTACTTAATAAATATTATGAAAAAGCAAAAAAGTTTAATCAAAAGCAATACTTATATTCGTTTTATTCAACATTAGTTTTGTTTGGATCTGGTTTTTTTTATGCTTTAATTGGAGTTCAAATCAATAATGAAATTTATCAGAATATGATAATTAACGCTGGGGTAGTAAATATAACTTTATCAATTATCATATTCAGTTTTTCTCATTTTATAAGAATTACTATAAATGGTGTAATTAATACGTTAACTCATTTTACTAATAATTTAACTTCAGAGTGTGTAGCGATCCATGAAGCTGGTCATGTTATATTGACAGAGTTTCATTTTCCCTTTTCTATAAAATCAATAAAATTAACAAGAGGTATATTCCATTGTTGGGATGAATATATGAATCCAGGATATATAATTCAAAATATTAATTTTATGAAATGGAGATATAATTTTAACGCTTTATCAAAAAACGATATTGAAAAGCAAATTGCGATTTCCCTTGCTGGTTATATTAATAATCAAATTTACTTATTACAGGATCTTGATCAAATACAAAGAAGCATTATTGATATTATATATTTTAGCGATAAGTCACAACTTGATTCGGACTTTTTATTTGTTAGAAACCAACTTCCGGTTATATCTCGTTATGAAGATTTAGAAAAAATCATTGAAAGTACATATAAAATACTAAATAGAAATATCAAATCCACAAATGCATTAGTTAGTGTAATAACAAAGAAAAAAAAGGTTAAACACAGTAAAACAATAAAAATATTGAAAACAACCATTTCCTCAGAAGACTTAAATTTAAAAAAACAATATAAAAAAATTTATCCTAAACTACTATATCTATTCGTTATTTTTGCAGAATGGATGCACGTTGAAAATACTGTTGATATACTTAGGGAAACAGTTTTAACACTTAGGTTAAATAATTACTAATCAACTAATGTATGGATATTAAGAAAGAATTGGATTGGATGTAATATTAGTAACATCATTATTCTTCTGTTTTCTTTCTTAATTCTTCCATTTTTTCAGCATTTTCTAATGCGCTTTTTATGTCACTGAATAGTTCAAATTGAGTTTGTCTTTGCATTTCCTTGCCATTAAATATATTGATATCATTGTTTTTAAGGATATCTAATAATTGATAAAATTTTTCTTTCAAATCTTCTTTATTATCTTCGCTATTCATTTGTAATGATTGACCGTCGATACTTCTACCCAAAAGATAATCTACTGAAACTCCAAAAAAATTAGCTAGTTGTTGTAATGTATCACTATTAGGTTCAGTTCTTCCTGTTTCCCAACTTCCAATGGTTTGCTGAGATACATTTATCATTTGACTTAGTTCTCTTTGGCTTAAATCTCTTTTTTCGCGTTCCTGTTTTAATCTGTTTTTTAGCATTAGAGCTCACCTCACATAACATTATCATACAACAATATGTTGTTAATGTAAATAAATACAACAAAACATAGTAATAAGTCTTGACAACTACATTATGTTGTTATATAATTGCCACATAACATAGTAGAAAGGGGCTGACGATCTGAAAAATTTAATCGCAGAACTTAGAAATAATAAAAATTTAAGTCAGTTAGAACTTGCCGAAATGCTAAATGTTACGCAGCAGACACTAAGTTCTTGGGAAATAGGAAGAACAATACCCAAACCTTATCAAATGCAATATTTAGAGGATATATTGGGAGAGAAAAAAGAGAATATTTTTTTTGAAGACTTTAACTACAAAATGAAGTTAATTCCTAGTTTGAAATTAAAGATATTGATCAAAAGCAAGTAAGCAGATAAGGTGGAAAACAATAATTAATTAATGTAATCAGGACAAATCATTTAAACATATAAAAAAGTAAGGAGATTGGGAGGTATATGCTTATGCCAAGTCCACCTGTAATAGGTAACGTAGTAAAAGAATTTATGATAGGCAATACTACTATAAAAATTTGCGACGATTCTTATAGGGATAAAACTAAGGAAGATGTTGACAGAATTCTAATGAATATATCCCGAAATGCTTATGAGTTTTTGAATGCACAAGCGAATAAGCCTAGTTAATAGTTAAAACGTTAAAGATGAAGGAAGATAAGAGCAACTGTTGCGTTAATATTAGGCAGTTGCATAGAAAGACATGGACAAGATAGTTGAAGAAGATACTCATTAATTCATGAGTAACAGAAATGCTATTCATTTATTAATATTATTTTATAACAAAAATATGTAGCACGTAAATAAGCAAAGTAATCATATTCGAAGAAAAAAAAGGAGGAATGAATTATGTGTGTAGCAACGGTAATTAAAGAAGCAAGAGAAAGCAATAAATTAACTCAAGACCAAATGGCTTACAAATTTGGAGTATCAAGAAGTACATATAGTGCTTATGAACGAAAAACAAGACCAATACCAGATGATTTAGTATTAAAGATAGCAGATGAATTTAATGATCAACAAATTATTGCAGAGTTTTCATATGAGAAAGGTACTGAATTTTTCAATGTTCCAGTTCTTGATAATGTAGACAAGTACCCTCAGGTAGTTATGGATATTCTAATAGAAGAAGCTAGCGAAATGATTAAAGCTTTATTACAGATAAAAAATATTATTAAGAATAAAACTAGGGCTGATCAAATCGGGAAGGACGTATTTGAAAGACTTATGGAACAAGAAGAGCAAGTTGGTGACGTTTACACAGCTCTTAAGATGCACTTTATAACAATGCAAAAATATGGAGTCAATGTCAAAGATGTAGAGCGAAGATGTGTAATAAAATTAAGAAACAAAGGATTAATAAAAAAAGAAAAAGCACGCCTTGGCAGGACGTACTAAGTAATTAACTTAAATAAATTATACCATAAAAACATTTAAAATTCAATAGATTCTTAAATATATAGGAGGCATATCAATGGAAACATTTATTCTTTGTATGTTATATATTTTAACAATATTATCTATTCACCTAGTGGACAAGCTGATTTCTAAAGTGCTCAACAAGTTATTAATATAAATTATGATAGCCAGAGGACTGTGCACGGTTCGATTCCGTGCTTGGCTACTAACAAAATGGGCTCTTTTGACTCTCCCTCAAAAACCTCTTTTAAGGATAAATAATTTTCACCACGTTATACCTTTATAAAGCCCATTTTGTTTTTTACTATCAATCAAATACTAGGAGGATAAGCTATGGGGTTAGATATCAAGGCATTAGCTCGTGGAGCACTCGAAGAAAAATTTGACATCGAAGTTGACAAAGTAATTAATAACATAATGGATCCTAATACATCGTTCAAGCAAAAGCGTAAAGTAACCATTACTTTAGAATTTACACCTAAGGATGAACAGAGAGACTTTGTTGATGTATTAGTAAATGCAACGTCGATAGTTGCGCCATATGGACCAATTAAAACAGCAATTATTATTGGGAAAGAAAATGGTGAATATGCAGCAGAAGAAATTAATCGTGGTCAGATACCAGGACAAACAAGTCTAGAAGACAATGACAAAGTTATTCAAATGAATAAGGAGGCTAATTAAAATGATAAAAGAAGCAATCGAGTATTTATTTAATAAAGGTACTGAGGAATTTGGTTCACTCGAAGTTGAGGGAAAGACAGTTGATGTAAAAGAGGTAGGTAGAGAAATGACAATTCACATTGATGATCCAAATACAGTAAGTATATATTCGCAACTCAATGATGAACGAAAAAGAGAGCAGTTAGTTATTGCAAAGGCAATTCTACCAAATGTTGTATATGACCGATTTCTAGAATCAGAAAATTTCATTATCGAACTAATGAGTAAGTTTGAACCTACAGAAGACCGTGAAAAAGTACTTAAGTTGTTTGGATGTATTAAGTCAGAACAAGTACATAAATCAATGGATGATGGTTTATCACAAACAGTTACTGCTAAAAAGGGAATATCTACAGTAGCGGAAATGGAAGTTCCGAACCCTGTAACATTAGCTCCATATAGAACATTTCCGGAGCTTCCACAACCAACTAGTAAATTTGTATTAAGACTTCAAGATGGTCCTGAAGCTGCTTTGTTTAATGCTGGAGGTACTTCATGGAGAGTCGAAGCAATGCAAAGTATTAAGGAATACCTTGATGAGGGTATTAATCCAGAGCTTAAAGAGTTCGTGAAAATTATTATGTAATAAAGAGGGCAATTGCCCTCTCTGCATTAAAATAAGGGTATACAAATGTATATCCAAAACGATAGTGTATACCCTAATGTATACCCATAAAATCATTAAATGTATAGACATTGTATACCCATGATTAGGTCGTATACCTTTATGTATATACAAAATAATAAAACTACTGTGGGAGGTAGAAAAATGAGATATGCAATAACTGTTGATCCTGGTAAGGATACAACGAAAGCAATATGTAGTTTTCGTGACTCAATAGGTCCACTAAATGAAAAGAAAACATCATTTCCAACACGGCTATATGATTTAAGCAATGGAGATATTGAAATTCAAGGCAATTCATTTCATGTCGTTTATGATGATAAAGAACTTGTCATAGGAGAGCAAGGTGAGCTTTATGACACTCAAACTACAAAAACATCACTTTTACATAAGTTAGCAATATTTTCTGCAATATCTAAACTAATAGATCCCCTTGATAAAGAACCATGCATTGTACTTACAGTAGGATGCCCAACAACCATTTTCAGGAACAAGTCATTAAAAGAAGAATATAGGGAATACATAAAGTCTAATCCAATCGTGATTATTAACAATCGTAAGCATTTATTTAACTTTGAAAAAATCATTATCAAAAACGAAGGTTCAGGCATTGTTTACTTAGAACCTAATATTTTTCTGCAAAAAAGAGTCGCGGTTTTTGATATTGGAGGTAAACAATTTAATTTTGGGATTTTTGATAATAGAGTATTGATACCCAGTAGCTCTTTTAGCAATAACTTTGGTGGTACAAAATTACAATCCTTGGTAAGGCAAGAACTCAATATTGCGTTAGGTATTGATTGTAGTTTAATGGATGCCAAAAATGCTATAGAGAATGGTGGTATTTTTATTGATGGAGAGCTTAACGCAGATAGTGTAATCGTAATTAAAACAACAATTTCGCGTTTTATTAAGGATTATATACTAAAGTCTCTTGAAGAAAGCAATATTTCAATTAGCTTAATGCCAGCAGTTGCTGTAGGAGGTACTAGCTTCAGTGTTTTAGATGAGTTTAAAGAGATTGTTCCACATTTAATAACACCTACTAAAGCAGATAGTATTGAAACCTTTCAATGGGCAAATGCAGAGGGTTTTCATATTGTCTGTAAAGTAAAAGCAGGGATGATTAATGGCTGAAGACAGACCTCAAAAACCACTTAAATTTAAAAAAGATAATATAGATGTCTATAATATTCTTTGTGGCAAAGAAAACTTTACGCAGTATGTTTGTGATGCTGTTAGATTTTATGAAAAAAACTCACATTTAAAACAAGAGATCTCAAAAACAAAGTCAAATGAGAGTAGTAATGCAATTTTAGATGATATTCGGAATAAATTACAACGTATTGAGGATGCAATCAACAAATTGCCTAACGGTTTAGAACAGAAAAACCCCTTGGTGGACAGTCAACTTATTAATCAAATCTTAAGTGAGGATGATTAGCAAAAGAAGGTGTAAAGCTTGTCAAATTTATTACCATTATGTAGTTGTGAAAACTGTGGTTATACTACCTGGTGCTTGCCAAGTTTCACATCTGGTATTTGCCATAAATGTGGCGGTGTTGTTACAAAAAATGAATCTAAAGACGAGAAGGTGAAACATTGACAAGAATAATTGAAACTCCAAGTTACTATTCAGTATTAACAGCTGAAGTTAGGTATGATAAACGCTTAAAACCAAATGAAAAGATACTTTTTGGTGAAATTACAAGCTTATCATCTGTAAATGGTTTTTGTAATGCAGGTAATGCATACTTCTCTAAGCTATATGACGTTGAAAACGAGACAATAAGCAGATGGATATCTAAGTTAGAGCAATATAGTTACTTAAAGCGTCAGATAATTTACGGTGAAAATAAACATATTATTGAGCGAAGATTGTATATAAATTGCATTGAAAAAAACATACCCCCTATTGACGAAATAATCAATACCCCTATTGATAAAAAAGTCATTACCCCTATTGACGAAAAAGTCAAAGAGAATAATACAAGTGTATTTAATAATACAAGTACTAAACATATATGTACAGAATTTGATTTAATTGTTCAAGATTACAATTCAATTTGTGGCAGTAAGCTTCCCAAAGTAACCATCTTAAGTGAAAAGAGAATTAAAAGTATTAATGGGTTACAAAAAGCTATTAAAGACATTGATTTTAAAATGCTTTTTCAGAAAACTATTGAAAGTAAGTTTTTAACTGGCAGTTCGGGAACATGGAAATGTAATTTTGATTGGCTAATGAATAGTACAAATGCCCTTAAGGTGCTAGAAGGCAATTACACAGATAATTTTAATAAGGCAGGTGAAAAAAAGAATGCCAAAGACGTTCGAAGAGATGCTGAAGGAAAAACAGCTAGCCAACTTGCAGAAGAACTCATCAAGTCACATAAAGGACCAATCGAAGATATTGTCACCAACTTTTAAATGTCCAATATGTAAGGATGTTGGGGCTGTATTATACAAAGTCAAAGATAAGTTTGGAAAGGAATATGATTATGCTAATCCATGCGAATGTAGGACTGGAAGAATAAAAGAATGTAGATTACTATTTGCAAATATTCCAGACGAATTTAAAAATCTTACTATCAATAGTTTTGAAACGAATATTTATAAAAATCAAGCCTTTGAAGCTGTTCAGGTAAAAAAAATCTGTGCTAACTATGTTAATAACTTTCAAGAAATGAAAGAAAAAGGAAAAGGCTTGTATTTACACAGTGAGACTAAAGGTAGTGGAAAAACAAGGATGGCAATTAGTATAGCAAATGCAATTATAAATTATAAAAATACAGCTGCTAAGTTCACGACAGCAATAAGGATTATCGAAGAAATTAAAAGAACATTTAATGATGATCTTGCTGATAAGAATGTTATTCGAGATTTACAAAGAATAGATGTTTTGGTTATTGATGATATAGGAACAGAACGTAACAAACCCTTTGTAAACGAACAATTTTATTCAATACTTGATGAACGACTTATAAATAGAAAAGTAACTATATTTACATCAAATTGTGCGATCGAAGATTTAGAAATTGATGATAGAATTGTAAATCGTATTCAAAAAATGGCGGTACCCATAAGGTTTCCCGAAGAAAGTATCAGATGGGATTTAGCAATTGAAGAGAATGAAAGTATTATTACAGATCTATTAAAACCTTGAAAGGAATAATACTATGGAAGAATGGGTAGGAGCTCATGAATGGGTAGAAAATCACACAATGCTTACTGATAAAGATTTGATGAATCCAGACAAAAGTGAGATTGAAAAAATTACGAAAGAAATAGAGCAGGAGTTAAATGCTTCAAACATGAAACAAAGGGAATTAGATAATATTTTAATTCATTCCAAAGACAAACTTATTAGTTTCTGTATTGAAAACCTTAATAAAAGCTTTCAGATGTTTGAAGTAACGAGAGACTTCCCAGTGGTTAAATCTTATCACTACAAATGATTTATGAACTAGCACAAAAAGCTTTAGATTTAAAAGGTTACAAATTAACAAAGTGTGGAAAATCATGGTACAAGAGTACGAAAGTGGTGAGCTAAGATGCCAAGAAAACAAGATAAACCATGTGGATTTGTAGCTGGTTTAACATTAGATTATGGATGGAGCGAGGAAGAGAAATACATAGCAGAAAAGATGTTAAAAAATGGAGCTACAATATCCCAATTAGCTAAAGAATTTCAAAGACAAATACTTGAAGTTATGATTTTGGTTGATGATCTGATTAAGAAAGGGAGCATCGAATCAAATAAGTCAATATTGAGAGAGGTGAGCTAGTGAATAAAATTGCCTTAACTGAATCACTAAAGTTATTAGTTGATATATTTTCGGGAGGTGGTGGCGCCTCAGTTGGAATAGAAATGGCCACTGGTAGAGAAGTAAACATAGCTATTAATCATGATATGGATGCAATATTAATGCATAAAACCAATCATCCTCATTCACAGCACTTACTGGAAGATATTTGGGATGTTAGTCCATTGAAAGTAACAGAAGGTCGCCATGTAGGATTATTATGGGCTTCACCTGATTGTAAACATTTCAGCAAAGCAAAAGGTGGAAAACCAAAGGATAAAAATATTAGATCATTACCATTCGCTATTGTAAAATGGGCAAGGCATGTTCGTCCTGATGTAATAATTGCTGAAAATGTAGAAGAGATTCAAACGTGGGGGCCTCTTAACAAAAAAGGAATACCTATAGCAAAAAGAAAAGGCGAAACATTTAATCAATTCATAAGAAAGCTAAGAAAACTTGGTTATTCTGTTCAATGGAGAGAATTAGTGGCTGCTGATTACGGCACTCCTACAACTAGAAAACGTTGGTATATGATAGCTCGATGTGATGGAAATCCTATCACATGGCCTCAACCAACACATTCAAAAACAGGAGAGAACGGATTAAAAAAATGGGTACCTGTTTCAACAGTATTAGAATTTTCGGATTTAGGGAAATCCATATTCGGACGTAAAAAGCCTTTAGCAGAAAATACCATGAATCGTATTGGAAGAGGAATGGATAAATTTGTATTTAATAATCCTGAACCATTCATTCTACAAATAGGACAATCTGGATTTACTAAAGATAGGAATAAAACGATTCATGAACCTCTTATTACGATAGTTACTAAGAATGAACACTGCCTGGTATCACCAGTACTTGCTCCATTTATGGCAGTTAATACATCTAACCATCCAGGTGGGAGCGCAGGTGCACCAATACACACTATTACAACCGGGGGACATCACGCATTAGTATCACCTATCTTGATTCAATATCATTCTGAGACTTCTGAAAACTCTGTAAGAGCATATGAAGTTAAAGAACCAATAATGACAATTGATGCAAGTCCAAGGTATGCATTAGCTAGTGTGTTTATATCAAAAGCATATGCCGGATGCAGTAGATCAACAGCATCAAGCGTTGATGATCCGTGTCACACAATTACAGCTAGACAGGTCCATTCATTAGCAGGAGTATTTCTAACAAAATTCTATAAAACAGGTACTGGTCAAGAAGTTACAGAGCCCCTACATACAATAACTACCTCAGCAGGACATTTTGGGGATGTAAAAATTTTAATGGTTGAGAAAGAAGAAGTTATAAGTGAATTCCGTGAAAAGTGCAATATGGTAGCATCATTCATCATGGAATATTACGGTCAAGGCACAGGACAATCACTTAATGATCCACTACATACTATTGTTACAAAAGACCGCTTTGCATTGGTTACTGTTTACGGTATAGATTATGTCATTGTTGATATCACGTTGAGAATGCTGACTCCTAATGAACTTTTTAAGGCACAAGGCTTTCCAGAAGACTACATTATCGATCAGGACTACAAGGGACGTGCTTATCCAATATCAAAGCAAGTAGCAAGGTGTGGCAATAGTGTATGTCCTCAGATGGCAAAAGTATTAGTTGAATCAAATTGTAGTGATTTAAAAACTGGAGAACGCGCACCAAACATGAGAATAGATTCTAGCCATGAGCAACTAAGATTTGCATAGAGAAGGAGACTAAAACGGTGTTAAGACAAGAAACTGAATTGTGGCAAGTAGCGGGCACAGAAATTGAAGTAACTAGCGAAATTGAAAAAGGAAAAAGAATGGATACAAAAGTAATGCTTAATATAACAGTTAATGTATCAGGTGAAAGCCTAACTGATTTTTTAAATCTAATTGGAGCAATTATTGAAGAATATAGTATTTAAACTTACAGGAGGTAACCTATGATATTTAAAGAACTTAAAGAAAATCCTAAAGATGGATTTTATAAAGTATTAAATAAAGACATATTTATTGTAGTCGAAGGTAACAAAGTAGTACATAGTCCTTACAGAAAAAGTATAAGAGATGATGAAAAAATAATTAAGCTTAAAAAAGGGAGTTGATTAGCAACTATAGGGAAAGACGGAAATGTAACTTATTAGAAGAAAACTATTGTTGACTAATTAAGAAAAATTGAACCTTGAAAACTGAATAAAGAAAAAATAAGATTTCTATAAAAGATTGTATATGATATACTTATTAAAGGTGTTTATAACACTAATTTCAAGAATAACATAGTTAGCTGATATTTAATCAGATTATCAAAAAGGGGATAATGTATGGAATTTAATAAATTACCCATGTATGATATGTCACTTAGGCAATTTGAAGATCTATGCTATGATTTATTAAAAGCAAACGAAGAAGTAGAAATAGTCACCAGGATCAAAGATGACGAAGGTTTCGATTTTGAGGGAGAAGAAAAATTTAGTAGTGGCAAATCAAAGTCATTTCTAGTAGTGGTTAAACACTGGTCTAAATTTAATATAAACGGTGTGGCAGAAGCTCTATTAAGATTTATAACAATAGAAAATTTTGACAAACTTATTTTTATTACTTCTGCCAAACTAACGAATACACAGCATGATGAGGTGAAAAATCTTGTAGAAGATATAGATAGAAATATTGATTTTAGTATTATAGACTATAATCGAATTCTAAAACTTGTTAATGATAATATAGAAATTCATAAAAAGTATTTTCAAAATATTAATTTAGTTATTAAAAAAAGATATATTTATTTATCGTCTTCAGTCTTAACAATTATAACATCACTCCTTTTTATTAGTATACAAGTATTAATTGTTAATAATAACAAAGATTCTGACAAACTTGATAACCGAATAGTAAACGTTACCGAATCTATAAACAGTCTCCATGATCTTGAAGAAGACTTAGAGGGTATAAGAGACGATATGATTCAAATGGAAATTGAATCACAACTTATCAAGGAAGAATATGATAGCGCAAAAGAATTAGAGAAAATAACTGATGATGAAATTAAAGCTATTACATATGCATTAAATAAAAAAAGTTTTTGGCAGGTTATAATTCAAACTATACCTGGATTTTTAATTGGTATTGCATCATCAGTAATTGGAAGCATTTTTTATGAGGCTTATAAAAAGAGACGTCAATTATCTCCATAGGGATGATTAAACATCAGCTAACATTAGTTTTCTTGACACTAATCAGTTGGGAAAAATATTGTTAAAAATTAATACTGTACCGTAAAGTGCAACATTTTAAAGGAAATCTCAAAGGTTTCCTTTTTCAGTGCAAAAAACAGTTCATAATAGTCTAATTATTGAGGTATGAAGCGAAAGCTTAATATAATAACGGTATCTACAGCCTAATGTGGGAAAGGAGTACCCTTGTAAGGCATTTAAACAAATCTTAGTATATAATACACGTATTATTTTAGCCCGAAGTTACAATCGGATTTGTTGTAACAGCTAGTCCGGCTCAAGGACCAGGGGCGAACCTCAGAGCCTTGCCCCCAATAATTAAAACAATTAATATGATTTACATATATGGGGGTAATAAAATGGCAAGACATATGACAAATGAAAAAATTGAAAAGCTTGGAGAATACCTAAAGAAATATACGACAATAAAAAGAATGATTAAGCATGATGAAAAACTTCTTGAAGATTATTATGGACTTACAGGAGTTAACTATGATAAGGTTATAGTTAATCCAACAAATAAGTTTCATAGCGATACGGAGAATCAAACGATATCAAAAATTGATATTGAAAATAGATTGTTTAATAATAAAAAACAACTTAAAAGGATAGACTTGGCACTAGATATCCTTGACGATGAAGCCAGAAGGATTATAGTTGATTATTATATTCATGATTTAGGATGGATTGTAATAGCTAGAAAAGTTGGAACATCAGATAGAAATTGCCGAAGAATTAGAGATGAAGCAATGATTCAAATACACGAAGCATTTTATGCAGAAAGACTTGATATGAAAACTGGACACGCTCAAATTGCTCTAGATGCTGTCATGGTCTAAAAGTATGTCCTAATTCTGTCCCTATCGTGTCCTAATAATACCATATATTAATGATATAATAATATTGTGAAAGTTTACAGAAGTAAGCCGAAGCTACCCCCACAGCAATCACCCATTCATATCCTTCGAATGGGTGATTATTATATTGTAAAGAAGGGATGATATTGAATACTGTACAGCCAATAAGAGACTTTGAACTTATAGAAGACATTGGAGAGTTTTTAAGGTTATCATCATATAGAAATTTTGTGCTTTGGTCAACAGGAATATATGCTCCCATAAGGATATCTGATATATTAGATTGGAAAGTACGCGATGTTCGTAACAAGGATTTCGTATCTATACGTGAGAAGAAAACTGGCAATGAACAACTATTCCCAATCAATAGTGAATTGAGAAAAATACTGGATCACTATATAGATGGGAAAAAAGATTATGAATATTTGTTTGCTTCAAGACAAAAAAATGGTAAAGGTATATACGGACCAATTTCAAGACAGCAAGCATATTATATCCTCAACGTAGCTGCAAAGTATTTTAAACTACAAAATATTGGGTGTCATACGATGAGAAAGACTTTTGGATATCATTATTATCAACAAACTGGAGATATTATTACATTACAAGAGATTTATGGCCATTCTCATTTTAGTATTACAAAGAGATATATTGGTTTAACTCAAGAGATGAAAAATAAGGCTGTAAAAGATTTTAAATATAAGAAGTTAAGGAAATCAAGTTGATGATTGAATTCTGTTTGTCATATTAATGTTTTGTCAAACTCACATATATGTTTTTAATTATATATATAGAAGGAAAAATTTTCGTTGAGTTTAACACAATAGTAAGATATGACAAACTCAACACAATAGAGTAAAAAGGATTTTTAATAACTTTAATTGTATATTCTATGTATTTATTATTTGTAAATTACCATGAATTATCGTAATCAAAATAATACTTGGGAATATAAAATAAGTTGATCTATATTCTAAATGTAGGATTAATCATCAGATATACTAATAAATGAAAAATGAAAAATGAAGTGGGTTTCATAGCAGCATCACTTGAATAAGAGTGATATTAACTATTTATCCACTTCATATTTGTATATTATTTGTATTATGAGGGGGGTGGAAGACCAAGATATACTTGGAGCTTCCTGAATGGAAGACCAAGACATGCTTGGAACTTCCTAAATAACTAACCCCCTACCTAGTACATATAAAGTCTATTAGTACAATAGGTAGAATGAAACCAATAAACATGATAGTTACGCGCATTGTTATATTGGAACTTTGACGTTCGAATGCATTGCTATCCATTAAGTTCATTCTCATAATACAAACCTCCTTTATTTTCTAGATTATAATATATGCTACAATCAATATATTAATTCTCAACTACCATGGACACCATAATAGATACTTTTAAATATATTTAAAGGCTAAAAGGTACTTCCAGCGACTTACATCACTTGCGGGTGCTCAGACGCCCAAAGCGTGTTTAGTTACAAATAATATTTTTAGAGGGTTTCCAGTTCCGCACGAATAAAAAGAAAAGGAATGAGCCATGATGGACCACAAAAATGATTCAAATGAAAATATAAATACCCTTACAGTTTCAGGAACAGTAATGGCTAAAATATTAAACGTTACTGATCGTAGAGTTAGACAGTTTGCAGAAGAAGGATTAATAGATAAAGCAGCTAGAGGAAAGTATGCATTGATATCAAGTGTACAAAAGTACATAGCATTTATAAAAACGAATAAAGATATTGAAGGTTCTAAAGTCAAAGAACTAAATTATGATGATGAACATGCAATACATGAAAAAGTTAAAAGAGAAATAGCTGAAATTACACTTGCTAAGATAAAAGGTGAAGTACACGAGGCACAGGACGTTAAGCATGTAATGGAACATATGCTATCAAACTTTAGAGCTAGATTGATGAATGTTCCTTCCAAGTTAGCACCTATATTATTAGCAAGAGATAACATACCTGTCATTCAATCTATGATAGAGAAAGAAGTTATTGAAGTTTTAGAAGAGTTATCGGAGTATAATTCAGAAGTATTCTTATCACAGGACTACATTGCATTAGAAGATGAAGATGAAGAGGAAGATGAAGAAATTGACAGCGAAAACGAAGAAGAATACGAAAACCAAGAAAACAATTAAAGCTAAAACCCTTAGATTGTTCAAAGAAATTGCTAGAATATTATCGCCACCACCTAAGTTAACCGTTAGTGAGTGGGCAGATCAATATAGAAAACTTTCATCTGAAAGTTCTGCAGAGCCGGGGCAATGGAGAACTGATAGAGCGCCATATCAAAAAGAGATTATGGACGCAGTTAGTGATCCAGAAGTAGAGAAAATAGTGGTAATGTGCTCTTCACAAGTTGGAAAAACAGAAATCCAACTAAATATCATTGGTTATCATATTGATTATGACCCAGCTCCGATAATGGTAGTAATGCCAACAGAGTTACTTGCAAAAGCGTTTTCCAAAAAACGTCTTGCAACTATGATTAGAGATACACCAGCAATAAAAGATAAGATTAGTGAAAGTAAATCTAGGGATGGTGACAATACCATCCTTGAAAAAGGATTCCCAGGGGGATACGTTGTTATGGTTGGGGCAAACTCACCTACAAACTTATCGAGTAGACCAATTAGGATATTACTGGCCGATGAAGTAGATAGATTTCCTCTTTCAGCCGGCAATGAAGGTGATCCATTAAGTTTAGCAGAAAAAAGAACAACAACATTTCATAATAAGAAAAAGATATTTGTATCTACCCCGACAGATAAAGAGACTTCTAGAATTGAAGTTGAATTTGAAGCAAGCTCTAAAGAAGAATGGAATTTAGCATGTCCAATGTGTGGAAGATATCAACCATTATCATGGTCTCAAATTAGATTTGATGATGAAACAATGGAATGTAAATATTGTAAAGAACGTTTTTCTGAATTTGAATGGAAAGAACAGCCAGGCATATGGATACCTAGCAAACCAGAGATTACTAATGTGCGTGGTTTTCATTTAAACGCACTAGCTAGTCCATGGGAACGCTGGGGTACTATCATAGATAACTTTAGAGAGGCTAAAGCTAAGGGTAAAGAAGTATTAAAAACATGGGTTAATACAACGCTTGGGGAATCTTGGGAAGATCAAGAGGGTGAAATGGCCGATGAAGAGGCTCTTCTTAAGAGAAGGGAACGCTATGGATGTGAACTACCTGACAAGGTACTCATAATTACAGCTGGGGTTGACGTCCAAGATGATAGATTAGAAATAGAAGTAGTTGGTTGGAGTCATAATTTTGAATCATGGGGTATTGAATACAGACAATTTATGGGTGACACTACCAATGATATGGTTTGGAAAGACCTAGACCAGTACTTAATGAAAGAATTTAGTTTTGAAGATGGAAACAAGTTAATGATATCATGCTGTTGCGTTGATAGTGGTTATAATGCTTCAGATGTATATAAATTCTGCAAAAAAAGAGAACATCGAAGGATATTTGCTATAAAAGGTAAGGGTGGGTATGGAATCCCTTTTATTGGAAAGCCAACAAGGAGTAATAAAGAAAAATGCGCCTTATTTACTCTTGGTGTTGATGCAGGAAAGTCAAAATTAATATCAAGATTAAAAGTGCAGTTTGAAGAAGAGACTGGATATTGTCACTTTCCTATTGAAAGTGGTCGTGGTTATGACCAATATTACTTTAAAGCACTCACTAGTGAGCGTAGAGTAGTTAAATATTCTAAAGGAGAAAGGCAATTTGAGTGGAAAAAGAAAAAAAGTGGAGCAAGAAATGAAGCGCTAGACTTAAGAAATTATGCTACAGCAGCAGTTGAAATACTTAATCCACCCTTTGATGTGCTTGAAAAGACTATTAAAAACAAGCCTAATCAAAATATTAGAGTTGATAATAGTCAAAAACCTCGAAGAGGTGTGGTTAATAGGGGTATTGAAATTTAGAAAGCAGGTGATAAATAACATGGCTGAAACTAGACTTACGATGACAAAAGAACGTCTAAATCAATATTATGATGCAGAAAAGGCAATACTTGCTGGTCAAGAGTATAAAATCGGAACTCGCAGCCTAAAAAGAGCTGATTTAAAGACTGTTCAAGATGCAATTAAGGAATTAGAAAAAACGGTTGATGAATTAACAAAGAAAGAAATAACAGGTGCATCTAGAAAATCCTTTAGAATTACACCTAGAGATTTATAGGAGGTATTAAGGTGAATATTATAGACAAAACAATAAACTACTTTAGTCCTCAAAAGGGTCTTGAAAGAGAAATTGCCAGAGTAAAAACAGACATACTTAATAGTGGTTATTCTGGGAGTGGTGCAAGTCATGACAAGAAGTCAATGAAGGGTTGGACAGATAAAAGCGAGAGCCCATTTAAGGATATTGATAAAAATTTACCCACCTTGAGAAGTAGATCAAGACAATTGTTTATGAATGCTCCAATTGCTACGTCTGCAATTAAGACCAACAGAACAAATGTTGTTGGACAAGGACTTAAACTTAAAAGCAGAATAGATTTTACAAGACTTGGTATAACTCAAGAGGCTGCTGATCAGTGGGAAAAAAATACAGAGAGGGAATTTAATCTTTGGGCAAAATCTAGATGGTGTGATGCAACACGTCTTAATAATTTTTTCGAATTACAACAAATTGCACTAATGTCTTGGCTAATGAATGGTGATGGATGGGCACTTATTAAGCAGCAAGATATAACTAGATTTATGCCATATTCATTAAATATTTATCTTATTGAAGCGGATAGAATATCAACTCCCCAAAAAGATGTTAATGGTAATTGGCTTACTTTAGATAATGAAATAAAGAAAGCTGCTAATGGCAACTTAATCTATAATGGAGTAGAAATAAACTCAAATGGTGCCGTTGTAGCATATTGGATTTGTAATTCATATCCCTCAGACAACAACATGATTAAAAAAGATTGGACAAGAGTTGAAGCATTTGGTAAAAACACAGGAAACCCGAACGTACTTCAATTGATGGAATCAGAACGATGTGAACAATATAGAGGGGTTCCTTACCTTGCTCCAGTAATTGAATCACTAAAGCAAATTAGCAGATACACAGAAGCAGAACTTACTGCAGCTGTTGTAACTGCTTTTTTTACAGCATTTATAAAGCAAGAGGGTTCAAGAAATGATAATACTTGGGAGCAATCAATACCTCAAGAGCAAAGAGTTGATGATTTTGACCCTAATTCATATGAACTTGGTGCTGGAACAATTAACATTCTTGGCCCGGGTGAAGATGTTGTTATTGCAGATGCTAAAAGACCAGCTAGTGGATTTGATCCATTCGTTAGATCAATTCTAAAAATGATTGGTGCAGCACTTGAGATACCCTTTGAATTACTAATCAAGTCATTTGAAGCTTCCTATTCGGCAAGTAGAGCTGCACTACTTGAAGCGTGGAAATCATTTCGAATGAGAAGAACATGGTTTGCAGACGATTTTTGCCAACCGATTTATGAAATATGGCTTTCAGAGGCAGTAGCTAGAGGACGTATCAAAGCACCAGGATATTTTAATGACCCATCAATTAAAAATGCATGGTGTGGGTCTGAATGGATTGGACCATCTCCAGGACAGATTAATCCAGTACAAGAGGTTACTGCATCTGCTTTAAAGGTTGCTAATGGATTTAGTACAAGGGAAAGAGAAACAATGGAGCTCACTGGTGGTAACTTTGATGATAATGTTACACAAATATCTAGAGAAAACAAGGCTTTAGGTGAAGCCAGTATGTTGCCTACAAAGGAAGGAGAAAATAACAATGCCTAATGCATTTTGGGAATTTAAAAACAAATCAGAATCAACAGCCGAACTTATGTTGTACGGTGAAATTGCTAGTCAAGAAAGTTGGTGGGATGAACTAATCACACCCAAAAAGTTTGCAAAAGATTTGAAAAATCTTGGGAGTAAAGACAATATTATTGTAAGAATCAACAGTGGTGGTGGAAGTGTATCAGCTGCAACAGCAATTTATACACAGCTTAGGGATAACAATGCAAAGATTACAGTGATTATTGATGGAATAGCAGCTAGTGCAGCCACTATTATTGCAATGGCTGGAGATGAAATCAAGATACCTCGAAATGGAATGATGATGATTCATGATCCTTCCTACACTTTGTGGGGGAATTATAACGCTGAAAGTTTTAGGAAGTTAGCGGACACATTAGATACTGTTAAAGAGGCAATCTTATCTACTTATGAAAGTAGAACGGGAATGACTAGGGATGAGCTTTCTGAATTAATGTCAGATGAAACATGGCTTACAGGTGAAGAGGCTGTAGAAATGGGATTTGCTGATTCATTATTATTTGAAGAAGCTACAAATGTCATGAATGGTAACATGTTATGTGTAAATAATGTTTCTCATGATATCTCACATTTTAAAACACTTGTAGCAAGGCTAGAAAAGAACAAGTTTATCTCTGAATCAAGTAACACTAGTACTCAGAACTTAACTGAGACTATTAAAAATAATCAAAATGAAGGAGGTCTTCAAGACGTGGAAATTAAAACGGTAGAAGATTTAAAAAATGCTTATCCTGATTTAGTGAATCAAGTGATTGATACAACTAGAGAAGAAAGTTCAAAAAATGAGAGAGACAGATTAAAAGCTATTGATGAAATAGCAAATACTCTTGATCCCACATTGGTCGTAAATGCTAAATATGGTGATACAGTTATGAGCGCTCAAGAACTTGCTTTTGAAGCAATTAAAAATGATGCACAAAAAGGTATTAACCATCTTAAAGAAGTTGCAGACGATGCAACTAATTCAAATGTTACTGGTGTTGGAGTAAAACCAAATACCCAAGAGGAAGAAGCCAAAGCAACAGCTTCTCAAGAAACAGTTAACGCAATGGTTGCAGGAGCAAATAATAGGAGGGAAAACTAATGACAGAAAGTTTATATGGTGAAGTAGGTTCAATCGAATATGATAACCTTGTTGCTGGTAATAATGTACCCTTATTGGTTAAAGGTGTTGTTGTAGCAGCTGGGCAAGGAGTATTAAAAAAAGGTAGTGTATTAGGTATTGTAACGGCAACAAGTAAAGGATTATTTTGTGCGGCTGCATCTGTAGATGGCAGTCAAGAAGCAAAGTTTGTTTTAGCAGATGATGTAGATGCAACGGAAGAAGTTGTAGCACTATGTTATCAATCTGGTGAATTAAACCGTGGTGCTTTAATTTTTGACTCAACGGACACAGCAGAAATGCATGAAGACGAACTAAGAAAAAATGGTATCTTTTTAAAAGATATTAATTAATAGGAGGCTATAAACAATGGGTGATAATAATATTCAAATTTATTCAACAAGAGAAATGATGACAGCGGTTGTTTTGATGAAACCAGCGTACTCATTCTTTAGAGATACTTTTTTCTCTAAAATACAAACGAGTGTTGCTAGTAAGATTGATGTAGATTTCAAAAAGGGTAGAAGAAAAATGGCTCCTTTTGTAGCACCTCGTGTAGGTGGTGTTCCAGTAAGTAGAGAAGGATATAGAACTGATACATATTCAGTGCCTAAAATTGCGCCTGAAAAGATTACTACTGTAGATGATATCTCAAGCAGACAAATGGGAGAATCAGTTTACAGTATCAAGACTCCTGCTCAAAGAGCTGCTGAATTAACTGGAGAAGATTTAGCTGATCTTGATGAACAAATTACCAGAAGAGAAGAGTGGATGTGTAGAGAAATTCTTCTTAATGGGAAAGTTACAATGAAAGGCATCATTGACGATAAAACCGAATCTACAGTTGATCAGGAAGTAGATTATGGATTTACTCAGAAAGTAACTTTAACTGGAGAAGAAAAATGGGATGCGCCAACTACATCTGATCCACATAATGATTTAAAAATATGGAGACAAGGTGTAATTAAATCAACAGGTAAAGCACCTAATGTAGTTGTAATGGCATCTGATGTAGCAACTATATTTATTAATCATCCAGTTATTCAGAAACTTAATGACGTTTCAAGATACACTTTTGGAAAAGTTGAACCTAAAATCATCAGTCCAGCTGTAACACTTGTTGCATTTCTCCCTGATCTTGGCTTAGAAATCTATCAATATGATGAATGGTTCATTGATGATGATGGTGTTGAAAAAGCCATGATGCCTGAAAAACATTTAATCATGGGTAGTATTAACATGGGTAAAAGGTTATATGGCGCTGTTACTCAGATTGAGTCAGGTTCATTTGTTACATATGAAGGACAAAGGATACCTAAAAATATCGTTGATGAGAAAAACGATATTACAAAATTAAGATTAAGTGCTAGACCATTGCCAGTGCCAAATGACATTGATGATTGGTATGTTGCTGTAGTCTATTAGGAGGTACATACATATGGCAGTAATAGTTAAAAAATACAAAGTCAGAAGCAATAAAATTGAGTATAACGTTGGAGAGATTGTAGAAGATCTCTCCATAGAAGATGAAGAGATGCTAATTGAAAAAGGCTATTGTTCAAGAGTTGACGATGAGGAAGCAGATGATGAAGAAGTTGCTGATAGCAATGACTTTGATCTATCAAAATTAAACATTGAAGATGCAAAGAAACGCATTCAAAGTATTGATGATATTGACCAACTTGATAATCTTCTAGAGCAAGAATCTTCTGGAAAGAGCAGAAAAGGATTAGTTGAATTCATTGAAACAACTATTTTAGAGCATCAGGCTAAATAAAGTAAAGGTGATAAGATGCTGAAATTAAAAGATTTACTTGAAAGTGATTTAAATACTTTTATCAATACAGACGATTTTTCAGAAATTCACAAGGTCAATGGTGTTGATATGGAAATCATCATTGACAAAGAACAATTAAAAGAACATGCATCAAAGATTATCGGAGACGATGGCTTGTACGAGGTGAACGTTCTTTTTTATGTGAAAAAAAGTGAATATGGAATTAAACCAGTATGTGGAGAACGAATAAGTATTGATGGAGATAAGTTCAAATGTTATGACGTTAATGAAGAAGGAATGCTTTATATTATTGAATTGGTGGCGATTGATTCTTGATAAATTTAAGTTATGAAAAGGGAAAGACAGAAGGTAAGTTAGGAAAACAAAAAAAAGAAACCCCAGCGGTTATGTCAAGAGCGATTAATAGAGCTACAGCTAACATGAAAACTACCGCTAATAAAGAAGCAAGGATTCTTTATCATTTAAAATCAAAAGACATTAGTACAACATTTACTCTTAAAAAAGCATCAAAAAGCAATTTGAAGGCGCTTGTTATTTCAAAAGGTTCAAAACTAGGGCTAGAAAAATACAAGGTTAGTCCAACGCAACCTAAGCCTGGTAAAGCACCTAAAGTATTAAAGGTTGCAGTTAAAAAAGATGGATTAAAACCTATTGAAGGAGCATTTGTTGCGGATATTCATGGTATAAAGATATTTAAAAGAACTACAAAAAACAGACTTCCAATTACTAGAAAAATGGGGCCCTCTGTTCCACAGATATTAAAAAACAAAGACATTGTAAAAAGTACTGAGAAAGCAGCAATGAAAATTTATAAAACTCGACTAGACCATGAAATTAAAAGGGTTTTAGGAGCTGAAAAGTAAATGATTCCTATTGAATTACAAGATTATTTAAAAGACAGTATCAAAGAATTATTAAATGGATTCAAAGTCAAAAATTCAAACAATGAATTAAGTGATTTTAATATTTATTCACAAAACATTCCTGTAAAACAAGGAAAAAAAGATAAAGAGCATTATCCATTAATTGTAATTGCAATAGACGAAGGTAGAAGTTCAGATGATGATGACCCTGCATCGGCTGATATTGCAATTTTAGTTGGTATTTATGATGATAGTGAAGACAATCAAGGTTATCGTGATGCAATTAATGTGGGTAATAAGATAATAAATTACTTATTATCTCAAACGCACTTTGATAATAAGCATACACTTAAGCTACCTTTGTCCTATCAACTACCACAGGAAGATATTTCGCCTTATTTTTTACTAGCTATCAATACAACATGGAATGTACCACAAATAACAATCAAAGATGACCAATACACGTAGAAAGGAATGAGAAAACATGGCATATAAACATGGCGTTTATATTCAGGAAACACCAACTAAATTGATTGCACCAGTTTTAGCAAACAGTGCGATACAGTTTATAGTTGGAACGGCTCCAGTTAATTTACTAGATGATCCATCAAGTGCTGTAAATAAAATTATTGTTCTTAATAATTTTGATGAAGCAGTTGAGAAGGTTGGTTATTCAGATTCATTTGATAAATTTTCTTTGTGTCAAGCTATTGATGCATCTTTTAGAATCTTTAATGTTGCACCTATAGTAGTTGTAAATGTACTTGATCCTAGTATTCACAAAATTGCTGTAGTAGATGAACTTAACCCTTTAGTAGCAAGAGAAGTGATCATAGAAGAAGAAGGTATCTTGTTAGATGCCAACTTTGTAGTAAAGGACTCAACAAAAACCACTACATACACCAAGGGTACGGACTATACTTTAGAATTTAATGATATGGGGCATGTATTGTTAAAGGCTTTATTAACAGGAACAATACCAGTAGATGAAACACAGTTATCATTTGGATATAATCAGTTAGATCCAGGTGCAGTTACTGCAGCGGATATTATTGGAGAATATGACATCTTAACAGGAATTTATACAGGACTTCAATTGATTGATCAAGTGTTTCCAGTCAAATCATTGATTCCAGGAGTAATTAATTTACCTGGATGGAGTCATCTACCAATTGTAGCGGCAGAAATGATTGCTAAAACAACAAACATAAATGGTTTGTTCAAATGTGAATGCTTACTAGATATTGATTCAAGTTCTGAAGGTGCATTAATCTTCACTGATGTTGCAGCTTGGAAACAAGAAAATAACTACATTAATGAGCATGCAATTGCGCTATGGCCAAAAGTAAAGGTTTCCTCTAAGGAATACTTTATGTCTGCATTATTTGGCGCACTTATTGCTAATACAGATCATGTAAATGAAGATATTCCTTATGTTTCACCATCAAATAAGCCTTTTAAAATTGAAGCCACAATCATTGATGATGGAACGGAGGTATTTCTTCAATTACCACAAGCCAATGAACTTAACGGTGTTGGTGTTGTGACTGCAATAAACTTTAATGGATGGAAAAGCTGGGGTAATAATACAAGTAAATACCCTTTAACTGTTGATCCTAAAGATAGGTTTATATCTGTAAGAAGAATGTTCGATTGGTGGGGTAATCAGTTTATTAATACGTACACTCAAAAAGTAGATGACCCATTAAATTTAAGACTAATCGAATCCGTTGTAGACGCAGAAAATATTAAAGCGAATGGATTTAAGGCAAGATTTCAAATTGCAGATGCAAGGATTGAATTTTATCAAATTGAAAATCCTACATCAAATCTCATGAATGGAAGTATTAAGTTTAAGCAATATTTAACCCCATATACACCAGCTGAAACCATTGAAAATGAACTTGAATTTGACCCAAGCGCTTTAACAAGTGCTATATTTGGAGGTGCTAATTAATGGGTGTTAACGCTATTCCAGATAAGATTGTAAATTACAATTTATATAACGATGAAGAAAAACTCTTTGGTGTTGGTGGAGAAATAACTCTTCCAAACTTTGAGGCAATGACAGAAACAATTAGTGGAGCTGGTATCTTAGGAGAAATTGAAAGTCCTAACCTTGGACATTTTGGAAGTCTACCACTAGAAATTCCACTTAGAATGCTTGATGAACAAAGCATGAAGATTGTAAGTAAGAGCATGGCAACTATTACACTTAGGGCATCCGAACAAAGCTATGATGTTTCATCAGGAGTCACAGAGCATCGAGGTCTTAAAATTGTTACAAAAGGCATTCCAAAAGGAATAGACCTTGGAACAGCAGGTGTTGGAAAACCTACTGAAACAAAAGTAACCTTAGAGTTAGTGTACATTAAGATCATGCTAGACAATAAGGTTTTGCTCGAACTTGATAAAATTAATTTTGTATTCATTGTAGATGGCAAAGATTTATTAGCTGATGTAAAAAACCAAATATAAATTAGGAGGTAGGTAGTTTTGGACGATAAAAAACAATCGAAAGTAAAAGAGGAGTCAACTGACTCAGTTATTGAAGAAGTGGTTGATCTTGAAGGTGAAGATTCAACCGAGGAAGATGAATATATTGTTAAATTTGATAAACCGTTTACTTTTGAAGGTAATACATATCAAGAGGTTGATTTATCGGGTATGGAAGATCTTTCTACTGCTCAGTTAAAAACAGCTGAGAAAATATATTCAAAGAAGGGAAATGCATCTGCTATAGCTGAAATGAGCATAGCCTATGCATGTATTGTTGCTCACATGGTTACTAAGAAACCTATAGAATTTTTTGATAGATTACCAGCTAAAGAGGGTATGAAAATAAAAAACTTATTAATCGGCTATTTATACAGCTAGGAGTAAGGCAAGGTGATGGAGAAATACTACAAAGAGTAGCCATCAACCTTGCCTTTAATACTTTTACAAGCCTAGAATTCTATCTAAACCTTTCGATAGAAGAGTTTGTAAGGGTAGCCGAAGAAGTTAGTGAGGTGAGTAAAAAGCATGGCTAAAAAAACGACATACGAAACTATTCTTGCTATTGGTGGTAAAGTACAATCATCAATGGGAAAGGCTTTTTCTCAAGCTCAAAAGAATATTTCTGGTCTTGAAAAACAAACAAAAGCAGCCAATGCAACTAATAAGGGATTTTCAGTAGGGTTAAAGACTGTTATTGGAGGCGCATTGGCATATAAAGCGTTTAGTTCTGCAAAAAGTTATTTAAATGAATCTGTTGAAGCAGCAAAAGTGCAAATTGAAGTTGAAACAAAACTTGCAACGGTATTAAAACAAAGAACAAATGCTTCTGAATCACAAATACAATCAATATTAAGCTTATCAGAAGCACAAGAACAACTGGGAATAATTGAAGGAGATGTTCAAATTGCTGGAGCACAACAATTATCTACATTCGTGAATCAAACAGCATCGGTAGAAACGTTATTACCTGCAATGAATAACTTACTTGCTCAGCAAAAAGGGCTTGCAGCTACTACAGGAGATGCAGTAAATATTGGAAATTTAATGGGAAAAGTTTTAAATGGTCAAACAGGAGCACTCACACGTGTAGGTATCTCTTTTAGTACTGCACAAGAAAAGGTACTTAAGTATGGTAATGAACAGGAAAAAGCCGCAATGCTAGCCCAGGTTATTAATGAAAATGTAGGGCAAATGAATAAGGCACTTGCTGAAACTGATGAAGGAAAAATAAAACAATCAACAAATATGTTCGGTCAGATGCAAGAAATGATTGGCAAGAAAATACTTCCAATACAAGCTAAATTCTATGGTTGGTTTGCTGATAAGATTCCTATGATTCAAGGCTTTGTATTAGGTTTAATTGAAAACATTTCAAATGGTGTTACTTTTGTAGGTAATTCTCTTTCTAAATTAAAGCCATATGTGACTTCTGCAGTTGCTAAGTTTGGTCTTTTTAAACCTACGATAAATAATATAACTCAAAAGATATCATGGCTTAAGGGCGTTGCAGTGGATTCTTTTAACAAGATTAAAGCTGTGATAACAGAAAATATACCAACCTTAGTAAGTATTAAAACTAGAATCATCGAGGTAGCAACTAATATTCAGGAAAAACTTAATGGAGCTTTTGAAACTGCAAAGCCTGTCATACAGTGGATGTTTACTGATGCATTGCCTCAAGTTGTAGCAATTTTAATATCAGTAGCGGATAAGGCAACACTTGTCTATGACTTTATAGCTAATAACTGGCCATTAATTGAGCCAATTGTTTATGGTATAATTGGCGCATTTGTAGCTTATAAAGTTATTAATGGAATTATGACAGCTTATACTATTGTCACAGGAATAGCATCTGCTGTAACAGGAGCATTTGGAGTAGCTATAGCTTTTGTAACTTCACCTATTGGCCTTGTTGTTATTGCTATTGGTGCATTGATTGCTATTGGTGTTCTTCTTTATAAGAACTGGGACAAAGTTAAAGCATTTATGATAAGAATTGTAACAGGTATAAAAGATGGAATTGTAAATGCCTTTAATAACGTGGTTGCATTCTTTAAAGAATGGGGTCCAAAAGTTCTTATTGCCCTTACAGGACCATTTGGAATTGCAGTTTCATTAATAGTTCAAAACTGGGATACAATTAAGGTCTTTTTTAGTAATGTATGGATTGCTATTCAAGAGATATTTGCAAATGTTGGTACATGGTTTTCTGAAAAGTTTTTAGCTGCTGTTGAAGGAATAAAAACTGTATTTTCTGGAATAGGAGAATTCTTTGGGGGTATTTTTGATAATGTTGTAGGTACATTTAAAGGCAATATTAATATGATTATTGGACTTATCAATTTTATGATTGATAAGATAAATGGTATTAGTATTGAGGTTCCAGATTGGGTACCAGAAATAGGTGGTAAGACAATAGGGTTAAGCATTCCAAACATACCTCAACTTGCAAATGGTGCATATATTAAACATACACCGGGAGGAGTGCTTGCTAATATCGGGGAAGGAAATCACGATGAAGCAGTTATACCACTTGGAAGTAGACTTGATAAAATTTTTGGTAAGTTAGTGGGTAATAAAACATCAAATGAAAATGAAAATATGTCTTTTACTTATTCACCTAATATCATAATTCAAGGTAATGCTGATGAAAATGTAGTCAGAAAAGCCCTTGATGATGCTCAAAGAGAATTCGAAAAACAAATGAAGACGTGGTTATCAAATAACAAACGATTAAAATTTTCATAAGTAGGTGAATGCCTTGACTACATATAAAACAGTTTTAGGAGATACATGGGATAATATATCTTATAATCAGTATGGATCAAGTAAATTTATAAAAGAATTAATGGAAGCCAATAAAAAACATATTGGAACGGTTATATTTGCCTCTGGTGTGCAAATAATGACACCAGAATTAATAGAAGTCGAAGTAAATAATGATTTACCACCTTGGAGGCGTTGAAATGGAAGCACGAAGATCATATATAAAAATTGAATATCAAGGAATTGATATCACAAAGAATATAGAAAATGATCTAGAAAGCTTTACTTATTCTGATAACGCCTCTGGTGTTGCTGATGATATTTCAATTACTTTAAATAATGATTCGAAAAAATGGTTATTTGATTGGAAACCTACAAAAGGTGATAGTATTAAAGCATCTATGTTAACTAAAAACTGGAGATATAATAAAGATATTCAGGAATTAGTATGTGGTAAATTCATCGTAGATAATGTTGAGTTTGCTGGAAGACCTCTTATAGTAAATATTGGGGCTATTTCAACTCCTTCAAGTTCTGGGTTCATGGAAATTGAAACGTATAGAACATGGAAACAAATTAGTATTAAGCAAATAGCCGAAACAATGGCTAAGAATCATTCTATAGGAATAATCTATGATACAAAATTTAATCCAATTATCAAACACGTTGAACAAGATGGCACTTCAGATAGTGCTTTTTTATTTGAGTTATGTCAAAAAAACGGTTTAGCAATTAAAGCATATAGCAATAAGTTGATTATTTTTAAAGAAGAAGAATACGAAGCTAAAAAAGCAGTTGCTACATTCAAAGAGACTGACCTAAAGAGCTGGTCGGGAAAAAATACTTGGACGGATACAGGATACAGTGGTTGCCAGGTATCATATTCTAATCCTTCAAATGGTAAAACACTATCATATACATTTATTGACAAAACAAAAAAAAATGGAAAGATTTATAAAGTTAAAGAAGCGGTCTCAAATCTAGCAGAAGCACAACTGCTATCAAAAAGTACCTTAAGGAACTTGAATAAGCAAGAAAATACTCTATCAGCTGAAGTTCTTGGTGATCTTAGATTGATTGCAAGTTCATGCGTTAATATTGTAGGGTTAGGAATGTTTGATGGAAAATATTATATTGATAAAGCAACTCATAGTAAGAGCAACGAATATAGCACTTCACTTGAAATGCATAAAGTACTGGAGGGATATTGATGCGTGACGCTATTAGAATTGGCATTGTATCAAGCGTAGATTATACCAATGGTACTGTGCAGGTATTGTTTGGAGATAGGGATAATTCAGTTAGTAAAGATTTGTATGTTTTATCATTTGAATATGATATGCCAAGCGCAGGAGATTATGTTTTATGCGCTTTTTTACCTCATGGTGGCGGAGAAGGTTTTTGCTTAGGAAAGTATTTTAATAATGAAAACAAACCTATTGAAACTGGCAATATTTTTCGTAAAGATATTATGGATGAAGCCTATGTTAAGTATGAAAAGTCAACAAAAACACTAATAATTAGTGCTGATAACATAAGACTAGATGGTAACATTGATATTAATGGAGATTTGGTAGTAAGTGGTAATATAAATGCTTTAGGAAGTGTTACTGCTTCTAATATTCCATAGGGAGTGATTAAAAATGATAGGCACTTTTGGAAAAAGAGTTTTTGAGACATCCGATAAAAAAATATTAACATTCTTAGGCCTTACTAGAAACACAGCTGCTAGATTTGGCTATCATGAAATAATTGGGAAAAAGCCACTAACAGAGTATTTGGGTCCAGCTCTTGATACGATATCTTTTACTATTAATTTAAATGCTAGATTCGGTGTAAATGTTAGAAATGAAATGAATGAATGGGTATTAATGGCCACAAAGGGAGAAGCATATCCACTGATAATAGGAAATAGAGCACTGGGCACCGATTTATGGATTGTACAAAGTGTTGGACAGGCATGGAACATAGTTCTTAATCAAGGGGAGTTAATATCCGGCTCGCTCGATATTACTTTAGAAGAATATATTTCAAGGGTGTGATCAGATGATTATAGATACAAATGCAAATATTAAAATAGACTTTGGAGCAATTGGAGCACAAGAGATAATGCAAAATTTATCAGTTCTATATTCAACTCCCCAGGGGAGCGTAGCCTTTGACAGGGAATTTGGCATTGATTGGAGCATCCTAGACAATCCGCTACCCATTGCAAGAAGCCTGCTTATTTCTGAATACATAATAAAAACTAAAAAATATGAGCCTAGAGCAGAAATAGTTAGTATAGATTTTTTAAATGAGGATGACGAAGCATTATTAAAACCAAAGGTGGTGATTAAGCTTGTCTGATATTTTTGACAATGTACCCGATATTAGTTTTGTTAACAAAGATGTTGAAACCTTACTATCAGAAATGATAAGTGAATACGAACAAGCCTACTTGCAACAAACTGGTGAAACCAAAACTCTAGCACAAGGCGATCCAGTAAGGATATTTATATATTCACAGGCATTAAGGATATATGCAGCCTATCAATTAATTGATTATTCTGCTAAACAAAATTTACTGAAATATGCTGAAGGAGATTATCTCGATAATATTGGAGTAAGAATTGGAGCTCTTAGGCTTCAGGCTTCATCAGCAATATCAAAAGTCAGATTCACTTTATCTGCAACTCAAATAAATACTGTGCCAATTCCAAAAGGAACAAGGGTTAGTACTAGTACTAGCATCTTTTTTGCTACAGAGGAATATGCAGAAATATTACCGGGTGATTTATACGCTGATGTAAATATTCAATGTTCTATTAGTGGAAGTATAGGTAATGGATTTACATCAGGGCAAATAAATGTACTTGTAGATCCAATTGGATTTATTCAATCCGTATCTAATATTACGACATCTCAAGGTGGAACAGATATAGAAAGTGACGAAGCTTTTAGAAACAGAATCGTAATAAAGCCAGAAAGTTTTAGTGTTGCTGGACCATCAGGAGCATACGAGTATTTTGCTAAACAATACAATCAATCAATTATTGATGTAATGGTTTCATCACCCTTACCAGGACAAGTAGATGTTAGATTTATTTTAGAAAACGGAGAAATACCTAACGAAACATTACTTACTGAGGTTGAATCTTACTTAAGTAATAAAACAAGAAGACCTCTAACTGACCAGGTTATTGTTGGTGCGCCAAATCAAGTATCATACGACATTGATGTTACCTACTACATACGTAAATCTGATGTAGTATTAATATCAGATATTCAAGTAGCAATAGAGAATGCAAAGTCAGAATTTATAATATGGCAAAAGTCAAAAATCTCTAGATCAATAAATCCGGATGAATTGCTATATAGGTTAATAAATGCTGGAGCAAAAAGAGTTGTAATAAATGAGCCACAATATTATGCACTACTTGAAACGCAAGTTGCTATAGAAAACAATATAAACTTTGTGTATGGAGGGGTTGAAGATGATTAATATTAAAGAATCTAGCCTTATTAGTCTTTTACCTCCTAACATTAGAGAAAATAGTGATGTAATAGCTGCATGTAAAGCTATAGATGGTGAATTTCAACTAATGGCTGATTCAATAAAAAACACGCTAATTTTTGCAGATATTAATAATGTTTCAGAAAAATTATTAGATCACTTAGCAATTGAAATTAATACTGATTTTTATGATAACACATTGTCATTGGGAACCAAAAGAAATCTTGTAAAGAATGCTTTGATTTATCATTTTACAAAGGGAACTCCACATGCAGTAGAATTACTTGTAACAGATGCATTTGATAGTGCGAAAGTAGAAGAGTGGTTTGAGTATGGGGGTGACCCTTTTTATTTTAAAGTGACAACATCAGATGCTATCATTGACCCAAATAAAATCAATCAACTAATAGAAGCAATTAGTTCGATTAAGAATATGAGAAGTCACTTAGAAAGTATTAATATTGAAAGAATTACAGTATTACAGCCATCAATAGGAATCTTAATTAGTGGTGGTGATATTACAACTCTTTCAACAAATATTCCAACGTAAGGAGAATAATGATATGGCTAACTTTGGAGTAATGAAAATTACGAATCTTGGTTTAAATCTATTTGCAAAAGCACAGACAGGTACTCAAATCCTATTTACTAAAATGCAGTCAGGAAACAGCATACTTCCTCCAGGAACTGTAATTGAAACACTAACTCAGTTAATATCACCTGATTTTGATGTTGATATTGAATCTATAACTATTGATCAAGTAAATCACATTGCAAAAATTAAAGGGACAAAAGATAATATAGGCATGTTAGAAGGTGTCTTTTCTAGAGAAATCGGTTTGTTTGCTAATGATCCAGACGTTGGTGAGGTGCTTTATGCATATGCAAATGCTGGGGAGTATCCTGATTACATACCACCTGAATCATCGGGACCATATACAAAGACGTTTGCTATTAATGCAGCCATTGGTAATGCAGCTAATGTTACCGCAGTAATACCTTTAGACATTTATGTTTCTCAAGATACTTTTAATGACTTCAAGGATGAAACTAGTGCGTCTTTGGCTGATTATACGAAGATAATCCCTTATGGTGG
Source organism: Tenericutes bacterium HGW-Tenericutes-1 (assembly GCA_002839155.1). GTDB lineage: Bacteria > Bacillota_I > Bacilli_A > Izemoplasmatales > Hujiaoplasmataceae > UBA5603. The sequence goes on from PGXM01000015.1 coordinate 36,649, forward strand.
AACTACAACTGGAGTAGCAAATACATATGCAATAGCGACACCTACTATATCCGCACTAACTACTGGAATGGCAGTAAGTGTTAAAATCAACATTAATAGTACAGGAGCATCAACACTCAATTGGGATGGTAAAGGTGCTAAAACTATAAAAAAAGCAGATGGAACAAATGTAACAAATTTAAAGTCAACAGGAATTTATACATTGAGGTATGATGGAACAAATTTTATCTTACAGGGTGAAGGAGGTGAGTATGGAACTGCAACCCAAGCGGATGTAAAAAACACTAAAACAATAGGAACGTCACTAGGAGTAATTCAAGGAACATTAGATTTAACAAATCTAACAGCAGGGAATATTAAAAAAGATATTGTTATTGATGGAATTACTGGCACTTTAGTACCATTTCCGAATTTAACTTCTGGTTCATACCCTTTTGCAATAAGTGATACAGATGATGCTTCTGGGTCAACTTCATATGGATTAATAAAATCTATTAGAGTTAAAACTGGTGGCACAGTCACAGTTTCTTTTTCAGCATGGCGTTCATATAATGGGATGTCCTCTTTTGCAAGGGTTTATATAAATGGTATTGCAAGGGGTATAGAAAGAAGTGTTCCATATAGCACTGCAACAACATGGACTGAGGATTTTAATGTAAATGCAGGAGATTATATTCAAATATATGGATATGTAACTCTTAGCCCATATTTAATTAGAGTTGGAGGTTTCAGAATAAAATCTGCTAATGATCAAATGTATAATTTAGTGCAAGGCTCATTATAAATTAGGAGGTTAAATAATGAATTACAAGATTCAATATAATACGCAAGAAGAAAGAAATGTAATTGTAAACAAGAACTTAAGCTTATTCTTAATCGAAGAACAGAATATAACAGAAGGAAATTTTTTGGTATTTTCAGACTTGAAACCTTTAGAGCTTCTATTAAATGACATTAGAAATAATACTGATTTAATTATTTTTAAACAGGAGGGATTACTATAATGAATGAATCTTATTTAGAAAAGTTAATTTCTCTAATTAAGCAAGGAATAATTAATGTTGAACAAATCAAAGATGTTGCATATAAAGCGGAAGTTATAAATCGATTAATTGCTTCAACATAGGAACATATTACGCAGTACATAATTAACTACAAGGGAGCTGTTAAGGCTCTCTTTTTAATGGGGAAAGGAGATGTATATGGATGTAACGATAAATCTTAATCTTATTTTAGCGGTTATATCAATTTTGAGTACTCTTATCGTATCTATTATTGCCATTATTAAGATCTACTCGAAAATAGCTCTGTCTCTAAATAATATTAATAATCATCAAATTCAGACAAATGAGAAGCTCGTAAAAATCGAAACGATGCTACTTGATCTAGATTCGAGAATTGATGAAAATTCAAGTGATATCGAAGAAAATTCGCAACAAATTGAACTTATTAACCAAAAGTGTAAACTTACACATATGAAAAGTTAGGAGATGATTCAATGGTAACAAATATTCAATTAGTGGAATTTGTAAAAAAAGCTTTGAGTGAGAATTGGGGATATTGTTTAGGTTCATTTGGAAATATCTTAACCCCTGCCTTCATGAGCCAAAAAATGAAACAAGGGTATGGTGTCGGTGAGTATAATACTAAGCACAAAACATACCTTCAAAAGTTTCTTAACAAAAGAGTAAGTGATTGTTACGGTCTTGTAAAGGCCTTTGTTTGGTGGAATGATGGTAATGTTAAATACATTGCTAGTCAGGACAGAAATCAAGAAGGGGCTTTTAATGCGGCAAAAGAAAAGGGGCCTATTTCAAATATCCCAGAAATACCAGGACTTGTTTTATGGATGAAAGGTCATGCAGGTATTTATATCGGTGGTGGGGAATTTATTGAATGCGCAGGAGCTCCTACGGGGATGTTTAAAGGTAAGATTCAAAACGGTAAAGTTGTAAGTGGTAGCAAGTTTACGCATTGGTTTAAAGATACTTATATTACATATGTAAGTGCTCCAAAAACAGCAACTGTTCCAGTAAATGAAAAGATTAAGATAGATCTTAATGGAAAGAAAAAAGAGATTATTGGTTATTCAAAAGAAAATGTTATTTATGTTAAATTGAATAATCAGGATGTGGCTTTAAGAACTTTTGCTGAAATGTTGGGTTTGAAAGTAGAATGGGATAACACTAATAAAGTGGTGATGCTTAAGTGCTAAAAAAGAAAAAAGAAGGATTGTTTTCAAAGCTATTACTGTTATTGGTAATAGCTTTAAATATTTGGTTCACTAATAGAGTTTTAAATATTGTTTCAATGGGTATGAGTGAACCAGTAGTATTGATTGGATCATGGTTTTTATTTACTGGAACTGAAGTTTGGATTATGGCAAACATCAAAAAACAAAAAATAAAGAAGGAAAATGGTGATAATAATGGATAAGTTGACATTGAATTTATTTGTTGCAGTTGTATTTGTTTGCATTCTCGGCTTACTATGGTATTACGGAAAGAAAAAAGTTGTTCAAAACATTATTTTAGGTTTAGTAATTCGAGCTGAACTAAATTGGGGTTCAGGAGCTGGGAAAATAAAATTTATAGAGGTTATGTCTAGTATATATGAAAAGCTCCCACTAATTATTCAAGTGTTTGTTCCGCAGGCCATTATAACAAAATGGATAGAAGATGCAGTTAAATACATAAAAACAGAATTGGTGCAAGGTAAAGATGGAGCTACTGTTACAATAGAAGAAAAACTAAGCACTGAATAAAATAAATAGACAAAGAACTATTGGAAAGATTCTCGTTAGTTTGGTCTTTTCATTTGTATCAAGTTTGAAGATGATCTTCTCCACGAGATTAAAAGGGGTTTTTAGTTTTATGTAGAATTATATAATATAGGTATAATAGAACGTATAAATATCATTAGGAGGTGAAAGCATGCTTAATAAAGAAAGAATATTATCATTAATAATTACACTATTAATAGTAGTCATTGGGGCTGAGAGTTATTTTTTAATTAATAAAGATCAAAAAATAAAAAGAATGAATGATGAAGCTATTAATGTAGTTAATGAGTTTGAAATTCAAAAACAAAAGTATGATAGTTTATTAAATAACGAGAGCAAAGAATTAGCTGAAAAAGTAATTATTCACTCTTATCAAGTATATTCTGATGCAGGTATCTTAACGAAAAATGATAATACATATATATTTAGAGTCTTGGAATTGCAATCTAACATGAAGATTATTAGTAACTCTTATAGCGGAGATGACAAGGACATTAAAGATATGTTAGTTAAAATACAGAAGATGCTAGACTTTACCTTTGATAATAGATTTAACATTGAAAAAATGTCAGATGATGAAAAATCTACATATTTTAATAAGAGCCTAGACCTATATGTGCAGGCAGGCGAGGCTTTAGATATATGCATATCAAAATACGCGTTGTTTGATAGGGTCGGATTAGAATAATTATGATTTGCAGAAAATAGTTTGCCATAGAAGAAAAATTAAGTACAGTATAATAATAATATTCTTAGAAAAAGAACCTACTAAACTTGGAGCCATCCTAGTTAGTAGGTTTTTTGTTATTCATCGAATAATTATTTTAATAAAATTCAATTATAAATTGTCTAATATTGTATAATTATATGAATTTACATGATATAATGACGTAAATACGATTTTTTGTGTCTAACAAAACTATTTTAGAACACCTTATTATTATGAGATAAACTTGGAAATTAGCGGATATCTAGAATTGACATGCTTTATTGTAATACAGCATCACGGATGATAAAATGAGGACAGAGATATGTATATAAAATAATTTTTAGAATTGGAGCAATCTAGCTATAAAAAATCGTTATACAGAGGGGGGAATTTACATGTCAACATTTCAAACAGTTGTACCAAATATTGAAGGAAATAGGAAATTAAGAACACCTCAAATTGAGGCATATCTTAATATTAAAGAATATTTCATCAATAATCCTCAGGGGGAAGCTTTAGTTGTTCTACCAACAGGGACTGGCAAGAGTGGTCTAATATCTATAGCACCATATGGTATAGCAAAAAAAAGAGTTCTTATTATTACGCCTGGATTAGTAACTAAAAAGAGTGTCGTAAAGTCATTGCATCCACTTGAAGAAAATTTTTGGATAAAGTATGATGTAATTTTTGATCCAGAAGATCAACCGGTTGTTGAAGAGTATCAACCAGATATGTTAGAATCAAGCTTGAAAAAATGTGATTTTATAATAACAAATGTCCAAAAATTACAAAGCAAGAGTAAGAAATCATTAATTAATAGAGTTGACCCTGACTTTTTTGATATGGTTATAATTGATGAAGCACATCACTCTGTTGCTAATACATGGGTGAAAGCTCTAAAATATTTTAAGAAGGCAAAAAAATTGCATGTTACAGGTACACCGTACAGAGGAGATCAACAGGAACTGCCAGGTAAAGAAATTCATAATACCGCACTTTCAGAAGTAATGGCTCTTAAGTATGTCAAGTGGTTACGAAATCAACCAGTTAATAATCATGAACTGTATTTTACGATACCTGGTAACGATCAAAGACTTAGTAAAGACGAAGTCTTAGAATTTAAGGACAAAGAATGGATTGAGAAATCTGTTGCCATGTCAAAAGAATGTTCGATGGATGTTATAAAAGAAAGTATTAGGTTACTTAAGGACTATAAAGCGTCATCACCAAAGGTGCAACATAAAATATTAGCTACTGCATGTAGTATCGCCCATGCAGAAGATATAAAAAAATGGTATGAATTAGCTGGCATGAGAGTTGAAATTGTTCACAGTGATATTAATAGTGATGAACTAGAAAAAAGATTCTTACGCATTGAAGACCATGAATGTGATGTTGTAGTATCAGTAAATATGCTAATGGAAGGATATGATCATAAGTATCTAACGGTATTGGCACTTTTTAGACCATATAGAAGCTTGAATGCATTTGCACAAGTAGTCGGTAGGGTACTTAGGGCAATACCTGATGATGAAATTACAGCATTTGAAATAGATAATAATGCCGTCATCGTTTATCATGAAGAGACGGGGCTAACTGATATGTGGAACTTTTTCTCAGAAGAGGTAGAAAAAAGCAAGAAATATAAAATTAGGGAGTATAGTGGATATGAATCAGACTATAAACATAGAGAAATAATATTTGCTGAAGTTGACATTGATGGGCATTATTCACTTGATCAAGGCTCTTATTTAAAAGAATTAGATTTCAGTAGATTATTTGAAGAGGCTAGAGAAAGAGTCAAGGAAAAGTCGAATGCTAGGTATGAGGAATTGAAGAAAAGTAATCTTAGTAAAGATGAACTTGAGGCGCTAAGAAACTTCAATGAGCGCAAAGTATTTGATGAAGAGAAAGATGAAATTGATGCGATAATGCTTGATAAGAGACCAGAAGCTGCTAGAAAAAGGTACAGAGATATGCATGTAAAAAGTGCTCAAGAGGGTGTAGATCAATTACTTGAAAAGAAAGGTATAGACCCTAAGGCCTCGACATTATATAATAAGTTTAAGGGTGTATTATATGGACTTTCAAAAGTAACTCCGAATGATGGTATACTTGTTAGGTATGTAAATGCGAGGGTAAGTAAAAGATATGGTAAAATGGATAAGAGAGAACTGGGTAAGATGGGACTTTCTTTAAAATATATGCATACAATTTTAGTTGAATTGGAGGAGATGATTTAATGGATATAAGTAAAATGATTTTGTCAAAAGTAAAAAGGCTTGCATGGATTGCTGATAATGATGGTGTATTACCATCGGGGTTAGTGGACAATGTTTTTCTTGATGCATATGAATCGATGAGTATAAAAAAAGAGAACAATCAATTATTCGTGGAATTAGTGTTTGAAGAGCAAGTAGATGACGAGCGTATAACAACAAAAATGATATATACATACTCGCTAAATAAAAAACTTTTAAGAATTGAAGAAGTTGGAAATATGGGAAATATAATTGAGTGGGACAGAGATATAATAATCAATGAGTTAATTGAAGATATTATGGATTATATTGAGGTTCACTATTCAAGAAATGAGCAAATTGATTTTTTCAATAGTTTACCGAAAGATATTTCTCAGCTGATAATAAAAAGATTTGAAGTAGCATAAAAATATGTACGTTATTATTATAAACTAAAGTATCTAAAAAGCGACATATTACCAATTGGTTATTAATAATAGCCAAAGTATCGGTAACGATAAGTGTATATGTGTTGTACAACATGCTTATAATACGCAATAATTTTGTAAAGAACCTACTAACTTGGAGCAATCCTTGTTGATAGGTTCTTTTTTATTGCATTTTAATATTACTATGATATACTTTTGTTATATTATAATAATTTAGGAGGGTAAATGATGAAATATATCAAAAAGGTAACTGCAATAGTACTACTAATTTCCGTTTTATTATCACAGACAATAATAATCAACGCAGCATCTACACAGTATACAAACTATGCCGAGAAACTCGCTGAAATCAATGTGTTCCAGGGTACAGCTAATGGCTTTGAATTAGATCGAGAACCTACAAGGTTAGAGGGCATGGTTATGCTTATTAGACTTTTAGGAAAAGAGACTGATGCAAAGGCTTTAAGCAATCAAACATGTGTGTTTACAGATGTTCCTAGTTGGGGTGTTGGATATGCAAATTACGCCTATAATAATAAGTTAACTACAGGTATAGGTAATAATCTATTTGGTACAACAGACAACCTTAATGCTAAGGCATATATGACATTTCTTTTAAGGGCATTAGGATATGAAGATTCAAAAGGTGATTTTACATATAACGACTCTATAGAGTTTTCTAAATCTATTGGATTGATTGACAATGAGTTATATAACAAATTAAATACTACTACATTTTTAAGGGATCATATTGCTAAAAGTTCTTATGATACATTACTGCATACAATTAAAGGTTCTAAACAGACATTGGCTGAAAAATTAATTACTGAAAATGCTATATCAGAAACAATAGCAAAGCAAATCGGTGTTTTCGGTGCATCAGATATTGGTGAGCTACAAGTACATTTTATCGATGTTGGACAGGCCCTTGCTATTCTAATAGAAGATGATTTTGGAAACCATATTTTATATGATGCAGGAAATAATGGCGATGACGATACAGTTATTAATTATCTCAAGAGTCAGCAAGTAGATGATTTAGAATACATAATCGTCTCTCATACTGACGAAGACCATTTAGGGGCTATGGATTCTGTTCTAGAAGCATTTGAAGTAGAAAATGCAATAATGACAAGTGGTACAGCTGAAACCGAATCGTATAAAGATGTTATGACAGCTATAACAAGAGAAAGATTACAACCTATTTATGTTGATGTAAATGACAAATTCGAGCTAGGAGATATAGATTTTCAAGTATTAGGACCTATAAATGATAAATATAGTGATCCTAACGAATATTCAATTGTAGTAATGTTTAAATTTGGGGATACATCATTTTTACTTACTGGAGATGCTGAAATTAAAAATGAAACAGAAATGATAAATAATAATACTAACTTAAAAGCCGATGTATTGCAGATAGGACATCATGGTTCAGATTCTAGCACTTCATTAAGCTTCTTAAACGCAGTTAATCCAACACAAGCAATAATTAGTTGTGGCAAGGACAATAAATACGGACATCCAACTAATGCTACACTTCAAACTTTGGCTAGCAAAGAAGTTGAAATATTTAGAACGGACCTTCATGGCACTATTATTGTAACAACTGATGGATATTTTATTAATTTTAATGTAGGTCCAATAGATACAAAAATAATAGAGGCAATTCCAGATAACACAACATTTACTAATACAGGTGTTATTATTAGCACATTAGATAAAGTAAATGAGTTAATTACCATCAAAAATATATCTACAACAGACGTAGATGTTACAGGATGGAAGATAATTTCTATAACTGGAAATCAGACGTATACTTTTCCATCATACTTATTAAAGGGTGGAGCATCAGTCACCGTAGCTAGTGGTGATGCTGCTGGAATTCTAAAATGGGGGAAGAGTAACATTTGGAACAATTCACAATCGGATCCGGCAGAGTTGTATGATTCTACCGGAAAGCTGATTTATAAATTTAACGATTAAACAGGAGGAAAATTATGAAAAAATTTGGGATATATATATGCATCTTATTAATAATGTTTTCTTTTGGTTCTTTTGCACATTCGGGAAGGACTGATGGTAATGGTGGACATAGAGATAATCAAAACAAATCAGGATTAGGATCATACCATTATCATCATGGTAATGGTCCACACTTACATCCAAATGGAGTTTGCCCATATTCGTTTGAAGTACCATCTGATAATACGCCTACAGAAAGTAATAATAATAATAGTACTAGTAGTAGCACGACAATTATAAAAACAAGTAAATCATCAAGTAGTGAAATTAGCGTAAGTATAGTTAATTTTGATGTTAAGATTAATGGCATTATAATCGATAATGAGCATAACAAGTATCCACTGATAATCTACAAGGATATTACTTATTTTCCAATGACGTTTTCTGGAAGTAGATTTATGGGACTTGAAACATATTGGAATGATAATACAGGATTGAAAGTAATTAGCACAGGTACTACTGGAGCATATAATCCATATGACAATAATATTCATAATGACTTTACACAGAAATATAGTGCGAAAATCCCGTCATTTTCTATTACTGTAAATGAAAAAAAGATTGATAATTTGTCTGAAAGTTATCCGGTGTTATCATTTAGAGATGTCACATATTTTCCGCTTACATGGAATTATGTTATAAATGAATTTAAATGGAACTATTCATGGTCAAAAAATGAAGGTCTTATCATAGGAAGTAATCCAAAATTTTTAGAATAATATGGATATATATAATAACCGATATAATGTAGGAGCAGAAGATTAAGAGGTTATGGAAAACTTAACAATATGCTTATATTGCCCAGTAATAAAAGACCCTACAATGTATTATTCATAGTAGGGTTTTTAAAATTACATTTTAAATAGAATCCATTTACATGTATCAAGCTCATATTTGATTTCACAGAGCTTTGGCTTTTCATTTAGTCTTATTTCACATTCAAATTTCATCATCTTATTTCCTGCTAATTTTTCGAGATCCGCTTTTATTACTCTTAATATTTCATAGATTTGAGTGTCACCATTTTTGCCGAGTATCTTAAATTTCAAAGGCTGCATTATTCCAAGTTCATCAGTTTTGCAAATCATTTCAATTTTCTTACTTATTGTCTTCAATTACATGCACCTCCTAAGTCAATAGTAATACGAACGAACGTTTGTGTCAATCTAATTGTTGTTGGTTTAAAATAAAAATTAATACTATTATATTAGGAAGGAACGCAAATTTATTGGAATATTATGCATGAATTATATGCTAATCACTATTACGTATAACATCTTGGCACAGAAGAA
>PGXM01000016.1 GCA_002839155.1 Tenericutes bacterium HGW-Tenericutes-1
AACTCTCCATTTGTTTTATGAATTGTTTTCTAACTCATTCTTTTAATCGAAGTTTTTTTATTGTACTTGTTTTCTGTTCAGTTTTCAAAGACCTGTGCGTTTCTGTATCTCTTCACGCGCTTTTATATTCTATCATACCTCAAAGGTAGTGTCAACTAAAAAATGTCGTATATTTGATAAAAAAATTTTCATTACAAATATAAAAAAAGAAGAGGGTATTAATACCCTCTTCAAAATTGATTTATTCTTCAAAATCAGCAAACAAATCTTCTTCTTCGTTAACTGGTGCTTCATACTCTAAATTCGTATGTTTTAGAATACCTGTACCTGCTGGGATCAATCCACCAATGATAACATTCTCTTTCAAGCCCAGTAATGGGTCCTTTTTAGAACGAATAGCGGCATCCGTTAAGACGCGTGTGGTTTCTTGGAAAGATGCTGCAGAGAGGAAAGAATCACTTCTCAATGAAGCTTTTGTAATACCAAGTAAGACTGGTTTACCAACCGAAGGACGTTTGCCTGTGAGCAACGCTTCTTTATTCGCAGCGATGAAATCGATGACTGAAATTTGACTTCCAGGTAACAATTCCGTATCGCCTTCAAGCATGATGTTAATTCTTCTTGTCATTTGACGAATAATGATTTCAAGATGCTTATCAGAAATGTCAACGCCTTGAGAGCGGTAAACTTTTTGTACTTCTTTTAAGATATATTGTTGGACAGTTTCCATATCCGTAACACGTAAAAGTTCTTTTGGATCGATGGCGCCTTCAGTTAATTGTTGACCAGCATAGACATCATCATCTTTTCTAACGGATAATTGAACGTTTGAATTGGTTTCATACTTCTTTGTTTCAATATCGTTTGAGACAGTGATGATATAACGTTCATCGATTTGTTGAATATCTTTAACGGTTGCGTTAATTTCAGAAATAATTGCTTTACCTTTAGAAGTTCTTGCTTCAAACAATTCTTGAACACGTGGAAGACCTTGCGTAATGTCATCTCCAGCAACACCGCCGGTGTGGAAGGTTCTCATCGTCAACTGCGTACCTGGCTCACCGATTGATTGAGCAGCAATCGTACCAACAGATTCTCCAACTTCAGCTTTAGAGCCGGTTGCGAGGTTTTGTCCGTAACATTTGCGGCAAAGTCCAACTTTTGATGTACAAGTTAATGCCGTACGAATCATGACTGTATGAGTTCCAGTTTCAACAATTGCTTTTGCAATGTCTTCAGTAATATATTTATTACGATATACTAAGATTTCACCGGTCACTGGATCAACAAAATCTTCAGCCGCATAACGACCTTGGATACGTTCATAAAGTGATTCAATCGGTTTTCCGTCACGATCTAAGAGTTCTTTAACACGGATACCTTTATCGGTACCACAATCTTCTTCCGTAATAACAACGTCTTGGCTGACGTCAACTAAACGACGTGTTAAATATCCTGATTCAGCCGTTTTTAATGCGGTATCGGTAGAACCTTTACGCGCACCATGGGTCGAAATAAAGAATTCGGACATCGTTAATCCTTCACGGAAGGAAGCTTTAATTGGTAATTCGATGGTTCCACCAGAAGGGTTCGCCATCAAACCACGCATACCGGCTAATTGAGTGAAATTTGATGCATTACCACGGGCACCAGAGTCTGACATCATGAAGATGTGGTTGTCTTTGGTTAATTCTGCGAGTAGTCCTGTTTGAATTTCATCTTTGGCTTTGGACCATTCAGAAATAACTAAGGCAATACGTTCAGAATCAGTCAGTAAACCCATGTTGTAAAGTTCAAAGATTTCATCAACTTGTTTATCGTGTTTATCTAAGATTTCTTGTTTATGTGAATATACTTTAACGTCAGAAGCCGCAACAGTAATACCAGCAACGGTTGAATATTTGAAACCGATGTTTTTCATCTTGTCGAGCATTTTTGACGTTTCATTGATTTTGTATTTCGCAAAGATTTGCGCAATAATTAAGCTCAAGAATTTTTTCTTGAATGGCCCAACCAGTGGCATCGTCTTAACGGCTTCTTTTAAATTTGTTCCAGGCGCTAAGTAATACTTCGTTGGTGTTTCATTTTCAAGATTAAATTTCTCTGGTTCATTTAAATAAGGGAAAGATGAAGGAAGAATCGTGTTGAAAATCAATTTGCCACAAGTAGTGACTAAATAGTGATTCTTCAACTCTTCGCGCATTGGATGATTTAAGGTTGATGCTTTGATCATAATTCTTGAATGAAGTGTAATATTTTTGTTTTCAAAGGCCATAATCACTTCATTGTAATCTTTAAAGACGGATCCTTCACCGACTTCTCCTGCTTTTTCAAGCGTTAAGTAATAGTTTCCTAAAACCATGTCTTGAGAAGGCGTAACAACCGGTTTTCCATCTTTTGGATTCAAGATGTTATTGGATGCAAGCATTAATACGCGTGCTTCTGCTTGTGCTTCTTCTGATAATGGAACGTGAACAGCCATTTGGTCGCCATCGAAGTCAGCATTGAATGCGGTGGTAACGAGTGGATGTAAACGAATTGCTTTTCCTTCAACGAGTTTTGGTTCGAAGGCTTGAATACCGAGTCTATGAAGTGTCGGTGCACGGTTTAGTAAGACTGGATGTTCTCTGATGACATCTTCTAAGACATTCCAAATTCTGCCATCTAAGGTTTCAATCAAACGTTTAGCACTGCGAATGTTTGAGGTGATATTACGGCTGATTAATTCTCTGATGACGAACGGTTTGAATAGAATGATCGCCATTTCTTTTGGTAAACCACATTGGTACATTTCAAGATCTGGACCAACGACGATAACCGAACGACCAGAATAGTCGACACGTTTACCCAGTAAGTTTTGACGGAAACGACCTTGTTTACCACGGAGCATGTCCGATAATGATTTTAAAGCACGGTTCTTTTCAACAACGACTTTTCTGCCGCGTTTAGAGTTATCGATTAAAGCATCAACTGCTTCTTGTAACATACGTTTTTCGTTTTTGGTAATAAGATGCGGTGCACCTTGTTCAAATTGACGTTTTAAACGGTTGTTACGGTTTAAAATACGGCGATACAAATCGTTTAAGTCAGTGGTTGCGAAGCGTCCACCGTCTAACTGAACCATCGGACGTAAATCCGGGGGAATAACAGGTAATACATCTAAAACCATCCATTCTGGTTTGTTATCGGAGTTTTTGAAGGCTTCGACAACGTTCAGACGTTTGATGATTTTATCACGGCGTTGTTTCGACGCTGTTTTTAATTCTTTTCTTAAATTAACGGTTTCCTTTTCAAGATCCATTTTCTTTAAGAGGTATTTGACGGCTTCTGCACCAGTTAAAGCTTTGAAATGGGTTCCATGTTCAAAGTAATAACGGGTGTAATCTGCTTCTGATAATATTTGTTTTAATTGTAAATCGGTGTCGCCTGGATCAACGACGATGTAAGATGCTAAGTAAACAACTTCTTCTAAATCTTTGGATTTGATATCTAAAAGAATTGCTAAACGAGATGGGCTGTTTCTTAAATACCAAGCATGGACAACTGGAGCCGCAAGTTCGATATGACCCATGCGTTCTCTTCTGACTTTGCTTTCAGTATATTCTACGCCGCAAACAGGACATTTTTTACCAGGATGGGCGCTTCTTTTTGACTTGTTGGAACAAGCGCATTGATAATCTTTAGTTGGTCCAAAGATAACCTCGCAGAACAAACCATCTTTTTCTGGTTTTAATGTACGATAATTGATTGTTTCATGTTTTTTGACTTCGCCGTATGACCAACTTCTAATTTCTTCCGGGGAGGCCAAACGAATCTTTAAATGCGAATATTTTTGACTCATTTCATTCACTCACCCTTCTTAAGATTGGAAGCCATATTTAGTAATATAGTCTTCAACGTCATCATCAATTAAGCTTCTATTAACTTCATTCGCTCCGGTTTCTCTATCGATTAATTCAACGTAGATACCCAGTGAACGTAATTCTCTTGTCAATACTCTGAATGATTCAGGTAATGATGGTTCTGGAATTGGTTGACCATCAACGATGGCTCTGAATACTTTGTTTCTTCCGACAATATCATCAGATTTAACGGTTAACATTTCTTGTAACGTATAAGCAGCACCATAAGCTTCTAACGCCCAAACTTCCATTTCACCGAAACGTTGTCCACCGTTTTGTGCTTTACCACCCATTGGTTGTTGGGTAACAAGCGTATACGGTCCAACACTTCTTGCATGAAGTTTATCATCAACCATGTGGTCAAGTTTAATCATATACATGACACCTACAGAAACGCGGTTATCAAATTTTTCACCGGTACGACCATCATATAACGTCGTTTTACCGTCTGGATCCATGCCAGCTTCTTTCATAATACCTTCTAAGTCGTGTTGTTCAACACCATCAAAGACCGGTGTAGCAACATGAAGACCTAAACGTTTAGCAGCCATACCTAGATGGATTTCTAAGACTTGGCCGATATTCATACGTGAAGGAACACCGAGTGGGTTTAACATGATGTCAACGGGCGTACCATCTGGCATGTAAGGCATATCTTCACTTGGAAGAATTTTGGAAATAACACCTTTGTTACCATGGCGTCCTGCCATCTTGTCACCTTCGGAGATTTTACGTTTTTGAACGATGTATACACGAACGACTTCGTTAACACCGGGTGATAATTCATCATCATTGGCTCTTGAGAAAACTTTGATGGAATGAACGATACCACCGCCACCATGAGGAACTCTTAAGGATGTATCACGAACTTCACGTGATTTTTCACCGAAGATTGCGAGTAATAAGCGATCTTCCGGTGTTGGATCAGTTTGACCTTTAGGGGTGACTTTACCAACTAAGATATCGCCTTCCTTGACTTCTGCGCCAGGGATAATGATACCATTGTCATCTAAGTATTTACGACCGTCTTCACCGACGTTTGGAATTTCACGAGTGATTTCTTCTTTACCGAGTTTTGTATCGCGAGCTTCAATTTCATACTTTTCAATATGGATTGATGTATAGACGTCATCACGAACTAATCTTTCGTTCATGATAACAGCATCTTCATAGTTATATCCATTCCAAGTCATGAAGGCAACGACAACGTTGCGTCCTAAAGCAAGTTCTCCATCTTCCATTGAAGGACCATCAGCGATGATATCGCCTTTTTTCAAAGTTTCACCTAAGGTAACGATTGGTTTTTGGTTAATGCAAGTGCCTTGGTTACTTCTCATGAATTTTGCTAAATCATACGTGTCTAATTCTCCGGTTTCGCGTCTTACTTTGACTTTGTATCCATCAACGTGTTCGACGATACCATCATAATCAGCAATGACGCAAGTTCCTGAGTCATGAGCGGTTTTATATTCAATACCAGTTCCTACAAAAGGAGCTTCAGGTTTTAATAATGGAATTGCTTGACGTTGCATGTTCGCACCCATTAAAGCACGGTTCGCATCGTCATGTTCTAAGAATGGAATACAAGCTGTTGAAATCGAAACGATTTGTTTTGGAGAAACGTCCATGTAGTCGCATTTGGCGGCGTCATAGATTTTAGTTTCACCTTGGAAACGACCAATAACTCTTTCATCTTGAATCGTCATATCGTCATTTAATTTAACGTTAGCTTGGGCAATGACAAAGTTTTGTTCTTGGTCAGCACTTAAGTATTCAATTTTGTCAGTTACGCGACGCGTTTCTCTGTCAACCTTTAAGTAAGGCGTTTCCATAAATCCATATTTATTGACTTTAACATAACATGCTAAAGAGTTGATCAAACCAATGTTTTGACCTTCTGGAGTTTCAATTGGACAAATTCTTCCATAATGTGATTGATGGACGTCACGAACTTCGAAACCAGCACGGTCTCTGGTTAACCCACCAGGTCCAAGCGCTGAAATACGACGTTTGTGCGTAATTTCATCTAATGGATTGGTTTGTTGCATGAATTGAGACAACTGTGAACTACCAAAGAATTCTTTTAATGAAGACGTTAAAGGTCTAATATTAATTAAATTTTGTGGTGTCATGTCTTTAGTGTCTTTTGTTGACATGCGGTCTTTGACGTTCTTTTCCATTTTAGCGAGGCCAATACGGAATTGATTCTTTAATAATTCGCCGATTAAGCGAAGACGACGGTTTCCTAAATGGTCGATGTCATCTAAAGAACCAATACGTTCAAATAAGTTTAAGTAGTAAGAAATACTTGCGATGATATCCGATGTTTGGATATGAAGCGCTGTTTCAAATGAATTGTTACCAATCATCTTAACGTATTTTTCATCACCGTTATTAAAGATTGTCAATTCAAGTGATTCAATGAAACAATTCTTAACAATCTTTTCGATGAAATCTTCATTGATATTCTCAGAGACGATCTCTCTTCTAGCTTCACGGTCTAAATGAATTTGAAGTTCGTCTTCTAAGGCTTGATCAAAAACAACACGGCTCGTGATGTAAGAACGATTCTTATCAATTTTTTTAATCATTGACTCAGTTACTAAGTCACCTATTGAGAAAATGACTTCTCCTGTTGTTTTGTCAATAATATCTTGAGCAAGATGGGTTTCAACGCCTTTTTCAAGTAATTGTCTTAAACGAACAATGACGTCTAATTTTTGATTGATTTTGAAACGTCCAACTTCCGCAAGATCATAACGTTTTTCGTCGAAAAGACGGCTAACAAAGAATGATCTAGCACCTTCAATTGTGGCAGTTTCACCTTGACGGATTTTTGAGTAAACTTCTTTCATTGCATCTTCAGAGTTTGCTGTTAAGTCTTTATCAAGGGTATTTTGTAATAAAGCATTTTCACCAAAAAGATCAAAGATTTGTCTTGGAGTTGAGAATCCAAGGGCCTTGATCATCGTTGATAAATAGATTTTTTTCGAACGGTCGATCTTTGCATAAAGCAAATCTTTCGATCCGATTTCGTATTCTAACCAAGCTCCGCGTGTTGGAATTACTTGGCCTAAATATTTTCTTTGTAATGTTTTTTTGTCGACTTCTTCTGAGAAAAACACACCAGAAGAACGGACAATTTGTGAGACGATAACACGTTCAGAACCATTGATAATAAAGGTTCCTACTGGTGACATGACTGGAATGTCGCCCATAAAGATTTTTTGTTCTTTAATGTTGACTTCTCCCGTTTCTTTGTCGACAGCGTCTTTATTTAATAGACGAACAGTGACTCTTAACGGACGAGAATAAGTGACGTCCTTTTCCTTGCATTCTAATACAGAATACTTGGGTTCCCCGATTTCATAATCGCCAAAATAAACCTCGAGGTTTTCGGTGAAGTTGGTAATTGGAGAAATATCATGAAAAAGTTCTTTCAATCCTGTTTCGATGAACCACTCAAACGATGATGTTTGAACTTCGATGAGATCTGGCAATTCAACGTTTGACTTGACTCGTGAGTAATTTCTTCTTTCCCGTTTCTTTCCGTACTTAACCGTTTTAAAATCCACAAAATCACCTCAAAATGTAAAATATATGAAGCTGTAATAACCGCAATTTAACACATAAACACAAAAATGCGCATTCTATCGCATTTAAATATGTTATCACAGTGTTGTCAAATAGTCAATTATTTTTGGCAAGATATCACAAGATATCCTGATTTTTTTCCTATAACCGCTACGGATGAATAAATCGTCGTTAATTCATTCATCGCTGAAAGCGCACCTTGATTTTTGTTAATAACAATCACTAATCGCCCGTTATCAGATAAAAAAGTCTTTGATTGATGGAACCAATCGTAGATTACTTTCTTGCCAGCTCGAATGGGAGGATTGGTAATAATGGTATCAAAAGTACCACTGACATTTTGTAAACCATCACTTTGAAAAACTGTTACTTCTGCTTTACAAAGTTTCGCATTTTCTTGACTCAGCTTAACCGCGCGATCATTGATATCAACCATCGTGACGGTTGAACCATATAACTTCTGTATCACAATTCCGATAGGTCCATAACCGCACCCTAAATCGAGGACGGTTTCATTTGAAGAAGTTTCAATAGTATCAAGTAAAACTCTTGATCCAAAATCAAGACCAGACTTGGAAAAAACCCCCTTGTCAGTCATCATGGTAAAAGGGTGGTTTTTTACGACAAAACGGACTGGATGCTTGTCGCTTTCCAGCCGGTCATTGTCTTTCGTATAATAATGTGACAAAACCTCACCCCCTAAAAACGCTAAAAACCTGAGACAATCTCAGGTTTAGTGTTCAATAAGGGTCTTACTTAAGTTCGACAGTTGCGCCGGCGTCAGTAAGTTTCTTAGCG
Source organism: Tenericutes bacterium HGW-Tenericutes-1 (assembly GCA_002839155.1). Taxonomy (GTDB): domain Bacteria; phylum Bacillota_I; class Bacilli_A; order Izemoplasmatales; family Hujiaoplasmataceae; genus UBA5603. The sequence goes on from PGXM01000016.1 coordinate 8,295, forward strand.
ATTTCTTTAGCTTCGTCTTCTTTGACTTTTTCTTTAATTGCTTTTGGAGCAGCATCAACTAAGTTTTTAGCTTCGATTAAGCCAAGACCTGTTAATTCACGAACAACTTTGATGACAGCAACTTTGCTTGCACCAACAGATGTAAGAATAACGTTAACTTCTTTTGGTCCTTGTTCTTCTTCAACAACAGCGGCAGCAGCAACAGGTGCAGCAGAAGCAGCTGATGGGTCAACGCCGAATTCTTCTTTCATTGCGTCGATTAAAGCTTTGATTTCTAATATTGTCATTTCTTTTAAAGACTCAATAAAGTCTTTTGCAGTTAATTTTGCCATTTTTATTTCCTCCATTAATTTTTATTATTCTTTATTTGCAATCATATCAAGACCGACTGCGAGATCTTTAAGCGGCGAATATAATGCGCTTGCTAACATTGCGAGTAATACTTGTTTTGATGGTAATTGAGCAATCATCTTGATTTGATCTTGAGTGAAATAATCACCATCTACCACACCGGCTTTAACAACCAAGTTTGGGTTTTTACGAGCAAAGTCGAATAGTATTTTCGTTGCGATTACAGAGTCTTTCATTGAAAGAACAACTGAGTTTGGTCCAACAAGGTCATTGTCGAGACCGATGAAACCGCTATTAACAGCGGCACGGCGTGAAATATTGTTTTTAGCAACAATCATTTCGCAGCCTTCCTTACGGAGAAGACGACGTAATTCTTCAGTCTTTTTGACGGTTAATCCGCGATATTCTGCAACGACAACAGATTTCGCTTTACTCATCTTTTCAACTAAAGCTTGAACATCAGCTTCTTTAGCATTTAAATTCAATGCATTTGACATCGTGACACCTCCTGTGAAATTTCGTTTTAAATAAAAATCCTCTTTTCGCGAGAAAAGAGGAGTAAATGAAACATTTACTGATCAATTCTCGGTAGGATATTAAGCGATAGCGCCTACTGTCTTCGAATAGATGATTTAAGAGTATTAGAGAGTAAGTTTTACGCCAGGTCCCATTGTCGATGAAATCGCAACGTTTTTGACGTAGATACCTTTAACGGTTGAAGGTTTTGCTTTATTCAAGACATCTAAGACAGTTTTAATATTCTCAGCTAAATTTTCAGCCGTGAATGATACTCTGCCAACAGGCGCTTGAATGTTACCGTTCTTGTCGACACGATAAGTGATTTTGCCACCTTTCGAATCGGATACTGCTTTAGTTACATCAGTTGTAACAGTACCTGTTTTAGGGTTTGGCATTAAGCCTTTAGGTCCTAATACACGTCCTAATTTACCAATGGTTCCCATCATGTCTGGGGTTGCGATAACTACGTCGAATTCGAACCAACCTGAAGAGATTTTTGCAACGAGATCTTCATCTCCAACAAAATCTGCGCCAGCTGCTTCTGCATCTCTAGCTTTTTCGCCACGAGCGAATACTAATACGCGTTTTTCTTTACCAGTGCCATGAGGCAACACGATTGCACCACGCAAGTTTTGTTCAGCTTTGCGGGAGTCAAGGTTCAAGTTAAGAGCTAATTCTACCGATGCATCAAATTTCTCGAAAGCAATGGATTTAACCAATTCGACAGCTTCCAATAATTGATAGCGTTTTTCGCTATCGACTTTTGCAACGGCTTCTAAATATTTTTTTCCTTTTTTGGCCATGTTATTTTTTTCCTCCTATATGTGGTATTAGCGGAAATGTCCTCCCATATATAGTTGTATAATCACAACTAGTATGCTTAGTCGATTACGACAATTCCCATGTTTCTTGCTGAACCTTCAAGAATACGTGACGCTGCTTCAACGTCATTAGCATTCAAATCAGGTAATTTTACTGCAGCAAGTTCGCGTAATTTAGCGCGAGTAATGGTCGCAACGGTTTCCTTTTTTGAGTTTGATGCGCCTTTTTGAATGTTGCACGCCTTTTTAAGTAAATCACTGGCGGGCGGGGTTTTGGTAATAAATGTGAATGTACGGTCGTCGAAAACTGTAATCACTACCGGAATGACACTACCAACATTTTCCTTTGTGCGGTCGTTGAATTGTACACAAAATTGTTGAATGTTGACACCTGCTTGTCCTAAAGCTGGTCCAATAGGTGGTGCTGGTGTTGCTTTACCCCCTGGTATTTGGAGCTTTACGACTGTTTTGATTTCTCTAGCCACGAAAAACACCTCCTTAATTTCGTGATGTGGTCAAAGGATTACTAAATCCTCCCAACGAAATCCATGTGCAGAGCACACGCTGGATTATTATACAATAACTCAAAAATTTAGTCAAGATTTATTTACTGGATTTAAACCTAAATATCAAACTTCGCATTAATTTCGGATGGGGTTTTACGTAGTAAGGTAAAAATAGGGATCATTCCAAAGATAATGTTGATGAGATATAGTCCAATGATTCCCCCTAAGAATAACGTAATTGGGAAATAAAAGATTTGAATGATAGATCCAAACGTCACTTGAATGCGATTGACGATATAGGTCATGAAGAGATATCCTGTCAATGATCCAACAGTGGTAAAAGCGAGTATTTCAGAGAAAAATATCTTATAGATATCCTTCTTCGTAGCACCAATTGAACGGTAGATTCCAATTTCTTTGATTCGACCTAACATCGAGGATCTCATCATAAAGAATATGTAAACGATGATGCCACCGATTGTAACGAATATAGAAGTTAATCTTCCTGAAACTTGTTCTCTCATATTTGCAAGGTAATCTTCTCTTGTTGTTTGATAAGCATCAAAAGCTTGATATTCTAACTCAGTCAAATCGTTGATGGATTCAATTAGATTATCAGAATAAAAATACATCCGATTTTCGTAGTTGCCATAACCTGATAACATTTGATCGATAATGATATCTAGAGAATCTTCATTCGTTAAAACTGGATTAACAAATTCGGTACTATCATATTTGCCAACAACTTCTAGTGAAATATTGTTAAAAACAAGAGTAGCCCCGATTTCAAGTGGAGATTCATTGTACATGAGGACTTCACCGGGTGCAGCTAGAGCGCGTCCAGAAGTGATTGTATAACGACCTTCTGCTTCACCTTCGGTCTCAAAATTCTTTTGAGTAAAGGCTAAGTAATTGCCATCAGTCACAACCATGACAGGCGAATTTGTTTCAACAATTCCAGTAATCGTTAAACGGCGAATGCCATAATAACCGACTTGTTCTCCAATGAGGTCTTCGATTTTAGTGATACCAATATCGGCTGCTTCTTTTGTTTCTAAGATTTTTTCAGCAATCCATAAATCGATTGCAACCGAAGCATTGTCATCTGGCAATGTGCCATGAACTAAACTATTGGCATCGATTTGTGATAAAACCATTGGGAAAATTGACGTATTAATTTGTGCCCCTCTTTGTCCACTCGCTTGATAAAAACGTTCAATGTATAATGTCATGTAAAGCGGACTTGCATAAGGAACCACTTGATCTACTTCGGTATCTTCGACAATGTCTTTAATATCTTCAAGGGTGGTATTTTCTGGGATAACAATTGATATAAGATTTCTTCCAACCGTTAAGAAATCTTTTTCATCAGCGCTTGTTAAATTGCCAAAAGTAGCTAAATTAAACACGATAAGCGCTGAAATCGCAAAGTAAATCATCAGGAATAATTTCCCAAAGAATTTGCGACTCGAGAATACTTTCTTGAATCCATCGAGAATTGTATCTTTAAAACGGATAAAAGAACGTCTTGAATGTTCAAGATTAATGACCCCAAATTGAGTTAAATCAAATGAGGATTGATGAATGTCTTCTGTTTCTGGTTTTCGGTAATGATCATCGATAAGTCTCACTTCTGTGTCTGAATTCAAATAGATAATTTTAGCTTTTGAATCCGCTTTAACATAAAAAGTGTTATTCGTATAAATGACTTGTATTTTTGGGTTGCTTCCAGGATGAGCACCGTAATAGTATTCAATGGGAAGTGGAGCCTCAGCCTCTTCTTTAACCAAGTCTTTTAAGTAAATGTTTCTGTCATCGATGTGATCAAGTGTTCTGTTTCCTTCATTTAGGTAATCATTGATGACTTCTCCATCTTTTAATTCTAAGACTCTATCTGCGTAAAAATTGACTAATTCTTTTTCATGAGTGACTAAAATGACCAGACACGTTTGACTGATTTTTTTAATAAGTCCCATGACTTCAAACGTATTGTTCGCATCTAAGTTTCCAGTTGGTTCATCGGCTAAAACAACTTTTGGATTTTTTGCAATCGCACGAGCGATAGCAACACGTTGTTGTTGCCCACCCGATAATGCTTGAACATTTCGTCTTCTAAAGTTATACATGCCAACACTTTTTAAAACGTAGTTAATCCGTTCTTCAATTTCATCGGCTTTATATAACCCTGCCATGTTAAGGGCAATTTCAACGTTTTCATAAACGGTTTTATCCGTGATTAAATTATAATTTTGGAAGATGTATCCAATGTATTTATTACGGATAATATCCCATTTTTCTGGTGAATAATAACTGATTTTTGAACTATCAAAATCAATGGTCCCACTGCTAAATTTATCGAGTCCGCCTATCACATTAAGCAAGGTTGTTTTTCCACAACCAGAAGGTCCGGTTAATGCAACAAGTCCTTTATCAGGAAACTCAATTGAGGTATTGTTAATGACATGAATTTCATTGGTTTTTCCGCGATTAAAATACTTATTTAATTTCGTTAACTTAATCATATCATCACCCCTATTCAGCTTTCAGAGTTCTGTTAACAGACTCTTTAAATACTTTACGGACATATCGGCTTGAAACGGAAAACGCCATAAACAAAGCCATTAAGAGTAATACAAAATAACTTGGAATGGTATAGTATTTCAAGATGGGTTGTAATGCAGGTAAGGTTGCATTGAGGGTAATCATTGCGATTAAGACGATCACATATCCAACAAACGCCGCTTGATAATTCTCATAATAAATCATTTTTTTAATTGTTTGTTGGTTCGCGCCAATTGTTCTAAATATAGCGTAATCACGCATTTTAGTATTGATGATTGCTTTGAATATAATATAAGTAATCAACAGTGAAGCGACTAATGTAAATATGAGTGTGATGGATGCGCCTAAAACGCTCATCAATGTAATCAACGCTGAAAACGGATCTGAAGATTGAGAACGATATGGGTAGATAACGGAATATTTACTCGTTATCCCGCTATTAACTGCTCTGAGTCTCGCAACTAAAGTATCAACCGCAACATCAGTTTCGGTAAATATCGTCACTTGGAAATTTTTGTTGGTAAAGAAACGATCATAGGTTGCTTGGTTCATTTGTAAAGCCATCTTATATTCCCAAGAATTATCGAGTTCTTGTGCATCGAAAACGAGATTGTCGACGGTATACGATTGATAAATATCTTCAATTTCAATGCTACCTGTTGCATCACAAATATCAGGATCACATGGGAAGGAATAATAAGGCAATAGAATCGTATTATTTGGCAAGGTATTCAGAATACTGATAGCGTAGGATTGTAAATAATCTTGCATATGAACCTGTGATTCGCCATAATCGATAAACATATCTGATGTTTTGATAAAATTGAAATATGAGGATAATGCTAGGTCATTGATAACTTCCTCTGAGAAAAGGAAAAATGCATCAGCTTGATAACGAATGGTTGTATGGATTTTAGCCGCATCAACGATACCAACAATGGTAACACCATCAAGCAAAACTTGTGGAACTAAGTCATATTCATTCGCCTTAAATAAAACATCTAAATAGGATTCATATTCACCGGCATTCGCAGAGTTGATAGCGATAACGACTTCGGTGGATGATGTAGGCATTCTTCCGAAAAGTAATTCAGTGTCTTCACTCATAAGACTTTGTGGTAATGGTTGCATTGATATCCATGCTCCATAATCGCCCACTGTGTTATTTTCCATCCAAAAAGTTCTATCCAATACATAATCATTGGTCACAATCGTCTTAACGTTGGTAAAGCCCATTAACTCATCTAAATCCGCTTGAGTTAATTCTGAGTTATCGGCTTTTTTGACAACGATTCGGTTAATCGATGTATTGGTGAAATAGTAATTACCTAAATTTTCAAAATCACGCAATGAAGCTTGAAATGATCCATAAGCCATCGCCACGAAGAAAACAAATATGGTAAATATGACAACCATCAAGATTGATTTTTTAGGAACTGATAATAAGTTTCTAAAAGCGATTATCATTAATTCCGTCCAACGCATTTTACGAGATTGCTCCGGAAGTGATGGAAGATTTACTTTGTCAGTAGGTCTTACCTCAATATCTTCAACGATTTCACCGTCAAAAATCCGAATTTTTCGGCTAGCGTAATCTTTCACTTGTTCGTAGTCATGGGTGACTAAGATGACCAATTTATCTTTAGATATTTCTTTTAATAGCTCTATAATTTGTTTCGCAGAATCAGTATCTAAGTTTCCTGTAGGTTCGTCAGCGGCGATGATGGGACAATCTTTCGCTAAAGCCCTGGCGATGACAACTCTTTGTTTTTGACCACCAGATAATTTAGTCGCTTTATGATGGATATGTTTTTCCAAGCCTACACGTTTGATGATTTCTATCGCACGAGCACGGATTTCTTTTTTAGGATAACCCGACAAAATAAGCGGTGCTTCTACGTTTTGCAAAACCGTGTAGCTATCGATGAGGTTGTAATTTTGAAATACGAATGCAATATATTTCTTGCGGTATTCTTCTAATTCAGATGTACTAAAATACGATGTTTCTTCACCGTTTAAGTACATTTCACCTTCTTCATAAGTGTCAATGCCACAAATGACATTTAATAACGTTGTTTTCCCAGATCCGGATTCGCCAACGATTGCAACAAACTCATTTGAATGTAATTCAAGATTGATTTTACGTAATCCAAGGGCTATTACATTATGTGAACTATAGTACTTTGAGACATTTACGAGTTTTAACATCATTTCACCTCTTAGTCAATTAGACACATTATAACAAAGCTTTGTGTTTTTTGAAAGAAAAAAAGCCAGAATTATCTGACTTTTAGATGATTTCAATATCTGCAAAATCGAGATCGATTGGAGTTTTTCTACCAAACATATCAACGAGAATTTTAACAATTCCTTTTTCGTCGTTAATCGCTTCGATAGTGCCAATTTGACCAGAGAATGGACCATTAGCTACTTTAATACTTTGACCGATTTGTGCATTGAGTTTTTGAACAGAAAGCATTCCGCATTTTTTCAAGATGGGATTAATTTCTTCTGGGAGCAATGGAATAGGTTTCGTACCGCCGCCACTTGATCCTAAAAATCCAGTAACGCCTGGTGTATTACGAACAACGAACCAAGAATCATCGGTAACAATCATTTCGATGAAAACATATCCTGGAAACATTTTAACCATTTTTTCTTTGGTTGAACCATCAGCCTTTTTCTCAGTTCTGAGCTCTTCAGGAATCATAACTTCGAAAATAAGACTTTCCATTTGCATGGTTTCAATTCTGCGTTTGAGATTCTCTTTTACTGAGTTCTCAAATCCAGAATAGGTTTGAACTATATACCATAAACGCTTGTTTTCCATTTATTTAGCCAATACCTTTTAACTATAAATCCATTTGAAGAGCGGATCTAAGACGAAACCATAAAGCATGAATACAATGATTAAAAAGATAAGGAATCCGAAGACTCTTGAAGAATCTGTTGCAAGTTCTTTACCTGTTAACCAAGAAACTTTCTTCATTTCAGCAAATGAAGGACGAAGTACTGGAATTGCAAGGTAAATAATAACAAGTGAACCAACAAGGATTAAGAACGAACCGGTTAAAATGCGTTTTAAATCCGTTTCAAAGAAGAAGTCAATAATACCAATATCTGAGTTTCCTAAAATAGCGGTTAAATTAACCGTTCCAAATTTACCAGAAACGATATAAACACCGTACAAAATTAATACAGGTGAAAGAATCGCTAATAGCCAGTTTTCAAAGGCATATTCTTTGCGAAGAATTTCCATGACACGACTATGTTTTTGATCTGGGGATAATTGAATTTTTTCTTTTTTCACTTTTGCTTTTTTAGGTTTTAATTCCTTTATTTCTTTATCTTTCAGAGCCATGGTAACTCCTCCTATTTGCTTTCCTTGTGTAATGTATGCTTTTTGCATTTTTCACAATATTTTTTCATTTCAAAACGTTCGGTTCTTCCCGCGGTCTTTTTTACTTCATAATTACGGGATAAGCATTCCTGACAGATTAATACTGTCTTGTCTTTCATATTTATCAACTCGCTTGCTTTATTAAATGTATCAAAAAAAGCATGTTTTGTCAACAAAATCATGTGTCTAAATGTAATTTAATCTTTTTACGAATTCTCTCAATCGCATTATAGACCGTCTTTACATCAATTGCTTCGATTTCTGCTATTTCTTTGACATCGTGATTTTGAATAAAACGACGATCAAATATTCTTTTTTCTAATTCTGATAAGACGTGTATTACTGCTCTTATTTCATCTTCTGAGTAATATTCACTTCGAGACTCACAAATGGCATCACCATATAGCATGGGTAATCGCTCGATATTAAACTTCAGTTTTCGTGTTTTTTTTCGAATTGCACTGATGAGATGATGTTCTAAATTCATTTCAAAATAGCGGGTAAAAGTCTTGACTCTTGAATCATCAAACTTGAGTACTGATCGATATAAGACTAAGAGACCTTCTTGAAAAAAATCATCAAATTCTTCCGTTAGGTTAAAACTCGCAATCTTTTTCGCAATCAGATAACGATACTTATCAATCATCAGTTGTAAGGCTTCTTCATTGCCTTGCTTGATAAAATCAATAATTTCGTAGTCGTTATAATTGCGAAAATCCAAACTATCAGAGTCCTTTCTTTTTTAAGATTTCAAAGATAATGATACCAGCACTGACTGACGCATTCAAACTGTTGACTTTTCCAACCATGGGAATGTTCACTAAATAGTCAGCAGTTTCTTTTAACAATCGTGAAATACCCTTTCCCTCACTGCCAATTATAATACATAGAGCCGAAGATACATCAATATCTGAGTAGGTTTTAGGAGCGACCATATCGGTTCCCACAATCCAAAAATTCATTTTCTTGAGTTTTTCGATGGTTTGAGCGAGATTAGTCACTTCCACCAAATCCATGTATTCAAGCGCGCCAGAAGCCACTTTCGCAACTGTTCCGGTAATACCGACACTTCGGTTCTTAGGAATAATAATTGCTTTAATTCCACCGGCTTCAGCGCTTCTTATAATGGCGCCTAAATTATGTGGGTCCGTGATGCCATCCAGCATTAAAAATACAGGTTGTTCAGAAGCAGGATATTTTTTGATAACATCCTCTAAAGATAAAAATTTGTAATCAGGAACTTCAAAAACAATCCCTTGATGATTGCCTGTGAATTTACCGTAAAAATCATTTTTCGTTAAAACAATCGTTTCAACGTCTTTTTTTTGAAGAATCTTTAAAAGATCCTCGTTGATTCCTTTTTCTAGATAAGCCCGAATAATCGGCTTATCGGTTGTCAAAATTTCTTTACAAGGATTTTTTCCATAGATTAATAATGACAAGAAAACACCTACTCTCATTGTAACATATTTTTTACGTTCGAATTTTGAAAAATCATCCCTGTTTTTGAAGGGAAACCTATATTAATTAACTTCGATTTCTTCAATAATTTGAATGCTTTTTTGAATAATTTCAGCTAAACGATCGCTCAAGTTTTCTAAGTATAAATACCCAAGCAACGCTTCAAAACCCGTTGATTGATGATAAGTCGCTAAATCTGTATTTTTCGGTTTCCGATTTGCGACCGCATTTCTTCCGCGTTTAAATTGTTCGATTTCTACTTCACTTAATTCACCATCTAGTAATTTAAGCATCACTTTTGCTTGACCAACGGCGCTGGTGAAACGAATAGCTTGCGTATGTAAATCATTGACTTTCGTGAGCTTTTTCGTGAGTAAATATTTTCTAACCTCAAGTTCATATAAAGCATCCCCTAAATAAGCTAATGCTAATCCGTTGGGTAATACCATTATATGAGTCCTTTTGAAACGAGCAACTGACGAAGTTGATCTGCAAGTTCAAAATCTTTATTAATTCTCGCTTGTTCCCATTGTTTTATCAGGGACTTTTCTTCAATTGATAATTTGGTTAGATTGAAATCTAATCCCAAAATGAACAAGAATTTACTCGTTAATGCATAAGCTTGGTTTAACCACTCAAAATCGGGCTTTTGACGCAGTTTTGAGTTAATTGCTTTCATTAGTTGGTTGAGAGCCGTTAATGCGTTAGGTGTGTTAAAATCAGCTTCCATTGATTCAATAAAATAGTTGTTGATATCAACTAAATCAGAGGCATTTACAACAACATTATCCTTTAGTTGATCATTAAGATCAAGCAAACGATAAAGTTGTTCTACACTTTTTTGAACTTTTTGCCATTCTTTATCAAAAACATCAAGTGCTTCGGGGCTGTAATTCAACGGACTACGGTATTGAGTTGATAACAAAAACATCCGGTAAGCCAGTTTATTGACATTCAAATCTTTGACTAATACGACATTCCCCGTACTCTTGCTCATCTTCTCGCCTTCAAGATTTAATCTGCCGTTATGCATCCAGTAATGAGCAACCGTATGGTGATTTTTCGCAAGTGATTGAGCAATTTCATTTTCATGATGTGGAAACATTAAATCCGTTCCACCGCCATGAATATCGATTTCTTCACCAAAGATATCATCAATCATCGCAACGCATTCTGTGTGCCATCCAGGACGACCGTCAGAAAAGTTTGTATGCCAATGAATGCCTTCTTCAGTTTTTTTCCATAAAGTGAAATCTAAAGGACTTTCTTTTTTCTCATTAATTTCAATACGAGATCCTGAAATTAAGTCATCCAATTTCCGGTTAGACAATTGTCCATATTCTTTGAGTTTTGAGACACGGAAATAAACATCACCCTCAATTTCATAAGCATAGCCAATCGTAATTAATCCTTGAATGTAATCAACGATTTTTGGCATGTACTCGGTGACTTTTGGTTTTATATAATCGGTTCTACTATTTAATGAAGCGACATCCTTTAAAAATGCATTAATGTATTTCTCACTAATCGTCTTTTCATCGACGCCTTCTTCTTTGGCTTTTTGAATGATTTTATCATCGACATCGGTAAAATTAGAGGCAAATTTGACGACCATTCCCTGAGATTCAAAATAGCGTCTAACCGTGTCGAAAACAACAACGGGACGAGCGTTGCCAATGTGAATATAGTTATAAACGGTCGGTCCGCAGACATACATTGAAACAATCCCTTGATGTCTTGGAACGAACGTTTCTAATTGATTGGTATAAGAATTAAATATTTTCATGATGAACACATCCTTTTCACTACACAATTATATAAGATTATCATTTTTATTACAATGATGAATACGATAAATCAAGAAGCATGTCATGAATAAATATTGAATATAATATTGTTTTTTGGTCAAAAAAAAGACCCTTACGAGAAGTGTCTTTCTTTTGGTTTGTCTTCGCTAAGATTAAAGTTTTACGATATTTGCAGCTTGTGGTCCACGAGCGCCGTTCGTAACGTCAAAAGAAACCTTTTGTCCGTTTTCGAGGGCCTTGTAGCCGTCGCCTTGGATAGCTGAGTAATGAGCGAAAATGTCTTTGCCATCTTCACCAGTGATGAATCCGTAACCTTTTTCTGCGTTAAACCATTTTACTGTGCCGTTCATGTGTTAATTGTGTTTCTCCTTAAATTAAAATTTTGATGCTGTATACATTATACATCGATAACTTTTAAAATGCAAGTCATAATTCATCAAATCTTAATTAGGGCGACACTACGCGATAATTTATGATTAATCTTCTTCAGAATTATCATCTGAAAGTAAAGGTTGTTCTTGATAGTTTAAGATTTTGTCCGTTGATATTTTATTGAATTTGGTTGATATTTTTTCGACACGAGAATTGACATCAATCGACTGTTTCGTTAATTTTTGAATGTTGTCATGGAGTTTTGCCCATTCGACGTCAAACTTAACAAATTCTTTTTTTAACATCGATAATTCATCTTTTATTTGTTCGGAGTATTTCGAACGTTCGTAGTCAATTCGAATCGCTAGGAATGAAGAGAGTAGCGGAATAAGGGTTGTTGGGGAAACAATCGTGACTTTCTTATTGGCTGAATATTCAATAACGTTTGGTAATTTTGAATGAAGTAACGATAATACACCATCACTTGCGACGAACATTAAAGCGAAATCAACCGTGATACCTTCAATAATGTATTTAGAAGAAATTTCTGTAATTCTTTTTTTAACGTCTGCACCAAAAGCTGAAATGATTTTTTCTTCTTCCTCTTTGGTTAAATTCTTATTATCAAATAATTTGGCATATTCTGAGAAAGGAAACTTCGAGTCAATGGCAATAACACCATAAGGTTCAGGCATATAAATGACCGCATCAGCGCGAACTTTTTCGCTTTTGCCTGATGCTTCTTTAATGGTTTTTTGTAATTCATATAATTTGTTATTATCGCCAAAAACACTGAATAATAATTGGTTTAATTGATACTCACCAAAAGATCCTCTCGTTTGATTGTTCGTCAATATTTGTTGCAAACCCATCATCTCAGAAGATAATGCTTCAATATTTTTTTGCGCTTCATCAATGACTTTAATTCTTTCGGCGATTTGAACGAAAGTTTTATTCGTATCGACGAATCCATTTTTTAACCGGTCTTCAACTTTTTCATTGATGGATGACATTTGTTTTTCAATCGTTTCGGTGAGTTTCAAAAAATCACCATTCAATTTTGAAGAAATCTTATCTTGAAATTGATTTAACTCATTATTAACATTCAGTCTAAAATTGGCAATATCAGTCGTTGATTTCTCGTTATTCTCACTTAGTTTGATATTCACCTTATCATTAAATGACATAATCGATTCATTGATGGATTGATTTACTGCGACTCGGAGTTCAGTGATATTTTTTGAAAATTCCTTATCGAGAAAAACAAACTCCTCATGAAAGTTTTGAGTTTGTGGTTTTCGAAAATGAAAGATTATAGTGATTGTTATTAAAGCGATTAACAAAAAAGTGATAATACCAGTGATTATTTCTAAATACATAACGTCATCTCCTTAAAATAATGGACTAAATAAATTGACGAGTCCTTGAGCCAAGCGAACAAAAAGACCTCGTTTATTCCATGATTCACGATCTATTTTGACTGACTTTTCTAAATCTTGATTGAAACTATGAACTACATCTAGCGTTGCTTTATTAGAAAAAATCGATGTCACTTCAAAATTCAAATGGAAACTTCTAGGATCAAAATTAACGGACCCAAGCGAACAGACGATATCGTCAATTACTAAAATCTTTGAATGAATAAAATGATCTTTATACTCATAAATCTCAACACCAAAAGATAATAATGCTTCGTAATATGATCTAGTTGCGAAGCCAGCTGTTTTTGTATCTGATAGTCCTGGCACTAGTATTTGTACTTTGACACCACTTTGAACTGCGATTTTCATCGCAAGCATCATCTCAGGTTCAATGATGAGATAAGGCGTAACTATCTTAATTGATTTCTTTGCATGGTTAATCATTTTCAAATAAATATCTTTGATTAAGCCATTTTCATAATCAGGTCCAGACTCTACGACGGTAAACAGTCCTTCAAATAGTTCGATGGTTTTATCTAGAGGTTTTTCTAATACTTCATTGAGTACATAGTACCAATCTTTAATAAAAACATTTTGAATACTGGTCACGCCATTGCCTTTGATTAGGACGTGGGAATCGCGCCAAAAGCCGAATTTCTTCGATAAATGATTGTATTCGTCGGCGAGATTCATTCCCCCCACAAACCCCACTTTTCCATCAATGACAATGGCTTTACGGTGATTTCTAAAATTGACGTTGGTATTGAGTGGTGATAATTCCTGAGGATCGAAAACTGCGACTTTAACCCCCGCATTTTTTAAGTCTTGAAGGTATTTTTTTTGGACATATTTTTCTGAACCAAAGTGGTCATAGAGTAAATAGACATCCAATCCTTGAATCGCTTTATCTTTTAATACGTCTAGTACCATTTTCCCTGTCGTATCCGTTTTTAGAATATAGAATTCCATCATGATGTAATCTTTCGCTTGATTCATCTCATCAATTAACCTGGGAAAGAATTCATCACCGTTATTTAAAAGTTCAACGTAAGTATCATTTTCATAAACTGATCTGCTGGTAATATGATGAATAAATTTAAAGATTGATCCAACGTCAGAATCATCGAGATTGGGTTTTGTCGGTTCTTCATATTTTAGAAAGTCTTTATTCGCAATCATGGGCCTGGTCTTTTCTAGGCGTTTCGTTCTAAAATCGCGAGCGAAAATAAAATACAAAAGAATACCCATTAATGGGTTGAATAGCATTAATAAAATCCAGTGCGATTTTTTGTATGCATAGGTTTGTTTAAATAAAATTCGAAGGGTAATAAAGATGGCAAGTAACCCCATGATAATTTCTAATACTAAAACAAAAATACCACTAGGAATTATATTTCTTATGCTTGAAAAGTTCATATATTGGACGATAACGACGGTGTAGATGAACAAAACGGCGATGACCATCGCTACGACAAAAAATATTCGTTTCATATAGTTCCTCCGATTATTTCTTCACTTCTATGATACCATAAATTCGCGTTTCTATAAATGTATTATTAATAGAATATCATCATAAAAAAATCAAAATCGGATTTTAATCCCATTTTGATTTTAGTCATAAGTAGCTATGTTTATTCAACGATTTTAGCGTCTTGATAAAAACGTCTAACTGAATCAAGTGCACTGAGACAGTTTTCTTCATTTGGATAAGTTTCGCCCGATAATAATAAAGACTTATTTGAAGCATAAAGTTTAAATTGAAAACGACCGACTTTGTCTTTCATCACTCTAAAATTACCAGCTTCAATTGCCTTTTTAATCACTTCTAAACTTTGTAAAGCTGAAGCTTTTGAACTATAGGTATTTGATTCAAATAACACTTCACCATTCGATGCTTTTAAACGGAATAATATTTCACCACTGAGTTCATCGAATTCAAATTTACCGTTATTCGCAGGTTCTATCGGTTTTAATTCTACAAGTTCTTCACGCATATCTTCAGGACTTATCGCATCTAAATTAAGAACTTTGTCATTATTATAAAACTTCTTAACGGATTCAGATGCAGATTGTGCTCTTGCGACAGATTCGTAAAATTCACCGGTAGCGATAACTCTCGCTTTATTAGAGTTATAAAGTAAGAACTGCGTATAATTACTCTTGTCCGTATAGAATTCAAAAACACCCGCTTCAACATTTTTCTTCAAGGTTTCAATCCCTGATGCCGCTCCTGCTTTTGATGCATAAGCTTGGCTAACAATGAGTATTTCACCATTGGATGCTTTTAATCGGTACTTAAATCCTCCCGCTTCAGGATAAATTTCATATTTTCCTGAATAACGACCTGATGATGTTTCTGCCTTTGGTTTTTCAGGCACTTTTTCAACCTTTGGTAATGCTTTTACTGTTGGCGCGATTGGTTCTTCAATTTTAGTCATGACTGGCGTCGGTTCTGCTTTGGGAGTCACGACCACCGCTTCTGTCTTCACTTGAGCCTTGACTGGTTCATTTTGACCTTTCATCTTGTCTTTTATCTTTCTTCTGAAAAAACACATTATTCATCACCCCTTTGATTTCATTATACATCATTCGGTGATTTATTAAAGGTGAAACACTATTTTATTCAACTGTTATTTTTTTATCATATTGAAGACGATAAAGATTATAATAGTGTCCTTTATTACGTAAAAGTTGTTGATGCGAACCTGATTCAATGATTTTTCCCTTTTGCATGACCATGATTTTATTCACGTGTTGAATGGTCGATAATCGGTGAGCGACGATGAGCATCGTACCAATGTTCATCATCTTTTTCAAGGAATCTTGAATTAAAATTTCAGTTTCAGTATCGATATTAGCTGTCGCTTCATCGAGGATCATAATCGATGGTTTATGAACGACCGTTCTTGCAAAACTTAGTAATTGTCGTTGTCCGCTTGAAAAATTATTTCCGCGTTCTCTTACAATTTCGCCATATTTATTTGGAAGTCTGTCAATAAAACGATCAGCGCCAACATAAGTGCTAGCTTCAACGATTTCATTATCGGTGATCTCATCATCCATTAACTTGATATTTGAAGCAATTGTTCCGCTGAATAAGAAAACATCTTGAAGCATTTGACCAATTTGAGATCGCAATGAATCAATTTTGATATTCCGAATATCAACGTCATCAATCAGAATTTGTCCTTTTTGAATATCGTAGTTTCGAACGATTAATGATAAAATCGTAGTCTTACCCGAACCCGTTGCCCCAACAAACGCAATCGTTTCTTTGGGCTCAACGATAAATGATACATCTTTTAAAATCCAGTCTTCACCTAGGTAAGCAAACCAAACATTTCTAAACTCAATTTTTCCTTTGAGATCTTTAAGTTCGATAGCTTCAGGCGTATTGAGCACTTCAGGTTGTGTATCAATGATTTCAAAGATTCTTTCACCTGAAGTAAATGCGGATTGTAATACATCGAATTGTTCAGCGAGTTCTTGAATCGGATTAAAAAACTTGTTGATGTATTGAGTAAATGCATAGAGCACACCAAATGAAATGGTACCCGCAATCGCAAGTAATGAGCCATACCAAAAGACGATGATAAGTGCAACCATATATATAGCATACATCAAAGGTCTAAAAATCGAGAAATTAAGAACAGATAACGAGTATCCTTTTCTTAGTTTCTTTGAACGTTCTTTAAATTCATTGTATTTTTTCTTTTCACGATTGAAGATTTGGATGAGTTTCATACCGGATAAATGTTCTGATAGGTACGCATTTAAACCCGACACTTGATAACGTACATTGCGGTACGCTTTTCTAGAGAATTTTCTAAAGACATAGGAAGCAACCGCAACCATCGGAACAGTCACAGAAATATAGAGTGTTAAAATTGGACTCTTAATAGCCATGATGACAAAAACACCAACGATGGTCAAAGAATTTCTAAATAGGTTGATTAATACATCGGTATAAAGTGAATTCAATGTGTTTGTGTCACTTGTTACCCGAGTAACGAGTTTACCGATAGGAATTTTATTGAACTGAGAAATCGAAAAACGCTCGATTTGTCCAAAGACTTCTTTACGAATATTAAAGATTATTTTTTGTCCGGTGATTTGTAATAACATCGATTGTTTATAAGAAAGGAAAGCATTGATAATCATCGTTGCGAAATACGCAATGACGATTAAAATAATCTTCGTAAAATTAATGTTGTCTTCACCTAACGAATCCAATACTTCAGCAATAAACAACGGTCCAATCAAATCAAGGGTTACTAATAATAGCACCATACACATTGCTAATATGAGTTGAGGGATAAAAGGTTTTACATAACTGATAAGACGAATGATAATCGCTTTATCCGTCATATTCCTTACGTGGATGCCTTCAATGTCTACGACTTGTTTTTTCTTATTCTTAGCCATTTACTCCACCCCCTCAATCTCGTCTTCAAGCTGTTGCTGCAAGACGAGTTGTTGATAGAAAGGTGATGAAGTCATTAACTCATCATGTTTCCCAATCGCAACCAATTTACCATCATCGATGACAATGATTTTATCCGAATCTTTAATCGTTGAGATTCGATGCGCAATTAAAATCGTTGTTTTATCAACTCTTAATTTTTTCAGATTTGCTAAAATCATTTCTTCTGTTTTTGTATCGACAGCACTAAATGAATCATCCATAATTAAAATCTTAGGATCTTTCACAAGCGCTCTAGCAATCGAAACTCTTTGTTTTTGACCGCCCGATAAAGTGACACCTCGTTCACCCACCATCGTTTGATATCCATTCGGAAAATCGACGATGTTTTCATGAACATCACTTTCAATGGCCATTTCGGTAATTAAATCAAGATTGTTTTCATCCAGCGCAAATCCAATATTGTTTTCAATGGTATCAGAGAAAATAAAATTATCTTGAGGAACATAACCAATGGCATTTCGAATCGATTGAATCGGTAATTTCATGATGTCGATGTCATCAATCATCACTTCATTTTCTTTTAAATTATAAAGTCTTAGTAGTAAATCAACAATCGTCGTTTTACCCGAGCCGGTTCTACCAATGATACCAACCGTTTCTCCAACTTCAATGGTAAAACTAATATTTTTTAGTACTTCCATTTTTTGCGAAGGATATCTGAAGGTCAAATTATTAAATACAATCTTTCCTTCAATGTTATCAGTTTGTTTAACATCGGCTGAATCAACGATTTCTATCGGTTGATCCAACAAATTATTAATGCGTTGTAAACTCGCTTTAGCTTGAGCACGCATATTAATGAGTCTACCTACGGCCATCATCGGCCAAACCATCGTGCCAAAATAAGAAATGTAGCGTGTCAAATCACCGATACTAAACTTTCCAGGATCAACGTCGGTTAATCCAACGGTTTTATACACTAAGTAACCACCGATTGCAATCATCATGATGCGAATAACCGTGATAAACATTTCAATGCCAACATGCATCAAGGTTGAAGCTTTGATATGAGAAACACTCTTATCATAATTGTTTTTATTAATCTTTTCAAAGGCGCGAATTTCTCTTAATTCGTTGACGAAGGCTTTAATAACGGAAATACCATAAAAGTTCTCTTGAGTGAAATCACTCATTTCTTCAAACGCTTTTTGTCTCGCTTTAAATTTTCTACCCGTTATTCTTGAAACAAATGCGGACAATATAGAAACCATGAATAAAGGTATTAAGGCAAAGAACGTTAAGGTATGATCGAGTTGATACATTTTATAAAAAGCAAGTCCCCCTAAGAACAGTATATCAAATGCCATCATCATGCCGGGGCCAAACGCCATACGAACCGCTTCTAAATCATTGGTAAAATACGCCATTAATCCCCCAGATTTATTCTCTTGGTAGAAACGACGTGATAATTTCTCAGCGTGTGAGAACATTTTATTGCGTAATTCAAAATCAATTCTTCTAGATGTTCCCATGATAAAAATCCGCCATAAAAATCTTCCAGCAACAATAATTAATCCCCATAAAATGAGATCTTTGATGTAGATTTTAAGAATGGCTTCTGTTAATGTATTTGATTCAATTCCTTCAATAATCGATCCGGTAACATCCGGTATTAATAGTTGAACATAGTCAACAGTAATTAATGCCGCAATCCCAATAAGAAAAAATATTCCATATTTAAGGTAGAACCGATTAACGTGTTTTCCAAATAGCATATCATCACTCCCGTAGTTAACAACATTACAATTTTAATATATTATCATCAATAATTCAATTTAAATTAAGAATACAGTTCAATAACTGTCTTCATAAAATAAAAACGTTGGGTGTGGATTCCCAACGTTTTTTAATTTTGGCTGATTAACGTTTGCTGAATTGTGGTGCACGACGAGCGCCTTTAAGACCGTATTTTTTACGTTCTTTAACACGCGGATCTCTGGAAATCATACCGGCAGGTTTTAAAATCTTACGGTATTCAGGATTTACTTCAAGTAAAGCTCTTGTGATGCCAAGACGGATTGCTCCAGCTTGACCAATAAGTCCGCCGCCGAATACGTTGACGGAGATATCGAATGTAGTCTCGTTTGCGGTAAGAACGAGTGGTTGTTGGGCATCTAGACGAGCAAGGGCCGAAACCATATACTCTTCAAATGGACGACCATTAACGGTGATTAGACCTTTACCAGGTCTTAAAATAACACGAGCTACAGCAGATTTTCTTCTGCCAGTGCCGCGATACATTACTGATTTAGCCATAATAGTCCCCCTTATCCCTTAATAACCATAACTTCCGGTTTTTGAGCCGAATGTTTGTGTTCGCTACCCGCATAGACGAATAACTTTCTGTACATGTCACTTCCGAGTTTGCCTTTTGGTAACATACCTTTAATTGCCAGTTCGAGCATTCTTGTTGGTTTTTCTTGCATCATGACTTTTGCCGTTCTTGATTTCAAACCACCAGGGTAATTAGAATGATGATAATAAATCTTATCATTCCATTTATTGCCGGTTAATTCGATTTTTTCTGCATTGATGATGATAACATTGTCACCGCAATCCACATGTGGTGTGAATGTTGGTTTATGTTTTCCTCTCAATACCGATGCCACTTCTGAAGCAACACGTCCTAAAACGAGGCCAGTAGCGTCAACGACAAACCATTTTCTTTCAATCGTGTTTTCATTTGCCATATAGGTTTTCATTTTGTTTTTCCTCCTTAAATTTTTTATTAGGGAGCTTGTGGGATAAACAAAAAATGTACCTCTAAGATAATAGCATTTTTGTCTATTTTAGTCAAGAATTATTATTTAATTGATAATCTTCTTGATAAAGTTCCCGCGAACTTTTTGAACGCCGGTCATCACCACAAAAGCCTTTGAATCAATTGACTTGATAAGGGTCATATAAGAATCCATTTCATGAACGGAGATAACACAATAAACAATCGTTTTTGCAAGATTGCTATAAGCTCCGGTCGCATCGACGTAAGTCACACCGTGCGGTAATGAGTGGGCTAAAGTAGATGCCATTTCTCTACCGTTATCGGTCACGATTTCTAATTTCATGAAATTATAGCCAGTATGAATCATATCGATTACGATATTGGCGATGATTTGGGAGATGATGGTATAAATCGCAACGGCAGGAGAGAATAAGAATCCAGCTAAGGAGATGATGGTCGCATTATAGATAATCTGATAAAGCCCGACGGTTTTTCCTGTTCTAATCGAAATGTATTGAAATAAAATCGTCGTTCCGCCCGATGATGCACCGGATTTTAATAAGAGCCCATTGCCTAAACCAATTAAGATGCCACCCGCTAAAGCACTCGCTAAAGGATCATTTGGCATCCAAGATTGTGTAATAGGAAGTGCTAAAAAGGTTGAAATGATAATAACAGAGAAGATAGTATAATAACTGAATTTCTTCGATAGTTTGATATACCCTAAAATAAGGAGTGGTATTTGCATGATAATGGCAAGTAACCCTAAATTAATGACGGTTTCCCCACCCGAGAAATGGTCAATCGTATTGACGATTAACATGACAAGTCCGTTGATTCCCCCTACATAGAATTTATAGGGATTGATAAAAAACATGATACCGACACCAATAGTAGCGGAGCCGATAATCACGTTTAAAATCATTTTCAATTCCTTTTTGAAATTAAAATTCTTCATAGTTATTTGACAGTAGACCCCGGTTCTAATAATGGATTGGCTTCTATGATGTAAATCTTACCCTCATGGTCGCCACATAAAATCATGCCTTCAGATAATTCGTTTCTTAATTTGACTGGTTTTAAATTCGCGATGACTAATAGCTTTTTACCCACTAATTGATCGGGTTGATAGAATTCAGCGATACCGGAAACCACCTGGCGAATTCTTTCGCCGGTATTTACTTTTAAGATTAATAGTTTCGCAGCGTTCGGATGTTTCATCGCTTCAACAACAAGACCAACTTTGATATCAACCGCGTCAAATTGATCTATGGTGATTTCACTTTTTTGCGGAATTTCAACGATTTTTTCTTTGACGGAATTCATTTGTGATTTAATGTATTCAACTTCTTTTTCTGAATCTAACCGTGGAAATAAATGGGAAATTGTCTTTTCGACATGGTAATGAATCTTCTCGCCACCAAACCCTTTATCCATGGATCTTAATTCAGTTTCAACGTTTAATGCATCAAAGATTTTATCACAAGAATCTAATAAAACCGGACGGTAAAGAATGGTAATCATTCGAATGGATTCTAAGAGATGATACATCGTTGAAGCTAATACCGGCTTTAACGCTTCATCCTTCGCTAAATTCCAAGGATTGGTGTCATCAATGAGTTTATTTGTTCTAGCGACAAGGCGCGATACTTCTTGTAATGCATTGGATATTTTAAATTCATCCATCGCTTGATGATAGTTTTTAACCACTTCTTTGGACAAATCTTCCAGTTCGACTTCAAATTTACGGTATTCATGGTTATGGCACGTATCAGAGACTGTTCCATCAAAGTATTTATTAACCATGGAAATAGTACGGCTGACTAAGTTTCCTAAGTCATTGACTAAATCACTATTAATCCGCTGTACGAAATCTTCAGGGGTAAAAACACCGTCATTGCCAAATGCCATTTCTCTGACGATATAATATCTAAAAGCATCGAGTCCAAAACGATTGACGAGCATTTCAGGGTAAACAACATTCCCTTTCGATTTCGACATTTTACCGTCTTTCATCATGTACCAGCCATGGGCTAATAATTTAAATTTGATCGGAATATTTAA
Source organism: Tenericutes bacterium HGW-Tenericutes-1 (assembly GCA_002839155.1). Taxonomy (GTDB): domain Bacteria; phylum Bacillota_I; class Bacilli_A; order Izemoplasmatales; family Hujiaoplasmataceae; genus UBA5603. Next base: position 30,788 of record PGXM01000016.1, read on the forward strand.
AGCCATGAGCATAATCGGCCAGTACACCGCATGGAATCTTAAGATGTCTTTGCCGACGACGTGCAAAACCTCGTCGCCCTTGACCCAATATTTCTCGTATAATGAAGGATCTTTTGACCCATATCCTAAAGCAGTAATATAGTTTGACAAAGCATCAATCCAAACATAAATGACATGCTTAGGATTGCTTTTGACTTTGATGCCCCAATCAAACGCAGTTCTAGAAACAGAAAGATCAATTAATCCTGATTTAACAAAGGCTACGACTTCATTTTTACGGGTTTCTGGGGTAATGAAGTCTGGATTTTTATCGATGAATTCAAGTAAACGATCTGCATATTTTGACAATCTTAAGAAATAAGTTTCTTCTTTTAATAGCGTTGTTTCACGACCGCAATCAGGACAATGGTTACCATTGACAAGTTGTGTTGGTGTAAAATAAGCTTCACATTGAACACAGTAATTCCCCACATAAGAGCCTAAATAGATATCATCTTGTTTTAGGAGTTGTTCGAAGATATCTGCCACAACCGTTTCATGACGTTGTTCCGTTGTACGAATAAAGTCATCGTTTTCAATCTTTAAAAACTTCCATAAATCTTTGGCTAAAGTAGCGATATAATCGACATGGTCTTGCGGCGTTTTTCCCGCTGCTTGTGCGGCTTCTTGAATCTTTAAGCCATGTTCATCTGTTCCGGTTAAAAAACGGGTGTCATACCCTTTAAGTTGTTTATAACGCGTTAAAGAATCACAAAGGCATGTTGTATAAGCACTGCCAATATGAAATTTACCGCTTGGATAATAAATCGGTGTCGTAATAAAAAATGTCTTCTTCATAATAACCTCTACTCGAATACTCTAAATAATATTCGCTCTTGGATTTGATTGGCTTTTTCAATGCCATAAACTGCTTCTATTATTTTTAATGCAAATTCTGTCACCGCACCAGCGCCAGCTCCAGTAACAATCTTATTGGACCATACTGCTGGTTGATTAACTTTGATCCCTTTGGGCATGAACTCTTCTGTTGTCGGAAAACTAGTATATTTAATGCCGTCTAAATAACCTAAAATGCCAAGTACTGTCGGTCCTGCACAAATGGCGAATAACCATTTGTCTAATTCCTTAAACGATTTCACAATCGTCAGGACGGTTTTATCACTTACATTTAAATCTTTAATCAATTTATCAGTGAGTACTTTTGTCCCAAAAGAACCGGTTTGAACTTCTTGATTAAAAACACTGATGTAATCAACACTCATCCCGCTTCTTCTTAAAATAGCGGTTGTGCCAATGGCTTCAATGTCTTCAAAACCATCTGCTAATAAACATGCGATTTTCATTGAAATCAACTCCTATCGAATATGATGATATTATATCATTATTTTTTATCAGTCGAGATGATTTTCGTGATATTCCTTATAGATAACGCTTTTAGCGAGTCCTCGCTCTGAAGCGACCTTCTTAAAAGCTTCGTTTTTAGATAAACCTTCTTCAATTAAGGCTTCAACTCGCGATACAATGGCGACTTCTTCAGTAACTTCTAATGCAGAATCATAGCCACTGACGATGATAACCATTTCGCCGGGTAATTCTTCTAAATCTTTTAATTCTGATAACGTACCACGAATCATTTCTTCAAATTTCTTCGATATTTCTCTGGCAATACACGCTTTTCGGTCGCCAAATACTTTATATAAATCATATAAGGTATCCTTAATTCGGTGAGGTGCTTCATAAAAAAGTAAGGTTTCAGTTCTGGTTTTTAAGAGTTCAAGTTCTTTTTGACGTTTTGAAGAACGGGGATTTAAGAATCCGTAGAAAGTAAAGGGATGCGGTTTAATCCCAGACATCGCTAAGCCCGTTAACGCGGCATTAGGCCCAGGTAAACTCACAACGTTAAATCCTGCTTCAATTGAGGCTTGAACAATCTCAAAACCAGGATCTGACATGAGTGGCATGCCTGCATCAGAGACAAGACCCACGGTTTTACCTTCTTTTAATAAAGATAATATGACATCGGTTTGAGTTGCTTTATTATGCTCGTGATAACTTTTCAAAGGAATTTGTACGTTATAATAATTGAGGAGTTTGATACTGACTCTCGTGTCTTCCGCAAATAAAATATCGACTTTTTTTAGAATCGATAACGCCCGAATGGTAATATCTTCCATATTGCCAATGGGTGTTGGAATTAGATATAGCGTAGGTAATTCATTATAATAATTCGAATGACGGTCCATATAATCACAACTTTCCAAAATTGAAGATCTTTAATACCTCTTCAGTATAACTTCCTGTTTCATCAAAAACGTATAACGGTTCTAGCATTTTTAAGCTACCAGGAGAGCCGTTATTCTTCGCTTCAATTAAGACGGCGTTCGCTTCTTTTCCTGTTTTCGGATAAACGAATCGCAAGCGTTTAATCGAAAAATGATGTTCATGAAGTTTAACAATGATTTCTTCAAGTCTATCTGCGCGGTGAACTAAATTGAATTCACCATTATTCTTTAAGAGTTGTTTCGCTGATTTTAAGATTTCATCTAAATTGATTAAGACTTCATGACGCGCATTCGTCAAATAATCATTTTTATTGATAATACTATCAGGTGTTACTTTAAAGAAGGGTGGATTACAAGTAATGATATCAAAGGATGACGGTTGATAAAAGCGGTGTAACTCTTTAATATCGCCATGAACGATCGAAATTTGATCTTCTTTATGATTTAAAGCAACACTGCGTTTAGCCATGTCATAGACATCATCTTGGATTTCTACACCAATGATTGGTTGATCAGTTTTAAGCGATAAAAAGAGCGGAATCGGTGCATTACCGGTTCCGAAGTCCATAATCTTTTTAGTTTTTTTATAAATCGTTGTAAAATCAGCTAAAAGTATCGAATCAAGCGAAAAGGCAAACATCTCAGGACGTTGGATGATTTTAATACTTTTATATCCGAGCAGTTCATGAACTACTTCAGTCATGAGTTACACCTCAAATGATTATCCTTCTAACTCTTTTAAATCTTTATCATTGCCATTTAAATCTTCATCAACGGCTTTTTGTTTGAATTCTAAATCAGAAACCGGATAAAGTTTCCGATTTCCACCGCCAAAATCAACATTCACGGTTTGGGCTAAAAAGTTGAGTTGAACCACTTTTCCTTGACCGTCAGGGGTGTTGACTAAAGAATCAAGTTTTGGCATGGATTTACGGTATTCTTTATAGTTGGCATCTTCATAATTGATGCAACAAAGTAATTTGCCACAAAGTCCCGAAATATTTGTCGGATTTAACGAGAGATTTTGATTTTTCGCCATCTTAATTGAGACAGTTTCAAAATCGCCTAAAAAGGTCGTACAACAGGTAAGTAAGCCACAAGGACCAATACCGCCAAGTACTTTTGCGCCATCACGGGCTCCGACTTGTCTTAATTCAATTCGAATGCGAAATTGATTTGCCAAATCTTTTACAAGATCACGGAAATCAACGCGACCATCCGCATTGAAATAAATGATGAGTTTTTGTCTATCTAGCGTAAACTCACAATTTAAAAGTTTCATATCAAGAACGTTTTTTCGAATCATTTCAGCGGTCTTTTTCATGACTTCTGGTTGTTCTGCTAAATTATGTTCATGATCATGAAGATCTCTTTCAGTAGCGATTCTTAAAACTGGTTTTAACGCTGAAACGAGTTCAGAAGCATCAATCATTTTTGGATTTTCAGCTGCTATGCCCATTTCTAATCCACGAACAGTTTCAACAACGAGATGATCTCCTTGTTTGATTTCAAACCCATTCGTATCAAAATAATATTTTTTCCCTAGTTTTGAAAACTTAATTGGGATAACTTTATGTTCCATTAGTGCATTCCTCTTTCTAGTTGAGCGATGATTAAATCAAACGCTAACGCATAATTGATGTTATAACGAAGTCTCGTCTTTAACGCAAGCATTTTTTCTAAGATCGACTGGATTGATTTTTGGGATACGTTGTTCGCAATTCTTTCAATTTCCGTCATTTCACTGACATATACGATTTGATTGAGATGACGAAGTTTATAATTTAATAAATCCTTTTGGAAAAGAATCATTAACGTTAAAAAGAAATCCATCGTTGCAGTGTTACTTAAGATTTTATCACTAACCTCTTTAAAACGAATGACCATTGACTCATTTTTTTTGCCTGAAAGTGAATAGAGTTCAATGACCATCTCTAAAATCGACATTAAATCTTTCGATTGAGCAATCTTTTTTGCTTCATCAATGTTATTCGTATATTCCGGTATGACATGACTTGCAAGCGGTGAGACGCCCTCTTCTAATAAAGTTTCTTTTATTAAATGTCTAGCGATGGGTTTAAAATGAATTAACTGCGCTCTTGAGACAATGGTTTTCAATAACGCATTAGAATTCGTTGTCAGTAAGACCGCGTAAATATCAGATAACGGTTCTTCCATTTGTTTTAAAAGCGTGTTGCTTGCATCTTGATTCATTCTTTCAGCTTCATCGATGATATAGATTCTCGGTCCATTTTCAACTGACATACGGGAGAACTCAAGAATTAAGTTTTTGATTTGGTCCTTTTTGATTTGTTCACCATCGGCTTTAACTAAAAAAACATTGGGATGAGTATTATGTTCAATCCTAATACAGTTTGAACAAACACCACATGGTTCATGATCATCTTGAGGGTTTGTGCATAACAACCGTTGAGCAAATAATAAAGCGGTCGCAAGTTTATGCGTTCCCTTCGGTCCTTCAAAAATATAGGCATGACTAACGCGATTGTTTAAAATACCATTTAATATCATTTTAGCCGCTTGCGGTTGAAATGTTTCTAAGGTTTTAAACCGGTTGATAACACTCATTTTAAACCATCCAATTTGGATAATTTTGTCTCGATAATATTAATCGCAGCTTTTGAGACATTTTCAATCGTATCATCTCCATTAATTGCGACAATCCGATTTGGAAATTTTTTTAATAAAGTTTGGTACCCTTGATAAGTCATATCATGAAAGTTTCTTGTCTCTAAATCAAGACGATTAACTTCGCGATTTTCGTTTTTAAAGATGCGAGCTATTGCGACTTCAGGCGTCACATCCACAAAGATAGTTAAATCTGGTAAATGATTTTCGATTGCAAAACGGTTAATTTCATAAACCTCATCAATCCCTAATCCTCTAGCAATGCCTTGGTAGACTAAAGAACTGTCGACATAGCGATCACATAATACGACAACATTTCCTTCTAAAGCGGGAAGAATCTTCTCAACTAAATGTTGTCTTCTAGAAGCAGCGAATAACAAGGCTTCTGTCCTTGAATCCATTTCTGGATATTCTCTGCCTAGCAATATATCTCTGATTTTTTCAGAGATGCGAATACCACCGGGTTCTCTTGTGACTAAGACTTGATAACCTAATGATTTAAAATGTTTTTCGACTTCTTTGATGACGGAGGTTTTTCCTGAACCGTCTGTTCCTTCAAATGTAATAAAATATCCCTTCATCATGAACACCTGCTTTACTTATTCTATTATCTCATAAAAGACGCCATTTTTAAATCAAAAATATTTTATTAAGTATGGGTCTTATGATACAATATAGCAGAAGGCCGGTGAAGACATGCAAATCGACATTAACAACCTTTGTTTCGCATACATGCATAAATTGGTGATTAATAATTTATCCTTGTCGCTCAATACTGGCGACTTTTTGGTTATACGTGGTAAAAATGGTTCTGGAAAATCCACTTTAGTGAAATGCCTTTTAGGCATCAACCCCGTCAAAAGCGGAATGATCTTCTTCAATCATGAAGATATTGTTAATTTTAAAGCTTGGACCTCTATTGGATATGTTCCACAAAAGTTCGAAGATTTTAATTATGAATATCCGATTACCATCAAAGAATTCTTATCCGTTTCGAGATTGAAAAGAACGAAGGAATCGGATGTTTTAAGACTCTTAGATAAAATGGGAATCTTAGAAATTCAAAATGATAATATCAATAGCCTTTCGGGAGGACAACTTCAAAGAGTCTTTATCGTAAGAGCGATGTTAAACAATCCAAAACTTTTGATATTAGATGAACCTACCGCATCGATTGATAAGAAGAATGTCTTATATTTCCGTGAAACAGTTAATCAATTACATTCTGAAGGTGTCACAGTTATTTTAATTAGCCATGATGAATCGATGGCAAATTTAAATTATACCCATATCTTATCGATGAGTTCTGATTTTTCATTTACTTTCCAATCCCGCAAGAATGCGGAATTGACGCCGGGGGTGAATGAATAATGTTTTTATCGTTCTTTAGCGACTTATTTAGTCAAGATTTTATGTTAAGGGCTTTGATTGCCGGTGTGTTACTCGGTGTCATCGCTCCTTTAATAGGATCCATAGTGGTGATTAGAAGATTATCCTTTATTGCGGATACCTTAGGACATTTTTCACTCGTTGGTATTTCGATTAGTTTCTTCTTAACCTATACCTTTGGGTGGACGATATTTGCGGACCGTCCTCAATATTTAGCAATCGTATTTTCGATTATTGGTGGATTACTCATTGAATTGTTCCGAAGGTATTATAGAAACTATAAAGAAATAGCGATGGCGATTGTTATTAGTTTAGGTGCCGCTGCTTCAGCAATCTTCTTCTCGTTATCAAAGAGAACGGGTTCTTTATATAATTATCTATTTGGTTCAATCTTAACGGTCACAGATTATTATGTCTTCTTAATTGGAATCACTGCTTTAATTGTCTTTGCGTTATTCGCTATTTTTGGTAAGCAAATCATCTCTGTCAGTTTCGAAGAAAATAATGCGAAATTCTTTGGAATTAACTTAGGACTATTCCAATTAATCTTTATCATCGTCTTATCGATTGTCGTCTCTATTTTACTTGAATCAGTCGGAGTATTATTGAGTTCCGCGATGATGATTATTCCGATTGCGGCTTCAATGAAAGTAGGATGGAGTTATAAATCGACCACGGGCATTGCAATTCTCTTTTCTGAATTCTCGGTCTTCTTAGGATTATGGATTGCTTATTCCTTTAATATTCCTTCTGGCGCAGCGATTGTGTCTGTGAATATCATCATTTTAGTTATCGTATCGATTATCAAACGAATTGTATTAAAAAGGTCACTTAAGAAAGCACCTGAAATAGCAAATTTTGAAGTGAATGAATAAATCAAATGGCTAGTAAGTTTTATACGCTTACTAGCCATTTTTGTAATTATATCTAATTTAACGCTGTTAAAATTACATATCAGTCAACTACTGGAGTATTGTAGTCAGAGATAACCACTACATGGCGCCAATATGCACAAAATAGACCTCAACTATCCGTTTCTTGAGTTTATTCTTCTTCTCATGAATTAGCACTTTGTCAATAAGACTCGAAATGTCTTTTCTCTGCAGATCGATTATTTGATTGTGTTCGCTGATCAAATCGAAGAACGCATCAATGTTTTTCTCTTCTTTGCTCAATTCAATTATTTTGGACTCATATTCCCGGATATACTTCACAAGTCTGACTTTTTCCAAATCATACGACTTATTGAATTAAGTGGTTTTTAATCAGTGGTCTTGTTTTTATGCATCTTGGTACCTTTGTTTTGTTTTGAATCAATTCATTTTTATATAATAATAACACTTAAATCATAGAAAATAAAGGTCTATTACTAAATCTGT
>PGXM01000001.1 GCA_002839155.1 Tenericutes bacterium HGW-Tenericutes-1
GTGCTTAATTCGATTATAAATCAAAAACAAATAAAGATACAAAAAAATATAAGAAAGGATAATCAAACCATCTACTAAAGACGTTTTGATTATACAAGAAATTATGAGAATACTATTTATTGGCGACGTTTATATGGAACAAGGAAGAATTGCTTTTGAGAAATATTTCCCACAAGTAAAAGATCAATACAAACCACAGTTTGTTATCTTGAACGGTGAAAATATTGCGAATGGCAATGGCGTATCTGAAGAAATCTATAAATATTTGATGACCATGGGAATCAACGTTATAACCTTAGGTAATCATGCTTTTTCACGTAAAGACGCTGCCACCGTTTTAGAATATCCCAATATCACTCGTCCAGCCAATTATGGTAAAGGTGCTAAAGGCAAAGAATATGTGACGATGAATTTTAATGGTAAAACCATTACTGTCATTAATTTGCTTGGTCGCGTATTTATGGGTGACCAAATTGATAATCCTTTTACGAAAATGGATGAGTTACTATCTAAAATTCAAAGTGATTATATTATCGTCGATTTTCACGCTGAAGCAACCAGTGAAAAAACGGCAATGGCTACTTATCTCGATGGACGAATTGACGCTTTACTTGGAACCCATACCCATGTCCCCACCGCCGATGCATGCATCATGCCTAAAGGGATGATGTACATTACCGATGTTGGCATGACGGGGGTCAGATTTGGTGTAATTGGGGGTTCTTCAGAACAAGCCATTCGAAAATTCTTAACCGGTGTTCCTGAAAGAACAGTCCCAGAAACTAAAGGACCACTTCAATTTAACGCCGTCTTCTTAGACTTAGCCAATCGAAAGATTGAAAAAATTACCATCTTTGAATCATAAGGGGAAACTATGTCAGATCAATTATTACAAAAACCAAAATTAAATGATGCCCGGAAGCGAACAAAAAATGAAACTGAACAAATTATTTATGCCATTCCGGAAATAGCTATTAACATCGGAGTTGGATTAAAATACATGATCCAAACCTATGGATGTCAAGGCAACGAAGCGGATTCTGAAAAAATGCGAGGTCTTTTAGAAAGCGTGGGTTTCACTCAAACACTCGTTGAAGAAGAAGCGGATTTTATCATTCTTAATACATGTGCCATTCGTGCGAATGCGGAAAACAAAGTCTTCGGTGAATTAGGACGATTAAAACATTTAAAAGTTGCGAAACCGAATTTGATTTTAGCGGTAGGCGGATGTATGCCCCAAGAAGAAGTCGTCGTTGAAAAGATTTTAAAAACATATCATCAAGTGGATATTGTTTTTGGAACGCATAATTTGCACCGTCTTATCGATTTCTTAATTCCTGCAATGGAACAACAAAAAGTGGTCTCTGTTGAAAGTGTTGAAGGCGAAATCGTTGAAAATGTTCCAACCGTCCATGAGAATAAATTTAAAGCGTGGGTCAATATCATGTATGGATGCGATGAGTTTTGTACTTATTGTATCGTTCCTTATACAAGAGGAAAAGAAAGAAGTCGTCAACCCGAAGCGATTATCGAAGAAGTCAACGATTTAATTCTCCAAGGTTATCAAGAAATCACACTTTTAGGCCAAAACGTCAATTCTTATGGACTTGATTTTGAAAACCGAATTTACCATTTTTCGGATTTGTTAAAGGCATTGTCAAACCTTGAGATTCCTCGAATCAGATTTACTACCAGTCATCCCAAAGATTTTAGCGATGACTTGATTATGGCTTTAGCTGAAGGCAAAAATTTGATGCCTTTTATCCATTTGCCCGTTCAATCGGGTTCAAATAAAATTCTAAAAGCGATGAACCGCAAATACACGAAAGAACATTATTTAGAACTCATCGGCAAAATAAAAAAAGCCATTCCTGATGTTTCAATCACGACGGATATCATCGTTGGTTTTCCAGGTGAAACCGAAGCGGACTTTTTAGAAACTTTAGACTTAGTTAAACTTTGTGATTTTGAAGGGGCCTATACGTTTATCTTTAGTCCTAGAGCCGGCACCCCTGCTGCAAGTTATCCTGATGATTTAGCAAAAGAAATCAAGAAACAACGATTATATCAATTGAACGATTTAATCAATGAAGGCTTTTCAAAAGGCAATCACCGGTTTGTTGGAACCGTGCAAAAAGTCTTAGTCGACGGTCACTCTAAAACCAATAAAACGGTGTTGACGGGCTATACCGAACATAACAAACTTGTAAATTTCAAAGGCGATGAATCCCTCATCGGGAAAATTATAGACGTCAAAATTACTGACGCAAGAACGTGGAGTTTGGTCGGTGAATTAATCAATGACTAAAATAGATGAACTTCTAAACGCCCTTGAAAACCATGAATTATTACTTCGCGGGAAACAATTAAGACGTTTGATTGAAGAAAATCCTTCGTATATTGAGACATTTAATGCAATATTAACAATGCAAAAGGAAATTGTCCGCCTCGAATATGCGACAGGCGTCTTACAAATTGAAGAAAAAAAACGTTATGAACTAAAACTTCAAGAATTGCTTGATACGCCGTTAATTAGCGAATATCTCCTTGTTATTGAAGAGTTAAATGATCTCGTACAAACCATTTCAAATATATTATCCGAATCCTTAAACAGAATTGACACCGAGTAAACTTTCACGGTGTCTTTTTTATTTTAATAGAAAATTATAATCAAGGATATCGAATGCTTGATGAAAAAAATAATTGATAGGAAATGCGTATTTTTAGGACTTATCTATTGATTTAACCTCTTCGATATTGTAATATATAAATATATTAGTAAAAAAGGGTGATAATATGGGAAAACTTAAAACCAACGAAGACTATTTCGCTTATTCAAAGACTCTTACGGCTATTCCTTCAGAAGATTTATCTGCGTTACTTGTCAATCATAAAATCAGGATTCCTTACTACATCCATCGTTTCGTCTTAAAAGAAACCATTTATTCAAAGGTATTTCAAAACAAACTTTATTCAACTTATACCGATGAATTGAAATATCGCTTACGAGGATATCATGAATATTCCTTGTTTTTACTTGAAAAATTAATCTCAGATTTTAATTTGGATTTTGATGCGGCCAAATATAAAGAGATTTTATTTGACCTATTATTCTTAAATAGAGATCTTTATGCCATTAAAGATTCTTTCATCAATGATTTAGAAAAACTCAAATATAAATATGCGGTTGATTTTGAAAAAATAAGTTACGCTGATTTTCGTAAATTTTTCTCAGGTGTATTTTATGAACCAACAGGCTATTTAGATGGCGTTAATTTAGGAATCATTAAAGATGTGATGATTCATTCATCGACCCTAGGTGATTTAAAAGGCCTTGGAGATAAGTATGGCGTTAAAATTCCACGCCGCATCAACAAGACTCAACTCGTTGATATTTTAGTGGCTCGTTTTCGGTTAACCGAAGACGAAATCGTTCTTTTGAATTCAAAATCGGTTTTAGAGCTTGAAATTTATGCCAAAGAAAAAGGCTTCAATATTTCCATCGACTTAAAGAAAAGCGACATGATGGAGTACTTAGTCTTTTCACTTGGCCTCTATCATCAAGAAAAAACCAAAGATGCTCATAATTACCAAATCCCGCTCGGTGCCGATATTGATTCCGTTCAAGTTGAATCCATTCAATTTGAAGCCAATGATCAAGACATTCCTGTAACCGAACTTGAAGAAGTTACGCCAGCTGTGGTCGAAACAAAGGTTGAAGAAGTAATTGAAGCTCAACCAGTTGAAACCCCTAAAGAAGAAGTTGAAGAAGTTGTTGTACCAGAACCGGTTAAAAAAGCTGAAGTAGTAGCTGAACCGGTGGTTGAACCCGTGGTTGAACCCGTAGATGAAACAAAAGAACCTGAACTCGAAGCGACTGTCGCCGAAGAACCTATTATTCCAGTGGTTCCTCAAGTAAAACCCAAAGAAGAACCTTATCGCAAAGCAGAAGAGCCTCTTGATTTTACCGATGAAGAAAAAGCTTTGCTTGATGAAAAGATTAATCAAATCATTAAAAAATATAATAAGAAACGTCATCGCAAACTCTTTTGGACGATTGTATTACTCTCCCTCTTGGGCGTAGTATTACTTGGTACTGGATACATTGCTTTGTATTATTTTTACATCAATCCAGGCGTCTTACCCTTTGGTTTGCCTGTCCTTTGGTAATAATTAGCTTATAGGTGATTTACGTGAATGATTTGAAACAACCGACTTACACGCCGATGATGGAACAATATCTTGAAATCAAAAAAGACTATAGGGATTTTATAGTCTTTTTTAGACTTGGGGACTTCTATGAAATGTTCTTTACAGACGCGATTGTGGCCTCTAAAGAACTTGAAATCGTTTTGACGGGTCGAGATGCCGGTCAAGAAGAAAGAGTCCCTATGTGCGGCGTTCCGCATCATGCGGTGAACATTTATATCGAACGACTCGTAGAAAAAGGATTTAAAGTCGCAATTGTCGAACAAACAGAAGATCCTGCTTTAGCAAAAGGCATTGTCAAACGCGAAGTCATCAAATTGATTACCCCAGGAACCATTATAGAAGATGGTACTCTCGATGAAAAAACCAATAATTTCATTGGCGCTTTATCAGAAACAAAAACCGAATTCTTATTAGCCTACTCCGATTTATCAACCGGTCAAAATGCGATTATAACCATTCCGAAAGATTATGATTTATTAATCAGTGAAATCTATAATTTAAACGCGAAAGAATTGGTTGTATCATCTAAATTTAATCAACACAAATTATTAAAAATGACGGAAAATTACCCATTGACACTCTCGATTTCAGATGAGGTCAATTTACCCAGTTTTTATAACCATTTAGTCTCAGAAGTTTACCACAAAGATCAAATTGAAGCGTTTGGTCGCTTAATTAATTATTTAATTAGCACGCAAAAAAAAGAACTTATGCATCTTCAAAAAGTGCAGGTCTTCGAATCAAATCAATATTTACATATCGATAATAATTCCCAACGTAATTTGGAATTAACTCAAACCTTAAGATTTGGCAATCGCAAAGGATCGCTTTTTTGGTTGCTTGATCAATGTGAGACGGCCATGGGTTCTAGATTCTTAAAACAAACCATCTTAAGACCTTTGGTTGATAAAACGAAAATTGAACATCGATATGATTTAATTGAAAGATTCAATGAGAATTTTATCATTCGTGAAGAATTAAGAACGCTTCTTAAATCAGTTTATGATTTAGAAAGAATTGTTGGCCGGATTTCCTTTGGCAATGCGAATGCCAAAGATTTGGTCAATTTATCAAAATCATTAAAAGTCATGCCCTCGATTAAAACGTCTTTAAAGGCATTAAAGAATGATTACGTTACTTCTTTGACTATGGATTTTGATCAAACCATCGGATTAGTTGAACTCATTGAAAAAGCAATTGTATCCGATCCACCGCTTTCAATCAAGGAAGGTGGCATTATCCGTGATGGCTTTAATTCTACACTTGATCAAATCAAATATCAATCGACGGACGGCAAAGACTGGTTAACGGACTTTGAAGCCAAAGAAAGAGAAAGAACTGGCATTAAAAAACTAAAAGTCGGTTATAACCGTGTTTTTGGTTATTATATTGAAATCACCAAAGGTCAAATTGACCTCGTTGACGATTCATTTGGTTATGTGCGTAAACAAACCTTGTCGAATAGTGAGCGTTATATCACTCCTGAACTCAAAGAAAAAGAAACGTTGATTCTGGGTTCGGAAGAAGACGCCGTGAAATTAGAATATGAACTCTTCGTTGATATTCGCGATCAAGCAAAAAATTATACCGAGTTACTTCAAAAAATCGCTAAATCCATTTCAGAAATTGATATGGTCTTGGCATTCGCAAAAGTCACAGCCGACGAACGCTATGCTCGCCCTGAAATTATAACCGACCGACTCATTGAAATTCACCAAGGAAGACATCCAGTCGTTGAAAAGATGTTAGAGGGTGAAATCTACGTTGAAAATGATTTATTCATGAATGAGAAGACCCATATCTTATTAATTACCGGTCCAAACATGAGTGGTAAATCGACGTATATGCGACAATTAGCGCTCCATATCATCATGATGCAGATGGGATGTTTCGTCCCTGCAACTTCTGCTAAATTACCGATATTTGACCAAATATTCACCCGCATTGGTGCGAGTGATGATTTGTCGAGTGGTAAATCGACGTTCATGGTCGAAATGCTTGAAGTCAATTATGCTTTACAAAACGCTAGCGACCACTCCTTAATTTTATTCGATGAAATCGGTCGAGGAACGGCGACGTACGATGGCATGGCGTTAGCACAAGCCATTATTGAATATGCCCATAGCAAAATCAAATGCAAATTATTATTCTCCACTCATTATCATGAACTAACGTATCTTGAAGATGATTTGAAGAGTCTTCATAATGTTCATGTATTAGCGAAGGAAGAAAAAGGAAACATCGTGTTCTTACACAAAGTCGTGGACGGACCGACAGATAGATCTTATGGAATTCACGTTGCGAAATTAGCAAAAATGCCGAACCCTTTAATTGAAAGAGCGAAAATGATTTTATCTGAACTTGAAAAAAATCATGGTTATAACATCATTAAACCCCAAGAGATGAATTTATTTAACTTTGATGTCGTGAATGAAGAAGCAGCCTTAGTTGAAAATGAATATGCATCGATCATCGAACAATTAGGTCAAATCGACATCAATGAATTAACACCCATTAAGGCCATGAATATATTGGCATCTGCCATTGAAGAAATCAAAAAAATCAAATCTTAATAGCGAGAAATAATAACGCTATTTCGATTGAAAGGAGGATCTTATGGGTCAAATCATTAAACTTGAACAACGGTTGGCCAACATGATTGCGGCGGGAGAAGTCGTCGAAAGATTAGGCAATGTTGTCAAAGAACTTGTTGAAAATTCGATTGACGCTTTAGCGACACAAATCATCATTGAATTAGAAGACGCTGGCATGAAGTCCATTTCTATTACCGATAATGGCACTGGAATGGATGAAAGCGACGCGATAATGGCGTTTGAAAGACATGCGACCTCTAAGATTCATTCAGAGTATGAGTTATTTCATTTAGCTTCTTTAGGATTTAGAGGTGAAGCTCTCGCTTCGATCGCAGCGGTTTCTAAAGTAGAATTAATCACCTCTATGGGTGGAAACGAAGCGGTTAAAGTAATATTTCAAGATGGTGTATTTATCTCTAAATCAGTTGCACCACCCAAAAAAGGAACATCTATCACCGTCACTAAGCTTTTTCACCATACACCTGCACGACTTAAACACTTGAAAAGTCCACAAGCAGAATTAGCTTATATCGTGGATTTGGTTAATAAAATAGCGTTATCTCATCCAGAAATTGCCTTTAAATTAAGTCATGATAAAAAAATGCTTTTAAATACCCAAGGAAACAACCAAATCTTTGACATCATGGGTGAAATATACGGAATTGAAGTCATTAAAGATATGCGTCAATTCGTTGGTCATAATCGGGATTATCATATCGAAGGTTATCTTGCGAGTCCCTTATTTAATCGCGGAACGAAAAATGCGATTACCATGATTGCGAATCAACGTATCATTCGCAATATAAGGTTATCGCAAGCCATCATTGAAGGACTCGAACAAAAACTTCCTAAAGGCCGTTATCCGGTCATCTTGATTAAAGTAACGAGTGATCCGTTACTAATCGATGCCAATATTCATCCAACGAAACAAGAAGTTAAATTTTCTGAAGAGATGGTCCTTTATGACTTGGTTAGAAACGTCATCAAAAAGATCAGTGATGAATTTTATTTAGTTCAAAAGGTCGAACCTACTTATAATCCTACCTTCATCAGTGAAAATCAAACAAAGTTGCATTTTCATCAGGAATTACCGATTGAACCTCGCGTTGATACACCTGTTTCAATCCCTCAAACTGACAATTTAGTATCAAAATCAGAAACGGAAAAACCAAGCCAAAAAACCTTGTATCCTGATTTTGATTACATCGGTCAATACGCCGGAACTTATTTGTTATTTCAAAATGCTGAAGGTCTATACTTAATTGACCAACATGCGGCCGCAGAACGCATTCGTTATGAACGCTATCTTATAAAAATGTCTCATCCTGAAACGAGTATTAAAGAGTTGCTGATACCTTTCAATCTCAACTTTTCCAACAGTGAAGTTTTGATTATCGAACCTTATATAGAAACGCTAAAAACCTTTGGATTATGGTTAGAGCCTTCAGGGAAAACCTCTTTCTTTGTTAGACAAATACCTGGATGGTTCCCATCCGATGTTGAAATGGACTATGCTGAAACCGTCGTAAGGACTTTAATCACTGAAAAGCCCCTATCCATCGAAAAAATTATCGATGAATTAGCGATTCTTCTCGCTTGTAAACATTCCATCAAAGCAAATCGGTATATTCATGAAGGGGAGATTAAAACCTTGATGAATGATTTGTCACAGTGCCATAATCCTCATACCTGTCCTCACGGCAGACCGATTATGGTCAAAATCAACCATTTAGATATTGAAAAATGGTTTAAGCGGGTGATGTAATTGAATCGAATTATCTGTGTCATCGGTCCGACAGCCGTCGGAAAATCAGAAATGGGGATTGCGATTGCTAAAAAAGTCAACGGTGAAATCATCTCAGGCGATGCTTTTCAGTTTTACCGTGGACTTGACATCGGTACCGCAAAACTCAAAAGCAACGAATGGCAAGGCATCAAACATCATTTGATTGATATTTTAGACCCTAACGATAGTATGTCGGTAGCCGACTATCAAAAAATCGTTCGCGCTAAAATCGATGAATTACATAAAAAAGGCATTGTACCCATTATCGTCGGCGGATCAGGACTTTATATTCAAGCAGTCTTATACGATTACCGGTTTAACGGTGAAAAACGCGAAGACGATTCCGATTTAGCAAAATTAGCAAACGGTGAGTTATGGCAATTGTTAAACTCGATTGCACCTGAGATTGCGGAGATCACCGATCATCAAAACCGCAGAAGATTACTCAGAGCCATCAGTATCGCTCGCAGTGATGGTGATGCTTTTGATGGTCTCGGTAAAAATAAATACTATGAGAATTTTGAACTCATTGGTTTAGAAATGCCACGAGAAAAATTATACCAAGCGATTGAAGCTCGGGTTGATCTGATGTTTGAAATGGGATTAGTATCTGAGGTTAAAGGCCTTTATGACGCTAAAGTAAATGGTCAATCAACAGTGGCGATTGGGTATAAAGAACTCTATCAATACTTTGATAAGGTTCGTTCTCTAGAAGAAACAATTTCACTCATTAAACAACAGACTCGTCGCTTTGCGAAGCGCCAAATGACGTGGTTTAAGAATCAAATGGATGCGAAATGGTATACGGTTGATAAAACCAATTTCCAAGCAGTAGTCGATCAAGTGCTTGCGGATATCTAAAAGAAAAACGGATCCATGTGACTGGATCCGTTCTTAATTTTCTTCTTTGAGAGAGAATGGATATTTTTCAATCCCAGTTTCTAATACATAAACGGGATGATATCCTTTTTTGATGAGTTTTTTACTGACTTTTTTAACATGTAAATTGTTGGATTCATCTACTAAAAAGATGGCTTGATCCTTCCGAATTTTATGAAGCGAAGCGAAAAGCAACATCTTTTCAAAATTACGGGATCCATTGATTCTTTTAGCTTCAAACGCTTCATGCGAACGAATGTCGATCAATTGTCCTTTACGCATATTGAGTCTAAAATCTTCTGGTTTTAGTAAAATAATTTGTGAGAAATCGTGATTTTTTCGCATTGAAATTAATAAACCTAATACTAATCCTAACCCAATTGGGAGCACCCAAGTCCATACAGTCTCTAAAAACATGATATTACACCTCGATTTTTAATCATGTATAATTATAGTCGACATAATTTTTATTGTCAATAAACAAAAAATATAATATAATATATAAAGTGAATTAGTATGTATACGCGTACAATGCTTTAGGAGGCAATTAAAATGAATGCAACAGAAGTAAGAAATGGCATGACCATTGAATTTGAAGGCAACATCTATGTGGTCTTAGAATTCCAACATTTAAAAACCGCAAAATCGGGCGCAATGATGCAAACGAAACTCAAAAATTTGCGTAGTGGCACCGTTATGAATAAAACATTTAATGGTTCGATGAATATTGAACCTGCCATTGTGAACAAATCAACGATGCAATACCTTTACTCACAAGGTGATACCCATGTATTTATGAACAATGAAAGTTACGAACAAATCGAAATCGACAAATCAAGAATTCAAAATGAATTATTTTACATCAGCGAAGGCATGAATGTTCAAATCATGATGTATGGCGATGAATTCTTAGGCATTGAAATTCCTGACAAAGTCGTATTAGAAATTGTTGAAACCGCTGGTTCAGCCAAAGGCAATACGGCATCAAACGCGATGAAAGCTGCGATGACCAGTACTGGTTTAAGTGTATTAGTTCCTTTATTCATCGAACAAGGTGAAAAAATCTTAGTTTCTACCGCTACGGGAAAATATGATTCCCGTGCTAAATAACCCATATTTTACAAGGAGTGATTTTTTTTGGATATAGACATCCCACGAAGTACTAACTTTTTAGCTATCGAGTTCAACCCGCTGATTTTAGTTTTTATGATCGTTTTATTGATCCTCTCAGCTTTTTTTTCAATGTCTGAAACGGCCTACTCATCGGTCGGAAAAGTCAAATTGAAAACTTTGATTGATCAAAATGCCCATGGATCTAAAAAAGCGTTTTGGATTGCAGACAATTTCGACAAAACGTTAACGACCATCTTAGTTGGCAATAATTTAGCCAATATCGCATTAACAACGATATCAGTTATCTTTTTTACCGGTATTTTCGGTCAACTTGAAAACGCAGAAACGATTGTCTCGGTGATGAATACATTAGTTATGACTTTACTTATCCTAACTTTTGGTGAAATATTACCGAAAAGTCTAGGAAAAACCCATCCTGAAAAAATTGCATTAAGAATCAGTGGGCTTTTATACTTTTTAATTAAAATAATGACTCCTTTGACTTTTTTATTCAGAAAATTAAACAAAAGAGTCATTGGTCGTTTAGAAGACACCAATAAGATTACTGTGACCGAAGACGAACTTGAAACCATTATCGATACGATGGAGGAAGAGGGTTCGATTGACGAAGAAGAAGCTGACATGCTTCAACGCGTTTTAGATTTATCTGAAATTACCGTTGATGAAATCATGACGCCACGGGTTGATATGGTCGCCATTGATATTTCACAAGACGTTTCGCAAATCACTGACATGTTTTTTAAACATAAGTATTCTCGAATGCCCGTCTACGATAAATCAAGTGATAATATCATCGGGATTCTTTATGAACGCGACTTCTTTACGAAACTCATCAAAGGTCAACACATGAATATTAAAAAAATCTTGAGAAAAGCATTATTCGTTCCAGCAACGACCAAAGTCGATGCTTTAATTGAAATGCTTCAAGATGAAAACAACCATATGGCTATCGTTGTGGATGAATATGGTGGCGTTGATGGAATTGTGACCATGGAAGACGCTTTAGAAGAATTGGTCGGAGAAATTTACGATGAACATGATGACGTTGAAGAACCCATCATCGAAAAAGGCGATGGTCTCTACATGATTGACGCCGATTATGACTTGCATGCCTTATTTGATGATTTAAATTTAGGTACAACACCCGAATCTGAAGCGAACTCTGTGGGTGGCTGGTTATTCGAAAAATTTCAAGATATTCCTGAAGTTGGCGAAAAAATTGAATTTGAACAAATGATTAATCAAACCTATAACGAACTTTCCGAACTTGAGTCGGAAGATTTAGAAATATTGTCGTTCGAAGTATTGAAAGTCAAAAAACGCCGAATTAAATCCGTAATGCTTTCGGTGAAGGTTTTCAAAAATGGCGAACGCGAATCCGAAGTTTAAAAACGACGAACGGGGATAGCGATACTATCCCTGTTTTTTTAAAAAAAGAAAAAGGTGAAACAATGGAAAGACTCCAAAAAGTCATTGCACAAGCAGGTATTGCTTCTAGACGTGCAGCTGAAAAAATGATTACAGACGGACTTGTATCTGTTGACGGAGAAGTTGTCACTCAACTAGGAACATTAGTAGATGACTTCCAATCAATTACCGTCAACGGTAAGCTCTTATCAAGAGAAGAAAAAGTCTATTTTTTATTAAATAAACCCGAAGGATACGTTTCAACGACCGAAGACGATAAAGGGCGTAAGACCGTCCTTGATTTGGTCGTTGTTCCGCAAAGAATCTTTCCAATTGGAAGATTAGATTATGATACCACGGGGGTTTTATTATTAACCAACGATGGTGATTTCATGAATGCCATGATCCATCCGAAATTTAAAGTCGAAAAAGAATATCTTGTGAAAGTCGAGGGATTACTTCGTAAAGAAACTTCAAAACAACTTTGTCGTGGTGTCAACTTAGGTGATTTCAAAAGTGGACCCGCTAAAATTTTCGATGTGAAGTACGATGATACCAAAACAAATTCATTCGCAACGATTATCATTACGGAAGGTAAATACCATCAAATTAAACGAATGTTTGAAGCCGTTGGTCATCCTGTCATGAAATTAAGAAGACATCGTTTTGGCACTGTGACTGCTGATGGACTCCCTTTAGGGGAATACCGCCGGTTGAAGCCTCACGAAATCAAACAATTATGGAATTTAAGCCGATTTGGGAAATCCGAAGAACGATAAAATTAAATCATTTATAGTATACAATCTATTGATTGTGGTATAATGTATAAAGGTTGGGGGGCGATACAATGAATTATCATGCCATCGCAATCGATGGACCTGCAGGAGCGGGTAAATCGACCGTTGCGAAAATGCTCGCTAAAAGGCTTGGATACGTTTATATCGATACAGGAGCCATGTATCGTGCAACGACGTATAAAGCCATGCGTTTAAAGATTAATTTAGAAAACGCCGAAGAATATTCGTTTTTAGAAACCACTGAAATGAAATTTATTGAAGATGTCTTGTACGTTGACGGAGAAGACATCACAAAGAAAATTAGAACCAACGTCGTCAATCAAAATGTTTCTTTAGTCGCTAGTCATATTCCTGTTCGAAACGAACTCGTTCGTTTACAACAAAAAATTGCGAGTGAAGCCAACGTTGTGATGGACGGAAGAGATATCGGAACGGTGGTCTTGCCGAAAGCCGATTTAAAGATCTTTATGACCGCGACGGTTGAAGAACGCGCTAGAAGACGTCATGAAGAGAATATCGCAAATAACATTGAATCAGATTACCAAAAAATCTATAAGGACATTGAACGTCGTGATAAAATCGATTCATCACGCGCTTACAACCCTTTAAGACAAGCTGAAGATGCTATTTACCTTGACACTTCGCATCTAGATATCGATACAGTGAGCGAAGTCATCTACCAAATGTTTATGAAAATCATTAAGGATAATAAGGAGTGAACAACAATGGAAGCAAACAACCTCAAAGTCGGAGACAACGTCACCGATAAAGATCTCAAAGTCGGAGACATCGTCACCGGCAAAGTCATCCAAGTAGAAACAAATCAAGTCTTAGTCGATGTCGGCTATGCATTCGAGGGAACCGTTTATAAAGAACATCTCTCGGCTGAAAAAATCACTGACTGTAACAAAGTCGTTAAAGTAGGCGACGACTTGAAAGTCAAAGTAACAAAAATCAGTCATGGTGACGATAAAAACGTCATGATGCTTTCCTGTCTTGATTTAGAAAGAAAAGCAAAATTAGAACAACACAAAGCGGAATTAGAAGTCGAAAAGAACGTTGAAGCGAAAGTAACCCAAGCTGTTAAAGGCGGAATGTTATTAAAGTTCCACGGTATTGAATTATTCGTTCCTGATTCACTTGTTTCATTACAAGCTACGACCCCAGAATCATTACAAGAATTAAAAGCGGGATTAGTGGGTAAAAATGTAACAGTTAAAATCATTGAAATCCGCAATGAAAAGGGAAGAGACAAATACATCGCTTCTCGCAAACAAGTTGAATACGAAGTTTTAAAAGCGCAAGAAAAAGTAGAATTAGCCGAACTTACCGTTGGGAAAATTCTTAAAGGAACCGTCGAAAGAATCACTGATTTTGGGGCATTTGTTAAAATTGGCGAACACATCGAAGGGCTTATTCATATTAGTGAATTATCGCATTACCATACGTCAAAAGTTGAAGAAGTTGTCAAAGTTGGCGATGAAGTCACCGCAAAAATTATCAAAATCGCTGGTAAAAAAATCAGTCTTTCTATCCGTTCTTTACAAGAAAAACCTTGGGATGTCTTCATCAAGAACCATAAGGTTGGCGATAAAGTTATGGGTAAAGTTTGGAAGAAAATGCAATTTGGCATGTTAATCGAAGTAGAAAAAGAAATCCGTGGATTTATTTCTCGTTTCGATTATTCATGGAATCCAAACGATAATTTAGCTGGACTTGTTCAAGTAGGCGATCAACTCGAATTACAAATCACTTCATTTGATCTAGAAAAACAACAATTTACACTTTCTAAAAAACATTTAGAATATAATCCTTGGGCTGATTTTAAAATTAAAGTCGGCGATACCGTCAGTGCAACCGTTAAATCCCTCCTTGAAAAAGGCGCATTAGTGGAAGTATCAGGCGTTGAAGGTTTCTTACCGATCAACGAACTTAAAGAAGAACGCGTTCAAAAAGTCGATGAAGTCGTAAAAGTCGGTGACGTCCTCCAAGTTGAAGTCCTCCAAGCGTTCCCAAAAGAATGGAAATTAACCGTTTCTCTTAAAAAGGCACAAGATAAAGTCAATCGCAGTGAATTTGAACCTCATTTAAAAGAAAATGTCTCTGCGAATCAATCGTTAGCCGATTTATTTGCCAAATATAAAAAATAAGAAATAGGTGTTAACATGTTACCAATCGTTGCCATTGTCGGCCGTCCGAATGTTGGAAAATCAACATTATTTAATCGGATTGTCGGAGAAAGGGTTGCAATCACCGATGATCAAGCCGGTGTCACTCGCGACCGCATTTACGCACAAGCCGAATGGCTTGGTAGAAAATTTAATGTTATTGACACCGGGGGCATCGAGATCAGCGATGCACCCTTTTTAACTGAAATTAAAGCCCAAGTTGAAATCGCAATTCAAGAAGCACATGTCATCGTTTTTGTCACCGACGGTAGATCTGGTATGGTGGAAGATGACCGTGAAGTCATGAAAATGCTTTATAACGTTAAAAAACCTGTGCTCATCGCTGTGAATAAAGTCGATGATCAAAAATACATGCATGAGATTTATGATTTTTATCAATTAGGTCCCGATGAAGTCATCGCTGTTTCAGCACATCATGGCATCGGAATTGGCGATTTACTAGAAAAAATCTGTTTAGTGTTGCCTGAAGCTATCGATGATGGTTATGATGAATCCGTGGTAAGACTCGCTGTCATTGGTCGTCCTAATGTCGGAAAATCTTCCTTAACAAATGCGATTTTAGGCGAAGACCGTGTCATCGTCTCTTCGATTGAAGGAACCACCACAGACGCTATCGATACCCCCTTTCAAAAAGATGGTAGGGATTTCGTTGTTATCGATACCGCTGGATTAAGAAAACGCGGTAAGATTTGGGAATCTGTCGAAAAATACAGCGTTTTAAGAGCGATGCAAGCCATTGAAAGAGCAGACGTTGCCTTACTCGTCATTGATGCCGAACAAGGCATCATCGAACAAGATAAGCACGTTGCCGGATATGCACTTGATTCGGGTAAAGCCATGATTATCGTGGTCAATAAATGGGATGCAATTGTAAAAGATGATTCTACGATGGGCGAATGGGTTAAAAAGATTAAAGCTGAATTTCAATTCTTAACCTATATTCCGATTGCATTTGTCTCAGCTAAGAAGAAACAACGCATTCATACATTATTTCCACTCATCGAAAAAGTGTATGAGAATTATGAACGCCGAATTTCAACCTCAGTCTTAAATGAAGTTATAACGGACGCAATTTCGTTAAATCCACCAAAAGAACACAACCATATTAAGATAAAAGTCTATTACGCGACCCAAGTCGCTAGTAAATGCCCAACATTCGTTTTATTTGTGAACGACTCTGACGCCATGCACTTTTCTTACCAACGTTATTTAGAAAACCGATTGAGAGAACGCTTCGATTTTGAAGGAACTCCTATCAGATTAATCCTTAGAAAACGTGATTAACGCGAGTTTTCGCGAAAATATTTAATAATTTTTTACAAGTCACTTGCAATTTTCATTTTATGTCCTTATAATGTAAATATCAAAACTA
The DNA here is from genome assembly GCA_002839155.1 of Tenericutes bacterium HGW-Tenericutes-1. Taxonomy (GTDB): domain Bacteria; phylum Bacillota_I; class Bacilli_A; order Izemoplasmatales; family Hujiaoplasmataceae; genus UBA5603. The sequence continues at coordinate 16,371 of PGXM01000001.1, forward strand.
TAGGAGGAATAAAATAAATGAACAAATCTGAATTAGTTGCGCGTATAGCAGAACTTGCTGATCTTACAAAAAAAGATGCTGAAAATGCGTTGAATTCCACAGTTTTAGCAATTCAAGAAGCTTTGGTTAAGGGCGAAAAAGTTATTTTAACCGGATTTGGAACTTTCGAAGTTAAAGAACGCAAAGCAAGAGCAGGACATGACCCAAGAAGTGGCGAAATCATTAGCATTCCATCTTTAAAAGCTCCAACTTTCAAAGCTGGCAAAGTTTTAAAAGAATCAGTTCGTTAATAATAAAAAGAAAACTGAACGGAAAAAATCCGTTCAGTATTTTTTTTTGTAATTTTTTAAATGATTCCTACTCCTAAAACAGCTAACGCATATAATGCAAAGGCTAAGAAGTTATTAATAAAGTGGACACCGATGGTAACGTAGATATTATTTCTCGACCAGTGATAGACAAATCCGAAGATGCCCCCCATGAAGATATAAGGAATTGATTGGATAAAGTCACCATAAGAAATGACATGCATTAATCCAAAGATGGCACCGGAAATGATAATCGCTGCTGGAGCTCCGAATTTACGATCTAACCAACCAAAGATGACTTTTCGGTAAATGACTTCTTCAACGATGGGCGTAAAGACACACAGTAATAAGAAGAGTACGACGAGTCTTAAAGGATCGTTTGTGAACATCGAGGCTATCGTCATTTCATTTTGCGAGGTATCCGCCGCTCCTAAGAAATCAAGGATCAACTGTGAAATGATCATCGCGCCATAAACCATGGCTGCGCCTAAAACAATTTTACCGATGGCATTTGATTTATTGGCTTTGAATTCTTTCCATCTCCGTTTGAAATTAGAGCGATCGATGAACAAGAAACCAAGACCCAATACGAGTGCTTGGGAGAAATTCAGTAAAACGGTAAAAGCCGTATCAAAATCGAAGGAATATCCATAGGAAATTGTATCAATTTCAGATGAGAAATAATAGTATTCATCAATTGCCATATAACCACTTGGAGCTACATGTTCTCTTGTAATATCGATGGTATCAAGTAACTCATCTTGATAATAGAAATCGATGGATACGATCATCATCGGTATTTCTCTTTCATTCAGATTTTGTACAAGTCCCGTAATATGAACTAAATACGGATATTCTAAGTCAGTTTCGTCAAGTTCGATGGTAAAGGCAGGCGTTTCAACCGTCACGAGATTTGCATATAATTCATTGGGGTTTGGAAATTCAGCTGAATACATAAACATCATCAATGCGGTCAATAAAATTTGGACTCCAAAATAAATCCCAATTAAAATACCGTTAATTTTTTGTTCTCTAAATAATTCCGAAGGATCATAATCTTCGGCAGGCGGAAGATTAACAGGCTTCGGTTCAATCTTATTTGTTGAAAATAAATCTTCAAATTCATTCATGGTAGCACCTCACACTTATGTTAATTATACTTGATATTTGTGATTTTTTAAAGAAGAATTTTCAGGATTGGCAATGATACTTTAATTGACATTTTCAATTTCTGTTGTATAATAATGCTATGATTGACTGAAAGGACTTGAAAAGATGAAAAAATCATTTGCCGTTATTGGTGTTGGTCGATTTGGAATAGCCTTAATTGAAGAATTAGCGAATTTAGATGCTGATATCTTAGTCATTGACAAAAACTACGATAAAATTGAGAAAGTAGCGAAATTGGTGACGAATGCTATCTGTTTAGATTCTACGGATATCGAAGCTTTAAAAGAAGTTGGTATTACAAACTATGATACCGTTGTTGTTGCTACCGGAATCAACGTTGATAATTCCATTTTGACAACATTGATTTTAAAAGACTTAGGAATCAAAGATGTCTATGTTAAAGTACAAAGTGAATATCATGCGAAAGTCGTTGAAAAATTAGGTGTCGAAGAAGACCATTTAATTTGGCCAGAACAATCAACCGGAAGAAGACTTGCAAAAATCTTAGTTTCTGGAAACTTTGTTGATTATATTGAACTCGATCATGAATATAGTTTTATCTCAACCGAATCAACAAAACGTTTAATTGGTAAAAATTTGCTTGAATTAGAAATTCGCAAACGTTTTAATGTCAATATTGTAGCGATTAGAAGACATCAAAAAATTATGATTCCTTCATCCACAACACCGTTTGAAGAAGAAGATGAAATTTTGTTGGTCGGACATAATACATCGATTGAAAAATTTATAGCTTGGTTATCGAAGTAAAAAAGACTTTTCGAAGTCTTTTTTTTCTTTTTTCACGCATTTGATATGATATACTATTAGTGGTGATCATATGAAATCAATTCTCATTGCGACAAAAAATAAAGGGAAATTACATGAATATGAACTTTTATTGTCCCCTTATCATTACCTTGTCAAATCCCTTTTTGATTTCCCAGAATTGCCCGAGATTGAAGAAACTGAAGACTCGTTTGAAAAAAATGCATTATTAAAAGCAAAATCCTTGTACCAAATAACCCATTTACCGGTCATCGCAGATGATTCTGGCTTAATGGTTGACGCTTTGAATGGTGAACCAGGTGTTCATTCAAAACGATACTCGCCTGAAGGAACAGATGAAGCCAATAATCAGTTACTTGTTCAAAACTTAAAAGATAAACCGAATACTACGGCAAAATTCGTCGCTGTCATCGCATATTATATCAACGAAGATGAACACTATTTATTTCGTGGAGAAGCGAAAGGGTTCATAGTGTTAACACCAAAAGGTAGTAACGGATTTGGTTATGATCCTTATTTTTTTGATCCAGTTATACAAAAAACATTCGCCGAATTAACTCATGAGGAAAAGAATCTTGTGAGTCACCGAGCAAAAGCATTCCATCAAATGATTCATTTTTTGGAGGGATACGATGAAACTCGTCGTCTTTAGTGATAACCATCGCGATAAAGAAGTTGTCGACTGGATTGTTAAACACAATCAAAACGCTGATCGGATTATTTCGCTTGGAGATTCGGAAATGAAAGAACACGAATTATCAAGTATGGGGATTTTTGGCGTTAAAGGTAATTATCCGTTTGAACCTGATTTTCCTTATGAACTCGTGATGGAGTATGGAGAAATCCGGTTTTTCATCACCCACGGTCATCGTTATTTTGTAAAAACGGGTTTATATACGCTTAAATCGGCACTAGAGTCAAGAGATTGTGATGTCGCATTGTTTGGTCACACGCACCAAGCAATCATTGAAAAAGATAACCATCGGTTATTGATTAATCCTGGTTCAACGACTCACCCCAAATTAGGCATTGAAAAAACATACATGATTATCAACGTTGAAAAACGGACTATTTCCATTGATTTACGTGAAATATATACGGATAAGTTAATCAGAAAACATCTAGAAACTTTACCACCTAGGAGAGAACCCTATGGACTTTGAAACGCGGTTTAACGAATTATCTTCAAAACCGAAAGATGAAGAACTGCTTCAAGATTTAATCACCTTACAAGAAGAATCATTAACAGAAAATGACGCTGATGTCTATTTAAAGACCTCACATCTTTTGTTTGATACGTACGTTAACTTGGGTGATTATGATTTAGCAGCTTCACTATTTTTCTCAATTCTCAAAGAAAATCGATTTGAAGCGTATAAAACCGTTTTAGAAATCATAGATAAACTGGTAGGGCTTTTACTTAAAACCGAGGATTTTGTTCAATTAGAAAGTTTACTGAAATTAAGAGAACGTTATTTAACAAGCAATTCTTTGCAACAACTGATGCAAAAGTTTTATATGGCCGTGTGTCAAGAAGGTCAAAAACAATACTTAGAAGCCATCCAAACCCTTGAGAGTATTACCGATAATATCTCGAATAACAATCTTGTCTCAAAATACTTAAAATTATCAATGCTATATATTAAAATCAAACAATTTGATCCAGCGAAAGCTGCATTTGAACGGGCAAAAGTCTTTGATAAAACGATGAAAAATGAAATGTTTTATTTAGTCGCTTCTGATATGGCGTTTTATGATAAGAATTATGAAGAGGCCATGAAACAATTTCAAGCGTTCTTCATCAAAACTAAAGTAAAAAGCCGCTATTTAGATCGGTTCATCTATATTAGTATCGAACTTGGAAAACTAGGAGAAGCTTGGCATTTTTATAAACAGTATCTTCCAAAAATCATGAGCTCTGCTTCAAAAAATTACCGGATGCAATATTATCAAGCTGGTTTAGTGTTAGCGAATAAAGTCAATGATATCGATGAAGTTGCAAATTTACATGAACGAATTTTAGGACTTGATTCAAACTCATCGGATATCATCGACTCCTTTGACGGAATTAAAACATTACTGTCCTTTGCGTCTTCGAAGATTAAGTTTAAAACACGACGTGAAGTCATCCTTGAAACATACCGAGTTTTAGCGTCTCTAAGCAATTTTGAACGTTTGTTATATCTTTTCCCATCGATGGATGGATTAGTGCTCTATACGTTCAAAAAAGGGCTTTTAATCGAGAAAACATTGACGCTTCAGCAATATCACAATACGATACTTGAAGAAATCATTAATCAAGACTTAATATTCCATTTATTCACGAAGGAAGAAGTTTTGAAACAAGTTGATTATTTAACCAATGCCTTGTTTATTGAAAATCAATATACGAGTATTTTGGCATATAAAATATCTTCCTTACAGTTGACGGATGGTTATATGATTACTTTCATCGAAAAAGATCGTCAATTTGATTATATCAACCGGTTGTTACAAACAACGAAATCGATTTTAGATGAGAAATTGTCAATTCAAAAATTAATCGATCATCATGAAACGTTGCATCGGTTATCTGAGCGATTGTTGTCGATGAAAGGATTTGGTTTATTCCGAATTGAAGATGGGTTGCTATTTTTACAAAATACGCTCAGTAAACAACTCCTAGAAATTGAGAAAGACTTTATTCCGTTTGAAGAATTTCAAAGTAAAATCGAAGGTCCGATGATTTATATCGATGATTTATTAAGAAAAGATCATCTCGAAATCAACTATCATAAACCTTCGGAGAAATGCTTACTTTCAATTGATATTTGGCAAGTTGAACAATGCATATATTTGCTGATGGAAGATATCACTCATGAAATAAAAAACACAGAGACCTTATCATTACTCGCTCACTTAACTGAAACCTACGCTTTAAACACATTACATGCCTTAAGAAAAAATATTGAAGCAATGAAAGAAGCTTCTTCTTTAATGAAGTTTTGGATTCAAGGGATGAATCGTGTTATCTTGACAAGACAAGAACGTCATAAAATGATTGAACATTTACGAAATTTGATTCATACCAGTGCTAGAAGTCATATCATTTGTTTAGCGTTAGATGAGGAAGAAGGCTTATTGTTACACTGCACTAGTACTGATAAACGGGTCCATCAACGGATTACTAAAGAAGTTGTTGAAGGTATGAATGTCTATTTTCATCAGAACGCTCATATATACGCTGGATTAAGCGTTAAAGTAGGGGGAATTATCTTACAAAAAAATATGGCGTTTGATGAAATATTGAACAATATTGATAAAACTAAAATGATTGAACCAGATGAATTTGATTTGGTTTATTATGATAAAACCATCATCACCCAAGAAAGCAAAAATCAAATGCTTCTCGATCAGTTCCAAGATTTCATCTCTTATCGAACGATGCCTTTGGTTTTTTCTGAAATTGTGAATTTGTTGACCAAAAAGATCGAAGGCTATGAGACGCATATTGATCCTTATTTCATTCATGGTACAACCAATGAATATCACAAAATGATTCATTCTTACCATTTAGAAAAAGAACACTTTCAATTAAATTTTCAAACCGTGATCAATCATCTCGTTAAACTTGAGAACGAAACGCAGCATACCGTCAAAATGATGATTGATATACCTCTAATTGTTTTAGAAGATTTCAAAACGGTAGAAGAACTTACAAAACGACTCAAACGTTATAAATTAGATGTTGAACTTGTCACTTTCAAACTTAACCATCTTTATCAATCGAAAGAAGCAATTGAATCCATTCGATACTTAAAAGAAAAAGGCTGTAAAATTGCTTATCAACTCTCAATTTATGATGCCATCAAATTGGTTATTGAATCCCCTTCTTTAGTTGATTATGTCTTGATTGATTTCAACGAATACAACGAATCAACGTCTAAATTGTTTGACTTGATGAATCAATATCGAAAAATTCAAGTGATTACAATAAATATCAATAGCTCTGAACAATTGTCATCGATGATGGCTTTTAAACTCTATCAAGCGATGGGACCCGTTTTGATGACGATTACCTTTGATGAATTATTGGCAAAACTCAAATAGTCTTTTTTTGTATGCCTTAAAAAAGTATCTTTTTCATTTCTTATAAAATTTTAAATAACATGTAACTGGTTTCTATCGGATAACTTGTCAAATATCAGGGATTCAATGATACTATAATACTGGTTAAATAATCAAAGAATAACTTGGACTATTTGGAGGATTCTTGTATGAATCATTATTGGTGGCAACACCGCAATATTTATCAAATCTATTTGCGCAGTTTTTTCGATACTAACGGCGATGGTATCGGTGATATTATCGGCGTTACTGAAAAATTAGATTATTTAAAATCTTTAGGCATCGGAATAATATGGATAAGTCCGCATTATGACTCGCCGATGGATGATAATGGCTACGATGTTCGTGATTTTTATCGAGTTTCTAGCGATTATGGAACCTTGGAACAATTTCATGAATTAATCGAAAAAGCGCATGCTTTAGACATTAAAGTCATCACTGATTTGGTATTAAATCATACCTCTGATGAACATGAATGGTTTAAAGCAGCCATTAATCCAATGCATCCAGACCATAATAAATATCATGATTATTATATTTGGCAAAAACCAAAATATGATAAAGATGGCAATAGAATAAGGCCTACAAGGTGGATCGGCTGGTTTGGAGCCCCCGCTTGGGATTATAATGAAGCAACGGACGAATATTATTTGCATATCTTCAGTAAAAAAATGCCAGATTTAAACTGGCATAGCGAATCGATGAAAAAAGATATCAAAGCCATGATTAAATGGTGGTTAGATTTTGGAATTGATGGTTTTCGTGTCGATGCTTCCAATCATTTGGAAAAAAACTGGAACTTCCCTGACGCTTTTCCAGGGTATGAGAATTTTTCTTCAATTCCAAAACACCATGAGTACTTAGAGGAATTAGGAAAAGAATTATTTGTACCTTATGATATCGTTACGATTGGTGAATCTGGTGGAGCAACGGAAGCTGAAGCACTCAAGTACGCCGGATATGGATCGAATGAATTTAATATGCTCATTCAATTTGGGCATTGTTGGGCGGATGTGGATAACCATCATCCCTCACTCATGGGCAAATGGGCTCAAGGGAAGCTCGATCTTAGAAATGTTAAAAAGAGTTTTAAGAATTGGTACGACATGTTACATCAAAAAGGATGGAATGTCGTTTATTGGCATAACCATGATCAACCGAGAGTGATTAGTCATTATGGGGATGATCAAACGTATTGGGAAGTTTCGGCGAAAATGCTTGCGATGGCACTCTACTTCATGCCTGGTAGCACAATTTGTTACCAAGGGGAAGAAATCGGTATGACGAATGTAAAATATACCGATTTAAATCAGTTTAGAGACGTTGAAGTCTTCACTGAATATCAAAATATGATGAATAAAGGATTGTCACATGAAGAAGCCTTATCAGTCATTAGAAACAGATGCCGCGATAATGCAAGAACCCCGATGCAGTGGAATAAAGAAGCTTACAGCGGATTTTCATCGGTCAAACCTTGGATTGATGTTAATACCGATTATGAGTTAATTAATGTTGAATCACAAGAGAAAAATCCAAATTCAATTTTATCGATGTACCGTCAAATCTTAAACTTGAGAAATAATGATGCTAATATTGCATTTGGACAATTGAGGTATTTAAACCTAGAAAGTTTACAAGATTATTCCTATATCAACCAAGGAACAGATAAAACTTATCTTGTACTATGTAATTTTTCAAAAGAAGACCTAATCATCGATCTAAGTCAAATGGATTTATATGGTTTTGTTCATGTCATGGGCAACTATCATGAACTGCCGATTCTTAGAAAATCGCTGACTTTAAAACCCTATGAAACTCATGTTTATGTTCGCTAAAAGACATAAGTATTGACATATTAGGTATATTATATAATAATATAAGTGCGTTTGTTTAATTTGGTTTGACCATGAAATAGCGAAAGCTTTATCATGGCTTGGATTGAAGAAATGAACGCATTTTATTTATTTGGGCTATTTGATGAATAAATGGAGGTATGAAATGGGCAAGAAACTGATTATTATGAAAAATATTACGAAACGTTTTGGCGATAATCTCGTCTTAGATGATTTCAACCTCTATATCAATGAAAATGAATTTATTACACTATTAGGTCCTTCAGGTTGTGGAAAAACCACGTGTTTAAGAATCTTAGGGGGATTTGAAACAGCCGATGAAGGAACCGTTGAATTTGATAGTAAAATCATCAATAATCTAGAACCCAATCAAAGAGAAATTAATACCTGTTTTCAAAAATATGCCTTATTCCCACATTTGAATGTGTTTGATAATATCGCATTTGGATTGAAAATTAAGAAACTTGATAAAGCGACAATTCATACACGTGTGATGGATATTTTAAAAATGGTGAAACTGACCGGGTTTGAACATCGAGCCATTTCAACGTTATCAGGAGGACAGCAACAACGGGTTGCGATTGCAAGAGCGTTAATTAACCGTCCGAAAGTACTGTTGCTTGATGAACCGCTTGCGGCTCTTGATTTAAAGCTTCGTCAAGAGATGCAATATGAGCTCAAAGAAATGCAACGAGAATTAGGGATTACATTTGTGTATGTGACGCATGATCAAGAAGAAGCTTTAACGATGTCTGATACAATCGTTGTGATGGATCATGGTAAAATCTTACAAATCGGAACACCTGAAGATATTTACAACGAACCTAATTCAAGGTTTGTGGCAAATTTTATCGGAGAATCAAATATCATTCCTGGTAAGATGAAAGAAGATTATCTCGTTGAATTCTTTAATAAAGAATTTGAATGTGTTGATAAAGGTTTTAAGAAAGATGAAGCAGTAGATGTCATCATTCGTCCTGAAGATATTGACTTTGTGCCACCTTCTAAAGCAAAGATTGTTGGTACCGTTGACTCGCTTATTTTCCGAGGGGTTCACTACGAAATCAATGTCATGATTGAAGGTAAAGAAATCACGATTCACACCACAAAATACCGTAAAATTGGCGACAAGGTCGGATTGTCAGTCGAACCGAATAATATCCATATCATCAAACATATTAAAACATGCGTAGATTAAGACCTTACGCTGTCCCGTATTTATTATGGATGGGACTCTTCATTTTAATTCCGACCATCATCCTCATTATCTTAGGTTTTACGAATCTAGAATTATATAATATTGGTGTCTTTGATATCACCCTCGTAAATTTCTCGATTTTTGTTCAAGACCAAGTCGTAAATGCATTATGGAATTCACTCAGTTATTCATTCGTTACGACTTTAATTTGTTTTGTGATTGGTTATCCAGTTGCCTATTACTTATCAACCTTATCTGAAAAAAAACGAAAAATCTTGTTAGCGATGATGATTGTGCCTTTGTGGAGCAACATGTTACTTAGAATCATCGCTTGGGAAAAGATTTTTACGCCGACGTCGATTATCGCTGATATATTTGGCATAAGTCTTGATTTACTTGGAACACCGACGGGCGTTTTAATTGGTATGATTGCAATGTACTTACCGTTTATGATATTTCCCATCTTTTCAGTTTTAGAAAAAATGGATTACAAACTGATTGAAGCAGCGAAAGATTTAGGCGCAAGTGATTTACAAACATTCGTAAAAGTCACTTTTCCACTCTCTTCAGGCGGGGTCGTGTCAGGTGTTATTATGACGATGCTTCCAGCGATGACTTCATTTGTATTACCCGCAAGAATCGGATTGGGAAAAATCAATTTGATTGGCAATATCATCGAATCGAAATTTATGAAAGAAGTCTTAGGCTCATCAGGCGCATCGATTAATCAAGGAGCGATTATTTCTTTATTACTCATGGTATTCTCCGTCATCTCGTTTGTCTTAATTACACGCGTTGACAAGGAAGGAGAGACCTTGATATGATGAAATTGTCTTTGAAAAGAAAAATCATAAGAATCATTGGTTTATCGTTCACAGTTCTTAGTTTTTTAATGATTTTTACGCCGATTTTAGTTATTTTGGTCCTCTCCATCAACGCTTCCACCAAAGGGTATTCATGGGAAGGATTCACCTTAAAATGGTATCTTGAATTGTTTCAAAAGGATGTCATGAGAGAACCGATTATGAATACGTTAGTAATCGCCTTCGCTTCCACGATTATCGCGACCGTATTAGGCACGATGTTTGCGATTGGTATTAATGCACTTGAAAAGAAAAAACGCATTCAAATGATGGTGATTAACAACGTACCAGTGGTTAATCCAGATATCGTAACTGGTATTTCATTGATGATTGTATTCTCATTACTCAGTTTTACATTAGGTTATTATACCGTTTTAATTGCGCATGTATTCTTCTCAATTCCATATGTGGTTTTATCCATCATGCCAAGGTTAAAAAAACTCGATCCCAATCTATATGAAGCTGGTCTTGATTTAGGATGTTCGCGTATTTCAGGGGTTTTCCGAGTCATTCTTCCTAATATATCAACAGGTATTATATCGGGAGCGTTAATGGCATTCACAATGTCGATTGATGATTTTATCATTACCTATTTTACCTCTGGTGCAGAATACATGAATGTCTCAACATGGCTTTACGCAACATTGAGTCGCGGGCGAAGTTTTACGCCAGCGGCTTATGCTTACAATATTATTATTTTTGCCATCACGATTGCGATTATCTTATTTGTGAATCTCAAACGTGATAGAAAGGAAAAAACAGTATGAAAAAAATTGTATTTTTAAGCATTATTTCACTTTTGATGATTGCCCTTATTGGCTGTACATCAAAACCAAAACTATACGTCTTAAATTGGGGCGATTATATCGATCTTGATTTAATCGATGTCTTCGAAGATGAATATGACGTCAAAGTCGTTTATCGCGAAGTGGGATCCAATGAAGAAATGGCTACCTTATTACAAGCCAATTCGTCGCCTTATGATATCGCCGTTCCAAGTGATTACATGATTGATAAACTCAAAACCCTTGGACTTATCCAACCCATTGATTTTACTAAACTTACTCATTATGAGGATTTAACCGTTATTCCCGAACTTTATACGCTATATGAGGCTAATGGCTTCTCTGATTACATTGTGCCCTATGCATGGGGAACCATCGGTATTTTATATAACACTGATAATGCAAATTTAAAACCGTTAATTGAAAGTGTTGGATGGAATGCTTTGTTTGAGTATGGTGACACTTACGATGTTGGCATGTATGATTCACCAAGAGACGCTGTTGCGGCGGCTTTATTATATCTTGGATATCATGTCAATAGCGAAGTTGAAGCTGAGTTATTAGCAGCTGAAAATGCTTTAAAATCTGCAAACTTCACCGCTTGGGGTGAAGATAATCTTAAAGGACTTGTCATTCAAGGAACACTCGATATGGCTTTAGTGTATTCGGGAGATTATTTTTCAGAATATTATCTAGCTTTAGAAGATGAAGTTGAAATCAATTTTGATTACTTTGTCCCCGAAACTACCAATATCTGGGTGGATGCTATGGTGATTCCTACCAGTGCACAAAACCTTGAGCTAGCGCATAAGTTCATTGATTTCTTCTTAGAATACGACAATGCCTTACAAAACTCCGATTATATTGGTTATGCACCAACGTTTGAAGAAATCTATGATACGATGGTCAACGACACTGAATATAGTTACGATTTTGAGACCTTTGATCCCTTCCCACAGGGGACGTTTAGACAAATGTATCAATATGGAAGTGACTCTCGCAGTGAAGCTTTAGTTTCCATCATCGCAAGAGCGAAAGCATCGAATTAATGAATGCGTCCATCGTGGACGCGTTTTTAATGTGAAACGGTATCAAAATACTTTATATTTTGACAAATTTATGCTAAAATAGACCAATAAAATCATGATAGGTGACCATATGAGCCGTACGAAAGAAAGAGAAATAATGATAACCTCCCTTTATGCGAGAAGCATGAGCGGAAATTACGAAGATGAAACCATGACCAGTGAAATGCGAAGGATGATCGTATCCATCGAAGAACATTTCACCGAATTAGATGAAATCATCGCTAACCATTTAGAAAACTGGACGATTGATCGCCTCAACTATGTTGATAAAATGATCATTCGTTTTGCCGTATATGAAATGAAATATACCGATACCCCTTTTGAAGTCATCATCAATGAAGCCATTGAACTGACTAAAAAATATACGAATTTAGATGATGATAAAGCTAAAAGCTTTAATAACAAATTATTGGACAAAATAAAAAATAGTTTATACAAGTGAGATGAGTCCTTTGGAAAAAAAGATAATCACCGTCACCGCTTTAAACCGTTATTTAAAATACCGCTTTGACCAAGATGAAAACTTAAAAGATATCCGGTTAAAAGCAGAAATATCAAACTATAAACGTCATAGTCGAGGCCATCTTTATTTTTCCTTAAAAGATGAAAATTCTTCGGTGAACGCAGTGATGTTTTTTCAAAGTGCATCCAAACTGAAATTCGAACCGAAAGAAGGTTCTAAAGTAATCGTTGAAGGCTATGTTTCAATCTACGAGCCGACTGGCAGTTATCAAGTCTATGTTACGCAGATGACAGAAGAGGGTCTTGGGGATTTATATCAAGCGTTTGAAAAACTTAAAATCAAACTCAATGAAGCGGGACTATTTGATGTATCCCATAAAAAACAAATCCCATTATTTCCGAAAGCAGTTGGGGTAATTACGTCGCCCACTGGCGCAGCCGTCAGAGATATCATCAACATTATTAACAGGCGTTACCCTTTAACAAAAATCATTGTTTACCCCGCCTTAGTCCAAGGGGAAGAAGCTAAATATTCGATCGTTAAAATGATTGAAAAAGCAAACATCGACCGACTGACCGATGTGCTAATTGTTGGTCGTGGTGGGGGATCGATTGAAGATTTGTGGGCGTTTAACGAAGAAATGGTTGCGAAAGCCATCTATGATTCGAAAATTCCTATTGTTTCTGCCGTTGGACATGAAACCGATACGACCATTGCCGATTTTGTTTCTGATTTAAGAGCGCCGACTCCTTCAGGTGCTGCTGAATTAGTTGTCCCTGATCAAAAAACATTAATCGATACTTTAGCAAATCATACGCAAAAGATGAGAACGTATGTGAATCGGATATTATCTTCTGAATCAAGACATCTCAATCAATTGCTGAATTCTTATGTATTTTTAAATCCAGCAAGAATCATTGAAAGACCGACGATGCAGCTTATGCATTTATCGGACCGATTAACACAAACAAGGCCAGATAAACGGTTAATATTAGCGAATGAATCGTTACAAAGGTTAGAGTCTTCACTAACAGTCATCTATTCGGACCGATTAAAGCGAGAAGCCATTAATTTCATCAATATGACGGAAAAGCTTGAGTTGTTAAATCCGCTTAATTTAATGAAAAAAGGGTATGCGATTGTAAAGCATCAAGGATTAATTAAAAAAAGCGTAACGTCGTTACATCAAAATGATCAAATCGAAATCTCAATGGTGGATGGTACGCTAAAAGCAACGATTGACGATATCTTAAAGGATGGTTAATTATGGAAAAATTATCATTTGAAAATGCATTAAAGAAACTTGAAACGTTAGTTAAAGAGTTAGAATCTGGTGAACTTGAACTCGAAGTCGCTGTCAAAAAATACCAAGAAGGTATTGAAATGGCAAAATACTGTCATGATTTATTAAAGAACGCTGAAAACGTCGTTGTAAAAATGATGAAAGATGACGAACTCGTCGATTTCCCTAAATTAGAAGAGTAACAGGTGATGATGTGGATTTACTATCAATAAAAGACCCGACATTTCTAAAAAATCTCAATCAAAAAGAATTAATCGAATTAGCGGAGTCTATTCGATCTTTTCTCATTGAAAATATCTCAAAAACCGGAGGTCATTTGTCGTCGAATCTTGGCATTGTCGAATTGACGATTGCACTTCATAAAGTCTTTGATTCTCCCGTTGATAAACTGATTTTTGATGTGGGACATCAATCTTATACCCATAAGATTTTAACCGGTCGAGCGAAAGATTTTACGACGTTAAGAAAATATAAAGGATTATCCGGTTTTATCAAAACGAATGAGTCGATTCATGATGTTTGGGAAGCAGGACATTCATCAACTGCGCTCGCCGCTTTAGCGGGATTTGAAGTTGCGAAATCCATGAATCATGAAACCCATAAATGTGTCGCCGTTGTGGGTGATGGCAGTTTGAATAGCGGTTTAAGTTTTGAAGCATTGAATTTTTTAGGCCATCAAGGAAATCTAGCACCGATTATCATTTTAAACGATAACGAAATGAGCATTTCTAAAAATGTTGGTCGTTTTGCCAAGCTGCTTAATTCAATGAGAGCCAATAAAACCTATATAAAAGCCTCAAAAACTGGCAATAAATTCCCTTATTTTTTCCGCGACTTAAAAAATCGAGTCGGTCAAATGATTCGAGGATTTTTTAAGAATACGACGATTTTTGATGAATTTGGATATAAATATTATGGACCTATCGATGGTCACAATTTTAAAACCTTAGAGAAATATCTAAAATTAGTTAAATCATTAAATCAACCGATTGTTCTACATGTCATTACAAAAAAAGGCAAAGGATACTCCTACGCTGAGAATGATAAAATCGGTGCTTGGCATGGCGTAAAACCTTTTAACATTGAAACGGGCGAACCGTTGGTTAAAAAAGCAGAAAACACGCATTCATGGAGTAATATTATCAGTGAGTATTTAATTAAAAGAGCTGAAATTACTCCAGAATTAAGAGTCGTTGTCCCAGCGATGATTTCGGGCTCAGAATTATTTGATTTCCAAGCGAAATATCCCGACAAAATTATCGATGTCGGAATTTGCGAATCATTTGCGGTTTGTTTTTCCGGTGCATTAGCCGTCCAAAAGAAACCGGTATTCATTCCGATTTATTCCTCGTTTTTACAACGAGCTTATGATCAGATGAGTCATGATATTTGCCGCCAAAATCTCCATGTCATATTTGGAATTGACCGTGCAGGCGTTGTTGGTGATGATGGCGATACCCATCAAGGGATTTATGACATCGCTTATTTAAGACATATGCCTAATATCATCATCACGCAAGCAAAAGATCCGATTGAAGCTTATCAATTGCTAGATTTGGCCTTTGATCATGTAACTTCCCCATTTGCGATTAGGTATTCGAACATTCCATTTCAAAATTTTGAATATCAAGAACATTACACCTATGACGCCATTGAGTTTGGCTCTTGGGACAAATTAACTCAAAATGGATCAATCAATCTGATAACTTATGGTGATAATGTCTTAAGAATGGCGAAATTAATTGAAGAAAAAAAATTGCCAATCAATTTGTATAATGCTCGTTTTATTAAACCGTTTGATACAAAAATGATTGAAAAAATCGTCGCTTCTAACTTTAAAACCTTTGTGTTAGAAGATGTGACAGTTTTAGGGGGGCTAGGAAGCTCTCTACTAGAATTTTTACATGAAAAACAATTAAACTCCCAACAATTTGAAATTTTAGGATTACCTGATCAATACATTGAACAAGGTAAAATCCATGAAATTTATCAGCAATACCATTTAGATAATGATTCTTTATTAGAACGATTTATAAACGCGATTAAATAGCAGTAGAGGTGATTCGATGATCAAAACTTTAGTTGTCAAACATTTCGCTATCATTGATGAAATTACGGTATCATTTAAAAATGGAATGACGGTTTTGACCGGAGAAACTGGGGCCGGAAAGAGTCTTATCATCGATGCTATCGGACTTCTTTTAGGCGATCGCGCCAATCAAGAAATGATTCGTACCGGCGAAAATACCGCATCAATTGAAGGCATATTTTCAATTGAATCCGAAGCGTTAAAAGCCAGTCTAAATTCAAATAAAATTCCTTATTGGAACGATGAGATAAAAATACTAAGAGAAATTTCAATTCAAAATAAAAATATCATTAAAATTAATGACATCTCCATTACGTTAAATCAGCTCAAAGAGATTGCGAGACATCTCGCTGACATTCATTCACAATTTGATACCCAGCGGTTACTAAGTCCACAATATTATTTAGATTTAATCGATGGCTTTAGACTGGATCTTTTGCGTCCTTATCTAGAGAAGTACACCACTGATTTGGCCATGTATTTAGATAGTCATAAAAATTACATGAAATGGTTATCAATGCAAAAAGAGTTACAAGATAAACTTGAAATGTATCAATATCAATTAAAAGAGTTAAAAAATTTGAATTTAAAAGTCGATGAAGAAGCATCCTTGGAGCAAGAAATTAGCGTTTTATCCAATTTCGATAAAGTGAATCTTGCTTTACAAAATGCGATTACCTTATTTGAAAATGGGTTATCGGATCAGCTTTACGAACTTCAAGTTGAGTTAACTCATTTAAAGACTTACGGTTTAGGCTATGAAAATGAAGCAGAACTCGCCAAAAATGCGTATTACGATTTTGAAGATTTAGAAAAAACTTTAAAACATCAATTACACGATTTGGCATTTGATCCCGAATTATTAAATCAAATGAATGAACGGTTAAACGAACTCGAGAAAACAAAAAACAAATACAAAAAAAGCATTTCTGAACTGATTGACTATCAAGCGATGATTGAAACGTCAATCGATCAAAGTGAAAATTATGAAGCCTATTTGGCAAAAGAGAAAAAAGCGCTTGAATTAGCGCATCAAAATGTCGTTAAATCAGCTTTATCGATTTCAAAGATTCGGACTGAAATCGCGAAGCAAATCGAAAAAGAATTAAGTTCTGTCTTTAAAGATTTGGTCTTAAAAAATACCGAATTTAAGATTGAATTAAAAACCAAAGATACCTCTGATATCTTTAAAAAAGAAGTCTTTTCGCTTGAGGGCATCGATGAAGTCGATTTTTTGATTTCAACGAATGTTGGCGAAACGTTGAAGCCCCTTTCAAAAACGGCCTCTGGCGGAGAAATGAGCCGCATCATGTTAGCCTTTAAAACGATTTTTATTAAGAGTCAAAATTTATCGACGATGATTTTCGATGAGATTGACACCGGTATCAGCGGTCATGTCGCAAAACAAATCGCAAAGAAGTTAAAGGCCATCTCATCAACGTGTCAAGTGCTCTGTATTTCACACGTTCCGCAAGTCGTCGCAATTGCAAGTCATCAATTGCGTGTCAAGAAGCAAGAGATTCAACACCGAACGATTGCTTCAATCAAAGAATTGTCCTTTGATGAACGGGTGGAAGATATCGCAGAGATGATTTCAGGCGAATCATTATCATCAACGGGCATACAAGGCGCAAAGGAATTATTACTAGAAAATTAGAAAATATAAAAAGAGATTATTCGCGGATGAATAATCTCTTTTATTTTTGTATAAAAATTAACTTAATACTTGAATCCCTTGAACGATAGCAGCGATTAATAAGCCTAAGAACATTCCAACAGCGAGAATGACTAAGACGATTTTACCAAATTTGCTTTTCGTAGGGTTATAGGTCCTGATTTCCGCTTCAACCATAACGGGTTTCGGACGCTTTTTGCTTTGTGGCATTGTTTTCACCTCAAATATAGATTTGCTTAGTCTATTATAAACCAGACTTCAAGAAAAAGAAAGAATTTTTTACTTTGAATTGTTACTTTACCCATGTAGATTTATCAGTTTCATCAAATTGCTTTAAATACTCAATGACGCGTGATGTTATAAGGGTCGGTGTTGATGCGCCACTTGTGACAGAAACCGTTTTGTATCCTAAGAGTTGTTCAGGTCGAATATCATCAACCGATTCAATTGGGTAAGTGATGGCATTTGTGAATGTTTTTGATAATTTCACTAAACTAGCTGTATTATGACTAAAGGGATCCCCTACAACAAAACATAAGTCGATGTTATTATTGGATTTGAGCACCGCTTCTTGACGAATTCTTGTAGAGTTACAAATTTCATCGCTGATAACAGCGTGCGGAAATTTTGTTTGGATTAACGCGAAAATTTTATCTAAATCCCGAATGGATAATGTTGTTTGATTGGTCACAAATATTGGATGGTCTGAAGATGACAGTTTAAGGACATCTTCTAAGGACTCAATTAATTGAATCTTAGGATCAATGCCTAAAGCTCCCTCAGTTTCTGGATGATGATTTTTTCCGATGAAGAGAATATCATATTTTTTTTCTAGATATCCTTTAATCAGATCATGCGTT
The DNA here is from genome assembly GCA_002839155.1 of Tenericutes bacterium HGW-Tenericutes-1. GTDB lineage: Bacteria > Bacillota_I > Bacilli_A > Izemoplasmatales > Hujiaoplasmataceae > UBA5603. Next base: position 34,919 of record PGXM01000001.1, read on the forward strand.
TTTTGTACATCTTTGCAAGTTGCGTTTATGAGAGTTAACCCTTTGTCTTTAATTTTTTGAAAAACGGCGTCTTCAGTTCCGTGAGCAGTAATGATGACGGTACCTTCTTTGACATAGTCAAGGAGTTCAAGTCGGGTTTTTCCAGTTTCATTTAAAGTTATTACGCCTTTTTGGGTAAAATCGTCGACGACAAAACGATTATGGACAATCATCCCTAAAATATAGATGGGTCTTGGTAACGTTGGATTTTCAATCGCTTTATTGACAATATCGATGGCTTTAACGACCCCAGGGCAATAGCCTCTGGGTGTAATGGGAAGGACTTGCATCATATCACACCTTTTAGTTTTACATTGAACCATAAATATTATATAATAAATAGTGTATTTTTACAAAAAGAAAGCATGGTGTCATATGTTCCCTTATAAAAAATTTATTGTTAATGCGATTACAGACCTCGGATTTAAGTCTTTGACTGAAGTTCAATCGACGGTTATCCCAAAAGTCTTAAAAGGCCAAGACCTCATTGTAAAGAGTGCAACTGGTACTGGCAAAACGCATGCCTATTTAATCCCTATATTTGAAAGACTTGATTTATCAGTAGATCAATGCCAAGTATTAATCAGTGCACCGACACGAGAATTAGCGGTGCAAATTTTTGCATTTGCGAAACAAGTGAGCCAATTTTCTGAACAAGCGATAGATATTCGGTTATATACCGGTGGCACAAACCGCCTAGAAGAAATCGCTAGACTGGAAAAGAAACAACCGCATATTGCGATTGGAACGCCGGGAAAGCTTAAAGATTTAGTGGTCAAAACCAATGTTTTAAAGGCGCATCAAGTCAAGACGTTTATCGTTGATGAAGCGGACATGACTTTAGATGAAGGATTTTTAGAAGATGTGGATCAAGTGGCAGCCACAATGAACGAACAACTGCAAATGTTGGTCTTTTCTGCGACGATTCCTGAAAAGATGCAACCATTCTTAAAAAAATATCTAAAGAACCCTGATACGATTACGTTAGACACGGGCGCAGCCGGTGTCAATCAAAACGTTAAACATTACATTATTAAAACAAAGGAAAGAGACCGTTACGGTGTCTTCCAAAAATTATTAGGTACAGTGAATCCTTATTTAGCAATCATCTTTTGTAATACGAAAGAATCCGCCGATGAATTATACGCTAAAATGAAAGCTGAAAAATACAATGTTGCGTTAATTCATGGGGGATTAGAAGCTAGAAAAAGAAAACTTATCGTTGCGGATATTAGAGCCTTGAAATATCAATTCGTCGTTGCGACCGATATCGTCAGTCGTGGCATTGATATTTCAGGAATTACCCATATCCTAAATTATGAATTACCAAGTGACGTCGAATTTTACGTTCATCGTAGTGGAAGAACTGGCCGAATGGATAAAGATGGTCAAGTATTATCGCTTTATGACTTTGAAGATACACTCTATTTGGACAAACTCGACAGTAAAGGCATTAAAACAGAAAATTTAGATATTAAAGGAACGGAACTTGTTCCAGTCAAAAATCGCAATACAAGAACTAAAAAAGAATGGAAACCGGGAAAATCACTCGATACTGCCAAAATATTAGTTAAAAAACCAACAACCGTTAAACCAGGTTATAAGAAAAAATATCAAACGGAACTTAAGAAAGTACAAAAGAAACTCGATAGAAAAGGACGATAATTTATGCTGATTATTGGTTCACACGTCTCATTAGGTGGGAAAGAACAATTCCTTGGCAGTGTCAAAGAAACTTTATCTTATGAAGCGAATGCTTTCATGGTTTACACTGGCGCACCTCAAAATACGAAAAGAACAGCCCTTGAACTGATGCGAATTGAGGAAGCTAAAGCTTTGATGGATAGCCATCATATCAAACCCGAGCATGTCATCGTTCATGCGCCTTATATTGTTAATCTTGCGAACCCAGACCCTCAAAGACAATCTTTCGCAGTTGAGTTTTTAACTGAAGAAGTCAAAAGAACCCAAGCACTTGGAGCTAAAGTTTTAGTCCTTCACCCAGGGGCTCATATGGGCGATGGACCAGAAATTGGAATCAAGCGGATATCAAACGGTGTTAATCAAATCATCCAAAATACCAAAGATAGTGATGTCATTATTGCGCTTGAAGGGATGGCTGGCAAAGGCACAGAAGTGGGTCGAAACTTTGAAGAATTAAAGGCAATGATTGATTTAATTGAAGATCAATCAAGAGTCGGAGTCTGTTTCGATACCTGTCACACCCATGATGCTGGATATGATGTAATAAACCATTTTGATGATGTTATCGATGAGTTTGACACAGTCATTGGCTTAAATTATTTAAAAGTCATTCATGTGAATGATTCTAAAAACGATCAAGGCGCACATAAAGACAGACACGCCAATTTAGGATTTGGATTTATCGGTTTCGATCGGTTGAATCATGTCGTTCATCATGAACGTTTGAAACATATTCCTAAAATTCTAGAAACACCATATGTGACCGATTTAGTTAACGAAGAACTCTCTTATCCTCCTTATTTTTACGAAATTGAAATGCTAAAAAATCAAACATTTAATCCTGATGTCCTCGATCTTATCCGAAAAACAAAGGGGAAACATTAATATGGGTTTACATGTCGTTTTATACCAACCCGAAATTCCGCAAAATACAGGAAACATTATGCGCACATGCGCAGGGACGAATACCACGCTTCATCTCATTGAACCTTTAGGTTTCAAAGTCGATGATAAATCGTTAAAACGCAGTGGTGTGAATTACCTTGAACATACAAAATTCTTTGTCTATCCAGATTTTGATACATTTTTATCAAAGAATCAGGGTGAATTTTTATTTTTTACGCGTTATGGCAAAAAAACACCGGATCAATTTGATTTATCTAATTCAGATAAAAATATCTATCTCGTCTTTGGACGAGAATCAACGGGGATTCCTAAATCGATTTTAAGAGAACATTTAGACCGTTGTACAAGGTATCCGATGAATGAGAATATTCGCTCTTTAAATTTGTCAAATACGGTTTGTCTAGGTATTTATGAAGTCCTGAGACAACAAAATTATCAAGGATTATCTAAAACTGAGCCAGAAAGCATGAAAGGCGAAGACTGGTTAATCAAAGATTAATGAAATGAGGATGATGTCCATGCTAGAAGTTGGTAAAAAAATTGTTGTTCAAAGCTACAAACACGATGAATCGCTTCATCGTATATGGCAAGAAGCAACGGTATTAGCCGAAAATGATGACTATATTATCGTGGCAAACAAAAAAACAAAAGTCATTGAAGCGAATGGTCGTTTTTGGCATACAAAAGAACCTTCAGTCACTTACTTTTACAAGCATCATTGGTTTAATGTCATTGGCATAATCAAAGAGGATGGCGTTTCTTATTATTGTAATCTATCGAGTCCAATTCTTTATGATGAAGAAGCATTAAAATATATCGATTACGATTTAGATATTAAAGTATTGCCTGATTATTCCTATAATTTACTGGATCAAAATGAATACAGACGTCATAAATCGCAGATGTCTTATTCGCCTGAACTAAGCAAAATTATTGAAAATGAACTTAAGATTTTGGAAACGATGGTTCGAAAACAGACTGAACCTTTCGAACAAGCGATTATCTTGAAGTGGTATGATTTTTATTTAAATCAAAAAATCAAATAAATAAGATAAATTCTCAAAAAACTATTCAATTTAGGGGAAGATAAATGGCGACATTTATCTCCCCTTTGTGTTATAATAGAAAAGAAATGGAAGTGATACTATGGAACTGACCTATAAAATCTTAAAACCTCAAGCCATTAAAGACTTTTTACATGACAATAAAATTCCTTTGAAATTAATTGAAATCGAAAATAATCAACAACGAATTGTCGTAAATAATGACTTAAAGACCAAAAACGATACGGTTCGGAAAGGTGATAATCTTCACATCTGGATTCCTGATGAAGAGTATGATGAAGCGGTATTACCTGAAGACATGGAATTAACAATCGTTTATGAAGATGATTATTTGATGATTGTCGATAAACCTTATGGCATGCCACTAATGGTCACTAAGAATTATACAGAGCATACCTTAGCGAATGCTTTATTAACGCATTATCAAAAGAACAAAATTCAAAGCAAAATCCATTACGTCAATCGTCTTGACATCGATGCGGGCGGATTGGTATTAATCGCTAAAAATCGTTTTATTAAGTTTTTATTGTCTGAAATTGAAGTGAAACGGGAATATTTTGCCATCATTGACGGGATTGTACCCAACAAAACCTTGACAATTGATTTACCGATTGGGAAAAGTGACGATGTTTCCCCTAAACGTGAAGTCAAAGAGGATGGTGAAGATGCCATCACTGCTTTTACGGTTGAAAAAGAATTCAAAGTCCAAAGTCTCGTGAAAATCAATAATGAAACCGGAAAGACACATCAAATACGCGTTCATTTCGCCCATTTTGGTTTTCCACTGGTAGGAGATCATATTTATAATCCGAAGGCTAAAATTAATGAGCATTTGTTTCTTTATATGAATCATATTGGATTTAAGCATCCAATCACGACCAAAGAGGTTGATTTTAATTTGGGTATTCCAAAGGACTTTATTGACTACTTAAAAGCTAAAGGAGTCGCCAATGTTTAGGAAATTTGCCGTCTTAATGACGGCCTTTTTATTTGTTTTCATGGTAGGATGTCAATTAATATCGACGACTGAAACCATTTCGATTACATTACCACCGATTGTTACAACGACTTCAAATGATTTAACAACCGATGAACTAAACCCCGTTTCTTACGAATCGTTATTTGATAATAACGTTAAACATCGATTTGTTATCTCCTTCTCACAAGCTAATTTCGATAAACTCGTCCAAGATATGATCAACTATAATGATCAATTCGGAAGTTACCGTGATAACACAATCCAAGAAGTTGATATTTTATATGAGGATTCCTATGGCAACCGCGTTGAACTTAATGAGGTTGGCTTCAGAACCAAAGGGAATATCTTCTCGCGTGTCTTACCCGTTATTTTAGATAATAAAGGCGATGTCATTGGCTATCAGCAAGTCTCTTTCCAATTAGAATTTAACGATACGTTTAATTATCCAGATAATTCTACGCAATATAAGTTACTAAAAGAAAGAAGAATGTTTGATTTAGAACAGTTGAATTTTAAAGCAATTAGATCAGGCGATACTGGTGTTGTCACAGAAATGGTTGCTTATGATTTATATTTAGCAGCTGGCGTTCCGGCACCGAATACGAGTTTAGCGATTATCTATTTTGATATTGATGGCACTTTAGTGCCTTACGGATTATTTACCGTGACAGAACCCTTAGATGACGTTTATGCAAGAAGAGTTTTTGGAAAAAACTTTGATGGTTCTTTAGGCGATTTATACAAATGTGTATGGCAATCGAATGGACCTGCCACTTTAAAAACAGGGGACGCGACCAACGCTGTTGGTGTTTCTGACTATAATGCAGGGTACCGCTTAACTTATCAATTAAAAACCAATAAATTGACCAGTGATTTTTCGAATTTTTCTTATTTCGTTCAAGAATTAAATAATTTTTCGAATACGGTAAGTTACCAAAATAAACTTGAAGATATTTTAGATGTCGATACCTGGTTAAAAACATTAGCCATGGGATTTTTGATTGGCAACCCTGATGATTATGCTCACGACGCCAATAATTTTTACTTATATTTTTATGAAAATCAAGCAGTTTATATTCCTTTTGACCACGACCAGTCTTTAGGTTTTGGGTGGGATCCTTATAACGGATATGGCATAAATCATGATTTATATGATTATCCCGTCGCTCAAACATATCATTTTTCTAAAAATGATTTAGTCCTGGTTAAAAACGTATTTGCTTTTCCAGAATATCGTGATCTCTATGAAAAATACATCATTGAATATACGGATGAAACAACTGGAATTTTCGATTATGATCGGTATTACGGTGAATATATCGTAGCGAAGACCTTATATCAAAGTGAGTTAACCGAAAACCATCATTTAGGCGTCACTACTTTCAGTTTGACACAAAGATACATGCAACCTAGTGACTATTTTACACAAAAGAGCGAAAACGCAAGAGCGTACGCTTTATATTATCAAGATCAAAACTAGGAGGTTTCTATGAAGTGGTTATGGATAAAACGAATCCTCATTGCTTTCGTCTTATTGACGAGCGTTTTAGCATTGAGTTATTTCAATTATTTATCCGCCGCTGATGGATACACGCCTTTGACACGACTTGTCAATAATCGCAAGCAAAAAGAAGATTATAAGAACTTATTTAATAATTCAAATTTCAAATCAATTACTGTGGTGTTTGAAGATGAGGTCTTCAACGATTTAGTCACCTCGATGGAAGATTATTTTGCATTATATGGGACATATCAAGATAATACCATGCATAAAGTCGATATGATTTATTCCGATGGCTTAGGCAATCGATTTACGATTCAAGAAGTCGGATTTAGAACGAAAAGTAATACGTCACGTAATATTCCAAGATTACTTGATTGGCGCGGAAGAACGGTTTATTATCAAACCTCATTTCAACTTCAGTTCAACGCCACCTTTGATTATGACAAACAATCCAATGAATATGGGGTCTTAAATAAACGTGAAGTGTTTAATTTAGATCAACTGAATTTCGAATATTCTAAAACTATTGATGCTCAAACTGATGAAGCGATGATTAGCGAAGCATTTTCCTATTATTTGTACCGTCAAGCTGGTGTTGTCGTATCAAATGCAAGTTATGGTCTTGTTTACTTTCAAATTGGACAAGAACTGATCGGTTTTGGATTTTATTCATTCATTGAACCGATTGATAATAATTTCTTGTCAAAGAACTTTGATTCGAATGTCATCGGTGATTACGGCGATTTATATAAATGTACCGATTTAACAGGACTCGCGGATTTATCCGTTCATTATGACGGATTAATTGGCATCAATGAATATACAACCAACAACCGATTTACTTACGCCCTCAAAAACCATAAACAAAATGGCTTGAGAACCGATTTTTCGGTGTTAACGAATTTCATCGACGATATCAATGATATTGATTACTTTACCCGCAATAGCGATAGTTTACTCGATGTCGATGCCTTTATTCGAGCGTTAGCAATGGGCTTCTTAGTAGGCAACAGTGACGATTATCGCTATAATTACAATAACTTTTACCTTTATTTTGAAGTCTATACGAATAAAGTGTACTATATCCCCTTTGACTTAGATTCCAGTCTTGGATTTGGAAAACATCAAGATTTAACGGGCAATTATGGCGTCAATTACAATTTAATCGATATGAACGAAATGGCGATTTTAGTAAATCGAGTTTTTGAAATCGAAGAGTACCGGACCTTTTATTATGATTACTTGAATACATTTGTGACAGAGTATTTCGATTATGAAGTATTTAGAACGCAATTTTTAGAAGCACAAGCGTTATATGAAACAATTTTAGTCAGTGAAGACCATTTAGGAAATCAAGTATTCTCTTTGAGAAACGCAAGATGGTACTTTGAATCTAAATCCAACACAGTCTTAAACCAACTCGCTTTGATTTCTTCATGATAGAAAATCAAAGCGTTTTCATTATATTTTTGTTTGACATCTGGTTTTAATCCGTTATAATTGGAAACAGCAACATTATAAGTTAATCATTTGATTAGAGGTAGCGATGTAGATGAGTAGTTTGGTGAGCCGGTAGGTGATGACCCAAATGAAAGGCAACCATCGCCGAATGGACAACCGGACACGGTTGGATCATGGGGTTGAGAGAAACACTTTCAACACTCCTACTGAAAAGTAGAGGCGCTAACATCCAATAAATTTCTTTTTGTTTTTTTATTTTTTGGAAGCGTCGATGAGACGCTTTTTTTTGTTGAAAAATAAAAAGGAGAAAGACCATGAAAAAAATTGTATTACTCGTATCAACTATTGTATTATTCTTTGCTTTAACCGCTTGTGTGAACTTAGAGCCACTGCCAGTCGACGTTGACAATTATGAAGCCATCCAAGAAAGAGGCTATATTGTCGTGGGATTAGAATGCAACTATGCCCCCTTTAACTGGAGCGTTGAAAAAGCTCAAGCTTCCGATTTAGCATTACCTCAAGCAGGATCAAGTGCCTATTGTGATGGGTACGATGTTCAAGTAGCGCAAACAATTGCCAATGAACTAGGCGTAGACCTATTTGTTAAAGCAGTCGATTGGGATGGTTTAATTCCTTCCTTAGCCACGAATGGTTCTATTGACATGATTATTGCCGGAATGTCCCCAACCGCAGAAAGAGCGCAAACTGTCGCGTTTTCTAGCGAATATTATCATTCGACGCATGTTGTGGTATTAAGAAGCGATTCAACCTACGCTAACGTAACTTCAATTGATGATTTCGCAGGTGCTAATGTCGTTGCGCAAATGAATACGTTTTATGATGAACTCGTTGATCAAATGGCAGGCGTCAATCACTTAAATCCGTTAGGTGATGTCCCTACAATCGTTACAGGTATCAAATCTAATACCTATGATTTAACGATTTTAGAATTACCGGTCGCAATCGCTGTAACGGCATCTAACCCTGAATTAACGTATATTGCTTTCCAAAGCGGTCTAGGATTTAGCGTCACTTATGAAGATTCAGCTGTCTCTATCGCAGTCCGTCAAAGTGATATAACGTTATTAGCTGAAATAAATGCCATTCTATCGACAATTTCTTCTGAAACCCGTGAAACATGGATGGTTGAAGCAATTAACCGTCAACCAGAGTAAATATTCGGTCATGATGAGAAAATTACATAAAAGCATGTTTAAAAAAGTCATCATGACCCTTCTTGTCATGGGACTAGCCTATGCCCTCTATCCTAATTTTATTAAAAATCCAAACGCAGAAGCATCAGATAATATCGTCATTGGTACGCCTACGAATGAAGAATTAAGCATTTTAGAAACAGCGAGTGATTTACTCACTCCTTACAATTACTTAAACAAACAAAGTTTAACCGCTAATCGGTTAATGCAAGTGACCTCAAATATGGCGTTACCAAGTCAGTATAATGATGTCTTCATTACTTGGGAAAGTTCTCATGATATCGTCACGATCGAAGATAATATATCAGACTTTGTGGTGGCTTCCCCCCAAGGGTCGTTAACGATTCATGTCTATCAAGCAATTGTTGCGAGCACCCCTAGTATTTTTCAGGGAGCTCAAAAGTTTGAATTAACAGCGACGTTTAATTATCATGACGTTCAATTAATCAAAACGTATGTGGGTGCAGTCGTGCCGGTCATGCCAGATGATTTTTTAGGTGGCGTTTTATTTACCGCCATAAGGTATGCATCGCTCTTTATTGAAGGTGTTTTAACAACCTTAGGGTTATCTTTATCAGGAACCATCATCGGATTTGCCTTAGCGCTTGTTTTAGTCGGGTTAAGACTTCAAAAACCGACACTTAGGGATAAGAAAATAACGGGCTTATTGAAAAAAGTCGGTTCAGGCTTTTCAAAAGGATATATTACCATCTTTAGAGGAACACCGATGATTGTTCAAGCCAGTTTCTTCTGGTATGGTTTGGGGTTATTCAATGATGCCTTACTCTGCGGTTTATTTGTTGTTTCGGTGAATACGGCCGCTTACATCGCCGAGATTTTAAGAGGATCGATTCAATCCATTGATAAAGGTCAAACCGAAGCCGCAAGAAGCTTAGGGCTGACATCTATTCAAACGATGCGTCATATCATTTTCCCTCAAGCGATTAAAAATTCGATGCCTGCGATTGGAAATGAATTTGTCATTAACATTAAAGATACCGCTGTTCTATCAGTGATTGGTATCTTCGAATTATTCAATCAAACGACGAAAATAGCAGGCATTCATTACCGTCAATTAGAGGCGTATCTCGTAGTAGCGATAATTTATCTTGTCTTAACCTATAGCATTACTTGGTTATTACAACGTGTTGAAAAGAAACTTGATCTACAAGTCATAGAACTGCCTTCTTCAAATTAGGTGACGTATGAATAAAATTATTGAAATTAAAAACTTAAAGAAATCGTTTGGCAATACCGAAGTTTTAAAAAATATCAGCCTTGATATTTATCAAGGCGAGGTTTTAACAATCATTGGCTCATCAGGCTCAGGAAAATCGACACTTTTGAGATGTTTAAATTTGCTAGAAGAGCCAAATGAGGGCATTATTTTATTTGAAGGATCGAATTTGCTCGATCAAACGACCGATATCAATTTATTAAGAACGAAGATGGGAATGGTCTTTCAAAGTTTCAATTTATTTAATCATAAAAATGTAATAGACAACTGTATATTAGCTCCCATCCAAGTATTACATCAAGAGAAAAGAATGGCGATGGATTATAGTCTTGAAATGCTTGATTCCGTTGGCATGAAAGACTATGCCTATCAAAATCCAAATGCTTTATCAGGGGGACAAAAACAACGAGTCGCCATCGCAAGAGCGCTTGCGATGAAACCAGATATTTTGTTATTTGATGAACCAACGAGTGCGTTAGACCCAGAAATGGTAGGAGAAGTGTTAGAAGTTATGAAATCTTTAGCCCTTCAAGGGATGACGATGGTTGTGGTCACCCATGAAATGGAATTTGCCAAAGAAGTCGCATCACGGGTTGTTTTTATGGATAATGGCATTATTTTAGAATCAGGAACGCCTGATGAACTATTCAATCATCCTAAAGAAGAACGGACAAAACAGTTTTTAAAACGTGTAAGGTAAAAATAACACTCCGAAAATTCGGAGTGTTATTTCATTATAACCATTTTGACATGATGGCATAGCCATCGATTTCTTCTCTAACTTTAAAGCCTAAATTTTCATACATTTTTTTAGTTCCACGGTATGAGCTTTCAGAATTCTCATCAGAATTTTGAGGTACAACGAGTAATTTTTTATACCCGAGTCCGGTTAAATCTTCTAAAGCAAATTGGAAAAGTGCTTTACTGACGCCTTTGCGTCTGTATTCGGGTTTTATCATGAAACAAATCATAAGTGCTGTATCTAAATTCGCCCATTTGGAAAGAGTCGTCTTGAGTCTTGGATAATTTTCCCAATGACCGGCATTGAGCCATCCAATTGGTGTTTCATCATCAAACGCCATATAACCATGCATTAATCCGCCACTGATTTGATCTAAAGCTTCTTGACGGTTTTTAAGACCTTGTCTTTCTGTCCATTCGACTTTTGTATAATCACTGTGATAAAAACGGCAGTAACAGCCTTTCCAATCTGGATGATGACTGAAATCTAGGTCATCCATGAACTGAACGAAGCGTTCTCCATCAAAAATGTTAATCGGTCTAATAGTTAAGTTCATTGGTTACTCCTTGATATAAAGAAGCAAAAGCTTCAAAGTGTTTTCTACTGCACTGATATGAGTTCTTTCCATCCCATGAGAAGCATGGACGCCTGGCCCAATTAATCCACCACGTAAATCATTTCCACCGTGTAAAGCAGCAGTTACATCAGATCCGTAAAACGGATAGATATCAGTTGCATAACTTAAATTATTTTCTTTCGCAAGTTTTGCGAGTTTGGAGACGATTTTATAATCATATGGTCCACTCGAATCTTTTGCACAGATGGAAACCATTCTTTCCGTACAAGAGAGATCCTCGCCGATACACCCCATATCAACGGCAATAAGTTCGTCAAGTTCAGGGATGTAAGAAGCCCCATGACCCACCTCTTCATACGTTGATATAATAATTTTTAAGTTTTGATAAGGAATAATTCTGGCTTTTGATAAATGATAAAGTAATCCATAAAGAATGGCGACACTGATTTTATCGTCAAGGAAACGACTTTTGATGAATCCAGAAGGTGTCATCGTCGTTTTTGGATCAAAAAAGATAAAATCGCCGGGGGCAATTCCCAGTTTTAATGTATCAGCTTTTGACTCTACAACCTCATCGATCCTAACAATCATTTTTTCAGGGGTTCTTTCAATCGTGTTCGCATCTCGGTTAACATGCGAAGACGGATTAATCGATAAAAACGTCCCTTGATAATCTTTATGATCTCTGGTTCGAATTGTACAATATTCACCATCTAAGGTTGGCCATATCGGTCCGCCGATAGTCGTGAATTTTAAATCACCCGCAGCTGTAATACTGCGAACCATCGCGCCTAACGTATCGACGTGTCCTGATAATCCTAATTTGAAACTAGAAGAACCTTTAACGGAAATAATTAAATTCCCCTTTTTTGTTTTTTGTGTTTCATACCCTAAACGGATTGCTTCGCTTTCACAAAAATCAATCACTTCTTGGGTATAACCTGAAGGAGAAGGAATTGATAAGACTTTTTGTGCGAATTCTTTCACGTATTCTAATGTATTTTTCATAAATATCACCCTTCATAATTATAGCATAGATTACGAGTTTCATCGAGATTCTCTTTTATTCAGTGACTTTGTATGTTAAAATAAAGGTGACATTACCGCCTATAAGGCGGATTTTTAGGAGCTGATACCATGATTGTAGTCTTCGGCGGAGCGTTTAATCCTCCTACCATCGCCCATGAAGCGATTTATCATCACGTCGTTAAACATCTACCATGTACCAAATTCATCTATCTACCGGTGTCAAATCTTTATACCAAACGGTCTTTAGCTTCAAATTTCCACCGGTTGGAAATGCTTAAGCTTATGACTAAAAACTTGCCTAATGCCGTTGTTTCTACCATGGAATTTGATGATTCTGATTACTTAGGAACCTATCAAAGTCTGATTCGTTTCCAAGATAGTTACCCAAACGAAGAAATCGTGTTTGTGATTGGGGCCGACAATTTGGCAAAACTTCATAAATGGATCAACGCTGAAAGTTTATTATCTGATTTTAGATTCGTTCTTATAAACCGAAACCACACGGATATTGAAAAAGCCATTATGGATAATCCCGCATTAGCGAAACATCGAGATAATTTTATTATTCTTCCCGATTTTGATATTGAAATATCTTCCACTTCCTTTAGAGAAAATTTTGATCAATCATTGGTGACGAATGAAGTGTATCACTATATCCTCATCCACCAATTATATAGGAGCTAATTATGTACAAACATGGATTCATGAAAATATGTCTCGTTAGTCCAAAATTAGCTGTTGGTAATCCGGATTATAACGTTGACCAAATGCTTCTCGCTTTAGAAAACAATGAAGCTTCAATAGTGGCTTTCCCTGAGCTAGGAATCACCGCTTATACTTGTAACGACCTTTTCTTTCAAAAGGCTTTATTTACCGATGCGTTAAACGCATTACAAAAACTTCTGAATTTAAATACGTTTAAAGGCGTCATTATTTGTGGCATTCCTTTAGAAATCGAAGAAATGGTTTTGAATTGCGCGATTGTCATCCAAGGAAAGAAAATTTTAGGCGTCGTCCCGAAATTCTATTTACCGAATACCAAAGAGTTTTATGATAAACGCTGGTTTAAATCCGGTTTTGAAGTCGTTAAATTTGTCAAAAAGATTGAACTACTCAATCAAAAAGTTCCGTTTGGCAATATTATTTTTACCGCTGATAAAGTGAAATTTGGTATTGAAATCTGTGAAGATATGTGGGCAACGATTGCCCCTGGTAATTTCATGAGCGTTAATGGTGCGAATTTAATTATTAATCTTTCTGCTTCAAATGAAACTTTAGGCAAAGATACCATCCGTAGAAGTACGGTTTTAGAGCATTCAAGAAAGAATTGCGGCATTTATGCTTATGTCTGTGCGGGCTTGGGAGAATCCACTTCCGAAACCGTCTTTGGCGGTCATAACATTGTGGCTTCCAATGGAGTTTTATTAAAAGAACAAGCCAATTTTAGTTTAGAAACCGATATGCTTTGCGTTGATTTGGATTTTGATAAGATTGCGTATGATCGTCGCAGTAATTCATCGTTTAGAGATTCAATCTATAAATATCCGCAAGAATATCAACAAGTGAAATTTAATTTACCAGAATCTGTTGATTATCATTTCAATTATTTGACGGATCCAACGCCTTTTGTCCCCAAAGACAATATCCATGAAGCGTTTGAGAAAATTGCATCAATTCAAGAATTTGGACTTGTTAAACGCTTGAAACATTTAAATATGCGTAACGTATTAATTGGCATTTCTGGGGGACTTGATTCATCGCTTGCGCTCATTATCGCTTGTCGCGCTTTTGACCGACTCGGATTTGACCGTAAAGGCATCATCGCTGTGACGATGCCTGCGATGGGCACCACGTCAAGAACTGAAAAAAACGCGAACCGGCTCATGAAAGGCTTAGGGGTGACCGCTAAGTCGATTGACATTAAAGATGCCGTAGGCGACCATTTAGCGCTTTTAGGCCATGATCAAACGACTGAAGATGTGACTTACGAGAATGCACAAGCAAGAACGAGAACCATGATTCTAATGAATATGGCCAATCAATACAATGGCATTGTTTTAGGAACGGGCGATTTATCTGAAATTGCGTTAGGTTGGTCAACTTATAATGGCGACCAAATGTCAATGTATAATGTCAATGCCGGAATTCCAAAAACATTAGTGCGTTTTATGATTGAAAATTATGCAAATTATGTCTTTAACGAAGACATCGAAGCCAGTTTAAACGATATATTAGCCACACCAATTTCGCCCGAACTGAAAAAAGTTCAATCGACGGAAGCTATTATTGGCAAATATGAAATCAATGATTTTATCTTGTATCGATTCATGGCGTGCGGTGACGAACCTGGTCGTATTGAATTCATGCTTCATAAAACCTTTGGTTTATCGCTTGAAAAAGCAAAAGAAGCTAGTGATGCTTTCTTCAAACGTTTTTATTCGCAACAATTCAAACGACAAGCCAGTCCGGATGGACCGAAAGTCTTAGATATTGGCTTATCACCTCGAAGTGACTTCAGAATGCCTTCTGACGTTAAACGATAATATATTCGAAAGGAGCGTCAATTGAAATTTTTGATTTCAGTTGAGATGATTCCATGACAAAAGTCATTTTAGGCTTATCTGGTGGCGTTGATTCAAGCGTCTCAGCGGTCTTATTAATAAATCAAGGATACGACACTGAAGCGCTCTTTATGCGTAACTGGGATAGTGCATTAAACAATGATATTTCTGGCAATCCTGATTTAATGGATCCTATTTGTCCGCAAGAAACAGATTATTTGGATGCATTAGCGGTTGCGAATCAATTAGGGATCGTTTTACACAGACACGATTTCATTAAAGAGTACTGGGACGATGTGTTTCAGTATTTTTTGAACGAATATGCTAAAGGAAGAACTCCTAATCCAGATATCTTATGTAATAAATACATTAAATTTAAAGCGTTTTTAGAAGTTGCGAAAACGTTAAACGCTGATAAAATTGCAATGGGACACTATGCAAGAGTTCGGGAAGTTGAGGGCGAGTTTCAACTCTTAAAAGCCCTTGATTTGAATAAAGATCAAAGTTACTTTTTATGCCAGTTAACCCAAGAACAACTAAAATATGTTTTATTTCCTATCGGAGAATTAACAAAACCAGAAGTTCGAAAAATCGCTGATGAGTATCATTTAGCGACCGCGAAGAAAAAAGATTCCACTGGTATCTGTTTTATCGGCGAGCGCGATTTTGCGGCCTTTTTAGCCAATTACTTACCGGCGAAATCAGGGAAGATTGTCTCTGATAAAGGGCAAGTGATGGGAATTCATCAAGGGTTGATGAATTATACGATAGGTCAAAGAAAAGGACTTGGAATCGGTGGGAATAAAGAATTAGGCAATGATCCTTGGTTCGTGATTGGGAAGAACTTAAAAACCAATGAATTGATGGTTGGACAAGGGTTTAATCATCCGTTACTTTTAGCGAATTTTTGTACGGTTGAAGACGTCAATTGGATTCCAAAGATTAAGTTTGAAGGCACTTTAAAATGTCATGCTAAATTTAGATATCGTCAAAATGATATTCCAGTTGAAATTAACTGGGACGATAACTCTAATTTAAGTGTCAAATGTTTAGAACCTGTAAGAGCCATCACTCCGGGGCAAGCAGCTGTCTTTTATCTTGGGGATGTTTGTTTAGGTGGGGGCACCATTGATAAAGTTTATATGGATAATGTCTTAAGAATATATTAGGTGAACACATGAAAAAAATCGGACTATGTTTATCGGGTGGCGGTGCCAGAGGTGCTTACCAAATTGGCGTTGCGAAACGACTAGAAGAATTAGGAATATTAAGCCGAATTGAGGCGTTTTCTGGAACATCGATTGGGTCAGTTAATGCGGTGTTACTATCGACGAAACCGGTAGAAGAAGCATATAAATTATGGCGAGAAATCTCTCCTGACGAAATCAAGAGCACTGAGAGTATTTTTTCACGCATTCGCGAAGAAAAAATTCAAATCATTGAAAATGGGATTTTTTCGATTGAGGCATTAAGAGAAAGACTATGGAAATATTTAGATTTTAAAACAGTCAAACAAAAAGAAATTTATGTGACGATGTCTGAAGCAGGATCTCCGAATGATAATTTATTTAGTTTAGTGAAAAGTGGTTATCATCATTTCGTTAAGAAGGAACAAAAAGCGGTTTATAATCTATTGAGTGAATATGAAAATGAAGATATCGTCAATATGATATTAGCCTCTTGTTCAATTCCTATTGTTTTTCCTGGCGTGACACTGGGGGATAAAAAATACTTTGATGGTGGGATTTATGACAATGTTCCAATTTATCCGCTAATTGAAGCAGGATGTGATACGATTATCGTTATTCACTTGCACTTGTTTGATCATATTAATAAAGACAAATATCCTCATGTCAATTTCTATGAAATTCGTCATAAACACACATTGGGAAGCCTCATGAAATTCGATCCCAATCATTCGCAAACGCTCTATGAACTTGGCTACGACGATGCCATGGAATTTTTCAAAGATATCGAATTATAGAAGAAAAAACATAAGTTTGACCTCCTTTGCGTAAGATTTAAGAAAAGGAGGTTTTTTTTATGAAAAAATTAATGGTTTTAATCATGATGTGTTTTATTTTATCACTCCCTATGATCACAACCCTTGAAGCAGACGAATACCAAAATTACCAAGAAATCATCTTTGATGAAGAAGGTCATCAGTTATTAAAGCATTATACGAAAGATGATTATAACAGCTATTATTCGAATTTCGCTAAAAAATATTTTATGGGTTGGCGAATTTTAACGGTAACACGCAATGAGACCGTTGAATTTTTATCAGAAACAAAACTTAAAATATATAACAATGGGTATAGTACGATAAAACATAACATCACCTTAACAACGAAAGAAGAGACAAAATTTCAAGCCAGCGTGACGGGTGAACTTGATTTAAAAGTCAGTGGAAATGTAAAAAAATTTAAAGGGGGACTTGACGCCAATATCAAAGGCACGATTCAATATACCAAATCCACGTCAGCGAGCGAATCCTATGAGTTTGTGATAATTGTCGATCCTGGGACTTACGTCACGATTGTGACGCGAGGAACGGGTGAAATAAGTAATGGCGTAGCGAAACATTATTTATTTTGGATTCAAACAAAAAAGGGAGGTTGGGAAACCTTCGTAGTCACAACCGAATATTTCGAGATAATCAAGGAACGACTCTAATGAAAAAAATCTATGGATTGTTAATCTTACTTTATTTAGCCATCGCAGCGGTTTTGATAATGATTGCGCCAAAGTCTCAATCAGTGGTATTGATGGCGGTCAAAGAACGACCCTATTCACAGGTGATTACCGACGAGAAGGAGCGTTTTGAGGTGTTGATTTATCTTTCGGAAACGGATACTTTTTTATCCACGAAAAACGCCATTATCGATGCAAGATTACTAGGCGATGACAGTGAATTAGAACTATCGGTGAGTTCCATCGACTATCTTGAAATGATGACGACTTTTCAAAATCAATCGTATTATGTTTATCGCTATGCTTTTGATTTGTCGGACTATGAATTTGAAGGTTTACCGATGATATTTGACAATGCATTCCTTCAATTGTCATATGAAAATGAGTATGTCATCGATTTTGAGATTGGATCAGTCTATCTTTTATGGCAAGTCATCGATGAAACGACAGACTTTGACTTTTTTCGGTTATCGGGATTATATGGTAATTATAATAATCAAACGCTATTACAAGGGATTAGGATTGGATTTGATCGTTTTATAGAAGGAGAAATCACGATTCATTCAATCACTTGCGGACTCAATGACATCCATTTTAATCTTGAATATACACTCTTGCACGATGAAATCATTGAAGGTTATACCCTCTATGAAACACTTGGAACTGAGTATGACCCCTTTGATACGATATTGAATAACGTTGAATATTCATTCGAAATCTCGCCTTCAATAGTCTATGCAATTCCTTTAAACTATCGCCGACAAAATCTTGAATTGACGCGCTTTCCTTTAATCATCGATTATGAAATGGATCAAGAAACGAAACAACTTGTCATCGATGATTTTATGTTTAAAACCGAGTCTGTACAATTAGTGGAGGAGCAGGGTGATGTCCACACTTACGAATACCGCTATCGAGATTAAAAACGTGACAAAAAAATATCATAATCAAGCTGGAATTCATTTAGTCAATGTGAAATTTGAATCAGGAAAACTCAATTTATTGGTTGGAAAAAATGGTTCAGGTAAAACAACGTTAATCAAATGTATCATGGGCGTTGTTAGATATGAAGGTGTCATTAACAAGCAACGATCGACCATTGGTTATGCCCCAGAAGATTATGTCATGCCCTATTTCATGAGCGTTTGGGATTTTTTAAATAGCATTGGAAAAATCAAGGATAGTCCTAGTGCGACACTGCATTCGGAGATTGACGAGCATTTAACTTATTTTGAAATGCAAAATCACGCTCATCAAAGTTTTGGAACGTTATCAAATGGCATGCGTCAAAAAGTCAACTTAATTCAAGCTTTTTTGAATCATCCGAAAACGATTATATTAGATGAACCCTTGCATGGACTAGACGATATTTCTAAGGTGAAAATCTTAAAATTAATTAGCCAGCGAATGAAAGAAAGTCTCATTATCGTGTCCACCCATTATCCGGAACTGTATAAAACGCGAAAAAAGACCTTATATGTAATGGAGGATGGCATGTTATATGAAAGAAATTCTCAAACTACAATATAGTTATCTATTTAATAAAGTCTCAGCGTGGTTCTTATTCTTAATGATCAGTATCGCAACCGTTGGCATTGTTTATGCCAGCGGTTTTACTTCGTTGTATGGCGAACTTGATATAGACCGAACCACCCGTCTAATCAACTATCAGATGGAATCCTATCTATTAGTGAAGTTCATCTTGGTTGTGATATCCATTTTTTTGTCTATCCAAGGGTATTATTCACAGTTTACAAAGTATCATCTGTTTTTTTTACAAAAAGAAAAGGGAAAAGTATTGCTAGGTATTGCCAAACAAACCGCCATTATGGTCGTTTTAAGCATGATGTTCATTCATTCGGTCATTGTGATTCATCTATCAGGATTTTATTTAACACCTTATTTTCAATTCGAAATCGATTTTTTCATTGCGTTAATCAGTTTATACATTGAAGCGATGATATTAGGGTTGATAGGAAGCATTTCAATTCAAATCATCGACTCGATTTTTTCTGGACTTATCCCATTAGTCTTGTTTTGGGTCACAGAAGCGAATGCGACGTATGAAGAAATCAATCAATCGAGTTGGCTAAAAACCCTTTACGCGATCGTTTCGAATGCTATAATTTATCAGAATAAGTTTGTTTTATTATATGATATCATTCATTATGGTTTGGTTTTTCTTTTCTTATGGTTTTTGAATCTTTTGATTTTTATCTGGAAAGATATAAAATAACCATTATATGCTATAATGAATTACAGGGAGGTGAGGATTTTGTCTATCGGTAAATTCATCTATGGATATTTGCATTTCGTTGAAGCGATGGAACAAAATGTCGCTCCTTCAAATAGAAAGAATAGCGCTTCTGAACTTTACGCATTTGAGAATGCGGTCAAACAGGTTAAAACTGATATCATTGAAACGAAAAAATTAATCAGTCCTTCATTACACGTATTATGGACGATTTTGGAGTTTTATGAACTGGCGATTGAAGATTTCGTTATGATTGAAACCATTCGAGAGAGTATCACTAGAACGCATTTAACCGCTGAATCAGCGATTAATTTATATTTTGATCATTATATCGACTCATTGAAAACGAAAGATGCTTATTTTCAATCTCGAACCAATGATTTCATGGATTTAAAAAATCGATTATTAAATGCCTTGTCCCACCAAAATAAACTTATTTCAATTGGTAAAAGTACCTTTAAGAAACCCACCATTCTCGTTTTTAATAGAATCTTTCCCTTCGAACTCTCACAAATAGAATTGACAAATATTGAGGGTGTTATTAGCACTGAAGGATCACTGCATTCCCATGTAGCGATTATTTTGTCATCGTTAAATATCCCTTATTTGATTATTCCTTCAGCCAAATCGGATTTAGTAAATCATGATTTTGTACAAATTGACTTAATGACTTCTAAAATAACAAAAACGCACCCCATACCTCAAATTCAGGCTATTGAAACGCATTTAGAGCCTATTAATCAAGCGATTTTGAGTCATGTATCAATTCATCCGGCAATTAATTTAGAAAACGAAATTCCTATAATCATTCCTGATCATTGGAAATCTATCGGACTTTACCGAACTGAATTTTTCTTTATGGATAAAAATTATCTCCCAGATGAAATCGAACAGTATCTTCACTACCGTAAAATTTGTCAAAAAGCGCTCGGTTTACGTGTTCGTTTTCGTCTATTAGATGTTGAACCTGATAAACCGATAAGAATGCTAGAAGGTAAGGGATATGGGGTTGACTTGTTAATAAAGAACCATACATTACTAGCAACACAATTGCGGGCTTTGTTAGCATTATCAAAAGACTTCCCAATTGGCATAACCGTTCCCATGATTAATGCTTTAGTAGAGATTAACCAAATCAAAACTGTGATTCATGAAATCCTTAATGAAGACGAATTTCAGTCAAGTCATCTCGATTATCAGTTTGGGATAATGATTGAACGAAAGAATGCATTGAAGCAATTTAATTCATTATCAGGTTTTGATTATATCTTGATTGGAACCAATGATCTATCCGCTGAATATGGCAAAATAGAGCGCTCTAACCAATTGATGAATCAAAATACTTATTTAAATAAAGAGCTTCAAACAGATCTTATTAATCTAATCAAAATCACAGAACAAAAAAACATTTTAACCCTTCTTTGTGGAGATGGTGCTAATTTGATCGATGTGATAAAAGAGAATTACATTCTTGGATTTAGAAACTTTGCTCCTTCACCCAAGAATATAAACTTATATCAGATTACATCAAACGAATAAATAATGATATTTTTGAACAGAAAACAAAACGGTTAATTATTCAAGCCATTTAAGTTAATTTTTAAAGGATATAAAACATAGTAAACAGATTGAAATATCTACTAATTAATGATATAATTGCTTTCACGTTATTAATAATTATTAATATTGGGGGAATTTTATTTATGTGCGGAATTGTCGGATACTTAGGTGAAAAAAAAGCCACTGATGTTATATTATCAGGTTTAGAAAAACTAGAATATCGTGGATACGACTCTTGCGGAGTCTCGTTTTTCTCAAATATAGATAACCAGTTTATCACTTATAAAGACAAAGGAAGAGTCAAACATTTAGTTGAGGATTTCAATTATTCATTGGTGAACCATCTTGGCATCGGTCATACACGATGGGCAACACATGGAAAACCCAATCAAGTGAACTCTCATCCGCATTTTTCGAGAAGTGAACGTTTTTCAATCGTTCATAATGGCGTCATTGAAAACTACAAAGAATTAACTGCTAAATATTTACCTCATATGAAATTTATCAGTGAAACCGACACTGAAATCATCGCGAATTTAATTGAACATTTCACGCATGATTTATCGGTAGAAGAAGCGATTCGAAAAACCTTATCCTTAATCGAAGGTTCTTATGCGCTTCTCATTATCGATACCACAACCCCACATAAATTATACGCAGCTAAAAATAAATCGCCTTTATTAATCGGCGTTGGCACTGATGGTATCACGCTAGCCTCTGATGTCATGGCTTTAATTGGTCATGCACAGTATTATTACCCCATTGAAGATAAAACCTTTACTTCCGTTACGAAACAAGCCAATGGAAAATACACGTATGAGCTCTTTGATATTATCGGAAAACCAGTAACCTTTAAACTCTTAAAAATTGATATGGTTTTAGATGAAATCGGAAAAGCCGGTTACTCACACTTCATGTTAAAAGAAATTTGTGAACAACCTTCTGTTATTCGTAAAATTATGTCTAAGTATATGGAGAACGATACGTTCTTCGTTTCGCCATCGATTCTATCGATGTTTGAAGGCATTGACCGGGTTTATATTATCGCCGCAGGCACATCGATGCATGCGGGTTTTGTCGGAAAACATTTATTAGAAAACATGCCAAAAATTCCTTGCGAAGTGTTCATCGCCAGTGAATTTGCATATAATCCACCGCTCCTCGTCGATAATCCTTTATTTATTTTTATCTCTCAATCAGGTGAAACCGCCGATTTAAGAGCTTGTTTAGTCAATGTTAAAGAACAAGGGTATAAAACCTTAACTATAACGAATGTCGCAACGTCAACGTTAGCAAGAGAAGCGGATGCGTATTTAGAAATCTATGCTGGGCCAGAAATTGCGGTCGCATCGACGAAAGCGTATGTTGGCCAAATTGTCATATTAACCATCTTAGCGTATTTACTAGCCCCAAGAAAACCTTTTGATTTACATTTAGAGTTATCAAAAGTCGCGGTATCCATGGAAGCGATTATCGATAAACGCGATTATATTCATGAGCTGGTCAAAGAAAAAATTACGAAACGCAATTGTTTCTATATTGGTCGTGGAATCGATTATTTTACTTGTCTTGAAGCCGCTTTAAAATTAAAAGAAATTTCTTATATCCAAACTGAAGGGTTTGCGGCAGGCGAATTGAAACATGGAACAATTGCTTTAATTGAAGAAGGTGTACCGGTTATCGCAATTATTTCCCAATCCGCTATAAACAATAACACCCGTGCTAATATCCGTGAAGTAACAGCTAGAGGTGCCAATAAACTGGTGATTTCATTAGAAAATGTCAGCGATGTAACCGATGAGATTATTTTGATGGATGTTCATCAATTATTAACACCGCTCGTAACTGTGATTCCAACGCAACTCATTGCGTTTTACTCTGCACTTGATTTAAATAAAGACATTGATAAGCCAAGAAATTTAGCAAAATCAGTCACAGTAGAGTAGGTGAGTTTATGAAATATTTTGGAACGGATGGCATAAGAGGCGTTGCCTACGACTTTTTAAATGAAGAGTTAGCGTTTAAAGTTGGTACGAGTTTGTCTGTATTGAACCTTAAAAATGTTGTGATTGGTCGCGATACAAGGGAATCAGGTTCGATGCTTGCGAAAGCGATTATCGCCGGAGCGAAAGCGGTTGGATTAAACACCCTCTATTTAGGAGTTGTCTCGACGCCAATGTTGTCTTATATCAGTGGAAAATTAGGATCTGTGGGTGTGATGATTACAGCATCTCATAACCCTTATCAAGATAATGGGATTAAAGTCTTTAAAATCGGAAAAAAATTATATGCAAGTGAAGAATCCGCTTTAGAAGACATCTTAAATGATGTTCATAAAGCTCCAATTTTAGGGGAACATGGCCGTTCAATCGCATCAGTTGATCCCTATAAACTCTATTATAAACTCTTTCATCATATGCATATTAAAACCAGTCTAAAAATTGGTCTTGATTTAGCGAATGGCGCAACTTACGCGATTGGTAAAAGAATCTTTCAAAAATTGACACCTTACTTAGAAATCATCGGTGATCTTCCCGATGGTAAGAACATCAATTTAGGCGTAGGTTCTACCCATTTAGAAAAGCTCATCGAGTTGGTTCAATCCAAAAAACTTGATGTCGGATTTGCCTTTGACGGTGATGGAGACCGATTACTTGCCATTGATTCAGATGGTTCAATCATCGATGGAGATAAGTTAATTTATATCATCGCCAATTATTTAAAAGAAAAAAACCGTTTAAATGACAACACCGTTGTTTTAACAAAAATGAGTAATTTAGGCATAATTAAAGCTTTAAGTCGAAATGGCATTCAAACAATCCAAACCGACGTAGGCGATAAATACGTTTTAGAAGCACTTGAAACGAACAATTATACCTTAGGTGGTGAAAATTCCGGCCATGTCATCAACCGCTATTTGTTAAATACGGGTGATGGGGTATTAAATGCGGTCTTACTCGTCAAAATCATGAAAGAAACCAAAAAAAGTTTACGTGAACTATGCCAAGATGTCACATTATATCCAGATAAATTAGTCAACTTACGCGATATCGATAAAGCACTAATAAAGGATCCAAGTGTCATCGAAACCGTCGAGAAAGCGAAATTTACGTTAGGTGAAGACGGACTCGTCTTAGTTAGAGCTTCTGGGACTGAACCTTTAATTAGAATCTCGGTTCAAGCAAAGACAGAAACCATGGTTGATTCAACGATTGAAACAATTGTTCAAGCCATTAAAAACGCTGAACAAACAAAATCTTAGTTTTCTATAGGGGGAAATGTTCATGAAAAAATATGCGATTGTCCTCGCGGCTGGTAAAGGCACGAGAATGAAAACGGAAATGCCAAAATGTGCTTATCCATTACTAAAAAAACCAATGATTGCTTATATCGTTGAAAATTTGAAAGTTTCGACATTGATTGATGAGATTATCGTTGTCGTGGGTCACAAAAAAGAAGTCTTAAAAGATATTTTGAATAATAGCGTTACTTACGCAGAACAAGTTGAACAATTGGGTACCGGTCACGCAGTGATGGTCACAGAATCCCTCATTAATGATTTAGAAGGCGATGTCATGATTTTACCCGGTGATATGCCTTTAGTTGATAATTGCCTGATTGAAAAAGCCTTTAAAGAACATGTGGAGAGACGTCATGACTTAACAGTTGTCACAACCCGTGTTGAAGACCCTCATGGATATGGACGCATTTTAAGAGATGATCAAGGCTATTTAGATGAAATAATCGAAGAAAGAGAATCTTCAGCTTCACAAAAATTAATCGACGAGATTAATACCGGAGTTTACATCGTCAAAACCAAAACGTTATTCGAATCTTTGAAAAAAGTGACCAATAACAATCAAAAGAATGAATATTATTTGACAGATATTATCAAAATCGCCAAAACCGACAAACATGTCATTGGCACTTACACCTTGAAAGAATCCTATAAAGCCATGGGTGTCAATGATTTATACATGCTTTCAGTCGCTGAACAAATATTACAAACCAATATCAATAAGCAACATATGAAAAACGGCGTTGCAATGATTAACCCTGAAACGATTACCATTGGGCATAACGTTGTCATTGAAGAAAATGTCGTTATACATCCAAATACCTATATTACGGGTAATTCCGTAATAAAAAAAGGTGCACAAATTGGGCCTAATACCGAAATTCATGAAAGTTTCATCGGAGAAAGAGTCGTTTGTAAACACAGTTTAGTTTACAACTCAACCGTTCATGAAGATACGACCGTTGGACCGTTTGCGCATTTAAGAGATGGTGCAAATATTGGGGCTAAAAACCGCGTTGGTAACTTCGTTGAAGTTAAGAAATCATCGACTGGCAAAAACACAAAAATGTCTCATTTAGCCTATATCGGTGACACGACTTGCGGATCAAATGTCAACTTTGGTTGTGGATCTGTGACGGTGAACTATGACGGTAAAAATAAATATCAAACCGAAATTGGGGATGATGTCTTCATTGGATGTAACGTAAATCTCATTGCACCGATTAAAGTTGAAGACAATTCGACGATTGCGGCTGGTTCGACATTGACGACGAACGTTCCAAAAGGTGCGTTAGCCATCGCAAGAGCCTACCAAGTCAATAAAGAAAATTACATCAAAGGCAAACCAAAAACGGACGAGAAAAAAAATAAGTAATTCACATGTTGTTTTTGTTGACAAAGATGAAGAATTCATATATAATGTAGGAAGTTAAAAACGTAGAAAGCAGAAGTACCCACTTCTCACCTGATTGCTCGATCAATAGGTATTGGCTACACAAACCATTTCAATAGAAATCGTTTAAGGTGGGTGTCTTTTGATCCCCACTTTTTTAATTCCCTTGGAGGTGTTGAATATCTATAACAACAGCAGTAAACCCGTCAAAAAAGACGAAATGATGATCAATGACGCAATTCGTGCAAAAGAAGTGTTACTCATCGGCAACGATGGTCAACAATTTGGAGTTAAGCCACTTCGTGAGGCTTTATTCATTGCGCAAAAAGAAGGTCTTGACCTTGTCATGATTGCCCCAACCGCTACGCCGCCTGTCTGTAAATTACTCGATTATAGTAAATACAGATATGAAATGCAACGTAAAGCCAAAGAGGCTAAGAAAAACCAAAAAATCGTCGAATTGAAGGAAATTCGTTTGACCGCTGTCATCGATACGCACGACTTTGAGACGAAAGTTCGCAATGGGATTAAGTTCTTAGAACATGGAGATAAATTAAAAATTTCCGTTCGATTGCCTAACCGTGCCCCTGCGATACTAGTACAGCAAGGCAGAGAAGTTTTAACCAATTTCGCCACTAAATGTGCATTAGTTGGCGACCCTGAGAAACCAATTGCCCATGAAGGACGATTCTTATCTCAAATACTCGCACCAAAGAAAAAATAATGGAGGAATAATGCAATGCCAAAGATGAAATCCCATTCGGGAACTAAAAAACGTTTAAAAAGAACCGGCACTGGCCTTTTAATGAGAGCTAGTACGTTCGGCGGCCATTTAATGAGCCACAAATCACCAAAACAAAATCGTCAACAAAGAAGAAAAGAAGTAGTGGGGAACTCGGACTTAAAGAGAATTAAGCACCAAGTTCCATACTTGTAGGAGGCCGCTTAAATGCCAAGAGTTAAAGGTGGAATTGTCACCAGAAAAAGACATAAAAGAATACTGAAGTTAGCCAAAGGTTACTACGGCGCAAAGCACTTATTATTTAGAACTGCTAAAGAACAAGTGATGAACTCTCTTGCTTATGCATACAGAGACCGTCGCAGAAAAAAACGTGATTTCCGCAAATTATGGATTACCCGTATTAATGCTGCTGCACGTTTAAATGCATTAAGTTATTCAAGATTAATCGATGGATTGAACAAAGCAAATATCGAGGTAAACCGTAAGATTTTATCAGATATCGCTATTAATGATCCAAAAGGCTTTACTTCACTTTGCGATCAAGCAAAAAAAGCATTAGCTAAAGCAGCTGAATAAATCGTTAAAGTCTAGAAATAGACTTTTTCTTTTTATTCTTTGATAAAATAATCAATTGAAAAGGGTTCTTATTTTCCATTGTAATAAAGCACAAAATTTGATAATATATAAGTGTTAAATAGAATGCGAGGGCGATATCTCAATGAATGCCATACTATCTGTGCAAAATATTACAAAAACATTTCATTTGTCAAAAAAACAACAAAAATTAGAACAATCCCACGAAAAAATAAAAGTCGCTGTCAACGGCTTGAGTTTTGAAGCTTTTAAAGGCGAAATATATGGATTGTTAGGTCCGAATGGAGCCGGCAAAACAACGGCGTTAAGATGTATTTCAACATTAATTAAACCCGATTCTGGTGATATATATATTAATGGACATAGCGTCATAACTGAAGAGGATAAAGTTAGAAAACATATCGGATTTTTAACCAGTGATTTGAAACTAGAGGACTTTTTTACCCCTAATTACTTATTCGACTACTTTTCGAAATTACACGGGATTGAAGATTCAGTTAGAATCGATAGAAAAAAACAGTTATTTGATCGTTTTGGCATCAAAGACTTCGCTGAAGTCAAAGTCGGTGATCTCTCCACGGGTATGAAACAAAAGGTGTCGATAGCCATTGCGATTGTGCACGATCCTGATGTAATCATCTTTGATGAACCAACCAATGGATTAGATGTATTAACCGCAAAAGTTGTGACGGATTACTTAAAAGAATTGCGGGACGCTGGTAAAACCATTATCATATCAACCCATATTTTTAGTTTGGTTGAAAGACTATGTGACCGAGTTGGAATTATTATTAACGGAAAATTATTGCTTGATCAACCCTTATCAGAAATCGCAAGTAACGAAGAAGCGCTTGAAAAAGTGTTCTTTGATTTAGTTGAAAAAGAAAGTGGGGAATTCCGATGAAAAATATTCTCACAATCTTTAAAAAAGAATGGGATCGAGTCATTAAAGATAAACGGCTTGTTTTTAGTGTTATTTTACTTCCAGGACTCATGATCTTTTTAATATACTCGTTTATGGGTAATGCTTTATCTAATTTTACTCAAGAAGAAATTCAAGATGTGGCGATTGTCGCACCTGTCGATGATTATATCAGTATTTATAGTAGCTTTGAAACGGCAGAAACTTCGAATGTTTCTTTTATTGAAGCGTCACAAATTGATGAATTTAAAACAAGAATTGATGACCGTGAATGGGAATTATTAATTATTTTCCCTGATGATTTTGAAGCAGAGATTGGTACGACAGTGCCAAATGTCGAAATTTATTACAATCCCAATGAAATGCAATCTCAAAGTGCATTTACGCGGTATAATAGTTATTTAGAAGCTTATCGAACGGTATTAATTAACGATATCTTCGGCGATACTTCCGTTTTTCAAACCGCATTAACAGCGACGCCTGTGGATGAAAATGAAGCGATTGGTGAAATGATGTCAATGTTACTTCCGATGCTTGTGGTGATGTTCTTATTCGCAGGAGCGATGTCGATTGGACCTGAATCGATTGCGGGAGAAAAAGAAAGAGGCACCATTGCAACGCTCTTAATTACACCCGTCAAACGCAGTGAAATTGCCATGGGTAAAGTCTTGAGTTTGGGCATATTATCACTTATTTCCGCTGTTTCATCGTTTATTGGCATTATATCATCACTTCCGAGTATGTTACAAATGGGAGATATTGATATCAATATCTATGGCATCAAAGAATACTTGATGATTTTAGTGTTGTTATTTTCAACCGTATTTGTGATAGTTGGTGTAATCAGTGTTATATCCGCTTACGCCAAGAGTTTAAAAGAAGCAAATACTTTGATTACGCCTATCTATATCTTAACGATTTTAGTCGGTGTTAGCTCGATGTTTGGGGCTGGCGCAAATAGTCAACTTTATATGTATTTGATTCCACTTTATAATACCGTTCAATCTTTAACGGCGATTTTGATGTTTGATCCAAATACAGGCATATACATCATCATTACTGTTATATCAAATTTACTGTACGTCACAGGACTGGTCTTCTTACTCAATAAAATGTTTAGAAGTGAAAGAATGATGTTCTCAAAATAAAAGAAGGAGGAACACCATGAAAATAATTCATATCTTTGGTTCCTCAGGGTCTGGAACAACCACCCTCGCAAGAGCTATTTGTGAACGTTTTGGCTATCACATGATTGATATCGATGATGTTTTTTGGGAACCTACGGATCCTCCTTTTACTGTGAAGAGAATTGAAGAAGAACGTATTGATATCATTGAATCGATTTTGAAGCAACATGAGAAAGTCGTCATGAGCGGTGCGTTTGTCGGTTGGGGAGATGTTTTTATCTCAAGGCTTAATTTGGCCGTTTACTTGCATATGCCTTTAGAGGTTCGAATTGAAAGAGTCATGCACCGAGAAGCAAGACGATTTGGAAATCGGGTCATGCCTGGTGGGGATCTTTATCAACAACATTTGGACTTTTTAGAATGGATTAAAGAATATGACCATGGCGATATCCATACGCGAAGTAAGAAACAACATCATGCATGGATGAAGAAGTTAGTTTGTCCTGTCATAAAAATCGAAACGGTTCACTCTATCAATGAATTGATTGAAATCATTGAACCGTATTTAAGATAAGCATTTATAATCGTTTTGAATGTGCTATAATAAATATTAACATTGGAGGTGTCAAGGATGGACGATTTATTTTCAATTATCTTAAAAGCAATCGCAACTGTCATCATCGTCTATGCCATGATGATTCCTTTGTTTAAACATCACAATATCATCAACGTTATTGATGGAATATTTGTGTTTTTAAGTGTCGTAATCTTATTAGTTTTTGAATCAACGACGTTATATCTCGTATTTGGCATCATCATGGGAGTATTCATCTTCACATATCTTATTTTAAAATTTATCGTATTAAAACGATTGAATGACTGGTATTTCATTTTCCATGTCACCAAGAAAGATAAATCTGTAATGGAAGCCGAAATTCAAACAATGATTTCTGAAACCTCGATTGAATCAGATGACATGAGATTTTCGACTTATCCCTGTTTAATACAACTGTCGATTCAAAATCGGGCGTTAAGAAAGAAATTTTTAAAAGAATTCGAACAAATCATTAAAGTTAAATTTAACTATATTTTTGGCATTCGCTATGGAATATTTTTAATGATTTTCATTATTCTCGCTGTTATTTGGCGTTATTAGGAGGGTAGAGTTGAATAATATTAATGAAGTCGTTTTAAGGCAACTCTTATTACCTGCAAAAACGCCGCATCGATGGTTTGGCGTTGATTATGAAGCCAATATGTATTCTGACTCCGACGGATTAAGAATTGATTTTGGCGGATATGCGATAGAAAGTAAAATCTTACCGGTTCAAAACAGCGTAGAGATCCTAAAACGTGATTTAGAGGGAAAGCCAAAAAATCTTTTGATTGGCATCGGCCAAAGTGTCGAACCTTATAACGATTTAGAACCAGAGCTTAAATTAACGCATAATGCCCTTGAAATCATTCGTGATAGCCAAGATGGCGTCGTGATTTTCACTAGAAGCGATGGGATCATCGCTGACATCGATTTATTAAAACAAATCGCCCTTCACGCTCCGGTGAGAGTTATTATGGCGATTTCTACGATGAATGATGAAGTCGCTAAAAAAATCGAGCCTAAAACAACTCCAACTCAATTACGGTTTAAAACATTACAAAAATTAAAAAACGAAGGAATTCAAACTGGCATATTAATGATGCCAATTGTTCCTTATATTAATGATACCGAAGAAAATATCTTACAAATTATCAATCGTGCGTTAGAAGTGGGTTCAGATTTCATCTATCCAGCGTTTGGCATGATTTTGACAGATATTCGTCGACGTCGTTTTTATGAGATGATTGACCGCGAATTCCCAGGGCTCAAAAATATTTATATGGATCAATATGGCAGTAAACATTCTTGTCAATCTCCCTATGCATCAAAACTAAAAAAAGTCTTTGTTTTTGAATGTAAAAAACATAAAATTAAATATGGGATGGGTGACATCGTTAAATCCATTAACCCAGATACAACCATTCAGATGAAATTATTCTAATAATTTATTATTACAACAGGGGGTGAATGCATGGAACTATTGCTTTACATATTACGTGAATATGGATTGTTTATTGGTATCGTTGTTGGAACGATTGTTTTAATATGGGGTACTTATGCCATTTATAACGCGATTGTTCGTGCAAAAGCCAATCAAGTTCATATAACCCCAATTGTAGCTAAAACCCCTGCTAAAACGAATAATGATAATGCAAGCCTCCAAAAAGAAGAAACCCCAACTACAGTAGAAATCAAGTCACCTTCTTTAGAAGGGGAAGGGGTGATTAAAACTGGCCCAAGAAAGATGAGTTTTTCTGATGATTCTAACGAGATTTTACCAGTTCAATTACCAAAACAAGAACCTAAACCAATTGTTGAAAACCCTAAAGATTTTCAAAACGAAACCATCAAAACCATGACTGAAAAGCCAGTAGAAACTAAAATTGAACCTTCAAAACAAACAATAAATTCTTCAATCCAACCTTTACCTAAATCTCGTGAAGACGACATGGTTCCTGCAGAAGAAACACTTATGAAGAAAACCCTCACGCCACCGCTTCAACCAAGTCAACGTCGAATCGTTCTTCCAAAAGATGACGATGAAGTAGTAAACAATAAACCAAAACCAAAAGCGAAAGTCGTAAAAGTCGTTGCAGAAAAGAAAGTTGAACCTACAAAGCCTTACGCTGAACAAAAAGGCATTATCGTTCAAAAACCCAAACCAAAAAAGAAAGTACCGCCTAAATATCATGTTTTTTACCGAGCAACTGATGATTCGTGGTATGTTAAAGTCGAAGGTAATGACGCTATTATCGGAACATTAGAGACGCAAAGAGAAGCCATTAGCTTTGCGACTATTAAAGCATTAAAATCCGATACCGTTGTCATCGTCCATCGTAAAGACGGAAAAATCCGAAAACAAGCGACGATGAAGGATGTTACTGACTCAGAAGAGGAAGAATAACATCCTTTTTTATCATTTATAACTATTTTTACAATAAATATGGAATTTCAATTGTTATTTGGATGTGAGGATATCATGATCACTTCACTTCCAATAAAAAATATCGGAATGTGAGGTGATTAAAATGGATAGAGTTAATAAACTCGCTAAAGAACTCAAAAAAGGGAACATCGCCGTTTTTGATGAATTATATGAACTGACATATAAAGTCCTATTTTATAGCGTTTTATCCATTTTAAAAGACAAAAGCAAATCCGAAGATATCGTTCAAGATACTTACATGCGAATGCTTAAAAATATTGATAAATATCAAGATAACAATTTTGTGGGTTATTTAGTGACGATGGGTAAGAATTTAGCCATTAACGAATACACCCAAAGAAAAAGAGTCACTTATACCGATACAGAATATGATTTTATGAGTGATTTTTCATTGATGAGTCAAATTGAAATTGATTTAGAACATCAAGATATCATAAATAGAGCTTTAAATGCTTTAGATGAAAGTGAAAAAAATGTCGTGATTATGCATACCATCAGCGGATTATCTCACCGCGAAATAGCAGAAATTACGCAAAAGCCGATTGGCACCATTACCTGGATTTATGCAAAAGCCGTTAAGAAAATGAAAGATACATTAAAGGAGGAGTGACCATGAAATTTAATAAATTCAAGGAAATCTTGCATGAACATGCGCGATTACCGATTGAAATCGATCGCTCTTCATTTAGTGACGTCTTGGATGAATTTGAATATGTAGAAGTCAAACCTAAATTTGTTTTTAACAAACGTGTAATCAGTCTTGTGATGAGTTTCATGATTTTGATTGCAATGAGTGTTACGTTTACAATTTTTGAATTCACGCCTGCTAAAACTTTAACCATTGATTTAAACCCTGGTTTTGAAGTTGTTTTGAACCGTTTTAACCGCGTGGTTCAAGTGAACGCCATTGGTGATGATGCAGATACAATGATTGATGATATCCGTTTTTGGCATAAATCTCCTGAGAAAGTCTTAAGTTCAATCGTTGATATATCGGTTAAAAAAGGATACGCAACAGTTGATGACGTAACGGTATTGATTAGTGTCAATACGACGGATGAAGTCTTGTTAAAGAAATTAACCGTTCAATCTGATGAGCTCAACCTTAAGACCATGTTTATGTCGATTAACATGACTGAAACAGTGGATTATACTTCAAGGTTATTAACGAGCACCAATTTTACAAGTGCCTTAGAGTCTTATAAAATCTATGTCCCTGAGATTCAAGAAGCGATAGCGACTGACACAACTGGAAGTTCACCTGAAACGTTTTACGATGATCTCTATAGTAATACGACGGTTACCTCAACTAATATCGTATGGTCGGAAAATTTACTTGTGTCACTCGCTGATTATTATGATATCACCCTTGGTAAATTACAACTGGTTATTGCGGTGTTTGAAGCTTATGACGAGTACGATACAGAAGCAGAATTTATCGCTCTCGTTGAATCACCGATTTCAACATTGGTTGATTTATACGATAACAGACCTTAATGAATACAATAAAAATCACCCTCAAACTGATTCATGAGGGTGATATTTTTTTTATAGTGCGGATGGATGTTTCTTATGA
The DNA here is from genome assembly GCA_002839155.1 of Tenericutes bacterium HGW-Tenericutes-1. GTDB lineage: Bacteria > Bacillota_I > Bacilli_A > Izemoplasmatales > Hujiaoplasmataceae > UBA5603. The sequence continues at coordinate 69,140 of PGXM01000001.1, forward strand.
TAGATGCTTGCTAGTTTATACAGTAGTAGATACCCAACAAAAGTGAGTAAGATTAAGAAAATAACATGAACGCCATTCGGTAAAATATTTAAGAACGGAACGGGTCCATTTAAAAACGGATTCTCCATTAAAAACATATTATTAGCCGTCGTATCGACGAAGATATTGCCAAACATAGCCCACATCATGACCAACAGACAACCAATGAGCACATTCTTCCAATTTTTCTTCTCAAGTTTGTAATCTCCAATTTTATAAAGATAGAGGGGCAAAAAAATTAAAAGAAAATGAACCGTTAATGTTCTGACAATCGGAAATGTAATGACGAGCGGATCACCAAATAAAACTCCCACAGGATAAAGCAAGACGGCTAATCCCCCAATGACAGAAGACGTATACACGAAATCTTTCATCGGTTTGATATTAAACATGACAACTATCGGTAATAACACATTGTTAACACCACAGACTTGAAAAGAAATCAATGTTCTAAAATCCCAAAACGGATGAGAATAACTTGAAACCGGTTCAGCGAAATGATACCATTCGTAAATAAATAAAGCTTCACCAGCATATTTTAAAACCAATAAAAGCACGATTGAAGTGATAATCACGATTTTATTGACCTTCGGATTTTTTGTATTTATAAATCGCATCAATAGATAAAATGCAATCACACATAAAACAACATAAATTAAATGCGGTAAGGTAAACATATAGGCGTTAGGTTGAATATCCATCCCTTCGCTTGAAAAGAACTGAACTAGTAACATAATCGTGTCCTTTCTAAAGATACTTTAATATCATTATAATCGATTTGATTTGATATCAACTGAAATATTCATCTTTTTTGATTGTAAAAGCTATAAAATGATGTAAAATAGATATACATCTCAATTTTTGACAGGAGGATATTATGTTTAAAGTAACCGTCAATCAAGATCAATACACCTTTGATGAAAGCATTCGCTTAGAAAAACTCGCAAGTCATTACGAAGGCACTTTTTTCGCTGCCAAAGTCAATAACCGCTTGCGTGAACTGTCTTATGAATTAGATAGTGATGCGTTAGTAGAATTTTTAGATCATCGTTATTCCGATTCCTTTAGAATTTATGCAACATCGATGCGATATTTAGTATCGCTCGCATTTTCACGGGTTTATCCCCATGTTCAATTGAAATTTTCTAATTCCATCGCCATGGGCATTTACGGTAGAGCTATCAATATGACTTTAACCCCACCGATGATAGAAAATGTTAAAAAAGAACTCTATGAATTAATTGAAGCTAATTTACCAATCATTCGTAAAAAAGTCTCCATCAATAAAATTTCGAAGTATTATGCAGAAAAAGGCCATATTGATAAAGTCGAAACTTTAAAATACCGAAAAGAAAAAGTTAATATTTATGAATGTGCTGGTTATCTGAACTATATGTATGGTTATATGGTACCTTCGACCGGCTATCTCAAAGAATTTGAATTCTTTTATTACGCACCAGGATTCTTAATTCGTTATCCAAGGGTTGAAGCGAAAGGCACTATCCCTGAATTCAGTGATAGCCCTAGTTTCTTACGGGTTTTAAATAAAGCCGAACAATGGGCGATTAATTGTGATTCTGATATGATTTACAAAATGAATCGCAAGATTGAAGAAAATCATGAAGTTGAATTCGTCAATATGTGTGAAACGAAGCATAACAATCAACTATGTGAATTAGGCAACATTATTGAAAAAAATATTGATAACATTCGTTTAATAGCGATTGCGGGCCCCTCTTCTTCCGGAAAAACCACATTTTCTAGACGGCTAGAAATCGAGTTATTGACAAGAAGTATTAAACCGTTGATGATTTCAATTGATAATTACTATCTTCCTAAAGGTGAAGCGCCGTTAGATGAATTTGGAAAACCGGATTTAGAACATGTCAATGCGCTAGATCTAGAGTTGTTTAATAAAAATATCGCCGAATTAATCGATGGCGCGGCAGTATCATTGCCGATTTATGACTTCATGATTAAAGAAAGAATCTATCAAGCACCCATTACGATTGGACCTCATAATCCGATTATCATCGAAGGCATTCATGCACTCAATGATGTTTTAACGTCGTTTATTCCTGCCCATGAGAAGTTCAAAATCTATATTTCTCCATTCTCACAAATCAATATCGATTATCATAATCCAATTAATTTGACGGATATCCGGTTGTTAAGAAGAATTGTCCGTGATTTACAGTTTAGAAATACCTCGCCTGAGAAGACGCTTTCGATGTGGAGCAGTGTGAGAAGAGGCGAATATAAATGGATTTATCCGTTTATTGAAAACGCTGATTACATATATAACTCTGAATTAACGTATGAATTAGCCGTGATGAAAAAACATGCGATGACGGCTTTAAAGAAAATTCCCGCGGATTCAGAATATTATATTCAAGCGAACCGACTCATTAAATTCTTGAAATATTTTAAAGATATCGATGATTATTTAGTTCCTTGTAACTCCATCTTACGCGAGTTTATCGGAAAAAGCGTTTTTGAACACTAGCAATAGTGTTCTTTTTTTAAAAAAAATATGGGAAACATTGAAGAATAGCGATTATTTTGTTATAATGTTAAAAGCATCGGCGGGTGATAGTTTGAAAGAGAAGCCCCTTATTCCAAAAGGTCTGACCCTTTTAGAAGTTGCTTCACGGTTTGAAAAGGGCCAAGTTAACTATAAAAATCATCCTAACCTCAAATCAGTTTGGGGTATTTTTTCATCGAACATTTTTAGCTATTTTAATTTAATCCTATTTGTTTTAGCCGCTTTATTACTCTCGATTAAATCCTTTGAGAATATGGTCTTTGTGATTATCATGGTTTTAAATACCGCGATTGGGATTATCCAAGAATTAAAAGCGAGAAAAACGATTATGAATTTGACGTTGTTATCACAGCCAACTGCGATGGTGAGAAGACAAGGGTTTGAAATTGAAATCGCAACTGATGCGTTAGTACTAGATGATATCTACCTTCTTCAAGGTGGAAAACAAGTGGTCGCTGATTCGATTATCCAAAATGGAGAATTAACTGTCAGTGAAGCGAATCTAACTGGGGAATCTGATGCGATTGTAAAAAAAATAAATGATAAGATATTATCGGGATCATTTGTCATATCCGGGACAGCGGACGCACTCATTGTCGCTGTCGGTAAAGATAATTACATTGAAACATTGTCCGATAAAATTAAAACCTTAGGAAAACCGAATTCAGAAATCTTAAAATCCTTAAAAAAACTGTTAAAGTTTATTGGTGTCATTATCGTTCCTTTAGGATTAATGACGTTTTACACAGCATTTTTAAAGAGTGAAATGGACTATTTACCGGATTTTTTAGCCAATTCAGAATTATATCATGATGCATTAAAGAAAATGGCTGGAGCGATGGTGGCGATGGTTCCTTCGGGGCTATTCTTATTAACGACCATAACGTTCGCATCAAGCGTGGTGAAGTTAGCTAAACATCAAACACTGGTTCAAGAACTCTATTCGATTGAAACGTTGTCAAGAGTAGACTTAGTCTGTTTGGATAAGACTGGAACGATTACGGATGGAACGATGAAAGTTGATTCCTATGTCTGGATTGAACCAGAAAAAGAAGAACCTGCCGTCGATTTACCGGTTGAAGAAGAAATTCATGTTGAATCGGCTAAACCAAGTGTTGATATTAAAACCATTATCGCATCCATGAATTATGCGTTAAAAGATAACAATCAAACGGCGATGGCTTTAAAGAATTATTTTGGTTCGAAACGGAAACTTCGTTCAAGACAACTCTTACCGTTTGAATCTGCGAATAAATATAGTGCCGTGACCTTTGATGAAGGCACTTATGCGATTGGCGCACCAGAACTCGTTTTTAAAGGCAAGTATATGCATATTCGAAAACAAGTTGAAAAATATGCACGGCTGGGAAAAAGAGTCTTGTTATTTGCAAAAGCCGGTGCCATTGGTGATAAAAGAATCACAGGTTCTGTCGAACCGATTGCGCTCATCTTGATTAACGATACGATTCGAGAAACAGCAAAAGCGACGCTTGATGAATTTCAAGAAGCGGGCGTTGGGATTAAAGTCATTTCAGGAGATAATGCGATTACCGTATCTGAGGTTGCAGCTAGAGCGGGCGTCCCAAAAGCCAACAAATACCTGTCTTTAGAGAAGATTGATGACGATAAACTAAGAGAAATTTGCGAAGAATATACGGTTTTTGGTCGGGTAACACCCCATCAAAAACAAGTCTTGATCGAAACATTCAAACAAAACAAACATAAAGTCGCGATGATTGGTGACGGTGTGAACGACGTTTTAGCTTTAAAAGCAGCGGATTGTTCCGTCGCAATTGCTTCTGGGTCAGAAGCAGCAAGAAATATCAGTCACTTAGTCTTAATGAATGATGATTTCGCTTCTTTACCAAAAGTTGTGAAACAAGGTAGACAAATCGTCAATAACATGCAAAATGCTTCAGTTCTTTATTTGGTTAAAACAATGTATACCATCCTATTAACCATCATTGTCTTAATGACAGCGAACATTTATCCCTTTGAACCAGTTCAAATGTTTGTCATCGAAACCTTTATCATTGGTATTCCATCGTTCTTTATCGCACTTGAACCCAATGAAGCGAGATTTGAAGGCAAATTCTTAAGAAACGTCTTTAAAAACGTTATTCCAGGGACGATATTAGTCATTGCGAACTTAATTGGTGTATATGTGTTTGCGAGTCAGTGGCCATCTATTACCCAAGGAGAAATCTCCACAGTTGGAATTATTGCCGCAACATTTGCGTATCTCCTCGTTTTAGTCAATGTCTCACAACCGCTGAACAAAAGAAGATCTTATATTGTCATCGCAGCTGCGATTGTATCGGCATTTTGTTTCGTCGTATTAGGGGAACGCTTCTTCAAATTATCGACGCTAACGATTCCTTCAATTTTACTCTTAATATTGCTTATGCAATCAACTTATTTGATAATGTCCATCTATAAACAAAAATTAATTAAATTTTGGGTTTAAAAGTCGGGAAACCGCTTTTAAATCCTTTTTATTTTTGGTATAATGGGCCTGAGATTAGGATATAAGGAGGAACACCTATGAATATATTATTCATTGCGGCAGAATGTACCCCTTTTATGAAGGTTGGAGGGCTCGCAGACGTTGTTGGGTCTTTGCCTCAAGCGCTAAAATCACTTTCAAACGTTGAGGTTCGGGTCATTTTACCGAAATATAAAAAGATTTTAGACGTCTATAAACAAAAAATGGTTTGTATTAAAAACTTCACCATTGAACTGGGCAATAAGCCCAGTGTTTATGTCGGTGTTCAAACTCTCAAAGTCGGTTCAATCCGGTATTATTTCATCGATAACGAATTTTATTTCGGCAGTCGGGATAATGCGTATAATTACGGGGATGAATCAGAACGGTTTGCGTATTTTCAAAAAGCAGCGTTAGAAAGCATTAAGTATTTAGATTTCATTCCTGAAGTCATTCATGTCCATGATTGGCACACGGCAATGATTCCTTTATTGATGAAAATCAAATATCCAGAATATCAAAATACAAAATCGGTTTTAACGATTCATAATTTAGCGTATCAAGGCATCTTTCCAATTAACGATTACCATTACTTTAATATTGCTTATAACAATCATTTTGAATTTGAGGGTTTCATTAATTTCTTGAAATGTGGAATTGTTTCTTCCGATTCAATCACCACCGTCTCAGAAACCTATGCTAATGAAATTTTAACGGATTATTTCGGTTACGGGATGCAACATCTTTTAAAATGGCGTAAAGGCGATTTAAAAGGGATTGTGAATGGCATCTCTTATAAAGAATTTGATCCCTTAACGGATCCCTTGATTGCATTTAATTATGATGTCTCTAATTATGAACTCGGTAAAAAGAATAATAAGTTGGCTTTATATCAAGAACTCAAGTTAAAATGGGATCCCGATTATCCTTTAATTGGAATTGTATCGAGACTCGTCAGTCAAAAGGGGTTTGATTTAATCAAACGCGTTTTCACTGAAATGCTCGAACAAGATAATTTCAAGTTTATTGTCTTGGGGGATGGTGAAGGCGAATACGTCGATTACTTCAATGATCTTCAAAATCAATTCCCTCATAAAGTGAAAGTTTATGTCGGCTATAGTAACAAACTCGCCCATTTAATCTATGCGAGCAGTGATTTATTCTTAATGCCATCGAAGTTTGAACCGTGTGGCTTAGGGCAACTCATTGCGTTAAAATATGGAACATTGCCGATTGTGAGAGAAACGGGTGGCTTAGTAGACACCGTTCATCCTTACAATGAATTCACAGGCGAGGGCAATGGTTTTTCTTTCCAACATTTCAATGCGCATGACATGATGTATGTCATCCGCTATGCTTTAAAAGTGTACTATCAAAAGAAAGACGCATGGCAACACTTAGTCTTATCAGCGATGGCGGCTGATTATAGCTGGAATGTTTCAGCGAAAGCCTACAAGAAAATCTATTCAAAATTAATTAAGGGGAAAAAGGAGTGAACTTATGGAAGTACTAGCATTAATTTTAGCCGGTGGTAGAGGTTCAAGACTAGATATTTTATCAGAAAATCGTGTAAAACCGTCCGTACCATTCGCAGGAAAGTACCGCATCATTGATTTTACCTTATCAAATTGTTCGAATTCAGGAATTTACAACATTGCAATTTTAACCCAATATTTACCTTTTTCCTTAAATGATCACATTGGATCAGGAAAACCCTGGGATTTAGACCGTAGAGATTCAAAAGTAACGTTATTACAACCCCATAGCGATTGGTATAATGGAACGGCGGATGCTTGCCGGAAAAACTTGCATTATATCGAACAAAGTCAATCGAAGTATACGTTAATTCTATCGGGCGACCATATCTATAAAATGGATTACCGCAAAATGATAGAAGCGCATATTGCTTCAAACGCAACGTTAACGGTCGCAGCGAAAGTCGTTGATATCAGTGAAGCGCATCGGTTTGGTATTTTAGAAGCAGATGACGAAAATAAAGTCGTTCGTTTCGTTGAAAAACCGAAAAAACCGATTTCAAATTTAGCTTCCATGGGCATCTATGTTTTTAATACTGATGTATTATTAGAAAAGTTAAGAACGATGGATATTCCCGATTTAGACTTTGGTCAACACATCATTCCTTCGATGATTGGCAAAGACGCCGTTTATGCGTATAAGTTTTATGATTATTGGAAAGACGTTGGAACCTATGATTCTTATTTACAAGCCAACTTAGAATTAATCGAGACCGTCGATAAGATTCCTTTGGATATGTATGATAAAAACTGGAAAATTTATACAAAATCCGAAGAACTACCTGCCGTTAAAGTGGGTTCGAAAGCGACGATTCACCAAGCGTTGTTATCGAATGGTGCGATCGTTGCCGGAACGGTAGAAAGAAGCGTTTTATCGCCTGGTGTTATTATTCATCCTCATGCTAAAGTTGTTAATTCAGTGTTATTAAATAACGTTGAAGTATTACCGGGTGCTGTCGTAGAAAACTGTATCATTGATAAAAATACGATTGTCGGTGAAAATGCATTAGTTGGATTTGGCGATGATTTAACAGCGAATATCGAGAATCCTTCGTTATTATCTTCGGGCATTACGGTTTTAGGTAAAAAGATTAAAGTTCCAAAAGGTATGAAGATTGGTAGAAACTGCCGCATATTCACCACAGCGAAATTAAGTGAAATGAAAAATAATGAAGTCAAGTCAGGCTCTACGCTTAAATAATCCTTAAATAATCGTTTGAAAGTCCGATTCTTGAATGAATTGGACTTTTTATTATAATGAAATTGAAAAATCTCTTGTTTGATAATAACGCTAATGATATCATTTGTATAAATGTGTATTAACAAGCGAAAATAATATTATTCATATCGAACGGATGTGCAAAAAGATGAAATGTGATACTAAATATCCGATTTTCATGATTCATGGAATTGGATTTCGTGATAATAAATATTTCAATTATTGGGGTAGAACTCCTAAAGTTTTAATCGAAGAAGGATCTCTTATCCGTTATGGCAGCCAAGATAGTTGGGGAAGTATCGAAGAAAATGCGTTGACTATAAAAGAAAGAATCTTATTTGTTATAAAAGAAACAAGTGCCAAAAAAGTGAATATCATCGCTCATTCTAAAGGTGGAATCGACGCAAGATATATGATTTCATCGCTTGATATGTCACAGTATGTAGCTTCTTTAACAACGATACAAAGTCCTCATCATGGATCAAAAGTCCTCGATATTATATCAAAATTCCCAAAATTCATCATAAAGATCGTTAGTTTCTTTGTCAATCTTTGGTTTCGACTCTTAGGTGATAAAAGTCCTGATTTCTATTCAACAGTTTCATCCTTAACGACCAAAAATATGGCACACTTTAATGAAATCAATCAAGATAGTGAAAATGTGTATTATCAGAGTTATGGCTTTAAGATGAAAAATATGTTTTCCGATATTTTTTTAATGTTTCCTTATTTAGTCACAAAGTTATTTGAAGGTGACAATGATGGTATCGTTTCAGTAAAATCTTCCAAATGGACGAACTTTAAAGGCCCCTATTCAGGAAAAGGATTGAGAGGAATTTCCCATTTAGATGAAGTTGATTTTAGGAGAACGAGTATTAAAACAAAAAAACAAAATGATGGTATCAACGATATTCCTAAATTTTATTTAGAACTTGTGAATCAGCTTAAAGATAAAGGCTATTAATATATAAAAAGCAATCCAAACTCAAAGAGAATCGGATTGCTTTATTTGTTAAATTAGGTGATTTTTTATGTGTTGATTATTTACATTACCAAGGTAAGGGATTATTCTTTAGTTCACCTTCATAGAAATCAATCATCTTTGTTTTTAAATCATTTGGAAGTTTGTAATTCATGGCTTCTAAATTACTGTTGAGTTGCTCAAAAGTCCTCGTTCCAGGTATAACGACTCCAACTGCGTCAAATGATAAGATGAATCCTAAAGCATATTTCGTCAAATCATCATCGTTAACCATCGTTTTTAAGCGTTTGGTGAGGTTTGAGCGTCTTACTATGTCAAGAGCTGTCCAACGCGATTTAATGCCCTTAAAAGCCGTAAATTCATTGTATTTACCTGTTAACCAACCTGAATCAAGAGGAACTTTGATAATTAAAAGGATATTCCTTTTTTTAATTTCTTCAAATAAGGGAATACAAGCTTGTGAGAAGACGTTAAATAATAGTTCAATGACATCACAGTCTGTATTTGATAAAACAACGTTTAATTCATCATAAGAATCAATAGATACTCCATAGTGATGAATTAATCCGATTTCTTTTAGTCGCTTCATTTCTTGAAAATGTAAGGTTTTACCTTTTAAGATATCCATAGCAGGATTATGAAGGATTAAAGAATCTAAATACGATGTTTTGAGTCTTTCTAAACTTTCATGGATTGCTGATTCCATCGTCAATTCATCAAAGTTAGAAGAACCATCTGCACGATGTCCAAATTTTGAGTTGATGAAAACTTTGTCTCTGACATCTTGTAAGGCAATGCCTAGAATTGTTTCACTCATTCCGCTAGCATAGCCTGGAGCGGTATCAAAAAAGCGAACGCCCAATTCAACACTTTTTTTGACGAGTTTAACGCCTTCTTCCATACTCATCGCATCGAAGAATTCAGAATTGCCTAATTGCCAAGCACCAAAACCCATTCTTTCAAATGCTTTATTGCCAAATTTCATGATAATTACTTCCTTAATTGAAGCGAATCTTTACCATATTGCATGATTTCAATGCGATTTGAATCAGGATCTTTGACCCAGCATTGCCAGTTATTGTCTAATCCCATTGAAAGATCAGAATCTAACGGATAATTTTTATCTTTCATCCGTTTTACAAACGCTTTAATGTCATCTGTTTCTAAACAAATGTGTTGATAAGAAACTTCTTCTTTACTAAAATGTTTTTTTGGATCACTATAAAAGAACTCAATAAAGTTTCCTTCTGATACCTTCACATATTCAATCCAAGGAGTCTTATTATCTTTTGGATCATAAAGCGTAAATGCTTTTACAAATCCCATAATTTCTGTATAAAAATGTAACGTTTTTTTCATATCTTTGGCGCCAAAAGCCAAATGTGCAATTCGTTTTATCATATGATACCTCCATTTGATTTAATTATACCATAAAAGAAAAAAAACACCGAAAACGGTGTTTAATGATTTAGTGGTGCTCCTACCAAGAATCGAACTTGAATTTCAGCATTACCATTGCTGCGTTTTGCCACTAAACTATAGGAGCATGTGCGGTATTTATTATATCGAACAGGGCTAATAAATGCAACTATTTTCGATTCAAATATTCAATTACCGTTAAATTATTTTAATTATCAAAATTTTTTAGAAATATTTTGATTATTTTAATGTATTATATTATAATATAATCGATATAGGAGGATTTAACATGATAGAGATTAAAAATTTCTTTAAAAGTTATGATGGTAAAACCAATGCTTGCGAGGACATTACACTAACGATTGAAAAAGGCGACATCTATGGCTTTATCGGTCATAATGGGGCTGGAAAGACCACACTTTTACGTTCTATTGCTGGAATTTTAGATTTTGAAAAGGGAAAGATTTTAGTTGGTGGGCACGATATAAAAACTGAACCCATCGCCGCTAAAAAAATGATGGCGTATATTCCTGATAATCCCGATGTTTATGAAACCTTAAAAGGGATGCAATATTTGGATTTTATTGCCGATGTTTATGAAATTGATGCTGAAACAAGAAAAGCGACGATTGAAAAGTATGCGAAGATGTTTGAAATGGAGAATGTCCTTAACAATCCCATCGGTTCTTATTCGCATGGTATGAAACAAAAGATTGTTATTATTGGGGCTTTAATCCATCGTCCAAAAGTATTATTGCTCGACGAACCCTTTGTTGGCTTAGATCCTAAAGCCAGTTATTTACTCAAAGAAGTCTTCAAAGAATTATGTGATGAAGGTTCAGCGATATTCTTTTCAACGCACGTCTTAGAAGTGGTTGAAAAGTTATGTAATAAAGTTGCGATTATCCGAAAAGGAAAAATCGTCGCTGAAGGCGAAACTACCACTGTAACAAAAGACCAATCACTAGAAAGCTTGTTCTTAGAGTTGATTGCATCATGAAGAACTATTTGACTTTGATGGGAGTTTTCCTCAAAGACAATTTTTCGTTGAGGAAAATGCTTGGATCAAGTGCCTCAAAATCAAAAGGCAAAATGGTGATGGTTGTCTTTGCGATTATTTATGCAGTTGGTGTCTTTTTAGGGACGTTCGGTTGGATGTTTTATCAGTTAGGTCTTGGTCTTCAAGCGGCTGGACTAACTGAATTACTTTTAATGTTTTTATTTTCTTATGCAGCAGGATTTGCGATTATGATTAGTTTACTCAGAGTTGATGGGTATTTATTTCATTTCAAAGACTATGAAATTTTAGCCCCCTTACCGATGAAACCGGCGTCAATTATCGCTGCTAAAGCGAGTGTCATGATGATTAACATGTATTTAATGATGTTTATCTTCGCTTTACCGATTGTATTTAGTTATATCTACTTTACACCTGTTGGCGTTATGACAATCATCTATTTGGTATTAGGATATTTGCTCGCTCCATTGCCTTTAATCATAATTGCATCATTGATTAGTATGGGGATTGCTAGAATTACTGTTCGGTTGAAGAAATCAAACTTAGTTAAACTCATTTTGTTATTTGTTGTTTTTCTAGGAATTATGGTTTTATCATTCACCATGAATTTTGCAGGGGAGAATCCGCTTTCTGGTCAACAAGATTTCATACGTTCTTTAGGCGATATTTATCTTCCGATGCAATGGTTTGTTGAAGCGGTTCATGAACAAAATTTCTTAAGTTTTGTCTTATTACTTGTGACGCATGCTGGGTTGTTTGGCTTGTTTATCTTTGCCATCTCCAAAGCTTCGATGAAAATCAATTCAAAGCACGCTGTCAATATTGGAACCAATCATGTGAAAGCAGTGAGTCAGTCTCGGAGTGTTTTCAAGTCATTACTGGTGAAAGAAATTAGAAACTATTTCGGCATGACGATGTATGTCTTTAACACCTTGTTTGGTACAATTATCATGCTACTAGTTGCGATAGCTAGCCTATTCTTCAAAAATAAAGTACTTGAATTCATTGGGTCTGAAATGGGAATGGCTTTACCATTAGAACCGATGTTACTCATCATCATCGGATTCTGTCTTGGTATGATTTACACGTCAGCGGTTTCTTTGTCCATCGAAGGGAAAAAATTTCCTTTCTTGAAATCTCTACCCATCCATCCAAATACGATTATGAAAGTTAAACTTTTCTTCAATATTTTACTGGGATTACCGGCTGCGATTATCTCGATTATTCTCTTAGCGATTGCTTTTGAAATTACGTTTATAAACGTTATTCTTATGATGTTTTTAGCAGCCAGTTTTTCTGCCCTTATTTCTAGTTTTGGCAGTATTCTAAACTTATACATGCCTAAATTTGATTTTATCAATGAAATTGAGGTTGTTAAACAAAGTCTTCCTGCTTTAATCGCGGTTTTCGGTGCTTTTGGTTTTCTTGCGATGAACGGTGGACTCTATTATCTCGTTTCTAAAGAAGCAACAATTGGCATCACGATGTTATCCTTGACACTTTTTAATGGTGTGATCGCTTCGGCGTTCTACTTATGGATGACAAAAAAGAGCGAAAGCCTTTTCATGAAAATGATAGCCTAAAAAAGGCTTGAATTATCAAAAAATACATCCAAATTGTTTGTCTTTTAGCTGTAAGGATGATATAATCAAGGATGGGATTTTAAACCAATTATTTTTAAGAAAGGATCACAATATGACAAAATACGTATACCTGTTTAAAGAAGGCAAAGCAGAAATGAAAAACCTTCTCGGCGGTAAAGGTGCGAACCTTGCGGAAATGACCAATCTTGGCATGCCTGTTCCTCAAGGATTCACAGTTACAACCGAAGCTTGCACGCGTTACTATCAAGACGGAAAGACGATTGTTCCTGAAATCGTCAATGAAATTTTTGAAGCATTACACAAAACTGAAAAAGTTGCAGGAAAAACTTTTGGCGACCCAGCAAATCCATTTTTAGTATCTGTTCGTTCTGGCGCAAGAGCCTCAATGCCTGGAATGATGGACACGATTTTAAACTTAGGTTTAAATGATGTTTCTGTTGTTGGATTAGCAAAATTAACGAACAACCCAAGATTTGCTTATGACTCTTACCGTCGTTTCATTCAAATGTTCGCAGATGTCGTTATGGAAATTGAAAAAGCTAATTTCGAACACATATTCGATCAAAGAAAGCACGAAAAGGGTGTTCATAACGACACTGAACTCGATGCAAACGATTTAAAAGAAGTTGTCGAACTCTTCAAGAAAAGATACTTAGAATTAAAGGGGGAACCATTCCCACAAGATCCAAAAGTTCAATTAATCGAAGCAATCCAAGCTGTTTTCCGTTCATGGGACAATCCACGTGCGAATACTTACCGTCGTTTAAACAACATTCCTTACGAATGGGGTACTGCCGTTAACGTTCAATCAATGGTGTTTGGTAACATGGGTGAAGATTCAGGTACGGGTGTTGCATTCAGCCGTAACCCTGCAACGGGAGAAAATGTTCTTTATGGAGAATATTTATTCAATGCTCAAGGTGAAGACGTTGTTGCTGGTATCAGAACACCAAAACCAATTTCTGAATTAAAAGAAGACAATCCAGCGCTTTATGATGAATTCTTCGCTATTTCTAAGAAATTAGAACAACATTACCGTGATATGCAAGATATGGAGTTCACCATCGAACGTGGAAAACTTTATATGTTACAAACTCGTAATGGCAAAAGAACTGCACAAGCTGCTTTAAAAGTTGCGATTGATTTAGTTAAAGAAGGTTTATTAACGAAAAAAGAAGCTATTCTAAAAGTTGAACCTTCACAATTAGACGCTTTACTTCATCCACAATTTGAAGCAGAGTCATTAAAAAATGCAAAAGTCATTTCTACAGGATTAAACGCTTCACCAGGTGCTGCAACAGGTAGAGCTGTCTTCACTGCTGAACGTGCTGCTGAAATGGTTAAAAAAGATAAATTACCAGTCATTCTTGTTCGTCAAGAAACCAGCCCAGAAGATATCGAAGGCATGGTCGTTGCGAAAGGAGTTCTAACGTCTAGAGGCGGTATGACTTCTCATGCGGCGGTAGTTGCTAGAGGCATGGGTACTTGCTGCGTCGCAGGAGCTGGCGAAGTTAAAGTTAATGAAGCAGGAAAATACTTCGAAGTTGGCGGAAAACGTTACAATGAAGGCGACTGGATTTCATTAGACGGTTCAACTGGTAAAATTTACGGTGAAAAAATTAAAACAGTTGATGCAACTGTTTCAGGTGATTTCGCTGAATTAATGGCTTGGGCTGACGAATTCAGAAGTTTAAAAGTTAGAACCAACGCTGATACACCAAGAGATGCCAAAGTTGCTTACAACTTTGGCGCTGAGGGTATTGGACTTTGCAGAACAGAACATATGTTCTTTGATACTGACCGTATTCCTGCAATGCGTGAAATGATTGTTTCTAAGACTTTAGAAGAAAGACAAGCTGCTTTAGCTAAATTATTACCAATGCAAAGAAAAGACTTCATTGGTCTTTATGAAGAAATGCATGGATTCCCAGTAACCATCCGTTACTTAGATCCACCACTTCATGAATTCTTACCAACAGAAGATGAAGATATCGAAGCTTTAGCCAAAGAAATGGGCATTACCTTTGCTTCATTAAAAGCAACTGTTATTGACTTACATGAAACAAACCCAATGCTAGGTCACCGTGGAGTTCGTTTAACCATTACGTATCCAGAAATCGCTGTTATGCAAACGACAGCTGTTATCGAAGCTGCTATTGATGTGAACAAACGTGGTGGTAAAGTCGTTCCTGAAATCATGATTCCACTTGTTGGCGACATTAAAGAATTAAAATATGTTAAAGACATCGTTGTTAAAACAGCTGATGAAATCATTAAAAAGGCTGGCGTTAAATTAGAATATAGCGTTGGTACGATGATTGAAATCCCAAGAGCTGCTTTACTCGCTGATGAAATTGCCAAAGAAGCTGAATTCTTTAGCTTTGGTACCAACGACTTAACCCAAATGACCTTTGGATTCAGCCGTGATGATGCCGGTAAATTCTTAGGCGATTACTATGGCAAGAAGATTTTTGAAAGTGATCCATTCGCTCACGTTGATACGAAGGGTGTTGGAAAATTGATGAAAATGGCCTGTGAACTTGGTAAAACTGTTCGTCCTAATATCAAACTTGGTATTTGTGGAGAACACGGTGGAGACCCAGTTTCAGTTGAATTCTGTCATAGCATTGGTTTAACTTATGTTTCATGTTCACCTTTCCGTGTTCCAATAGCACGTTTAGCTGCTGCACACGCAAACATTAAAAACCCAAGATAAATTCATTTATTTACATGAGACCGACAACTTTTGTCGGTCTTTTTTTCTTATTATTTATCTTGAGTAGAGCCGTTGACATTCACCTAGTTATTATTTATAATAACAGTATGGTACATCAATAATTTGAAATCACTCATCCGCGAAGCACTGAATTAATTTAGGAGTTAAGGCCCTACTTGTGTTGAATGCCTATTTTATAGGAATCCTAATGGTAGATGCAAGAAACTCCACCCTTGGCGTAAGATGTTTGTCCGCCCGAGTGATTTCCAATTGTTGATGTACTTTTATTTTGTTCGTTGAAGTCATCTAATAAATATGTTATAATTTATTGAAATCATTTTTGAAAAGGCGAGGATATATATGAATCCATTATTGTACGATTTAACGATGTTAAACGGTATTCCAGCGAATGAAAAACAAGTTCGCAAATATTTTGAAAAAGCAGTACAAGGATTGGCTGATGAAATTAGTTATGATAACATCGGATCAATCATCGCAAAAAAGGTTGGTAATCCTAATGGTCCTAAAATTATGGTTGCGGGTCATATGGATGAAATAGGTTTTATATTATCAGAAATCACCAAAGAAGGTTATGTGAAATTTATTCCAGCCGGCGGATGGTGGGGTCATGTCGTTTTGAGTCAACAATTCGTGATTACAACCAAGGCAGGCAAAGAAATCAGGTGTGTCGTTGGGTCAAAACCACCGCACATTTTATCACCTGAAGAACGAAAAGTAGTCGTTGATACCAAAGACATGTATATGGATTTAGGCGTGAACTCTAAAGAAGAAGTTTTGGCGTTAGGCATTCAAATTGGTGATATGATCACACCTTTCATTGAATCCATTCCTTTGAACAATCCTAAATTCTTACTTGCTAAAGCCTTTGACAATCGTATTGGCATTGCTTTAGCGATTGAAGTGTTAAAAAACATACAATCAGTTAGCCATGAGAATGTCTATTATGGCGTTGGCACCGTTCAAGAAGAAGTCGGTTTAAGAGGCGCAGGAACAGCGGCTTATCAAGTCAGTCCTGATATTGGCATTGCTTTAGATGTAACGATAGCCCACGATTATCCTGGCGGAACAAAAGAAACGGAACTCGGAAAAGGTCCGTGTTTGATGATTTATGATTCTTCGATGGTTGGACATGTCGGATTAAGAGAATTCGCTGTCTCGATTTGCGAAGAATTAAAAATTCCTTATCAACTAAGTTATTTACGTCAAGGTGGCACTGATGCTGGGAAAATTCATTTGACCAAATGCGGAGCGCCATCAATAGCAGTTTGTTTACCTTGCCGCTATTTACATTCACATACATCAATTATTCATGAAGACGATTATGCAAACGCAGTAAAACTTGTGACCGAAATGGTTAAACGCTTAGATAAAATTACCGTCGAACAGATTACGTTTGACCGTTAATTCTTATGCGTGTTATCACAGGCACCTACCGCGGACGGATTATTAAAGAAGTTCCGGGCGAATTAACAAGACCCACAACCGATAAAAATAAAGAAAAGATTTTTAATATTTTAGGTCAATATTTTGACGGTGGAAAAGTTCTTGATTTGTTTGCGGGATCAGGCGCATTAGGCATTGAAGCATTATCTCGTGGTATGGATTATTGTGTTTTCGTTGATTATCAAGGAAAAGCGATACAAACGATTCACGAGAACTTAAAGACACTAAAAATCGATAAAAATCATTCAAAAGTCGTCACCAGTGAAGCAATGCAGTTTATGCGATCTTATCAAGGAGAACCCTTTGATTTAATTATCCTTGATCCGCCTTACGCGAAAAATTATATTCCTGATTTATTAGATATGATTGCTTCTAGAAAATTACTTTCTGCCACTGGCGTTGTTTTATGTGAAAATGATAAAGCAACGACTTTACCTGATTCATACGCAAATTTAAAGAAACAACGAGAATCGATTGAAGGTATCACGAAATTTACGTTTTACTTATGGGAGGAATCACAATGAAAATTGGTTATTACCCAGGTAGTTTTGATCCAATCACTTTCGGCCATTTAGATATCGTGAGTCGTGGAGCTCATTTATTTGACAAGCTCTATGTTGCTGTGTCGGTGAACCCCAGTAAAAAAACGATGTTTTCGGATAAAGAGCGTTATGACATTGTAAAAGAAGTTTTAAAAGATATGCCTAATGTCGAAGTGGTGCTTTCGCAAAAACTGACAGTTGAACATTGTAAGTTATTGGGGGCAACACATATCTTAAGAGGACTTAGGGCAGTCACTGACTATGACTATGAATTTCAAATGACGAACTTTAACCGAAAAATCGATCATGAAATTGATACCGTATTTTTAATGACTGAAGGACAATTTTCTTTTCTTTCCAGTTCATCAGTTCGAGAATTAGCGTATTTTGGTGGCGACGTAACGCCGTTTGTGCCAGAGTATGTCGCAAAAATGATTGCTCAAAAACTAAAAAAATAACATTAAAAAACATGAACCTTTGCGTTCATGTTTTTTTATAATTATTCGATGTATTTATCGTAAAACTTTATGAAACTGTCATAATCTTTAAATATTTTAGAATCATTAACGCCATCAATTTTAACCATTTCAATTCCGTCACTGATAATGACGATGGTGGGAGTGAACTGATAAGCAATGTAATTATTGCTTGGTTTAAACAACTCTCCTGCTTCAATCTTATAAACCTTAATCCCTTTATTTTGAATGACGGAATCAAGGATGGGTTTAAATTCAGCGCAGGATGTGCACGTTTCACTGCTAATATAAAGCATAAAATCGGCTTTTGCATTCAACTTTTCAACCAAGTCGTCTGAATCAATTTCGAGATACGTTGTAGCTATAGAAGACTCAAGCGAGATTTTTATAATTTTTTGACATCCTGCTAAAAAAGTAATAAGCAAGAGTGATACAAAGAGTACTATTTTTTTCATCATTTGCCTCTACATAATACCGTATAGAATGAGACCTAGTGTCGCTGAAATTAGAATAATAAAAATCGGTGATAATTTTTTGAAGAATTTCAAACCTATAAAGGCGATGACCATGATGATAATAGCTTTATAGTCAAAACCGGTAATATTAAACGTAAAGTTCTTGAGATCAATCGAAGGAAATACCTGTTTAAATATTAACATTATCGCAACCGAGAAGACTAAACCGATGACGACGGGTTTAAGCCCTAAGAATGCTTGTTTGACCGGACGTGAATCTAAGAACTTAGCCCCAAATTTAGCAATGATTAATATGATGATGAATGAAGGTAATACGACACCTAAAGTCGCTGCTAATGCGCCAAGTAAACCGGCAGTTTCCATCCCGATGAACGTTGCCATATTGACCGCAAAGGGTCCAGGGGTTGATTCAGAAATACCGATGAAGTCGAGGAGAAGTGCTTCAGTTAAATACCCTCCACCCACTAGTTCTTGACGGAAAAGTGGAATCATCGCATAGCCACCACCAAAGGTGAATAAACCGATTTTAAAGAAAGTGAAGAAAAGTTTCAATAGGAGACTAAACATTCGTAACGTCCCCCATCTTCTTAATATTGATATAGCCATAGATAATGCCTAAGACAGCACCAATTAAGAGTAATAATATCACTGAAAACTCGGTGAATAACGCAACGAGAAAAGCAGCGGTAAAAATTATATAAGAGAATAACGTTTTTTTAACTTTTTTTGATAATTTGAAAACGGCATTTAAGATGAGCATCGCAACACCCGCTCTAATTCCCATAAAGGCATAGCCAACCCATTCTAATTCTTTGAATTGAATGATAAATAGTGAAATGATTGATATGACGATAAATGATGGCAATACAACGCCTAATGTCGCGAGTAAAGATCCCCAAAAACCTGCAATTTTATAGCCAATAAAGGTCGCTGAATTGACGGCTAAAACCCCAGGCGTTGATTCTGATATGACTAAAAGTTTTAAAATATCATCATCGGTTGCCCATTGTTTCTTTTCAACCACTTCTCTATGCATGATTGGCATCATCGCATAGCCACCACCAAAGGTGAAAGCTCCAATTTTCAAGAAACTTAAGAAGAGTTCCCATAGTTTTTTGTTTGACTGCATGTTATCCCTCATTTGACTAGAATTCTTTCAATATTATAACATATTATAAAAAATATTGGCATCGAATTTGTCTGCTTCTGATTTTCTTAAAGAATTTTATGTGTAAATCACGTATTTTTATATAAAATCTAGTATAATAATGAATAAATATAGCATATTAAAGGAGTCAATATATGCCAACTAATCAAGCATTGATATTAAAAAAACCTCAAATGATAAAAAAAGACGTGTATATCTTTCATGGAATGAATGTAACGTTCGAAGGTTTTTCCTTACCAACGTTATTAATCGACCATGACGAATTAATTTTATTTGGCGTTCCTCTAGCACAGGACTTCTTTAAAATTATTACTGCTATTTCTTCCATTGCTGCGATTGATAAATTAAAATATATCGTCGCTTTTGATACGAATCCTCAGTTTTTATCAGTTATGAATCTATTTGCGAATGCCTCATTAATGCCAACGATCGTTACTTCGAAAGCAAATACATTGTTTCAAGACATTTCATTGGTGAAACAACCTTTGTACTTTATCGAAGATCACCAATATCAATTAGTGTTATCAACCGGTAAATTGGTTCGATTTATTGAAACTCCTTTTATGCCTAAACCCGGTTCTTTTATTGCGTTTGATCACTTCACAAAAGCATTATTCTCAAATTACCTGTTTGAAACAAAAGAACGTTACACCGAGTCGGTTAATAATCCTAAATGGATTGAAGATGCCATTCAAACACTCCAAGTAACGATTCCTTCCAGTGATTTTATTCATCCAATCATCGAAAAAATACGAAACTTAAAACCAGAAGTTTGTATAACGACATCCAATAAAATCGTGTTTAAATCGAGATTAGAAGCACTATTAATTGAGCTAGATAGGATTGAATTTACAAATTCAAATATCGGTTCGATATCGCGAAAAATCAATCGTTTTCATGACTATTCAAGTGCGATACAAGACTTAATCAACCTTTTAATTGAAACATATACTCTCAATAAAGTACAAGCAGTGTTTGAAGAAAGTGTCATCAAAATCGATGAGGCTGGAAAACTTATCAAATCTTCCTCGATGACGGAATTTGATTTATGGAATGGTTTCTTTAATGTACTCTATGCCAAACAAGGACTGTCTTGGATTGCGGTTCTAGAAAACAAAGTTCATGGATTAGTCAGAGATAAAGGTTATGAAATGCCTTCGTTGTTCTCAAGTTCAATCATTGAATCAGAACGAAAAAACGCTGAAATAGCGTTAGAAAAACTGAATCTTGAGAAGAAAATATCTCAACTCGAATCACAACTTGATCGCACTGTAGACCGTTTAATGAAAGATCCTTTAACCCGTGCATACAACGAATTGTTTTTAAGCGAGTATCTCAAAGATGAAATCCAAATAAGAATTCAAGAGGGATTTATCTCAAAAGATATT
The DNA here is from genome assembly GCA_002839155.1 of Tenericutes bacterium HGW-Tenericutes-1. GTDB lineage: Bacteria > Bacillota_I > Bacilli_A > Izemoplasmatales > Hujiaoplasmataceae > UBA5603. The sequence continues at coordinate 90,216 of PGXM01000001.1, forward strand.
GCGCTGATTTATATTAATATTGATAATATCTTACGGTTGAACGCCAAATATTCAAAAGAAGTTGGCGATGAGACCATTCAAAATTTAGGATATCTCTTAAATCAAATTAAAAAAGAAGGAGATATCATCTTTAAAAGAAGTGCTCCTGGGTTTATATATTATGCCAATAAACAAGATGAGTTAGTGATTAATATTGCCCAAAGAATTCAAAATGCCATAAGAGAATCCGATACATTCGTAGAAAAGATTACGGCTTCTTTATCAATTGTCAAATTGTCCGAGTTTTCAACGTCTGATCCCGTGGTTTCAATCGTCCAACAAATGATGTCTTTAGGGGAAAATAGAATTAAACTTGGGGCGATTAAGGGCACGAATGTGATTGTCGATGCACAAACCAAAATTGACAAACCGATTAACGGAAAAATATTAATCGTCGATGATGAACAAATCAATTTATCGTTGTTAAAATCATTGTTTTTCAATTTGAATTTTGAAATTGTCACCGCTAAAGATGGAATAGAAGCATTAGAAATCATCAAGGATTCGGCGTTTGACTGTATTATTTGCGAACGAAACGTTCCAAAATTAGATGGCATTTCTTTAAAATTAGCTATCAATGACTTAACCATCAATGCAAAAGCGATGTTTGTATTACTGACCTATAATAAAAATAAAGACATCGTTTTAAGAGCGAATCAACTCGGCGTTGATTACGTCTTGCAAAAACCGATTTTATTTGAAGAATTATTAGGATTTATCCAACGCTTTATTAAGCTTAGGAGGTCCATTCAATGACGATTGAAACCATTCTCATTTTTACGTATGTGTTATTGGGTTTAGATGTCCTTGTTTTGTTGATGATCTTTGGAAACAAAACATGGCAAAGAAGAAAAGCGTTATTACAAACCCGAGCTGAAAATTTTTTCGTTGCCCATTATGTTAGAAATGAAACCATCAAAAGTTCTTGTCACCCAAAAGCCGTGATGAAAGCATACCAAAAATTTTATGAACAAACAGTGCTTTCCGATGAAACGAAACGGTTTATCTATCAAGATTTTTTAGATTGTGGATTAGTTAAAAAAAATATTAAAAGACTTAATTGTCTTTCCACAATTGGTCGTAAAACTGCAGCTTCAAATCTTTCGTTTTTTCAAAGTCCTGAGATTCAATACGCTTTAATCAACCGCTTAAAAATCGAAAAAAAAGCCAATGTTAAAATTTATCTGATTAACGCCTTAAAAAATCAAATGAATCAACTAACCTTATTAGCCCTTATAGATAGTGTCATTGGCAGTAAAAAATATTACCAATCACGTGCCATCCAAATCGTTAAAAATTATCTCTTAATGAACCGAGTGCATATTCCCGATATTTTTAATCGAAAAGAACCTGAAATCAAGGAATTATTCGTAGATCTCGCTGAAAGTGTTTTTCGAGATGACTTCAAACAAGCGTTAATCGGCGAACTCATTATAGTCGAAAAACACTTATCTGGCACTTTAAATGAAACTTACTCATCCATGGTTGAAAGTCGTGTGAAACGGCTCTATTACCGAATTTTGACGGTATTATCGAATATTTATGGTTACAATATCACTGGCGATTATTATTTAAAGCATTCCGATGAAGAAGTTGTCAAAATTGCGATTATGTCATTATCCAAAACAAGAACCTTTGATCAAATCAAACGTTTATTAAAAATGGCGAATGGTACGAGCATCGATAATAAAATCGTTGAAGTTATTCAAGGCATGGTAGAATCTAATTTTGAGTTATATTTACAATTGGTCGAGTATTTTAAAACAACACTTTTAGAAAACGAATCAAAATTGATTGCGAATGTCTTATCGAGTAAAATCGAATATTTGGCACTTAAGTACAAAAACTCAAAAGATGAAAGTTTAAAACAAGTATTAACTCAAATCATCGAGAGTGGTTATACAGCCAGTTTGATTGCCTTTTTAAATGTCAATCTTGATACTGATCTTGAAAAATTACTTTTTAAAATCATCAAACCCATTGCCAAAGACAATAATCTATTTTACCAAGAACTAAACGATTACCTAGAAGTTCAAGTATTAAAACGATTAGGATACGATAAAGTTAAAACTCCACCCGTACAGAAAATCGACATCGAAATTGAATCTTCAAAGATTAAATGGCTTTGGATTATATTATTAATTGCACTTTTATTCTTTCCTTTATTATTTGCGGCTACAACCCTTACTAAGGTGTTATCAACCCCGATAAGAAACTGGATTGAACAATATGTTTTAATGATGAGCAATTCGGTTGTATATTACTATCTAATTGTGAATGGTCTTTATTTCATCCTTGCGATTTTATCCGCATTCGGCGCGAGAAAACAACGAATCCTTTGGGATATTAAAAGCAAGTCCATGCTTTATGAGAAAGGGATATTAGGCTCCATTTCAATTATCGCTCCTGCGTATAATGAGGAATTAAGTATCGTTGAATCAGTCACATCACTCCTCAATTTAAAATATCCGGATTATGAAGTCATCGTCGTCAATGATGGCAGTAAAGATAAAACTTTGGAAAAACTGATAGAACATTTCCGGTTAGAACGAAGAAATATACCGATTCGTCCTTTAATCAATACAAAAGCGATTAAAGCTGTCTACAAAAACAAGAATATTCCGAATTTAACCATCGTTGATAAAATCAATGGTGGGAAAGCGGATGCTTTGAATGTGGGCATCAACACCGCAAAGAATGAATATGTTTGCGGAATTGACGCCGATTCACTGCTTTCACCTGACGCATTATTAAAACTCATGAGTTCTTCACTAGATCATGACGAAATAACACTGGCCCTAGGCGGAAACATTTTTCCTGTCAACGGTTCAGAGGTCAATCATGGGTTTGTGGAAAAACAAGGACTCTCAAAGAATTCTTTGGCTTCCTTACAAACCATTGAATACTTAAGAGCTTTTACTTTAGGAAGAATCGGTTGGGCTGAAATGAAAAGCTTACTCATTATCTCAGGGGCTTTTGGACTGTTTGAAAGACGAATTATCGCCGAAGTAGGTGGTTATTTAACCACTTCAGCCTTTAAGAAAGATACGGTCGGAGAAGATATGGAACTGGTCGTAAGGATTACGAAACAAGCGTATGATCATCATTTAAACTTTCGGGTCGATTATATCTATAACGCTATTTGTTATACCGAAGTTCCGCAGAATTTCAAAAGTTTGAGAAAACAACGAAATCGCTGGCAACGTGGATTGGTTGATATTTTATCTTATCACCGCGTTATGATTGGCAATCCGAAATATAAGCAAGTCGGATTATTAGGAACCCCTTATTTCTTTTTATTTGAGATGTTTGGTCCTTTAATTGAAATTCAAGGCATTTTAGCCTTAATTATTTCAGGGGTTTTAGGATTGTTAAGCTTAAATATCGTTCTGTTATTGATGCTGACATCGATTGGACTAGGAATCACACTGTCGTTATTTGCATTACTCGTTACTGAAAGAGATCAACTCTATTTAAGCAAGCAAGACACATTCCGCTTACTTCTCATCGCAATTTTTGAAAATTTTGGTTGGAGACAATTTATCTCAATGTACCGAATTGTGGGCTTTATTGCTTCTATGCGTAAAGATACCGGTTGGGGTCATATGGTTAGAACTGGGTTTCAAAACACAAAATAAAACTATTTTTAAAATACCTCTTGCATTCATGGTTAATGTTAGGTATAATCATACGAAATAAAATCAATGATCAAGGATAGTAGTTGATAAGGACATATCTAGCGAGGTGGGGAAGGTGTAAGCCCACTTATGAAATTATGAATGAATGGGCTTGTAAGATGGATGGCGATAGGTAGTCATTCCCGGGAACTCCCGTTATTGAGTTAAGTATTGTTTGATACTAAAAAAAGGGAGACGTTTGTCTCTAAAATTTGGGTGGCACAGCGAGTCATCGCCCCAGGCAGGGGTGATGACTCTTTTTTTATGTGAAAAAGGAGGAATTATGATGACATTTACATGAAGGAATCTTCTGTTTTATCAATGCATTAAAGCAATAAAAATCAAAAAAATAGGAGATTATGATGGAAATAAGAGAATTTGGAATTTACGGGGGTCAATTCGTTGAAGGCGAAATCCTCAAAGCAATAAAAGAAGTTGAGTATGCATTTGAGCAATATCGGAATGATCCGACGTTTTTAAATGAGTTTCATGATTTATTAAAAAACTATGCATCAAGACCCTCGATGTTATATTATGCTAAACGCATGACAGAGGATTTAAACGGTGCGAAAATCTATTTAAAACGCGAAGATTTAAATCATACAGGTGCCCATAAAATCAATAACGTTTTAGGACAAGTATTACTGGCAAGAAGAATGGGTAAAACAAGAATCATCGCTGAAACCGGGGCAGGACAACACGGGGTTGCGACCGCAACGGCGTGTGCACTATTTGGCTTAGAATGCGAAATCTACATGGGCGAAGAAGATATGCGTAGGCAAGCCTTAAATGTGTTTCGTATGCAACTGCTAGGCGCGAAAGTCAATGGCGTAAAAATGGGAACAAAAACGTTAAAAGATGCCGTCGACGCAGCGTTTTATGATTTTGCGACCCATTTAGAAAATACGTATTATTTAATTGGATCAGCAGTGGGACCGCATCCATATCCACTGATGGTCAGAGAATTTCAAAAAGTCATTGGCGAAGAAATCAAAGTACAAATCTTAGAAAAAGAAAATCGTCTACCTGATTTGGTGGTTGCTTGTGTGGGTGGTGGATCAAATGCCATTGGCGCATTTTATGATTTCTTGAATGATACTGAAGTTGGTTTATTAGGCTGTGAAGCAGCCGGTAAAGGGTTAGGCACAAAACTTCACGCTGCGACGATGACGCTTGGAAAAGACGGAGTATTTCATGGGATGTATACGAAGTTTATTCAAGATGATTTAGGACAAGTGTTACCCGTCTATTCCATTTCACCGGGTCTCGATTATCCTGGCGTTGGACCAGAGCACGTCCATTTACTTGAAAGTAAAAGAGCAAGTTACATCGCTGTTACCGATGAAGAGGCCGTCTATGCCTTAAGGTATCTTTCAAAAATGGAAGGAATTATCCCTGCGATTGAATCGGCGCATGCAGTCTTTGGTGCAATGCAAAAAGCAAAAACCATGGGAAAAGATCAAATCATTGTTATTAATTTATCTGGACGTGGTGATAAAGATATGGAAGAATTATCAAATTACTAAAGTAGGGGTTGAATGCAGAATTATCCAATTGGGTATTTCTGCATTTTTTTATATAATTTATGAATGCATATTAATAAAAATCGGTGATAAAATTCACTTTACAAAAGCGGGGTATTATATTATAATAATCTATGCGTTCCGACTTGGTAGCTCAGCTGGATAGAGCAACGGCCTTCTAAGCCGTCGGTCAGGAGTTCGAATCTCCTCCGAGTCGCCACTTAATCATTTGAAGCAGTTGAACATTTGTTCAGCTGCTTTTTATATTTTTTGTTTCAATAAATCAATCCTAATTATGATATAATATTTTAGAGTGGCCCGGTAGCTCAGCTGGACAGAGCAGAAGCGTCCTAAGCTTTTGGTCGGGGGTTCGAATCCCTTCCGGGTCGCCACTTCATTTAAGATAAAATAGGATGAATTATCCTAGATTAAGTGATATAATAATTGTGCTGGCCCGATAGCTCAGCTGGACAGAGCAGCGGCTTCCGGAGCCGTCGGTCGGGGGTTCGAATCCCTTTCGGGTCGCCAATATAAAATCAAACTACACTAGTTGTGTAGTTTTTTCTTTTCAAAAAAATGACGAATATTTATTCAGAAAAACGCTACAAAAGCGCTTTTAATGATGTTATAATGAATAATGGTATAGTATTGCATTATGGTTTACCGATTATAGGATGAATGGAGTGAAACTATGAATATTGAAAAATTACTAGAATCCTTAACTTTAGAAGAAAAATGTCAACTGCTCGTTGGAAAAGATTCTTGGCACACTGCGGCAATAGAACGATTAAACATTCCTTCAATTATGATGGCAGACGGACCTCACGGATTAAGAAAGCAACTTGACTCAAGTAATTCGATGATGGTGAACGAATCGTATAAAGCGGTTTGTTTTCCACCTGCAGTGACCATCGCTTCCTCCTTTGATACTTCAATTGCTTATAAAATGGGTGAAGCTATTGCTAATGAATGTTTATATAAAGATGTCCATGTCTTGTTAGGCCCAGGACTCAATATCAAACGTAGTCCACTTTGTGGCCGTAATTTTGAATATTACTCTGAAGACCCCATCATATCTGGCGAAATGGCTAAAGGATTTATCAAAGGGCTCCAAAGTAAAGGTATCGGAGCTTGTATCAAACATTTTGCGCTCAATTCACAAGAAACTTTCCGGATGGTTTCTAGTTCCGTTGCGGATAAAAGAGCATTTTATGAAATCTATGGAAAAGCGTTTAAAAAAGCGATAGAGGCTAATCCTTCAATGGCGATGTGTTCTTATAACAAAGTAGAGGGTATCTACGCCTCAGAAAATCCTTGGTTATTAAATGACGTGTTAAGACAAGACTTTGGTTTTAAAGGTGTCATTGTATCGGATTGGACAGCAGTCAATGACCGAAGTATGGCTTTAAAAGCGACGCTTGATTTAGAAATGCCAGGACATGATTATGCTGTTCATAAACTTCTCAAAGATCATAAAGCAGGGATTATTTCAATCGAAGAAATCAATGCGAGTTGTCAAAGAATACTAACGTTAGTGAAAGCCAAGATGAATCAAAAAGTAATCCCTTTTGATTTAGAAAAAAATCATCAAGTGGCCTATGAAATTGCAAAAGAATCAATGGTTTTATTGAAAAACAAAGATAATATCTTACCGCTTCAGTTAAACGATAAAATCGCAATCATTGGACAGTTGGCGAAAAGTATTCGTTATCAAGGTGGCGGTAGTAGCCACATAAATGCTTACCGAGTTGATTCTATCTTAGAAAGTCTACCCAAGAATATTCAATACCAATATAGTGATGGATATGAGTTAGAAGGAGACGGATTTAATCAACAACTCATTGACGAAGCAAGAAGAATTGCGGTCAATAAAGATAAAGTCGTTTTAGTGTTAGGATTAACCGATGCTTATGAATCGGAAGGATATGATAGAACTCATTTAAATCTACCGTTAGGGCATTTAGAATTATTAAAAGCCATTTCACAAATAACAGATCATATCGTCGTGGTCTTACAGTTAGGTTCACCGATTATTATGCCATGGATTGACGATGTTAAAGGGGTATTAAACGCGTATTTAGCCGGAGAAGCCGGTGCGAAAGCCATCGTTGATATTTTATATGGTTATGCAAACCCTTCTGGTAGACTCGCTGAAACATTCCCACTCACGCTCGAAACAACGCCAAGTCATGGAAACTTTGCCAAAGGTAATGGCGATGTCAATTACCAAGAAAGCATTTATGTCGGATACCGATATTTTTCGACGACCAATCAAACTGTATTATTTCCATTTGGACATGGATTAAGTTATTCAAGTTTTGAGTATTCAAATTTAATAGTCAGTCAAGTAACGTGTAACCACCCAGGACATTTCAATGTCAGCGTGACCGTTAAAAACACGGGCTTTTGGGTAGGCAAAGAAGTGGTTCAACTTTATGTCAGTGCTCCACAAACCGGTGTTTTTAAACCTATTAGAGAACTAAAAGCATTCACAAAAATTGAATTACAACCCGATGAATCAAAAACGTTGACGTTTAATCTATCAACGGAGGAGTTAGGGTATTATGACTTGACTCAAAAGGCCTTTTTAGTCGAAGATGGCTTTTATCAAATCCAAATCAATAAAAATGCTAGTGAAGTTATCCTAGAAACTGCCATCAAGATTGAAAACCCAGATTGTCCAGCCCCTGATTTAGCACTGATGGAAGCTAAAAGTTATTACATATCTTCAGGACTTACGATGGACACGGCTGATTTTGAAAAATTGATTGGAAAATCAGTCGGACCTGCTCACATTCAAAAAGCGAGACCTTTTGACTTAAATAATACCATCGTCGATATTAAGAAAACTTTCTTAGGTGGAATTATTTACCGTTCCGCCAGAAAACAAGCGTTCAAAGCTATGAAGGATATGGATAGAGATTCTCAATTGATGGTAGAACGCTCTTTAGGCGAAACACCGATGCGAGCGATGGTTGTTTTCAGTGGTGGAATGCTTAAAATGAAAACCATGTTAGGTTTATTAGACTTAATTAACCATCAACCATTAAAAGCTTTGAAACATTTCATAGGGAGAGTTTAATCATGATAAAAAAAGCATGGTATAAAGAAGGCGTTGTCTATCAAATCTATCCCCGAAGTTTCAAAGATTCCAATGGCGATGGGATTGGTGATCTTCGAGGCATCATAGAAAAAGTTCCTTATCTTAAAAGTTTAGGGGTATCGATTGTTTGGTTATCACCCGTGTATCAATCACCCAATGACGATAACGGCTATGATATTTCAGATTATAAAGCCATCCATCCCGATTTTGGGACAATGTCTGATATGGATGAACTTATTGAAGTATTACACAAAGTTGATATCAAAATCGTCATGGATTTAGTGGTCAATCATACATCTGATGAACATGAATGGTTTCAAAAATCCGTAAATAGAGAACCCGGATATGAAGATTTCTATCACTGGAAGAAAAACAAGGGCAACTGGAGTAGTTTTTTTGGTGGCGAAGCTTGGACTTATCATGAGATAAGAAAAGAGTATTACTTACATCTATTTAGTAAAAAGCAACCCGATTTAAACTGGGATAAGTTAGAAGTCAGAGAAGCGGTTAAAGACATCGTCAAATATTGGCTCGATAAAGGCATCGATGGGTTTAGATGTGACGTCATTAACCTGATTGGAAAAGAAGATGGCTTACCAAATGGAAAGTTTAGTTTAATTTTAAGAGGTAGAGAACATTACCTCAATCATCCGAAAAGTCATCGATATTTGCAAGAACTTGCCAAAGACGTCTTAAATCAATACGATTGTTTCACCGTTGGAGAAACCGGATTTACCACCCCTGAGATTGCTTGTTTATATCAAAAGGAAGATTTAAGAGAACTCGACATGATGTTTCAATTTGAACATATGGCCGCCGACAATCATTTCGTCAAATGGTTCCCGAAGAAATTTAAACCCATGAATTTAAAAAAACCATTATCCAAATGGCAAAATGGTTTAAATGGTAAAGGATGGAACACGCTGTATTTAGAAAATCATGATCAAACGAGAAGTGTTTCAAGATTTGGTCATCCTGATTGGTATAGCGAATCAGCGAAAATGCTTGCGACGATGCTTTACTTTCAACAAGGAACGCCTTTTATCTATCAAGGGCAAGAAATTGGCATGACCAATGCGAATTTCACTGAATTAAGTGATTATAAAGATATTGAATCGTTGAATATTTACCAACTCGCCCGTAAAAAATTGCTTTATTCACACCGAAAAACCATGAAATTACTCTCTATTGCCTCAAGAGATAATGCTAGAACCCCAATGCAATGGGATGATACAGCGGACGGTGGGTTTGGAAGTGATCGTCCTTGGTTGAAAGTTAATCCTAATAATGTGACAATTAACGTGAAAAACAACTTAAGAGATGAAGATTCAATCCTTAAATATTATCAAAAAATTATTCAACTTCGAAAACAATATCCGATTATCGTCTATGGCGATTATCAAGATTTGCATTTCAAGGATAAAAATCTTTATTTATATCAAAGAACTTATAACGAAGAATCGATGATTGTTATTTGTAATTTCTCAAAGAAATTCATCACCATTCCGGATGATATCGATTTAACAGGATATATTAAAATTCTTTCAAACACAGCTTCAGAAGAAAGATTGTTAAGTCCTTATGAAGCAAGAGTTTATTATAAAGAATCTACAAAAAAAGCCTAAAATTTGATTTAGGCTCTTTTTTTGAATCGTTTTAGTTGAGTTTTAAGACTTTTGGCATTTCTGTCAATGTAAAGGTTGATGAATTGATTTTATATGTGTTTGAACCATCGCCTTCGATTTGTTCAGGATTGGTGAAATAAAGCTCGCTGTTTCCTTTCACTTGTACGCCAAGTAAAGACACAATGTTAATAAATATTTTTATTTTCGAGAACTCATTGATTCGACTTCCTTCATAAAAGACAGAATCATCAGAAATAATTAAATTGACAATAACATTACTTCTTTTCGTATGTTCATTATAAAGGATGAAAGCTCTGCTTTCTCGTTGAGATAATGGGGTAACAAATTCATAATTGACACCATTTCTTTCAAACCTTAGTTTCTCAAAGGTAATACTTGATACAATTTTGCCTTCAACGACACGAAATGGTATTTTTAATGAAACAAAGTGGTAACTTTCAGGATGTTCGAAAATATGATTTTCATCAAGACCATCTAAGATCATGTGAAATTCCATGCTATGTCTTAAGAGGAGTCGGTCAATGTATCGGGGTGATTCTTCATAAATTAGCATTCTATCCATAAATTCAATGATTGAATAGTTCGCTGATGCGAATGTTTGTTCTCTGAATAGTTCTGCACGTTTGTTAGTATCGTCGTTATACTTAACAACCGTTTGATTGTGTAACAAGATAAGCAAGCTAAAGAGCATGCTGGAGACAAAGGATGAAAAAGCAACAAAAAGAGTTGCGATGCGAATCCCAATGACATTAAATGTTCGATCAAGATAATCTCCAATAATTAACATGCCTAATGCGATTAAAAAAACGGTGGATGAAACAATGCCAATCACGATAAATATGGTTGTTTTTTTATTTTTCATCTTTATCAATTACGTCCTTTTTTGAATAATTCAAATTAATATATATTATAACATTTAATAAAATTAAATGGTCATCTATCCAATAAAAAAGTTATAAGTTTTGAACGAACAATACTTATAACTTTTTTTCAGTGGGTAGATGAATAATGTATTACTTTTTGGTTTTGATTTTCAAATCAAATATCTTCACAATAATCTTTGAAAGCCATTCATCGATTTTCGGTTTTTCTAACGTATAACTTAATGCATGTTTTGCATCTAATACCGTATAAATGTCTTTATCGGAAGCAGGAGATGATTCCATCATTTGAAGCGTTTGTTTATAAGGGCATAGTTCATCTTTCATACCATGGATGAAATAAGTCGGGATGGATGATTTTTTCACTGCTTTTGCGACGTTGATATTCATTAAACTAAAATGATGCCAGTAATAAGTCAAAAAACTTAATCCAGGAAGAAAGATGATAGCGAGTGGGTTTTTAACTTTTCTAATAAATACTGGCGCTACTCTAGCATAAGGACTATCGACGACACGCATTTTGACATTGCTTGGCAAATCGTGAAGGGAAGATAATAAGACTGTCGCAGCTCCCATGGAAACACCATGTAATAAAATTTGATCCGTTTCGCCATAAGTTCTTAAGATGAAATGAATCCATTTTTTTAAGTCATACGATTCATAATGACCAAACGTTGAAAATTCACCTTCGGATAATCCATGCCCTCTTAAATCCGGCAATAATATTTTAAAGCCCAAATCACTATAGGTTTGAGCGACAATCGCCATATCCGTATTTTGTCCAGAATACCCATGAAGAATAATCGCTGTTAAGGTTGATTGTTCATTATAAGAAGGAATGTAAAAGCCTTGTAATTTTGTTCCATCATAGCCATGAATGTGAACTTTTTCTTTAACCACTTTTGAGAACCAGTCAAAAGAAGGTGCGAAAAATGGATCAGTTTGTTTAACGATTCCCCCATTGCGAAAACCGCCATGGCGAATCATTTTTGAATAGATGATATAACTAATAACTAAATAGATGAATAAAACGATTGCGATAATCAAGATGATATATTTTGGGTCCATCATCATCACCTCTTTGCTCTATTTTATCATAAAGACCCTATTTTTGACAAAAATAGATAAATATTCTAATGACCATTATTTACTTTATCAATAAATGGTTGTATAATGAATTAAAAAAAGGGGGAAATACAATGTTAAAACAGCGTTATGAATACAAAGAACAAGCTAAACAACTGTTACAAGGCAAGTATACGAATGTGATTGTCATCACAATCATCATTGGCGTGATTACGAATTTATTCAACTCACCCAACTACAATTTCCAAACTGCTGGAGATGTTAGTTTCGGCGCTAGAATTCTTGCATTAGTCGCTTTCGCAATCACTGCTGGTTTCTTATTTGGCCAAATAAAAATGTATATCGGTGTCACAAAAGACGAAAATCCTGACATTCAAGATATTTTATTGGTTGGATTCAAAAATAATTATGTTCGTAACTTAGTCACTTATTTACTCCAATCAATTTACACTTTCTTATGGGCATTATTATTAATTATCCCTGGAATCATTAAATCGTATGCTTATTCCATGGCGTTTTATCTTTTATACAAAGAACCTGAACTTCAAGCCGCAGATGCGATTACTAAATCAAAAGAATACACCCAAGGTTATAAAATGGACTTATTCTTACTCCATTTAAGTTATATTGGTTGGTATATCTTAAGTATCTTTACATTTGGTATTCTATTATTATGGGTTATTCCAAAGGTCATGGTTGCTCAAACTTTAGTGTTTGACGAAATCTATGCTAAAAATAATCCTGTCGTCGAAGTTAAAGAAGCTGAAGTAGTCGAAGCAGCTGAATAATTAATCAATTAATATCTGAAACCGCCAGTAAAACATGGCGGTTTTTTGTTTTTTTTAGTGAAATGATTACGGTTGCATTAAATTCATTCATTAATATTGCTTTTTTCTTTTGAACAGTTAATGTATAATAACTTAAAGAGGTGAAATTATGGTCAAATTTGGAATTATAGGTGCAGGTAAAATTGCACATCAGTTTACAAAAGCACTCTTAGGTATTAACGAATATCTCTATGCTGTTGCTAGCCGCGATTTAGGTCGCGCAATGGAATTTGCCCAAATCTATGACATTGAGAAGTATTATGGGTCGTATGAAGAACTTTTGAAAGATCCTGAAGTACAATGTGTTTATATTGCGACGCCCATGAGCGAGCATTATAAAAACATGCTTGATTGTCTGTATGCTGGTAAGCATGTCATCTGTGAAAAAACATTTACCTTAAATTATAAAGAAGCTAAAATCGTTTGTAATTTGGCCAAAGAAAAAGGCTTATTTTTAATGGAAGCGATGTGGACGAGATTTTTACCAACGATTCAAGAAGTACAAAAAGTGATTAACGAAGGCATGATTGGCGATATCGTTCAAATTGAATCCTTTATCAATTTGCGTCTTGATCTTCCACTTGAAAGCCGGATTTTTTCTAAAGCATTAGGCGGTGGAGCACTTTTAGATGTTGGCGTCTATCCGATTAATATAGCTAATCTATTTTTAGGTATTCCCGATAGTTTTGATACGGAAGTTAAATTCGCTAAAACGGGCGTTGACTCCGAAGAAAAAATAACGTATTTTTACCCTCATAGCCATGCAACACTCTATGCATCTGTCATCAACAATGATAAGAAAGATACGTATATCTACGGAACCAAAGGCTATGTTCATATCCCAGGGTTTTGGTCTACTGAAACGGCAATTGTCTTTAACAACCATCATAAAATTATTAAAGAAATTGAACATAAACACATTGTCAATGGCATGGAATATGAGATTTTTGAAGCAGTTAAATGCATCAAGAAAAAACTCATAGAAAGTCCAATCATGCCCCATAAAACGACGCTTGATATCATGCGTCAAATGGATGAAATCAGGAAGTCTTGGGATTTAGTTTATCCAACTGAATTATAGGCGATTTTTATTGACAGTCAGGCCATATTATTATATAATACCTAACGTATGTACGCATACCGCTCAGAAATGGTCTTAAAAACAGTGATGTTACCAGGATGGCGAGTCTTAAAAAATTATGAGGAGGTGCAAATATGTACGCAGTGATTGAAACCGGTGGAAAACAAGTTCGTGTCGAAGTTGGACAAGAAATCTATGTTGAAAAACTCGAAGCAGAAGTAGAATCAACTTTTACCTTTGAAAACGTATTAATGGTTGGCGGCGACAAAATTAAAATTGGAAAACCTTATGTTAAAGGTGCTTCCGTCAAAGCAACCGTTGTAAAACACGGAAAACAAGCAAAAGTTATCGTCTTCAAATACGAACCGAAAAAACATTATCATCGCAAAAATGGCCATCGTCAACCTTACACAAAGTTGATGATTACCGAAATCGTTCTTTAAGCAATTAAATCAATCACTTTGGAGGTGTTTTCAATGGTACTAAATTTTCAAGTACTAGAATGCATGGCTTCTAAAAAAGGTGTTGGCTCGACTCGTAACGGTCGTGACTCTGCCGGTAGAAGACTTGGAGCCAAGCTTTCTGATGGTCAAGTTTGTACAGCTGGATCTATCATATATCGTCAACGCGGAACACAAATTCATCCTGGCGCAAACGTAGGTTTGGGAAAAGATGATACATTGTTCGCTTTGATCGACGGTGTCGTTAAATTCGAACGTGTTGGTCGCGATAAAAAACAAGCATCAGTATACGCACAAGAATAAACCATGTAAGCAGGAGAAATCCTGCTTTTTTTCACTTTATTAAGAAATGAGGTTTCTATGTTTACAAAACTATTTTTGTTTATCAAACAGTTTCCTTCTTGGTTTAAAACATTAAAAACAGAGAATCGCTATCTGTACTTTGGGATATGGACTCATTTTATCCTATTTTTCGCTTTAATCTTTAATTTTTTGACATTTCGTGAGTTCACGGTTTATAGTATTATCATGGCTTTGATCCCTAGTGTTTGGACCTTAGGACATATCCTTTATTTAGGTGTGGTGGCAAGAAAACAAAAATTAAATTCGATCATTCATTTGAAAGAAACGATTTTACTACCTCATAGTAGTAGTTTTATCACGGATACTATGACATCCTTCTTCATCTTGTTCATTGCTTCAGGATTTGATGGCAGTCAAAACGATTTTATTTACCTCCTTATTTTGGTATTTTTCATTAAATTAGGGTTGTCTTTGTTGATTAGAAAATTCAAATTTCGAGGGTTTGTCTATCTTGATATGATTCTATTAATACTATCGTTGTTATTAACCTTGACTCTATATTCGTTAGCTGTCACTGTGTAACCAATCACAGTGACTTTTCTTTGCTTGAAACTTCGTTTTACTTATTGTATAATAGTCTTATGAAACAGGTTACACAAAAAAGAGAGGTAAATTATGAACCGCACTCATCGTTTTGAGAATCAACGCTTTATCATTGAAAATTATGACCGTCAAAAACCCTTTTCGAGCTTCCTACCAGGATTAGCGGGTGTTCGTGGCGTTCCGCTATGGAGTTTTTACGTTAACCGTGGTCAAGGTATATCAAGTTTTGGATTAAGAGATAAAAATGGAGCTATTTTAGAGTTTTACCCCGCTAATTTAGCGTACCTTTATGTCTCAAAAATTGGTTTTAGAACATTTGTGAAAGTGAATGGAACGGTAACTGAATGTTTTAAACCCGAGGATGAAACGCCAATTAGAAGAATGGAAATTGGTCAAAGCGAGTTTTCACTCGTTGAAAACAATCCTTTGACGAATTTAGAAACAAAAGTCACATATTATGGCTTGCCTAATGAACCCGTTGCTGGATTAGTTAGAATGGTCGATATCACCAATCATAGCGACCAAAGTGTTGATTTAGAAGTCTTAGACGGCATTAGCCAAATATTACCTTCAGGCATCGACTACGGCGGATATAAAGCAATTTCTAACTTGTTAAGAAGTTGGATGAATGTTGAAAACTTAGAGCGTAAAATCGCTTTTTATAAACTTCGTTCTTCAACCGGCGATGAAGCCGAAATGAAAGTCACGAAGGATGGTAATTTCTATTTATCGTTTGTGAATGATACATTGACCACTCCAATTGCGGATATGGATTTAGTGTATGGCTATGATACGAGCATGAATCATGCGGCGAATTTTTCCTCAATGGGCATTGATACATTAGTCAAACAACCGCAAGTCACCGAGAATAAAGTTCCTTGTGGCTTTACGCCGGTTAAAATCACGTTAAAACCGAATGAAACGGTTAAAATTAGAACGATGATTGGGTATACCCATGACATTGAAACCATTAATGGATTAGCTTCTTCATTTGGAAAATCTGAGTATTTCGAGAAAAAAAGAAATGAAGCACAAGCTGAAATCGATTTATTACTTCAAGATGTCACCGTTAAAACAGCCAATCCTTTGTTTGATGAATACATCAGACAAAATTATTTGGATAACCTCTTAAGAGGCGGTTACCCGATGACCATTGAAGCGAAAAAAGAGAAATTTGTTTATTATCTCTATAGCCGTAAACATGGAGATCTAGAAAGAGATTATAACTTCTTTTCCATCGCTCCAGAATATTATTCTCAAGGCAATGGTAATTTTAGAGACGTTTGTCAAAACCGTAGAAGCGATGTGTTATTTCATCCTGAAACCGGGGATTATAATATCAGAGTGTTTGGTTCATTGATTCAAGCCGATGGTTACAATCCGCTTTCAATCAATGGATCAACCTTTGAAATCGATAGTAAATCAAAAATTAAAGAAATTGTTTCGAGTACCCTATTAAATGATGATGGAACCATTGAAAAACTCTTGTCAGGAAAATTCACACCGGGTTCAATCATTAACACCATGGCTAGTAAAAATATTCGTACCAATCTTTCCGATATGGAATTATTTGAAACGATTTTAAGCCATGCCAAACAAAATTCAGAGGCGAGTTTTGGCGAAGGTTACTGGGTTGACCACTGGACTTATATTTTAGATTTAGTTGAAAATTACTTATCGGTATTTCCTGAAAAGGCCGAAGAATTACTTTATAAAAACCATGAGTACCGTTATTTCGATAGTCCAGTGAGTGTCTATCCAAGAAATGAAAAATATGTGCTAGATAAATCAGGTGTCGTTCATCAATATGGAGCATTAAGACATCCGGACCATGATAAAATTCATAAGTGCAAACTAAATGAACATGGCACGAACTGGTTAAAATCAACCAAAGGCGAATTATTGACCACCAATTTAGCATCAAAATTATTCTTACTGGCCTTTAATAAATTCGCTTTATTAGACCCTGAAGGTTTAGGCGTTGAAATGGAAGCAAACAAACCAGGTTGGAATGATGCGATGAACGGATTACCAGGCATCTTCGCATCAGGCGTCAGTGAAACCATTGAATTAGCGAGATTAGTGAGATTCTTAAATAACGCTCCTTTATTAGGTGATTTGGAATTACCAATTGAATTCTTAGACTTCATGCACCAAGCAGATCAAATTACATCAACGAATCATTTTGATTATTGGGATCAAATGTCTACTGCAAGAGAAACATACCGCGAAAAGATTCGTTTTGGTTCGATTGGAACCAGTGTCATTAGTGCAGCGAGCATTAAAGGTCTCTTAGAAAAAATGAGAAAGCATTTAGATATCGCGATTGACCGTATTTACCAAATTGGCGATGGCATTGTCCCAACGTATCTTTATTACCACGCAACCAAATTTGATGTCTTAAAAGATGCATCAGGCAAAGACATCATCGGACATTACGGATTACCTCTCGTCAAAGTTCATGAATTTAAATTAGATAAATTACCGAATTTCTTAGAAGCCCCAGCACGTTTCTTAAAATATAGCGTCGACGTTCATAAAAACAGAGCGATGATTGCGAAGATTAAAACCACAGGGATTTATGACGATGTCTTAAAGATGTATAAAACCAGCGATGATTTAGATGCGTATGGTTTTGAAATTGGCAGAATAAGAGCTTTCACCAAAGGTTGGTTAGAAAGAGAAGCGAATTTTTTACATATGACCTATAAGTATTTACTTGGCATATTAAAATCAGGGAATTACGATTTGTTCTTTGAAGAAGCAAAAGATAACTTAGTTTGTAACTTAGATCCTTTAAAATATGGACGTTCTACGTTAGAAAACTCTAGTTTCATCGCCACATCAAATAATCCAAACCCCCATTTACATGGACAAGGATTTGTGTCGAGATTATCGGGTTCGACAGCTGAAATGTTATCAATTTATACGGTGATGTTCTACGGCAAGAAAATGTTTAGTCTCAATGATGGTAAATTACAGTTACAATTAAAACCGATTCTTACAAAAGACTATTTCTTAGATGGCAAAGTATCTGTAACATTATTTAATCAAACCGTCACGTATTTGAACCCAACGAATAAAGACACGTATGAATTAAAACCTGTGAGCTATCGCTTGAAAAACAAAGGCTTAGAAGATGTTTTCATTACAGGAGAGTATTTACCAGAAGTTGCGGCTAAACGCGTCAGAAACGGCGAATTTGAGCAAATTGAGGTTGTTTTAAAATAAGTTGAAGCTATCGTCTACGGACGATGGCTTTTTTATTAAAAACAATGATAAAAAACATTCTTCTATCTCAATGATTAAAATATTAATCGCTAATATATTCGCAATGGAAGGAAATAAACCAGGTTATCGCTAAAATATGAGCGATGATTGAACTTTTTTGATATACTTCGCTTGTTGTCAAAAACACCCTTTTGGTATATAATCTTTAGTTGATTGGAGTGATACCATGAAAGCAAAATTAATCGGCTTATTTATCAAACATTATGGCCATCAACCGAATATAAGAACTTTTTTTTCACCGGGCAGAGTCAATCTCATCGGTGAACATACCGACTATAATGGCGGCTTTGTTTTTCCTACCGCATTATCAATTGGCAATTATGGGGCAATTGCATTAAGAAGTGATTCCTTAATTCGCCTATATTCAGAGAATTTTCCACAGTACGGTATCATTGAAGTTCAGTTAAATAATCTATTGTATAACCCATCACATAATTGGTCAAATTATGTCAAAGGCGTCATTTTAGAAATAATCAATCAAGGCTATCCTATTAACCAAGGTTTTGATTTGATAGTCTATGGCGATTTGCCGAATAGTTCAGGGTTATCAAGTTCTGCGTCGATTGAACTTTTGATAGCGGTGATGATGAATGATCTATTTAAACTCAAGATCAATCGTCCTGATTTGGCTGTTTTGTGTAAAAAGGTTGAAAACGAGTATATTGGCGTGAACTGTGGTATCATGGACCAGTTCGTCATTGCGAATGGGGTTAAAGATCATGCGTTATTGCTTGATTGTCATACATTAGAATTTTCGAAAGTTCCGCTTGATTTAGGAGAATACAAAATTGTTATATGCAATTCAAAAGTCAAACGTGGACTCGTTGATTCAAAATACAATGAACGAAGAAATGAATGTGAAACGAGTTTAAAAATCTTTCAAAAGCATTTACCGATTACTAACTTATGCGATATGACCCAAAGTCAATTTGATACCTATAAATGCGAACTACCAAATGACGTCTTGTTAAAAAGAAGTCGTCATGCGGTGACTGAGAATTTAAGAGCGATTGCGGCCGTCAAACAATTAAAAGAAAATGATATCTTAGCTTTTGGGAAAGCGATCAATCAATCGCACATTTCTTTAAGAGATGATTATGAAGTGTCATGTAAGGAACTTGATACGTTAGTCGAGTTAGCTTTACAAAACGGTTCGATTGGATCGAGAATGACTGGTGCAGGGTTTGGTGGTTGTACGGTCAATCTAGTGAAAGAAACAAACTTAGAGCATTTTACAAACGCAGTATTAAAAGGATATGAAGCAACCTATGCACTTCAAGGCGAAGTGTATGTTGCGATGCCATCGGATGGAACAAAGGAGATCAAATGAATTCAAAATCTAAAAATATTAAAACGATTTTAGTAACGTTATTGATTGAAGTCATCCTCGCAGCGGTTTTAACGCTTGCGACCGTTTTAGTGGTGGGTTATATCATCGTCAATTTAGAAACATTTACCAACTTAAGTTTTGTGAATTATGCTTACAGGTGGGAAAAGTTTTGGATATTTATTTTTTACCTAAGTGATTTGTTATTCTATTTCATAATTTCATTGATATTTATCGAACTCATCTTGTTTGTCTTACGAAAAATGATTTTGACAGGTATCAAAGCTGTCGAAACCATTAAAAACGTTGAATTCGTCAAAGCGCAAGAAATCGTCAAATCAATTTCACTCATCTCGATTTTTAAAGCGATGAAGATTAATACACCGAAACGCAGTATCATTGCGTATGTGGTTTTAATGGCCGTGGTGTTTGGTTCGGGATGGATTGCGAAAACAGTGTTAAAAGCCAATGATTCATTGGTCTACCGTTCTTATGAAATCATCAATTTATATAACGAGGAACAAACCATCGATTTTAAAGATGAATTAACCGATGATCAACGCTATCAACTCTTGATTGATACCGACGTTGCGAACATTCATCTTTATACCGTCTCAAGTACGACAGATGCTAAATTTTATTTTCTCTATGACACCGAAGCTCAAAAACAAGCTTATACCATTGATATCGATGAAGAGCTGAATATTATCACAATTGTTTTAGATCAAAATTTGGTGAGTTACGAAAAGTATGTCGACCCAGTCTTACCTTCAATCGAAATCTATTTACCAAGTACGATAAAAATTGATTTAATCGATGTTTCGATTTCGACCTATGGTTCACTCACCATGGAGTATGTAACGTTTGGTGATTTAGTGGTGGATAGTCATCACGCTGATTTAACGATTACGGGTGAAGGGGTTAGAGTCAATTCAATTGATATCAATCAATATGAAGGGGAATTACAATTAATCATCGACCATTCGGACGATGTGACATTAGTCCTTGATCAGGTAAAATCAAGCATCCGTTTAAATCTTGTTGATAATAATCTTCTTGTTCACAGTATTTATACTGACTTATTCATCTATCAAACCGATGCTTTATCCATTGATATCACTTCGCTTGATAGTTCACTTGAATTAAGAGAAGTCGTTGGTGATAGTGTCACAATGGATTTAGAGGCAAGTCAGCTTTTATATGTGAATTCCTCAGGCAATAATTCGACCGTAGCGACGATTGTTTCGAATAATAGTGTATTGACACTCAGAGGTGTTACAAATGATCAGGATAGCGAATAATGACGATTTATTGACACTTTCACGGTATGCAAGGATTGTCGCAAGCGAATTACACGCAAGTGGCGTCAATCAGTGGAGTAAGACTTACCCTGATTATCCCGATTTCGAAAAGGATTTATTGCGGGATGCTTTATTTGTCATTGAATTGGAAGGTCAAGTGGTGGGTTCAATCTCCGTTTTGCCTGAAAATGATCCTTATTACCGATTGTTAGCATGGAAAGGGTATAAGGCATTAGTGGTTCACCGTTTAATGGTATTACCGGAGTATAGAAGACATAAACTAGGAACAACCCTCTTTAACTTTGCCATTGATAAAGCTAAATACGAAGGCTATGATTCAATTAAAGTTGATACGCATCCTGATAATATTAGAATGCAAAATTTGATTCTTTCAGTCGGATTTAAAGAAGTCGGATATATGCCAGGATTTAACCGGATTGGTTATGAAATTAAATTTTAAATCGAAGCAATGAAGAAAGTCGATTTTGGCTTTCTTTTTTTACGGAATATGATGAATATATGATATAATGTTACGTATGAAATGGATGTGGTCTGATGTTTGTCGATGAGGTTAAAATTGTAGTTAAATCAGGAAAAGGTGGAAACGGTGCTTTAGCGTTCCGCCATGAAAAATATATGGAGTATGGAGGACCTTCTGGCGGCGACGGCGGTAAAGGTGGATCCATTGTTTTTGTCGTTGACGAAGGGATGACTACGCTCGTTGATTTAAAATATCGTAAACACATTTTCGCCAGAGCCGGCGAAGATGGTGGTCAAAAAAATATGCATGGCGCAGACGCTGAAGATATTATCGTTCATGTTCCATTAGGAACGATGGTTTTTGAAAATACTTCAGGTAACCTTATTTGCGATTTAACGCATAAAGATGACCGGTACGTGATTGCCAAAGGTGGTAAAGGCGGCAGGGGTAATGCAAGATTTGCGACCTCAAGAAACCAAGCTCCGCAAATTCAAGAAAATGGCGAACCAGCAGTGACGTTAGAAATTAGAGTTGAATTAAAATTACTCGCTGATGTTGGATTAGTAGGATTCCCTTCGGTGGGCAAATCAACGTTAATCAGCGTTGTTTCTTCAGCGAAACCTAAAATCGCTGATTATCCGTTTACAACGTTGGTCCCTTCTTTAGGCGTCGTAGAAATCGATGGCGTGAAGAGTTTCGTCATGGCGGATTTACCTGGCATTATTGAAGGCGCATCACAAGGATTGGGGTTAGGCCTTCAATTCTTAAGACATATCGAAAGAACACGCGTTATCGTCCATCTAATCGATATGGCAGCGACCCATGGTAGAGATCCTTACGAGGATTATTTAACCATCAATAAAGAATTAAGCGAATATAAAATGTTATTAGCGAAAAGACCGCAAATCGTGGTTGCGAATAAAATGGATTTACCAGAAGCAAAAGAGAACTTGAAAGTCTTCAAAGAAAAAATTGGAAATGAGATAGAAGTCTTTGAAATTGCGGCGATTACCAAAGCCGGTGTCAAAGAATTGATGTTAAAAATTGCGGAAGTCTTGTCAAAAGCAAAACTCGTCGACATTTACGAAGAAGATGAAAAAGAAGATGAAGTTGTCTATCGTTACGAACCAAAAGATAAAGAATTTAATATCGTCAATATCAATGAAACAACTTATTCGGTTGAAGGTAACTTGATTGTAAGATTATTACAGATGACGAATTTTGGTAGTGAAGAATCAATTAAACAACTCGCAAGACGGATGAGACGTTATGGCGTGGATGATAAACTTCGTGAAGTAGGCGCTAAAAATGGAGATACAATTCGAATCGGAGAGTTTGAGTTTGAATTCGTCGACTAATTGTCCCATCTGTGGAAACAAGCTTATAACAACGATTGCGGGCAGTATAACGCTTTTATATTGTAAAACCTGTGGATTATACTCAAAAGAAGAAAAAACGTTTTTAAGCCCAATAGAAGAGTTTAATCGGTATGAGAAGCATAGCGCTCTCGTGGATGATCATTATGTCAGTATGATGACTAAGTTTGTTAGTGAAGCAATCTTACCTAATATCAAACAAGGAAATGCAATTGATTATGGTGCTGGTAAAACCGGAGTATTAAAACAAGTGTTAGAAACAAATGGTTTTATCTGTCAAAGCTATGATCCATATTTTGCGAATCATAGAGAAGTCCTTGAAGATAAATATGATTTAGTCGTCGCAACGGAAGTCGTGGAACATTTTCAAGCCATCATGATCGAATGGGAAAAGATGGTTCATCTTGTAAAACAAAATGGATTCATGGCAATCATGACACAGTTTGCGAAGGATGACCTCGGTGATTGGTGGTATTTAAGAGATAGCACTCACTATCATTTTTACCAAGAAAGAACGTTTGACTATATCGCTAAAAGACTGGATTTAACTGTTGTTTTTAACGACAAAAAAAGTCAAGTCGTATTTCAAAAAAGCAGTCAGTAAAATCATAAATTTTCAAAAATACTTTGTGATGAAAATATGTTTTATATACGTTATTAATAAGATAATAAAATGTAAATAAAATGATATTTATATGTGCAATTTCAATCGAAAAATTTTCACTTTTTCTAGGATTAAAAAATCACTTTTTAAGAGAAGAAGTTGAAAGAATTTTTAGGGCTGATATGGTGAATAACAGATGGGTATGATATAATATTATTTGAGGTGAAGAGAGTCTATGTACAGTTACTTAAAAGGCGTTATTACAGAAGTTAAAGCCAACTACATTACCTTAGAAGTTCATGACGTTGGATACCATTTATTAACCCCGAATCCTTATTATTTTGAACTCCATCAAGAAGCAACTTTATATATCTATCAAAAGGTTGCGGAAGACGAAATAAGCCTCTTCGGATTTCAATCCGCTGAAGCAAGAGATTTGTTTTTAAAACTGATTAGTGTCAATGGCATCGGACCCAAAAGCGCGAACGCCATTTTAGCCGCTGGATCAGTTGAAGATATCTCAACGGCGATTGAATCTGGCAATGCAAAGTTTCTTCAAAAATTTCCAGGTATCGGACCTAAAGCGTCGCAACAAATCATCTTGGATTTACAAGGTAAAATCGATCTCACTCCCGGAGTTGTGTTAACTGACAATTTGCAAGACGTCCAAGCTGCTTTAGAAGCTTTTGGTTATAACTCTAAAGAAATTAAAAAAGCCCTCGCTAAACTCGATCCAAAAAAACCAACGAACGAGTTAATCAAGGACGCTTTAAAACAAATGTTAAAATAAGTTAATATTAATACAAAGGTTGCACGCGCGTACGTGCAACCTTTTTTTATTTATTCGAAGAGAGTTTTGAGTTCCGATATCGAGTTCGTGACTGATAATGCAATCATCAGTTTTATCCTTGCTTTTTGACCATTGAGGTTTGGAGCTAAGATACAACCACGTTTTGTTAAGTCTTTTCCGCCACCGATATATCCATAAGTATCTAACACACGACCCGATGGACAGCGTGAGCAAATAACAATTGGAATTCCATTTTGTAATGCGAAGTCAATCCCTTCAAGCATCGCCGGCGGAACATTCCCGCGACCGAGTGCATCTAAGACAATTCCCTTGGTATGAAGGTTATTGATTAATAATTTTAAAAGCGTTGAATCCATGCCAGAATGAACTTTCAATAAATGAACAGCATTTTCAATCGAATCAGTTTCAATATGTTTTTTAACATAATTAACCGTTCTATAAAAGATTACTTCCTTATTATCAACAATTCCTAAGGGACCATAATCCATCGACTTAAAGGTATCTAAAGTCAATGTATTGGTTTTAGTAACTTCACTAGCAGCATTAATTGAATCATTCATGACAACGAGTGTTCCCTTATTTTTTGACTTTGGAGATTTGGCAACTAAAATCGATGAGACTAAATTATTGATACCATCGTACCCAAGTTCAGAAGATGACTTCATCGAACCCGTCACTACAATCGGTTTTGGAGAGTCAACAATGACATCTAAAAAGAATGCCGTCTCTTCCAAAGTGTCAGTGCCATGAACGACAACAACCCCTAATACCTCAGGACGTGATAACTGAGTTTTAATCAGTCGAGATAGATCTAACATCATATTTGGTGTAATTGAAGGGGATGGTAACTCTGAAAATTCAATGGTCTCTAAATCGCTATATAAATCAGAATTGAATAGATTAGCCATGATTTCATTGGCATTTAAAGCAGGAATAACTGTATGGTTGCCCTCATCCATTTTCATAGAAATTGTGCCACCTGTGAATATCATTACGACTTTGCCCATAAAAGTATTGTTGCCTCCACATAAGAAAAAGATGATTTATATCTCTATTATATCATATATGTAGATATATAGATTAAAACGATTGAATCTAAATAGCATTTTAGGGTCAATGTCTAAGCAATTTTTAAAGGTATTTTGAAACCATCAAAAATCGGCCCCCAATTTTTGTGGCGAAAGTTGGGGATTATAAATTCACTCAATTCACAAAGTTTAAACAAAGCGCCAAAGATAGATATTAGTAACTGGTTATCATAATATATATTATAGGAAGTTAATACGTCTTCTAAAAATGTGGATTTTTGTCCACAAAAGATATTCATTACGAATTAATGAGGAGATATCTTCGTTGAGATAGGGTACTTCTACTACTTTAAATATACTCTTTTTAATGCAATGAATACATTAATTTTTGGAAAAACAGTGAAAATATCGTTCTATGTATTCTACTTCCAAAATCGCCCGAAATTTGTCGTTTTTTCGTCTGGGTATGCATATTGACCCTGTTACAGGACAAAAAACGCGTCACAGACGAATTCGATAAAAAGAAAAAAGCATCCTAAAATAAGAATGCTTCTAGATATCAAGGGATACTACTACTTCTATTCCGAGCTCCCGGGCAAATTCATACGCAAGTTTTACTTCCTCATCCCATAGCTTTTCTGGATCATGTGCATCTGATGAGACAATGACTAACGCACCTTTTTCTTTAACCAATTGCCAAAACTCTAGCCTTGGGTAGAGGTATCTTTTTCCTTCTGGTAATTCACGTGTCCCTTTACGAATTCCGTTCGCATTGATTTCAAGAGGGATTTTATATTTTATAGAGGCTTCAATAATTTTGAGGGTCGCAGCTTTCGCATGTTCATCAAATGTGGGGTAGGAATAAAGCATTAAATCTGGGTGACATACAAATTTGAAATTGAGGGTCGCTATCGCACTCGCAACCGTATCTGAATACACTTCTAAGAGTTTAGGTGTATCGAGTGCGTATACTGAACGCAATCCTTGAAAACTTGAATCATCTGGAATATAGTGTTGACCTAACGCTAAATAATCAAGGGTGTTTAACAGTTCATCGTATCTTTCTGCGTGTTGAGGGAAGTACTCAATTTCTAATCCTTTTTTAATTTTGATTAGTGAACCGTATTTGTGAATCGCCTTTTCTAACTCTTCTAGATAGATGGGATATTCACTCGGAATCATCCGTACACTTCTATCTTTCAACTCTTCAAACGGAGCGTGATCACTCATACCTATCGTTTCAAATCCGAGTTCTACTGCTTTCTTAACGTAGTCTGAGACAGTACCAACTGCGTGTTTGCAAAGGTACATATGGGTATGATAATTGTTTTTCATTACTTGATTCTTAAGTGACATCCGACGCTCTCCTTTCTAGCTAAGGCTTGTTCTGTGATGATTTTTGCGGTTGTGGCTAAATTCAAAGTCTCATAATAAAATCTTGAGGTGTTGGGATATTTTTCTAAATCCTCATAGATTTTTGTGAGGACTTCTAATGCTCTCATTAAGCCATTGGTATTTCTGACGATGCCAACATACTCATCCATGTAGTCGCCGATTTTCTTACGAATCGGTTTATAGTTAAATTGAGCAGTGGGAGGAAATGTTTCTTGATAAGCTGTATTTAAAATCGTATAAGATAATGTGTTATTAATATCTTTTGCGATTTCAAGTCCAAAGACAACGCATTCTAAGAGTGAGTTTGAAGCTAATCGGTTCGCACCGTGCACGCCGGTATTAGCAACTTCACCAACGGCATATAAGTCCTTAAGCGATGTTTTTCCGGTTGTATCAGTATCAACACCACCACAGATGAAATGTTCGCATGGGGCCACAGGAATCAAGTCTAATCCCATTATAATACCATGGTCTTTCAAGTGTTTGAATATCGTTGGAAATCTTGCTTCTAAGTACTTCGTATCTAATTCTCTTGTATCTAAAAATACGTGGTCAGTCCAGGTATCATACATCTCACGGTAGATGGCTTGACTGACAATATCACGCGGTGCTAACTCCATTTTTTCAGGATGATATTTTTGCATGAATCTATGTTTTTGGACATTGAGTAATTTCGCACCTTCACCACGAACTGCTTCACTGATTAAGAAGCGTTTCCTGCTCTTTGATTCTTCATCATAAAAAGCGGTTGGATGGAATTGTACAAACTCCATATGACTGATATTTGCGCCGGCACGATACGCTAAACCAATGCCATCGCCGGTGGCGGATAAATCATTCGTTGTGGCCCCATAAACTGATCCAATTCCACCCGTTGCGAGGATGGTTTTTTTAGCAAAAATAAAGGCGATTTCATCATGAATATTAAGGGTGATTGCGCCACCAATTCGATCATGAAAATGAATGAGTTCAATAGCCATAAAGTGTTCAAATATTTTGATATTTCTACGCTCCAAAACTTCATCGACGAGGGTCTTGGTTGTATGGTATCCAGAGGCATCGCCACCTGCATGAATGATACGTCTAGTGGAGTGTCCACCTTCTTTTGTAAAGAGGATATTATTATCGGCATCTTTATCAAAATCAACGCCTAATTCAATGAGTTTTTTGATAGCTTCATTTCCATGATCTACTAAGACACGTACCGCATTTTTATTGTTTAGAAATGCACCTGCTTGTAATGTGTCATCGAAATGACCTTGATGAAGAATGGGATCAGTGTTCATTTCAACAGCGATTCCGCCTTGTGCAAGCATCGAATTTGAATTCATAAACGTCTCTTTAGCGAGGACGATAATCTGATATTTTGGGTCAATATTAAGAGCGGTCAAAAGTCCTGATAGACCGCTACCAATGATTAAGACATCACATTGATGGTTCAAGTTAACTCATCTCCAACATTCTTTTGAGACTTTCATAGGCTTTGGTTCTAATATCTTCAGGAACGATAATTTCATAGGTTTCATCTCTTAAGGCCGTATAGACATCTTCAAGACGAGTGAGTTTCATATCAAAGCAGGATAATCCTTGGCTTAATAAATGGAAGATTTTATCGGGATTTCTTTTCTTTAAGGGGTGCAAAATGCCTTCTTCCGTCCCGATAATAAATTCATGATGAGTAGAATTTGATGCATATTCCACAATTCCTTTGGTTGAACCGATGTAATCGGCGAGTCTTAAGACTTCTAAAGGAGCTTCTGGATGAATTAAAACTAAAGCATTTGGATGTGCTTCTTTCATTTTAATGATATCTTTGGGTTTTAAATTGTTATGGATGCAACAAAACCCTGGCCATACTTCGATATCTAAATGGTATTTATCTTTGAGATACAAGCCTAAATTCTTATCAGGAATATAGAGGATTTTTTGGTCTTTATATGCCATGATAATCTTTTCTGCGTTGGAAGATGTCACACATACATCTGATAAGGCTTTGACATCGGCGTAGGAATTGACGTAGCAAATAACCTTTCTATCCGGGTTGTTATTCTTATATTCTGTCAGTTTTTCGGCTGTAACCATCATCGCCATCGGGCATTTAGCTTCTTTAACCGGAAGCAAGACTTTTTTCGTTGGCGATAAGATTTTAGCCGTTTCAGCCATAAAATTGACGCCACAAAAGACGATGATTTCAGCATCGGTTTTCGCAGCGATTTTTGAAAGTTCTAAGGAATCACCAACATAATCAGCAATATCTTGAATATCAGAATCTTGGTAATAATGCGCTAAAATAACGGCATTCTTTTCTTTTTTTAGTTTTAGAATATCATCTTTTAACATATTATTCTCCTCATATATATTAGTACATCTTATTATACTATTAAATGTCTGTAATTCCAAGATTTAGATATTTGAGCAACAAAAAAGGAGGATTTCTCCTCCTATTATTAAATGACACCTAATGGAATTAAGATAATTAGTAATAGTGCGACCAATCCCCAAGTGATGGATAAGAATAACTTTTGAGTTTTAACAGGTTTATAGGGGACGATAAAAGCCGCTAAGAAAAAGGGAATATAGGTGGTTATAAAGACTGGAATCGCTCCCCACCATGAATAAGTCCAGATAAACGCGGGAGTTCCAGCAAGAAAAATTTCAAAGATTGCGAAGAAGGCAGCGTTCATTATCGCAAATAATACACGGTTATTAATACCAAAGAAACGTTTCTTTGGATCCTCTGGTAAGAGTTTTGACATGGCTAATCCGGCAATTGCAAACATCATTGAGAGTTCCCAGGATACACCAATTAACAAGATAAAGGATGTACTTTCCGGAGAAACGGTCCATAAGGCATACCCAGACTGGGAATGGATAATGGCATTTACAATCTCATATAACCAATGCACACCGTATAATGCAAGGCCTGCGACTATCCCCTTATAGTTCTTATTTTTTAGTTCAGTCCCATAAATATAGATGATAATGGCAAATATGACAATAAAGGTCCAATTAAAATTGTCGGTGCTCCTGATAAAATTAGCAGCGATATCAGCGGGTATTTGATTACTTACTTCTCCCCAAAAGACAAAATATGTACTGTTTTTGCCTAATAACGATAGGATAAATATGATCAATGAGATGATGGCAGTCAAAATAATTGCAGGTAATACTGTCTTAAACCCTTGGATTAATGATGTTTTTTTCTCCATGATAATTCTCCTTTAATTATTAACTCTATAGGTGGCTATTTTGACTAAATCGGAATTAGATTCAAAGGTACTTGGAAATTCTTTTTGATACTTGATTTGATAGTAATCGAATAACACATCGATAAAGCATAGAAATATTCCCATATCAATCATATTAAAATAGGCTCTGATTCTCGGAGTCATAATGGTTCTAACGCTCTTCTTACGATAAATAGAAAGTTGAGATTCAGTCGATTCGATGCGCCAAGGCTGAGAATTACAAGCGCTCGGCGCTAGAATAGCGGCATTTTTAATGTCTTGGTTAAAGTCTCCCTGCCATAACTCTGTGATATTTTTGCGGTTAAATTCCCCACTAGAGGTTCTATAACTCACTTCAGTGACTTTTCCAAAGGCAATCATGATGACATAAACTAAACCATCTAACATTTTTTCTTTAGTTTTGGCCATACCATACCAGCAAGCTCCGATGTTAATTGAAACAAAAAATAGGTCTAATTGTTCTAGCATATAACCTATATTAAGGAGTTTCATCGGGTGTTCACCTGAATATGCCATAATGCAGTATTCACCAAATTTAGCAGTAGTTTCTTCGCTTTTAACAATCTTGAAAGCTGTTTTGATATCTGAATTCAGAGGAATTAATGATTCGATTTTCTGGTTAATTAACGCTAATTCCTCTTTAGAAACGGATAAACTTGGATCAAACCTTCTGATCGATCGTCGTTTAAACAATAGATTATAATAAGATTTCATCATTAACCCTTCTTTCAAAGAAATAGTACTACTTATAGTTTAATACAAAATTTGAAACTGTCAAAGGTAATTATTAAAATCATTGAAATATTGGGTTGTTATAGTCTCATAGTTCTCATTTATGATATAATGTACCTATCCAACTTTAAGGAGGAATACGATGTACGAACCTCTTGCCAATCAATTAAGACCTAGGATTTTTGATGAAGTCGTTGGTCAAAAACGGGTTGTTTCTATCATTCAAAAAATGTTATCCGAAAATCGATTGTTATCCATGATTCTATATGGGCCGACGGGTACTGGAAAAACGACGCTAGCGATGCTTATTGCCAATGAGTTTCCGCTCAACCATTTCAAATTTAATGCTTCTACGGATGCGAAAGCGATTCTTAAAGAAATCGTTGAAGCGGCGAAACTATATGGTAATGTGCTACTTATAGTAGATGAAATTCACCGCATGAATAAGGATGTACAAGATTACTTATTGCCCCATGTAGAAACAGGAAAAATTACATTACTAGGCCTTACAACTGAAAATCCTTATATCGCAGTCAATCCAGCGGTTAGAAGCCGGGTTACCATCTTTAGACTAGAACGCTTATCTGAAAATGAAATTATTGATTTTATTAAAAAGATTGATTTAAATCGCTTTGAAAAAGGGATTTCAATCAATCAAGATGTCTATGAATATCTCGCAACTGCAGCGAATGGAGAAATCCGTAGTGCGATTAATATGTTAGAACTATTAGTTGTGCAAGCTGATAAAGACCAAGTGATTACAAAAGACTTTGCCTTAAGTGTTGTTGGAAAACCAGCATTATCGGTTGATAAAAATGGTAATGATTATTATGATATCTTGAGTGCTTTTCACAAATCGGTGAGAGGATCTGACGTGAACGCTGCATTACATTACTTAGCAAGACTGATTGAAGCGGACGATTTAGAATCATTACTCAGAAGAATTAGTGCGATTGTCTATGAAGATATAGGACTAGCCAATCCAACAATGGGTTCAAAAGTCGCTGCTGCGTGTGATATTTGTCGCCACATTGGTTTCCCTGAAGCAATTAATGCACTGGGTGCGATTACAATCGAGATGTGTTTATCACCGAAATCAAATAGTGCTCACTTGGCGATTAACGCAGCTTTGGATGATGTGAGACAGGGTAAGACTTATAAAGTGCCTAGTCATTTAATCAATAATCCAACTTATGATGATAAAGTCCCATATAAATACGCTCATGATTTTGAAGGACATATCGTCTATCAGCATTACCTTCCAAAAGAATTACAGTGGAAGAAATACTATGTGCCACAAACGCACACGAAACTTGAAATACAGTTTAAAGAACAATATGAATCAATACTAAAAGTATTGGATAAAACAAAAAAAGATTAAATAAATAAGATAAAAAGGTGTTAATGTACACATGAATTTGTGATGATTAACACCTTTTTTATTTAAGTAACAAATCATTTATCTAAATTTATATTTATTGAACTTAGTTAATTTGCGTCGTTTGAAGAGTTAATTATATTTTTAGATATTAAAGGTAACTTTTGTCAATTTTTCCGATAATGTCCATAGTTTTTTTGCATCATCTTCTCGATGAGAAGCAACGCTAGACTCAACTACAACAGGTTGTTTTTTGAATCCTTTTTTCTTTGAAGGTCCATAGTATAATCCGTTGATAGATGTATTATCTAAGCAAGCACGAATTTCTGGAAGTGCGCCTTCATAGGGGGTAGAAGCAATCTTGGAAAACATCCAAAAAAATGGTCGTGCCAATAAACTTTTAGTCATATATCTGCCAAGGTCTGTATTAGCTACTCCTGGATGTGCAGCCAACACCAAGATATCAAGATGTTTCTCTTCCACTCTTCTTGCTAACTCATAAGTAAAAAGCAGATTAGACAATTTGCTCCTAGCATAGGATCCAATTTTTGAATATTTTCCGTGTTCGTAAAGATAATTATTAAAATCGATATTGCCCATTTTATGAGCATTGCTACTAACATTAACAATTCGAGAGTGTGGCGTTTGAGAAATGATATCAAATAGTTGTGCAGTTAAGGCAAAATGCCCCAAATGGTTCACACCATTTTGTTTTTCAAAACCATCATCAGTCTTTTCATAGGGAATAGTCATGATTCCCGCATTATTTAACAAAATATCAAGCTGAGAATATCGAGATTTGAATGCCTGCACAAATAAATGGATTGAGGAAAGGTTTCCTAAGTCTAGTTTCATGACATTAACAATTGCATCGTTGACTTCTAGCAATATTTTATTTTTGGCGGCTTCACCGCGTTCCAATGAACGACATGCAAGAATAACTGTGGCATTTTTTTTAGCGAAAACTTTGGCTGCTTCGAATCCCAGTCCGGTGTTTCCTCCAGTTATGACAATCACTTTGTTTTTTAATGATTTAATATTTTCATGATTCCAAGTATCATTAACCATAAATACCTCACTTAATAAAACCGATGGTTGGTGTTATTTTTTATTACTAATTATATCATGAAATCTGTATTATCAGATGAAATAGACATAATTTCACAGATCACATTGACTACAGACGTTTATTTGTGGCATCAATAATATAAAAACACACCACCTCATGTGAATGAGGTGGTGAGTATGATTTTGAGTTAGATGACCTTACAAATTTTATCATGTTGTGTATCGATAATCACCGGTATTACAACGGGTTTTCTCTTGGTTTCTCTAAACAAATACCGTTGTACTTCTTCTCTAATTGACTCTTTATACACACGCCAATCGATATACCTTGCGGCGAATTGTTTCTCTGTCACTGCTCTGTAAATCTCTTCAATCTTATTGATGACTTCTTCATTATCTTTCATGTACATGAACCCTCTAGAAACAATTTCAGGTTCATTGAGCATTAATCGTTCTCTAGCATCAATATTGGCAATAATTAATAAAAATCCGTCTTGTGAGAGCATTTCACGTTCTTTTAGGATTGTGTCATTGATATCAGAATCAAACGTACCATCAACCATTATTGAACCATTCATGACTGTATCATGTTTTAGTAAGAGTTGACCGTCTTCAAATGTAACTACTTCTCCATTATCGATAAGTTGAACATGTTTTTCATCATAGCCATATTCTAAGGCTAAACGGTATTGAGCGAGGAGATAACGATATTCGCCATTAATGGGGATGATATGTTTCGGTTTTAACAAGGAATAAAGAAGTTTAATGTCTTCCATCGATGCATGCGATGGTGGCATGATTTTCTTATCGACTTTAATGAGATTTAAGTCGATACGGTAAAGCGCATCATACGTTTTAGCGGCGATTTTCTCCGTACCAATAATGGGAGGACACATCATTAATACGGTGTCTTTTTCGGTTAATTTGACTAAACGGTCATAACCTTTCGCCATTCTTTGTAACATAAAGAATGGTTCATGACGTTCACCGGTAACGAGATAAACGACATCGGGGAAATCATTCGTATTGGTTTCATCTAAGTATTTTAAACTCACTAAACTTTCATGTGGGATTTGAATATAACCCATGGTTTCAGCGATATCAACCATGCGTTGAGCACGGCGACCAATAATTGATATCCGTTTCTTTTGTTTTAAAGCTTCATTGATAACGCGTTGAATGTGCGCTAATTCGGTAGAATATAAAGCGACGATGATTCGACCTTCTGCTTTTTGAAAAGTGGAACGAATCATATGGATGAGTTGGTAATCACTGGTTGAATGACCGATGGTTAAAGCGCCAGAGGATTCCGTTAATAACGCTAAAACACCATATTCTTGAAAACGAGCAAGTTTTGAGAAATCGGTTGAATACAATGGACCAACGTTTTGATCAAACGTAAAATCTGTTGTATAAACAATCGCTCCATCTCTGGTTAAAACAGCGATGCCTGAAGACTCAGGGATGGAATGGGTCGTTGAAAAAAAGACGATTTGGAAATGTCTAAAGGTAATGGGGCGGTCTCTATCAACGACGATTAACTCGTAATCGTCGGGATTCATTTTGTTTTCTTTTAGTAAATCTTTAATAACAGCGATGGCGAAGTTCGTCGCGTATACTTTGACTCTAACCACCGATAAAAGCATTGGAAGAGCTCCAATGGCTTTATCATGGGCGTGGGAAATAAATACGCCTTCAATTTCAGAAGCTCGCGCTTGTAAATAACTCATATCTGGGACAATGGCATCAATACCTAAAAGATCCCCTGAGGGATGTTTAAGTCCGGCATCGAGGATGGCGATCCGTTTTTCGACTTCAACACAGTAAAGGTTTTTGCCGTTCTCGCCGAGCCCGCCCAATGCAAAAAATTTGATTTGGCTCATATGTAATCCTTTCATAATAAACTGGAAAAGTGTTCCGTCTATGGTATTATACACTATTTTAACCATAGATAAAACGGTTTTGCATGAAATTGTGGCGATTATTTCACTTTATGAAATACGTTTTTTCAAACCTATTTCAAAATATCTATGATACAATAGTATTTGGTGATAATATGGTGAACTACCCCTTAAAGCGTCCGCCACAATCGACGCATCTATCAAGTGTTTCGAATCGTGGGATGGATTTAGAAAATGCGATCAATCAAACGAATGAACATTATGTCAGTAATAACATCGCTTATATTTATAAAAAACCGATTCCCATTCAAGTCGTAAAAGTCGATTATGAGCGGAGAAGCGCCGCAAAAATCAGTGAGGCATATTATAAAATTCCTTCGACGACCGATTATAACGGCATTTATAAAGGAAGGTATATTGATTTTGAGGCAAAGGAAACACAAAATAAAACGTCTTTTCCCTTAAAAAATATTCATGAGCACCAGGTCAAACACTTAGACAATATTTCCAAAGCGGGGGGAATCGGATTTATTATCGTTGCTTTTACGAAACTAGATAAAGTTTATTTACTGGATTCAAGCCATGTGACTTTCTTTTATGACAGAGCGAAAGAAGGGCGTAAATCCATCGAACTGAGTGATTTTGAAGCCTTAGGGCATTTAATCCCTGAAGGTTATGTCAAACGACTCGATTATTTAAAAGTCGTCGATACCGTCTATTTTAAATGAATATAGGCTACGAGCATGAAAACTCGTAGCCTATTTTATTAATTAATTAGCTTCAGAAAACGCCTGAGCGGCTTCCATCAAGGTTGATAGATTATCTTTTAGCACTGATACGTACGCCCCCATTTGGTCTTCTAAGGATGAAAAGGCGATAATATGTCCTTCTTCAGCTTTATATTTCTGCACTTCAATAATTTTTGTGATTGAAGTAGGAGAAATACCTGTTAAGAGACTATCTTTTGTTAGATTAGCGAAAGTGTAATCGACTTTCTTCGGTGTTTTCTTCTTTGGTGCTTTGATAAATGCGTAGTTTAATACAACCGATTTATTATCAATTAAATAAGCAAATTCAAATGATATCGATGTAATCGCGTCTGGTAAACGGACATCAAACGTCAGTCGTTCGATGAAATCGGAACTTTTATGCTTGAACTTGATTTTATGCGGGGTTAATACCGCAGTGAGATCAACTTTATAAGCACCTAAGAGTTTCGCCACGTTACTTGCCTGCGGCTTTCACCATGAGTTTAACCATTTTATCGGCGAAACTAACAGGATCTTTGATGGATAATCCTTCAATGAGCATCGCTTGATTATAAAGAATCCATGCGTAGTCATCTAAAGATTCACGGTCTTCATTATAGACCTTTTCAATAGCTTGAAATAAAGCATGATTAGGGTTGATTTCTAAGATTTTATCAGCCTTCATATCTTTATCGCCAGGCATTTGATTGATAACTTTCTCCATTTCAAAGGACAAACCTTCACCACTCACCAAACAAACAGGAGAGTCAGCGAGACGGGTTGACAATTTAACGTCTTTGACTTCAGAAGAAAGAATCGTTTTTAAGGTTTCTAACAAATCTTTTTGTTCCGTTTCTTTTTCTTTGATTTTGGTTTTCTCGGATTCATCAAGTAAATCTAAATCACCTTGATTAATCGATTTGAATGGTTTCTTATCGTATTCGCGTAAGATATTGATCATAAATTCATCGATTTCATCACTTAAGACTAAAACGTCATAACCTTTTTTCTTAAGCATATCCATTTGTGGGGATACTTTGATCGCTTCTTTTGAAGGAGCGGAACCATAATAAATTTCTTTTTGGTCGGTAGGCATTTTTTCTAGGTATTCTTTTAAGGTGATATAGTCGTCGTTATTAACGGTTTTGAAAAGAATTAAGTCTTGAAGCATTTCTTTCTTTTCGCCGAAATTATCATAAATACCATATTTTAAGTTGACGCCAAATTCTTTAAAGAAAGCATGATATTTTTCTGGTTCGTTTTTTAACAATTTTTCAAGTTCGTTCAAAATCTTCTTTTCAAGATTTTGTTCAATCTTCTTTAATTGACGGTTATGTTGCAAGATTTCACGGCTAATATTCAAAGATAAATCGCTAGATACGACCAACCCTTTGATAAAGCGTAAATAATCAGGGACTAATTCTTTGCATTTATCCATGATGAAAACGCCTTTTGCGTAGAGTTGGAGGCCTTTTTCATACTTTTCTGAATAGAGATTATAAGGAGCCTTTCCTGGAATAAAGACAATGGCTTTATACGTTAGTGCGCCTTCAACGTCCGTCCATATGTGTAATAATGGATCAGTATAATCGAAATATTGGTTTTTATAGAACTCGTTTAATTCTTCTGGTTTGACTTCACTTTTGTTTTTATTCCAGATTGGAACCATGGAATTGAGCGTTTCTTTTTCAGTAACTGATTCGTATTTACCTTCGATTTCTTTTCCCTCATCATCAAGTTTTTGAACTTCTTTGGTTTTCTCCATGGTGATGGGGTATTTAACGTAATCAGAGTACTTTTTAACCAGTGATGTAAGTTTATATTCGTCTAAGAATTCATCATAGGTTTCTTCATCTTCATTTTTACGAATATGTAAAGTGACTTCTGTACCGCGGGTTGTTTTATTTGCTTCTTCAATCGTGTAAGAGTCTTCGCCTTCTGAAGTCCATTTATAGGACTTCTCACTAAAAGGCGACTTTGATATAACGACGACTTTTGAAGAAATCATAAAAGCAGAATAGAATCCGACGCCAAATTGACCGATTAAATCGGTATCTTTGAGTTCTTTGCCTTTCATATTTTGTAAGAACTCTAAGGTTCCGCTTTTAGCGATGGTCCCCAGATTTGCGACTAATTCATCATAGGTCATGCCAATACCATTATCAGTAATCGTAATGGTTCTTTTCTTTTTATCAAAGGAAAGATGGATTTCATAGTCATTGGTTTTTTCAAGTTTATCATCGGTAAGCGAGGTTAAATGATATTTATCGATCGCATCACTCGCATTCGAGATAAGCTCTCTTAAAAAGATTTCTTTGTTAGTGTAGATTGAGTGCACCATGAGGTTCAGTAGGCGCTTAGACTCGGTCTTAAATTCCATTTTTTCTTTCATGTTTTTTATCCTCCTGTTATTATCGTTATCATTATACAACGATTACTTAGCACTGTCAAGCATTGAGTGCTAATGAATGAATGAAAAAAAAGAGGATTTATTCCTCTTCTTGCTTTAGATTGATGGTAAAGATATTTCTTCTTTGAAGAATGAGTCCTAAAACGACACACATGCCATAAGATGCGGCCATGTAAGGCAAGTTATATAAAACAAAGGAATATAACCATACTTCATGACCAAGTTCAATCGCATAACTGGCAAAGAAGATAATACCAGAGAATCCGTGAGCGAGATATCTTAAGAAACTACCCACAGTGATCCCTAAGATAAAAGGTAAGGCTTTTGTCGTTCCTTTTTTAAATAATCCAGCGAGTCCTAATACGCCGAAGGCAACGAGATAATCTAAAGCATATTGAATGGGATGAACGACATATGTAATCCCTAAAGGCCAGCCAACTAATGATGATATCAGTCCAAAAGCAACACCTGCTAAAATTCCCGCTTTCGTGCCATGCCTAAACGCAATTACAAAGATAAATAACATCGCCGGTGAAATCGATCCACCATAACGAAAAGGACTATAAAGTCCTGCCAATAAATCAATGACGACGGCAGCACCAATTAAAATACCAATTTCTGCTAAAACTTTTGTTTCAAATGTCTTTTTCATAATTTCTCCTAATAAAAATGTCCCCTAAAATAGGGGACAAAGTGTCAAAAGAGAGTGTTATCCTACGCTGGCATTATCCAGATCAGGTAAGGTCTATAACGGAAAATAGTTATACTCTCAGCCCAGTTCCCCGAGCTCCCCTTATTTAGTTAGTCTAATTATATCACGATTTAAGATGATAGGCAAATGATACCCTAATAAATATCTATACAACTTATTGATTGTAAAAAACTCGAATTTCAAATGGTTAATGGGTGCGATACGTTGTATAATAAGGTGATTACTCAAGTGGAGGAAAATAGGAATGATTAAATATGCTTGTGTCACCGGCGCAGACCGGGGACTGGGATTAGAAATGGTCAAAGAATTATTAAAGAAGGGCTATCATGTCTTCGCAGGCAAATATCAACAAACCTGGACATTACTCGAAGATTTAAAATCAAGTTATGCAGATCAACTCACAATCATTGATTTAGATGTATCGAGTGATGAATCTGTAAAAAAGGCAGCAAATAAGATTTTAGAAAAGACTCATTCTTTAGAAGTTGTTATCAATAACAGTGCCATCACTGGAAATAATATGAGCGTATTAGGTGATGAACTCAATTATGATGAAATGTTAAAAGTTATTAACGTCAATGCGATTGGGGCTATCCGTGTCACCAATGAACTCTTTTCATTACTCAAAAATGGTGAGAAAAAATGGGTAATGAACATCTCTTCTGAAGCAGGGAGTATTGGGGATTGTCACCGAAAGGGATGGTTTGCCTATTGTTCTTCAAAGGCTGCTATGAATATGCTTTCTTCCATTACGCATAATAATTTAAAAGAAATTGGGGGTCAAGTTATTATCATTCATCCTGGTTGGATGAAATCATGGTTATCAGGGAAATACCATGATGAAGGTCCCTTAACAGCTGACATACCCGCTAAGAAAATTATCGCGATGCTTGATACTCTCAATCATGCCCCTGAAGAACATCCGCTTTATATTGATTATGAAGGCAATAGCCTTAAATTTTAAGGAGTCCCCATGAAAAAGAAACTATTAATTATTGGTGATAACGAAAAAGCCAAATGGCATAAAATGAATCCTTTTGATGAATTATTAATAAAAATATTAAAAGACTATGATGTCACGGTTACAACGAATTATAACGACTTTGAAATTAACGAACTCATCAAATATGATGGATGTATATCATTAGTTGATCAATGGGTGCCTTTAAATGACTCACAAACCTTTGGATTATTGACGTATGTCTTCAATGGAGGTGGGTTACTGATGATTCACCAAGGCATTTCTT
Organism: Tenericutes bacterium HGW-Tenericutes-1; assembly: GCA_002839155.1. Lineage (GTDB taxonomy): Bacteria > Bacillota_I > Bacilli_A > Izemoplasmatales > Hujiaoplasmataceae > UBA5603. Next base: position 130,505 of record PGXM01000001.1, read on the forward strand.
TACAAGCGAGAGATGAACTTGCATTACTTGCAAGAGGACGGTTTATTAAGCATCCTGAACAATGTGTGCTCGATTACATACCCATTCAAAACGCCCATGAAATCGTTCAAGATGTCGAACCGTTTAGTGCTTTAGAAGAACCCTATCAATGTGTATTAGATAACATTGTTAAAACCCAGGTTTTCATAGAATATACTTATGAAGAATCAAAATACGCAGCCGGTTGGTGCCATGGTTATGGCTCTGGAAAAGTTGTATATCTATCACCGGGACATAATATTGAAACACTCAAGAATAAAGAGTATCAAAAAATTATTCAAAATAGCGTAAAATGGCTCATAAATAACTAAAATAAATATCACTTCCTTGATTGAGGAAGTGATATTTTATATTATTTGAAATTAGAGAATCGTTTCTAAAATAATCTTGCCAGGTTTAACAACTTCTGTCACAATTTCATACGCTTCAAGTAAACCCTCTAAAATCTCATTGGATGCTATCTTATTAGCGTATACTTCACATAGCGTATCGCCTACATTGACATAATCGCCAATTTTCTTCTTTAATACTACACCAACCATTGGATCAATAATATCTTCTTTTGTTTCTCTGCCACCGCCAAGTTTACAGGAAGCAAGTCCCACAGGCAAGGCTTTAATTTTTGAAATATACCCTGCTTGATTTGCTTTTACCGGAATAATCTCTTTCACTTTAACAAAATCATCAAGTGAAGCGATATGTCCACCTTGCGCATGGATAAATTCATTCCATTTCGCCAAGGCTTTTCCATTATGCAAGTTATCATAAGCAATAATTCTTGCTTCTTCGACAGATTTCGCTTTTTTTGCATTAAAAATCATATGTGAACCAATTTCAACACACAAAGTTTCTAAATCTTTAGGTCCGTGGCCCGATAATGTCTCAATCGCTTCTTTGACTTCTAAACGGTTCCCGACAGCTAGCCCTAAAGGTTGATCCATATCGGTAATAAATGCAATAACGGTTTTTCCCATCCGGTTTCCGATAGAAACCATGAGTTGTGACAACGTTCTTGCGTCTTCAATTGTTTTCATGAAGGCACCATCACCGATTTTAACGTCTAAACAAATGACGTCTGCGCCACTCGCAAGCTTTTTTGACATGATGGAAGACGCAATTAAAGGAATTGAGTTAACCGTCCCCGTTACATCTCTTAATGCATACAATAATTTATCGGCTGGAACTAATTCAGCGGTTTGACCCGCAACCGCGATATTGATGTCGTTGACTTGTTTGATAAACTGTTCTTCGGATAATGCGATGGAACACCCTTCAATGGATTCTAATTTATCGAGCGTTCCGCCCGTATGTCCTAATCCTCTACCAGAAAGTTTCGCTAATTTTGCGCCAGCTGAAGCGACTAACGGGCCTAAAATAAGGGTTGTTTTGTCACCGACACCCCCAGTTGAGTGTTTATCCACTTTCACGCCCTCGACCTTTGATAAATCGATGACATCGCCAGAATGAAGCATAGCATTGGTTAAAAAAGCCGCTTCTTCATCGGTCATTCCTTGAAAGTATATGGCCATCAACAGTGCACTAATTTGATAATCAGGGATGATTCCTTTGGTGTAACCCTGAATAACAAAGTCAACTTCTTCTTTGGTTAAAAAATGATTATCACGCTTTTTTTCGATTATATCGACCATTCTCATTGTAATACCACCTCGTAAACATTATTATATCATTTTTTTTTACTTTATAGTATAATTGTTTCCAGGTGATTTTTTATGAATGTAATTTATATGATTCGTCACGGAGAAACCGATGCGAATAAAAATTTTATCGTCCAAGGAAGAATGGATAACCCACTCAATCAAAATGGAATTGAACAAGCTGAAAAAACCGGATTATATTTAAAGAATCATAACGAACATTTTGATTTGATCGTAGCGAGTCCCTTAAAAAGAGCGTATGATACAGCTAAAATAATCTGTAAAACCTTAAGTGAGAAAAAACTCGTATTAACACACTCTGGATTTACCGAAAGAAATTTTGGCGATTTTGACGGTAAAAAAATCGATGCGGAGTACTCCCATAAAGTCTTAAATGACGAAATACCTCATATGGAAAAAAACGAAGAACTCGAAACAAGAATCTTTACGGCTTTGAATGAACTTTGTACAAGGTATCCTGATAAAAAGATCTTGATTGTCGCCCATTCACACGTTATTAAAGCTGTCTTGGTTAACTTGGTCAGTGAGTTTAATTATACTTCTTATTTATCTAATTGTTCCATTAACATCATAAAGCACAATAACGGTAAATATTCCGTTGACAATTACAATATCAATCCCCTTGAATAAATGAAAAGGTTGGCTAATTTTAGCCAACCTTTTTGATTATACGATTGATTTGAAGATGTCTTGATAATATGTAGAACATACAAAATTGAAGATTGGGTTATCAGAAACAAAACTAATAGTTGAATAATAATTATTGTCTACAATTGAAGAGTTAACTTCTTTAGATTCTCTTAAGTAATCAGCTAATAAATCTCGCATTAAATATTCGGTTTGTGTGATATTTAATCCTTGTAAGAAACCATAGTTTGTCTTATCAAAAATGTAATCGACCGCTCCGACAGTATACAGTTGTGATGAGACAACCGAAACTCCATTTTGTTTAAATACGCCGTTGGAGCAAGACACTGTATCATCTGCGACGACATCGTTACTTTCTATTACGTAACACATATTATTGAGTTGTGCACCTGTAAGTTGTGAAGTCTTTATAAAGTTATCAAAGGGATATAATTGTACCAAATCACCCATTGTAAACGGAGATCCCGAAGGAAGTACTCGAAATCCTCCTGAATTAACAAATCCAAAATCGATATCTACATAATCGCGAATGATTGAAGCTGCCCACTTAGCTAATAATTTTTTATCTGAATATGGGATATATGCCAATTCTTCGTTAATAAATGATACATAAGTTGGATCGGTTGAATAGGTGTTGATGATGGTATTAACAGCAGGATCTGAAGATGAAAAATCACTTTCAGATAACGTTTCTGCGTAAGCTGTCGTAATTGTTTGATTAACTCGGTCATAAACCAATGTGATTTTAGCGAGGAGTGAAGATGAATTATTGCTCGCTTGTGCATAAGGGAGAGGCGCACCATTTCTAGAGATAATATCTTCCATATTTTGGTGTGTATGGCCATTAAAAATGGCATCAACACGGTAATCACCTGTTAAGGCAGCAATTGATGAATTTGTAGAAGCGTTATACTCGTGAATCGCAGCAACTACAATATCAGCACCAAATGAAGTTCTTAATTCATAAGCATATTGTCTCACTGTTTCATAGACATTGTCGAAATAATATCCTTCTACTCTAGATGCGGAGATGGAATTGATGACGTCGCCAATAACACCGATGACGCCAACAATGACACCATTTATGTTATGAACAGTATAGGGTTCAGTAAAATCTAAAGCTTCATCATTTGATGTCGATAAAATATTGGCTGCCAAGAACGGAAATTCTGCTTCACCATTATCTAAATTGTCATCATTATATTTTGCTATTTCATCTATTCCCCAGTCAAATTCGTGGTTTCCGATGACGAAAGCATCAAATCCAATTTCATTAAAAATGTCGATAATTGGACGACCATGATAATAATTAGAAAAAGCGGTTCCTTGGAAAATATCACCATTGGCGATAATTAACGTATGATTAGTTGATTCTTTCTTGTATTTTAAGAATTCACCAATTTTTGATAACGTTTCGATATCCGAATAGGCACCACCATGGAAATCATTCATGGAATATAGTTCAAAGGTCTGGTATCGGTCATAAGTAATTGTTGTCACAGTACCACCGGTTGAGGTATCTTGAGTAGTTGTTGTTATTGTTGAAGTTGTTGTACTACTTGAAGGTAATGTTGTAGTGGTCGAAGATGAATCTGTATTACTCGATGAAGTGGTACTTTGTGTCGTAGAAAGTGTTGAAGTGCTTAAAACACAGCCCGTCATCAGTAATGTAAGGCTCAATGCTACTACGAATATTAATAGTCTTTTCATGTCTAATCCTCATTTCATAGAATGTGCCTTTTTATTATAGTATAGAAAGCAAAAAAAAGGAAGAGAAAATACTCTTCCTTTAATAAGTGATTAATCTATATACGGTTCATCGTTTAAGAATTTCAAGATTTCAATGATGTCTAAGTATGTAAAGAACGTTAAGATATCATTATTTTCATAATCTTCTGCATCTACCACGTAATCAGGATCAGCAGTGATATTCATAACAGTTACTGCTGTTTCTAAATCAGGCGTTAGAATATTTCTGACAATCATGGAAATTAGAATGGTTTGTTGTTCCGTATCACTTAAAGCCATGATTGCGGTGTAATCAAAATCAACACTTGTGAAATCAGATCCACCTATCGTACCAGCTGCTAAAATGAAGTATTTAATTTCATTCGCTAAAGTAAGATTATTAACTGAATATAGCAAGTCAGTTTCAGCGAGTTCTGGAACACTGATATTGGGGTTTGAATCAAGCATGTTATCAAAGGTCACATGAATCGAACCTGATAGTAACATCGTTGTTAATTGTGGGTCCGTTAATGAAGTAATTGTTGTCGCATCGAAGTTACCGGTTGTAAAATCAGTAATACCTAAGACATCTAAAGCTTCTAACAAGGTTTTAAGTTCATCAAGTTCGATTTGATCAACAGGTAATGTATTGACATTAATTGATTCTCTTAAAGCATTTGGAACAATTAAAGAAGTGGTTCCCACCGCAGCAGTTTCATCTAATGCAGCGTCTAATACTGGTTTTGAAACGGTTGCTTGCATCGATGATGAAGCGAATAAAACGTCATAATCCACTCCAAACAAATTGGAAGGATTGAAACTAAGTGCCGTAAAATCATTTAGACCAATTAAATCAAGGCTATCCATTAAGGCTAAGATTTCAGTAGAATCAACATAGGTAACTAATCCAACTGTTGTTCTAACCGAATCAGGGACAACCAAGTTTCCACCGGTTCCATTCAACATTTTATCAGATAAGGTAGCTTGAATTGAAGCACTTTCAATTAACTCTGCCGCATTTGTAAAGAATGCTTCTGATTCAATTTCTGCGCCGAATGATTCAAGGTTTGTAAAGCCCATCGTCTTAAAGGCATTGATTAAAGCCTTTAATTCAGTTTTTGAGACATAATCGTAAGTACCAACCGTTTTAGTAATGCGGTTGATTTCTGCGATGCCATCTTCTGTATATTCTGGAACGATTAAAACACTGTCGCCCAAATCAAGTAAGGTTTTAGAAACAGTATAATGAAGTGATGCAGATGATAATAGCTTGTCTTGATCAGTTTCAGTAACGATATTCGCTAATGAAATAGACCCGCCAAAACCTTCAATATCATTAATTCCTAAAACGTTCAATCCATCGATAATACCGGTTATTTCATCTTTGATTAAATAAGTTGTAAGTGTCGAACCCGAGCCAACAGTAACAACCGTTGAAACGTTGTCAAAATCAAGGGTTGGAATTTCTAATACGCCACTGCCTAAATCAAATAAAGTTTCAGAAATCGTCGCATGTAATGTCGCAGATTCTAAAATGACATCAATATTATCAAATAACAAACTAGGATCTAGTGTTCCCAAACTGTCAAAATCATCAAACCCTAAAGCATAAATTGCTTTTAGAGTTGCTTTTAGTTCATCTGTAGAGATATATTCGATTGTACCAACCGTTTCTCTAACCTCATTATTTTCACTATCAAAATAAGGAATTGAAACAACGGCGTCAACGCCACTGGTTAAATCAAGTAACATTTTAGAAAATGTAGCATGTAAGATTCCGCTCTCAAATAATGTATCTAGTTTATCGTCATCTAAAGTACCAGGCGTTTCAGTTGATTCAAAGTTTTCAATCAATGTCGCATCAAATGCCATGGTATCAAAATCTTCAAAACCAATAATTGCTAAAGCATTGAAGACTGCCTTCATTTCAACGGTTGTGACGACTGTGTGCAAGATAGTTCCATTCGAAGTTTCTACTTCTTCAACCACGGTAGCTGGAATAATTAACGGATCAGCACTCATTGAATAAAGATATTTGCCAATAGTTGCGGATAATATTTCACTTTCAAACAAAGTATCAATTTGTGTAGGTGATAATGTGAGCGCAGCAGTAAAATCAAATTCTGAGCCAGTTAGGGTTTCGCTAACTACTAGTCTAACAGCATTCGCCATTGCTTTCAGTTCAGTTTTATAAAGATAGCCGTTTTCATCAAAGACCGAATCAGGAATAACCACTTCAGTGTCACCGAAATCTTGTGTGAGAAGTAAATTTGAAACAGTCGCGACTAAAACATTAGAATTGAAAATGGTATCAATGGTATCATCTGTTAAGGCTGAAATCACATTTAAATCAAGGTTTGTGAAATCAATCATTCCTGCAACATCAACGATGGCATTGAGGGCTAATAAGATGTTTCGTAATTCACCGTTCGTCACAATTTCGCCTTCATCGTCTAATACGTCAAACCAAACGATATCATCTGGGATAACTAACATATCAGAGATTTCGATGCCTGCATCGCCTGACAAAATATAAACCAAGGCATTGGAGATGAGTTTAGAATCCAGTAACATCGTTAAATCGACTGAAGCTGCAGCGCTTAAAATGACGCCCATATCTTCACCCGATAAATCCGTAACCGCTACACCCGCTTCGTCTAACGCCTCAAAAACGCTTGCCATAATGACAGAAACAACTTTCAATTCTTGACGAATTGAGACTTGTTCATCGTTATAGGTAAACGAAACAACTTTATCAAATAAAACCAAATTAAACGGTGTTTCTTGTCCATATGAATCTTCCATCGTAATAGAGTTAGCGATGGATACGATTAAATTACCATTGTAAGCATCGACGATTTCAACTAAATCAGCAGGAGTATAGTCTCCTGTTTCAGCTAAATCAATAACTGAATAAGACGCTTCATATAGTTGATGACGGTCAGGTTCTAAGCTGAGGTTTGTAGGATCAAAGTCTTCTGGAAGCACGTTTGAAATACTTTCAACTACACTCATGAATCCACCCATCATGATTAACAAGACGGCGACTGCTAAAGCACCATTGGCAAACCCAAAGATTGCGCCAAATAAACGATTTTTATTTTCGCCTTTTTTGTTATGAATAAAGATTAAACGTAGAATAAATCCAACGATTTTCCATAACACTAGTCCTACGGTGAAATATATAATCGTGTAAGCAATTTTAACCACGAACATGCCCATGCCTAAGATGAATTCAGACATCGCTGCGTCTGCCGTTGATAAATCAATATTAAGTAGAGCAACCATTAAAGGATTAAATGCTTCTTCAAATGATGTATAGCTAGATAAAGAAGAATCAATAAAACCAAGTCCAGTTCCTAGTTGTGGAATAGTCATACTCCATAACGCCGTGGAAACAGATTCAATGGTTAAAAAGAAAACAAGATAAAATACTGCCATTAAGATAAAATTGAATAAGGTTTTTTTGAAACCCCGTAAAAAACCGCCGAGGACGGCAAGACCAAGAATACCGTAAAACAACAAATTGAAAATCATAACATAGCTTAATGATTCAGGCATAAGTCTAAACCCCCGTTTCTGTACAATGAAATAATTCATTGTCTAATTTTTATTATATATTAAATATACGAGATATCAATTGATTTGAATGGGGAATTTGCATATATATGATAAAAATTGATATATTTTATTAAAATAAAGCAAAAAGGACGTCTCATATGAGACATCCTTAATGAAAATGTAAATAATTAAGCTGGCAAGTAATCGATGAGGGTTAGGATTGCGGCTGAGGTTAAGAAGGTTGTATTATCATTATCCTCATAGAATGAGTCTGGGATTGGATCATACAATTTTGGATCTGGTCTTCCCGGAACAAATACTGGAGTATTATAAGCATTGACAGCTGAAACTAAATCTGGAGTAACCATGTTTCTAACAATCATTGAAGTCAAGACAGTAGTTTGTTCTGCTGGTGTTAATCCTTCGATAGCATTATAACTAAAGTCAACGTTCGTGAAGTCAGCACCTGGAATCGTACTAGCAGCTAAAATGAAGTACTTGATTTCATTCGCTTGAATCAATCCGGTGATGTCATACAATGATGTCGTTAAGTTACCACCTACATATGCTTTGTTAGGAACGACAATATTAGGATTGCCTTTCAACATGTTATCCATGGTGACATGCATTGAACCAGATAACAACATAGTCGTTAAATTAGCATCGGTCATCGTCGTTACAGTTGAAGCATTCATTGAACCGCCGAAGTCTGAGATTCCTAAAGTTTCTAATGCGGTGAGCAACGCTTTGAGTTCAACTTTTTCGATTTGTTCATCAGCAATGGTAGCAACTAAGATTGCTTCTCTAAAGTAGTCTGGAACAATGAGACTACCTGAACCTGCAGGAGCGGTTTGATCTAAAGCACCTGATAAGATATTTTTAGATATCGTCGCTTGCATTGAAACAGAGAGTAACAATTCATCGAAATCAGCACTGAAGATAGAAGCTGGGGTAAAGTCCATTGTTGTAAAGTCGGTCAAACCCAAGATGTCTAGAGCGTGAATTAGGGCTTTCATTTCATCAAGCTCGATATAAGTGACATCAGTTTGAATGATTCGTACGACTTCTAAAGTATCAATATTAGTATCAGGGATAATCAATTCTCCAAGAGTATCATTAATTAGTTTATCAGAGAATGTTGCTTGAATCGATGATGATAACAAAATGGTGTCTGGATCACTAAAGAATTTAGAGGAATCAATACTTCCTGATATACCAAGATTTGAGTAACCCATTGCATTTAAAGCATCAATTAAGTGATGAACTTCAGTCTTGACAATAAACTCGGTTAATGAGACTGTCTTCTTAATTCTATTAGGTTCGGTTTCACCTAATTCTGTATAGGTTGGAACAATTAAAATATTGTCAACTTCATCTAGTTTTATGACAATGCTTGATATTGTCGCATGCATTGAGGCTGAGTTTAACAATGTAGTTTGATTTTCTAGCGTAGAAACATTGAGGAGATTGACATCGGTTGAGCCACCGAAATTCGTATCACCTGATAATCCTAAAACGCCCATCGCATCAAACAAATTGCTAATTTCGGTTTTAATAATATAGTCGGTTTTATGTCCAAGAGGTCCAGCATTTAATTTTATCGGTGATCCGTCAATATCAGTTTGAGGAACAACCATAACATCATCCCCAAGATTAAACATTTCTTTTGAAATTTTGGCTTGTAAAATACTTGATAATAAGATGGTGTCTCTTTGTAAAGGATCATAAAAAGCAGATAAGTTAATGTCACCATCAAAAGCAAGTACGTCACCCGTAAATCCGAGTAATGCTAAGCCATCAAACATGTAACCCAATTCTGATTGAACAACATAAGTCGTTTCTTTCGTAACTTCACCGACAGTTTTAACAACGTAAGTGCTTAAATCCGACAGTTCGAAATCTTCTTTTCCATAGGGGATTTCAAGAATACTTGTTCCAAGTGCCATTAGTTCTTCTGATATTTTACCATGAATAATTGATGAATCTAATATTGTATTTCTTTCGGTTTCATCAAATAGAGGCGATAAATCAAAATCACCGGTGAAAGCTGGATCAAGTAAGTTAACATCTTCGGTATTAAGTAGATCAATGGCTGTAAATAAATAATTTAATTCATTTTCAACGATATATTCGTTTTCATAGCCTAACGTACCGACTGTTTGACGAACTAATGTTACATCATCTTCAGCTACATACGGTATTGCTAATACTGAATCATTAAGTTTAATTAATTCGTCAGTGATTTTTGCATGAACAATCGAAGAATCAAGAATAGAAGCGCGGGTAACAGGATTATATAGAGGATTTAAAGTATCTAAACCAGTAAATGTTTGAATATCAGATGAAATCCCTAATAACTCTAACGCTTCAAACATGTACCCTAATTCTTGTTTTAGTACATACTCTGTTGTATAGAGAGTTCCGTTTGTTAATAACCGAATTTCTGTGGTATCATCTGCTGCTGTATAAGGAACAACAAGTATTTCAGAGCCTAAATCAATTAATTCTTTTGATATTCTACCTTGTAAAATAGATGATGATAAAACGATTGAACGTTGAGTTTCATCATAAAGAGGAGTTAACGAAACTTCACCATCAAAACCTTGAATATCTTCTGTTACACCAAGAATTGGTAAAGCATCAAAAAGCGCATTCAGTTCATTTAATAAAACATATTCATTGGCTTCAAAACCTGAACCTACTGTTCTTCTAACTTCTAAAATATTGTCTTCTTGATAATAAGGAACTGAGAGTACTGAAGTTCCTAAATCAAACAATTCTTTTGAAATTCGAAGTTGCATGATAGAAGAAGCTAAAATTGTATCTCTTTCAGTCTCGTCAAATAATGCAGCTAAATTAATTGTTCCATCGAAATCTTCAATGTCACCGCTGATTCCTAAAGTATCAAGGGCTTCAAATAGTGAGTTAATTTCATTTGTAACGACATATTCATTGAAGTATCCGATTTCTCCAACAACAAGGATTACTCTATTTAAATCATTTGTCCCAATTTCATTATAGAAAGGAACGGTCAAAATCGTTGGATCTAAGGTAATCAATGTGTCAGAAATCATAACATGCATAATTGAGGATCCTAGAATGTATGTTCTTTGAGTCTCATCAAAGAATGGTGAATAATCCAAACTACCACTAAACGCAGATAAATCACCTGTGACGCCTAACATCTGCATCGATTCAAATAATATTGATAATTCATCCTTATTAATGTATTCAGCATTTAAAACCGTTTTACGAATAGTTGTAATATCATCAGAAGCAAAATAAGGAACAATCAAATATCCATCATCAGTCATACTAATGATTTGATTTGAAATCGTCGCATGCATGATTGCGGAGGCAAGCAATGTATCAAGATTTGTAATAATCGTATCCATGTCAAGTGCATCGACTGCATTAAAATCAGTAATATTTAGCGCATGTAATGCAATTATCGTGTTTTTTAATTCGGAAACTTGGATATAATCATAATTTGTTTCTGTATAAGTTATAGTTAATAAATCATAGTCTTGCTCAGGAACAACGACCACAGCTTCTTCTCCTTCAGCGACGGTTTCATCAAAGAACATTTTTGAGAAAGATGCGTGAATAATCGCCGAATCAAATAATGCGTTAAGTTTTATGGTACTGATTTCTGTAATATCTAAATCGTCATCATCGTCATCCGTATCTTCTAATTGATTAATAATTGAAGCATCAAAACTAACTGAGAAATCTGTAAAACCTAACACTTCAAGCGCATGGAATAAAGATCTAAGTTCATTTTGGTCAATATATTCTGTATCGCTTGCTAATATTCTAATATCAAGTTCAGATAATCCAGTTCCATATGTTTCTGGAACGATAATCATTTCAGCTTCAATTGTCAAAATTTGATTTGACACAGTCGCATGAAGGATGGATGAATCGAGTAAAACATCGATATTCGCTAAGATAACATCAAGAGTCAATTCGTCTTCAATGGTATCGAAATTATCGATATCAAGAGCATATAGTGCTTTTAAGACCGCTTCAAGTTCTGAAGTTATCACGTAATCAATGGTGTAAGCTGTTTCTTGGATTAAGAATAGTTCATGGAGTTCATCAATTCCATATTCTGGCACCACAACAAAAGGCTCATCTCCTGAAGTAAGATCAATAAGCATATCTGAAATTGTTGCGTGAATCATTGAAGAACTAAACAATACTGCTAATTTATCGTCTGATAATTCATCAGTAATTAAGTCTAAATCATCATCGTCAGTATCTGCTAAATTATTGATAATCGTTGCGTCGAATGTAACATTATTAATATCGGTAACAGCTAATATTTCAAGCGCATCAAAGATATTTCGAAGTTCATTTCTAGTGATGTAGGTTGTATTAGTAAGTTCTAAAACGTCACCGGTTTCAATTTGAATAGGTTCATCATCTATACTTGTGACAGGAATAATGACGGAATCATTGTTCATATCGAGCAATTGTTTAGATACAGTAGAATGTAAAATCGATGATTCAAGTAAAACATCAACATTATCAAGAATCACTTGTAAGGTTATTGCATCTTCCATCGTGTCAAAATCAGAGATATCAAGGGCATACAATGCTTTTAATACCGCCTCAAGTTCAAAAATGGCTACATAATCAATGCTGTACGCTGTTTCTTTAATCGAAATTTCAACATTCATTTCATCGAGACCAAATGCTGGAACAGTAACATAAGGATCATCAGCGTTCTCTAGATCAAATAACATATCAGAGATGGTTGCGTGTATAATTGAAGAACTAAATAATGTCGCTAATTTCGCATCTGATAGTTCATCGGTGATTAAGTCTTCATCTTCATCAAGTGTATCGGCTAAATTATTGATAATCGTTGCATCAAATGTGACAGCATTAATATCAGAAATACCTAAAATATCGAGTGCATCAAAGATACTACGTAATTCATCACGCGTAATATAGGTTGTATTTGTCAGTAATAAAACATCACCGGTTTCAACTTGAATTGGATCATCGTCTAAACTTGTTACCGGAATTATAACAGCATCATTATTCATATCTAGCAATTGTTTAGATACTGTCGCGTGTAAAATAGATGAATCTAATAATTCGTCAATGTTATTCAATATAACATCCAATGTAATGGCAGTTTCAATGGTATCAAAATCAGTGATATCAAGGGAATACAATGCTTTTAAGGCCGATGAAAGTTCTGTAATTGCGATATAGTCAATGGCATCATAGGTTTGTAAAATCTCAAATTCAACATTGAGTTCATCGAGACCATAATGTGGAACAACGACATAAGCACTATCACCAGACATAAGTTCAAGTAATACATCTGAGAGTGTCGCATGGATAATCGCAGATCCAAATAAGGTGTCGATTTTACTTTGTGATATTTCTTCAAGGATTAAATCTTCATCTTCATCGTCTGTATCTTCTAAATTGCTAATGATTGATGCATCCATTTGAATGGAGTTAATATCCACAATATTTAAGACTGATAACGCATCAAAAATATTTTCAAGTTCATCACTTGAAATATAGGTGGTATTCGTTAATTCTGCAACTTCTCCTACTTCAATTTGAATCGCAACATCACCAAAATAAGTTTCTGGAACAACGATGGTGTCTGACATATCAAGTAATTGTTTAGAGATTGTTGCTTGCAAAACAGCCGATTCTAGTAATAAATCGACATTTTCTAAAATTGCGTTGATGTCGAGGGATGCTTCAACGTTTTCAAAATCAGTAATATTAACGGAATGCAACGCTCTTAAAACCGCTTTTAATTCATCAACACTAATATAATTAAGGGTATCTTCTGTGTATCTTACTTCTGTGACACCATCTTCTTCAAAATAGGGCACGGTGATAAATGGTTCATCGGTATTCATCAATTCTAAAATAATATCTGAAATGGTCGCATGAATGACGCCTGAAGCGAATATTTTTGTGAGTTTTGCTTCATCGATGACACCAGGCGTATCTGCACCTTCAAGTTTTGAGATGATGGAAGCATCAATAGTCATATTTTCAAAATCAGTAATTTCAAAGACCATGACGGCTTGGATGACTTTCTTGATCTCATCTCCGGAAATGATATTGATTGTCTCTTCTCTACGAATTTCCGGGAAGGCAATTTGGACGCCTTCAAGAACACTGTTAGGTATCACTAAAGGATCTTGATTCATATCCGTAATAAGGTTTCCAACAGTTGCTTTAAGGATGTTTGAAGCGAGTAACGTATCAATTTCAGAGTCAGTTAAGGACAACGCATTCGCTAAATAATCCGGTTCAAGGTTAGTACAATCTTCAGTCTCTTCATCACATTCTGGTAATTCCATGATGAGTTTAACCGCTTTTAACATTGATTTCATTTCATCTTTTAAGATATAGTAATCTTCATCGACAGCGTTAAATGGCACAATCAGTTCAAAATCGCCTAACTCAATTCCTAATAATACGGAAGATAAAGAAGCGACCAATACTCTTGATTCAAAGATTGTATCAATCGATTCATCAGATAATTCAGACAAAACAGCCGGTGATAGATTTTCAAAATCAATTTCACCGAGGACGGAGGTCATCGCTGATAATGCCTCTAAAATATATTGTAATTCACCGCCGATAATCGTGACACCATCTTCATCATAGATGAGCCATTCGATACCATCTGGGACAACAATCATGTCGAGTCCTTCAATGCCAGCGGCACCTGATAAAACATTGACTAAAGAGTAACATACGATTTTTGATTGTAATAATACCGTGAAATCAATTTGAGCTACCGCATTTAAAATAACTTGATAATCCCCTGAGGTGGCTTGCTGATAAGTAATTCCAGTATCCAATACAGCGCCTAAGATAGCCCCAAGACCGGTAAATTCATTTTTCCAATCGATATCTTCCCAATTGACTCCTGAAGGTAACGTCATAACTGCTTGAACGGTACCACCAACATTTTCTAACAACGGTTCGATAGCGACATAAGCTGCTAAAGTAATTAGTTGACTATCGCCTAATGCGCCGAATAAATCACGCATTGTATCGCCGTCAATATCAATTTCTTCAAAATTAGGATCCCCTTCAAGAAGACCAATTTGAGAAACAATATCAAAAGCAGTGGCTGCGATTCCTCCTAATTGGGTTAGTTCGTCTTGCCAATCAATCTCATAGAGTTCTTCTGTTGGTACTGTTAAAGGTACTTCTAAATAAATCGACCCTATTTCTATGCCTAGCGGTAAAATGGAAACAACTAAATCAGAATGTGATATAAGTTCAAAAATATCTCTTACATTATCACCAGTGATATCCGTGATATCATTGGTTTCAACGTATTCCATATTAAGGACATAAGCTCCGATTGTCGCAAATGTTGATAATTCTTTTCGGATTGATACTTGATTTTCATTATAATCAAAGGATAATACTTCATCAAATAAATATAAATTTAATGGCGTTTCTACTTCAAATTCATCAGTCATGGTCAACTGATTTGAAAATGAAACCAATAAATTCGAATTATAGGCATCTGTAAATGTTTTTAGTTCTTCAATCATACCAGAAATTTCAGGTGGAATACTCGGAATGACTGAATCAGCTAAAACCGTGTAAGAAGCTTCATAAAGATGTTGTCTTGGAAATTCTAATACGACTTCTTGTGTATCTTCTACTGGAGCTAGATTCACTAAGGACTCCGTAATTGACATCACGCCACCAAATATGATTAATGTTACATAGAGGGCGATAGCACCTTCTAAAATGCCAAATAATAGTCCAAGGCCTCGGTTTTTTGATACATATTTATCATTCTTTTTACTTCCACCAAAAATTATGGCGCGAATAATGAGGCAAAGCAATTTATAGATAATGAAGAATATGGTAAAATAAATAAGAGTATAAACTAATTTTAAAGCAAATATACCAAGTCCTGTGGCTAGTTCTAAGAAATTAGCGTTGGTTGTGACCGAAGCATATTCTGCCCCTGCAAAATACTCTAGGGCTAAAGGCGCAGCTTCACTAAAGGATGTTGCACTTGCTAGTTCTGGACTAACTAGTGCAAATAATTGACTGAGTTGCGGTAGACTTAAGGTCCACAAATAATTAACGGCGAGATTGACCGTTAAGAAAAACACAACATAGAATATAAATGTTGTGATAAATGAGAATAAGGACTTTTTAAAACCTCGCATAAATCCGATCAAAGCGCCTAAGGCGAGAATAGAATATAAAGATATATTCAAATATAAAGGAAAATCAAGATTTGCCGGCATTTGGTTGCCTCCTAATATGAGGAAATGTGATATAATTTCATTATATTATATTTAATTGATATAGCAATAATAATACTGTCTTTTTTATAAAAAATATAAATATTTTTATATAATAATGCATATATTGCATCCATATGGGGTGAAACACGATGAAAAGAAAACTATTGATGCTCGTGACGATGATTTTATTTATGTTCTTAAATGGTTGTATGTGGTGGGATATCGATTTTGATTTTACCACGAATACGCAAACCGCGTTAACGACGACGTTGCCAACCATTTCTAATGGAACTATGACCATTGAAACAAATCAATATGCCAGTTATGCATCCTTTGCATCAGAAACTTATAACCTAACAGATATTGATGAATACAATGATATTTTACTTGCGACTCGTAATAAAATTCGCAAATCGAATGTTCAGGTCGTTGCGAGTATTTATCATTATAGTTCCTTCTTTCCTTATTCGACCGTCATCGATTCGACGATGAATGGATCAGGCATATTATTTAAAGCTGATGAGACCCATTATTATATTTTAACGAATCAACACGTCATTGACGATAAAGACAAACTAGCAACCTATGAAGTGACTTTGTTTGATCAAGATGAACCCATCGCCGCAACCTTGATCGCATATGATGAAGATCTTGATTTAGCGGTCTTAAAAGTACCAAAGGGAATAGATGATGATATCGAAATCATGGATTTAACGACGCGAATCTTTAAAAAATTTAATCCTGGAGAACTCGTTTTAGCGGTTGGAAATCCTTTATCCGTTGTAAATAATGTTACTTTTGGTGAATTTCTGAGTATGGAATCAATTGCGAATGCATCCTTTAAAGTCATTTATCATAATGCCATGATTCATGAAGGATCAAGTGGTGGTGCATTGACTGATATCGATGGGAATTTCTTAGGAGTGAATACCTGGGGGTCTTCTACTACCGACGAGCAATCTTTCGCAGTACCGAATGATATCGTTTATATGTTTTTATATAACCGAGGAATTCTAGAATAGAAAAAACGCCTTGCACAGACCTGCAAGGCGTTTTGTATATTAAAATAAGTAAAAATAGACCGCAATAAAATGGAATAACGTCCCTAAAAACACGAAGATATGCCAGACAAAATGCGAATATTTGAACCAGTGAAATGCATAAAATAATACGCCAATGGTATACGCGATTCCACCGAATAAAATACAATAAAACGCATTGATAGAAACATCATATAAAGGACCAACTAATGTTAATCCACTCCAGCCAATGACCAAGAACAAAACAAGATGAATCCAAGCAAATTTATGAATCATCACTGCTTTGAAAACCATTCCTAAAATAATTAAAGCCCATTGAATACCAAGTAATATCCATCCGAGTGGTTTATCGATGACAAGAATGAATATAGGAGCGAAGGTCCCCCCAATCAGGGCATAAATTGAGATATGATCAAATCGTTGAAAGACATTTTTAACGGTTGAACCATTTCTAAATGAATGATATAACGTCGACATCGTATAAAGTAAAATCATTCCAAATCCAAAGATTATCGATGAAGCGACTTCTGCGAACGAATCGCTTTTTACGAGTAATAAAACCAGCCCAGCAATCCCAGCTAAAGCGCCTATACCATGTGAGACTGCGTTGGCAATTTCCTCACCTAAAGATTGTTTTTTAATCAGTGTCATAGTATCCTCTTCTTCTAATAAAATAGAGGCTGCCTTAAAATTATAAGGCATCCCCTTTTAATTTATTCAACCGTAATTTCAATAATCATTGGTTCGTGATGATCCGATGAGATAGTGACTTGCGCTTTTCCTAAGATACCGGTCGTTTTAACATAAACACCGATGGACCCCCCAATGAGGGAAACAACTTTGGGGCCGATAACTTCAAGATGCTCTGTCGTATCAATTGAAATGACATCATTAGCATAGACTAAATCATTGCCATTTTCATCAATCTTCTTAACAACAATTCGCGTAGCGTCATACGTCTCTTGATGTTTTAATAACGTATCATCTACTTTAACTTCTAAAAGAACCTCTTGGTTTGCGCCTTTCTTAACGGAGATAACACATTCATCATTGATGTAGCCTTCAAAAAGATAACTGCCGCCTTCTTTTCCCCAATCGCCGATATATCTTCCATAAAAGTCCATGGCTTCAGCCATTGTAATGCCGTGGAACACTCTTAAATCAAACATCCGAATACCATTGGCCAGTTTCGTCCATGGATTCGAAGAACTGACGGTATTTAAAACTTTCTTAATGCGTTTTAGGGTTGGTTTCTTGTATTTCTTTTCATCTTCAAAAATTAAATTCCCGATATAATCATCGACGATGACAGGAGCAAAAGGAACATATTTATACGTATCCCAAGCAGAATAAAAATCATCGATAAAACGGCCATTTCGGTACACTTTAACATAATCGCAGTTCGTGAAAATAACCGTCGGTGGGACCATTGATTGTGCATGGTCTCCCATAGTTAGATTCGTAGCGACGGTTAAGACGGGTTTTTTAGATTGTTGCGAAGCAAATACGCTCGCAGCGTATTTTGGTATTCTAAACATATCTAATACCCCATGGTAACAAATCCGGTCGCCACTGCCAAATTCGACATGGGTATTATAATCGTTCATGCACCAACCAATCGTACCACTGATTAAATCGTTTTTAAAGTTAGCGTCAAGAACCGCTAAATGACGGAGTGCGTGAGCTCTTCTATTTTCATCATGATCGAATTTTTTAGTTGGGAATATGTGACCATTGTTTTCAGTGACTAAATAAGGTGCTAGCTTTCCAATAACGGTTCTGGGTTTCGTTAAACCAGGGTTATTACCGGTATGAGAAAAATCATTATAGGTGTAGACATCTTCAATAAATTCACTCTTTTTGAAATTGCGGATTCCCCCTAATTGATGAAAATCATCGATTGATCGTGCAATTTCATTCGTTCTTGTGTAAAATTCATGGTCATCGGGCGATTCATTGATTCTAACGCCCCATAAAACGATGGACGGATGATTAAAATGATGGTTAATCATCACGGTTAAGTTTTGATAAGTCAATTCTTTAAAATGCTCATTGCCAATATATTGCCAGCCAGGGATTTCTTCTAATACAAGCAAACCTAGTTCATCACAACGGTTTAAGAAATGGTCGCTTTGCATATAATGCGATGTTCTGACAATATTACAGCCTAATTCATTCTTAAGAATTTCAGCGTCTTTCTCCTGAATCCGTTTTGGCATGGCATAGCCAACATAAGGATAACTTTGATGACGATTTAGGCCGATTAATTTTATTTTTCGGTTATTTAATACAAATCCTTCTGTGGTAAATTCAGCGGTTCTAAATCCAAAACGAGACGTAATTTTATCTAATTCTACGTCTTTAATTTTTAGGATGGCTTCAAACTGATATAGTTTTGGATTTTCAATATCCCAACGAGCAATTTCATCAACTTGTCCTTGAAAACGATGCGTTTTACCAAAATTAGCATGAACCGTATTTGATAATACTTTCTTACTTCCGTCATAGATATTAACTTCAATTGAGTAATCATCTAATTTGTCATCACTTAATGTTAAATCAACATCTATAACCATTGAATCTTCGGCTAAAGAAGGGGCTTCCAAAGTTCTAATATGAATATGTTCAATATAGAGTTTAGGTCTTATTTTTAATGAAACTTCACGGTATATACCGCCGTAGCAAAGATAATCAACGACGTTACCAAATGGCGGAATATCTTTGATTTCATGAGAATCGACTTTAACAAATAAATGGTTAGGTGTGTCGTATGCGACAAGATCAGTAATCTCAACATCGAAAGGGGTAAATCCACCTTCATGAAAAGCTATTTTTTGTTCATTGAGATAGACTTCAGCAGTTGTCATAACCGCCCCAAAATTGAGGAATAACCGGTTGCCCTTTGCCTCTTCAGGAATTTGAAGAACTTTCTTATAAGAAGATATGAATTGATAGTCTTTCTCGTTAAAATTATTATAAGGAAGTTCCATATTCGTATGAGGAATCATGACTTGATTAAAACCTTCTAAAGAAGCGTCGTTTTTAAGATAATCCTCATGATAATCAGGTTTGTAAAACCATTCATAATTTAAACCAATGTCTTTTCTCATTGCTCATTTTCCTTTCTTTTTATGTGATATATTCTCGATCCGAAATCCCCCATTAGGCGGATTTCAGCATTATAGCCAGTTCCAATAAACGGTTGTTTCGGGATGAATCCATTCGCAAGTAAAACATCTCCAGGGATACTTAGATTATCTACTTCAATGGGCATCATATAGCGATTAGAAAGGAAATTAAAAAGTGCGCTATTCGCTGATATTTTGATGGGTAAAGCATGTTTTATTAAATCACCGAACAGTTTTAGATTCATAAATTGCGAACGATTTTTTATTTGATAAATGCCTTGTGATTCAAGCCCCTTAATTTTAATTTTCTCGGTTGATCCATTGGGTTCAGATAAAAATTGATAAATCCCTACAAGACCTTCGTTTTGTTCATCATTTATCATCATCCAACGACATTGATTGGACTCATAAGGGTTTTGATTTCGATAAAGCGTTCCAAATTGGAATAATTGACGATGTTCTTTGTAATAAGCAATTTGATTTTTAATACATTTCAATTCAAAAATTGATAATTTCGTTAAATCTAATTCATAACCTAAAAGCCCAAAAGCAGCGGTATTAAACCTTGTTTCGATGGGAGTGTTACGCAAGGTTTGAGCGTTCGGAGAATGACTCACATGTGCCCCCATGGTTGAAGGAGGATATACCATCGATGTTCCATATTGAATTTTGATTCTCTCAATGCCATCGGTGTTATCAGAAGTCCATGTTTGAGGCATATAGTATAACATCCCTAAATCAAACCGATTTCCCCCACTTGCGCAAGATTCAAATAAAATGTGAGGAAATTTTTTTGTTAAATCAGATAATAATTGATACAGTCCTAAAACATAGCGATGAGATAATTCTCCTTGATTTTCAGAACTTAAGTTTTGGCTAAAAATATCAGAAAAGCTTCGGTTCATATCCCATTTGCAATAGTTGATATTTGCATTCTCAAACAAATCAGATAAAACTTTGAATAGATAACTTCTAACATCTTCTCTTGATAAATCAAGGACGAGTTGATTTCTGCCTAAACTAGCGTTTCTTAAAGGGTGAGTAATAGCCCATTCTGGATGAAGGCGGTATAGTTCACTGTCAGGATTCACCATTTCAGGTTCTACCCAAATACCAAAATCTAATCCAATTTTGTTAATCTTTTGAGCAAGGCCGCTAATGCCTGAAGGCAGTTTTTTTGTGTTAACAAACCAATCTCCTAATGAAGATTGATCATTATTTCGTTTTCCAAACCAGCCATCATCTAAAACAAAGAGCTCGATGCCGAGACTCTTCGCTTTTTTTGCTAGTTTTAAAAGTTTCTTTTCATTAAAATCAAAATAGGTTGCTTCCCAGTTGTTAATTAGAATCGGTCTTTCTTTACCTTGCCAATTCGGGGAAACAATGTGCTTATTGACAAGCTCGTGAAAATTTTGGCTGAGTTTTGATAGTCCTTGATTAGAATAGGTTAATACTGCTTCTGGCGTAACAAATGATTGATTTGAGCCTAAATTCCAATAAAAATCAAATGAATTGATACCCATCATAAACCGTAACATTCCATGAGGGTTGACTTCAGAGGATGCTTCAAAATTTCCGCTGTATATAAGAGAAAAGCCATAACATTCCCCCTGTTCTTCATTCGTGTTTTTTCGAATGAGACCGACAAAGGGATTGTGATCTGAGGATGAGACACCACGTTTACTATCGATTTTAACAATTCCATAAGTTAAATCCCGGTGGTGGATATGTCTTTCGCGAATCCAAGCACCATCAAGTGTCATCATATCAAAAGCGTGTTCATCAAAATCAACTTGGACACTAAGGGCTTTTTCTATCATGATTTTCTCATCATTTTTGTTGGTAATGACAGCTCGTCTTGTCAATATATCAATCTTATCAAAAACAGAATAGTAAAGATCTATCTGAATTTTGGCTATTTCATCATACAATGTTACCATTAAAGACTGACAATCATCCTCTTTGCCAAATGTTTCTGGCATTTCTTCAAAAGATGGTTTTTCATTCAAAATTTCGTGTCCAACATAATGAAAATCTGTTATTCTTGATCCGTCCGGCAAACGAAAATGAAACATGGGGTCACGAAAATCGCCCTTACCATAAGTTGATAATTCAAGTTGAGCGAGATTTAAATTAAAAGTTCGATCGTTTTGATCATATATTACTTGAGATCCAACTTCAATATTATGTTTTGAAGTCAGAATTGATGAGTCTTCTACTGAGTTTATATGTGGACCATAATAAACATGAGAAAAATGTCCTGTTGGAAGGACACGCATTATATAACTAAAATGATTACCAGAAAGATGGAATTGCTTAGTTTTTTCATCAAATTTTATCATCAAATCACCGCATAAATAAAGACATCAAGAAAAATATTACTCTATAAACAAAATGACAAACGTATCGAAAAAACAATTAGTGATTTAGTACTTATTAACGAGGATTCATTGAAGCGATTAAGTAGGATTTAAAATAAGGACGAATAACAAACCATACAAGAATAAAACCGTAAACAAATTGAAGCGTTACAGAAGCTACTAAGAGCCATGTAGGGCTGTAAGAGGATGAAGCTAAAATATTATCAATGATAACACCCGATAAAAATGCGGGAGATATTAACATGACGTATTGTGAGTTAAGAGGAATTAATCCATTCGAATATAAAATAGCTGAAGCCGAGAAAACCAGAATATAAACAAGATAATTTAACGTAAGGGTGGATGATTTTTTACTAATAATAGTTAAGGACAAAGCAATAATGATGTGGATAATAACCCCTAATAGGTATGTCAAGAACAGTAAAAAATAGTTGGTTTCAAAGCCAGTAAATCTCATTACGATTGTAAAAGCAACGATTGGAATTAATTCAACGATAACAGCGGCAAAAATTTTAGCAAAAACAACCAAAATTGGTTTTAAAGTGCCACTAATTACTGGTAACAACGTTTCTTCTTCTCTACCGATAAACATCGAAATAGAAAAAATAATGACAGGCAAAATGAAAATATTAAAATAAATAAAATTAGACTGATCTAAATCCGGGAAAATTGCCATTGCCATGGCAAAAACAAACGTTAATATTGAAACGAGTAACACAATACGGTATTCATAAAGAAATTTTAAGTCATTTAGAACATATTTGAAGAAGTTTTTCATCAAAGGTTCACCCCGGTTTCTAATTTGAATATTTCATCAGGAAGAATCGTTTTCGTTTTCATCGATATTATTTTATAATGATCAATTATTAACTTGAAAAATTCTGAATTAAAGTTCTCATTTGAGAAAGCAGCAATTTTAGTGTTGTATCCATCAATATATTCAATGATATGAGTTATTTTACCATATTTTTGATGAAGTTCATCTACTGTTTTGATATTTATCAAACGACCATTCGTTAAAAATGCAATTTTGTCAGAAAAAGAGATTACATTTTCAATATGAGCGGATGTCAATATAATTGTACTTCCTTCACTTCGGCACTTCAATAGATAATTAGTAATTAATCTAGATTCTAGGAGAGTGAAATTTTCGAATAAATCATCAATAATCATGATTTCTGTTGAAAATATTGATTGCATAACGAGTTCAATGATTTTCTGTTGTTTTGCGTTAAAACGTCCTATTCTTTTCTTCAAGTTTGGATTGATACCAAATTGATCAAAGAGATTGTTATTTTGCAAGTTAGTCATATCACTATGATGAAATATGGAAACATTCCAAGATATAGAGCGTTTTAAATTGTATTTTTGTGAAAATAGTTTAAAATCATCAAAATATTCATTTGACTTGTCAAAATTAACGACAATACCAGGCATATCCGACTGATTGATCCTTCCATTTAATAGTTTCATAATTGTCGTTTTCCCAGATTTTGATGGACCAACTATTGAAAATATTTCAGATTTATTAATAGATAAAGATATATTGTTGATTTCAAAATTAGATTTCGAATATAAATATTTAAGATTCGTCGCTGAAATAAATAATTCAGGCTTTTCTGGCTTAGATTTAAAAGAAATACCATCTAATAGATTATCAATTAACGAGTCAACAGATTCCTTTGTAAAACTGAAATCTAATATTGTAGGTAAATTGTAATAAGCAAATTTAAGTTGATTGATAAAAATTTGTTTTTTGTCCGATGAAATAAATACTTCTGATAAATAATTAAGTAGACTGTCACAAAAAACATCAATAACTGTATTACCAATAATAGATTGAATATTTTTTCTAAAATCATCTGTTTCATTTCCAAAATACTTTAACAAATCAATATATAACTTATTTTCATGATATAAATCATACTGTGATTGAAATAAGACAGCAATATAAGACTTTAAATTCCCTTGATTAATTGAAAATGAGTTTAAACGTTCGATGTAATCAAATTGTTTTACTATAACGTCGGATAAGAGAGCTTGATATAAATCAAATTTATCCTCAAATCGATAGTAAAAGCTGCCTTTATTAAAATTGCTGCTTTTAATAATCTCATTTAATGAAGCAAATTGAAATGGTTTCATTGAAAACTCACTCAAAGTAGCAGAATATAGAGCTGGATTAGACTTTAGGAAATATGTTTTATCTAACATTTAATTGACCTCATTTATATTATACCAGTTGGTTTAGACTATATGGTATAATTATAAATACTTGCTTGAATTTTGTCAAGTTGATTTAGACAAATAAAAAAGGATGCTGTCTTATTGAGGTTAATCAACTTCAAACATCCTTATTTATGAAAATATATTATTTAAATCTTCTGCCTAATTTCGCTAACAAGAATTCTTTTAATTTTGCTAATTCAGTATCGTTTTCAAACTTATTCAAGTCCACAATGTGAGTCTTTTTGTTCACATCATATATAATGAAAAACTCTTTATTTACTTGAATTCTTACTACTTCTTCGTATCTTAGAATCTTTTCTTTGAGCCTTGATATTTCTATTGATTCTTCAGTAAATAAATAATGTTGTACTACAGGATTATCTACGATTGGACTTCTCTTTAATGCTCTCATCGTTGTCAATTTTTGAATAACTACAGTCATTATAAAGTAACCTACTAAAATCCCTAGTAATATTAACCCGTTTTGCCAACTGTTGATTGAGAACATATAGATTGATAATGCTAATGTTACTAGAGCAATAATTAGGAAATTCTTTTTTAGAAAGTCAATTAGATAATACTTGTTATATCTGAGAATTAAGTCTTTATCATATAATGTATGATTCTCTATATGCATTGTCTATACTCCTTTCATTATAATTATAGATTAATATATTTAAATACTTTTGGATAAAGTCCAATTCCTATGAATACCATAGTAAAATATCTTAATGTATCAAATAATAAAGCTAATGAGGCGAGAAATAATTGTCCCTCTTCTAAATGTTCTGGATCGATAAATAATCCGAAAATCGCTTTTAATCCGATTCTAACAACCATAACTATTGCGACACCTAAAACAAAACGAATGATGTTCTTCCATAATACCTTATGCTGCTCAAAATTAACATGCTTCTTTTCAAACCCGACACCGACAATAAATCCACATATTGTTCCTAACATGACGAGCGTTGATTCTAATTTGTCATATAAATTTTCAGCATTACTCATTGTAGCGTTTGCTTGAATTGTAAATAATGTAATGATATAAAATATTAAGCCAAGCGCCAAAGCTCCGTATAAAACATATTGGTAAACCTTGTTCGTTATTTCGTGTTTGCTAAAATATTTATAGCCAGCCCAAGATATTCCAACCCCAAGCAAGCCCCCAATGATGACATCGGACAAGAAATGAACGCCTAGATACATTCTGCTTATAGCGACCGCTACGATAATCACAATTGAAACAACCGTAAGCCATCTTTTCTTAAACCAAATCGCAACACTGCTAAATATACTTGCCGCTCCTTGTGTATGTCCACTTGGGAACGAATAGCCTCCGGCAGTTTGTTGTCTAATTGCAGCTACTCTACTATCAACGACATAAGGTCTTTCACGCATTACGAGTGTTTTAATGAATGCATTTAACACTAATGATATAAATACGGTTATTCCAATTTTTTCTGCGGTTTTTTTGTCATAACTCCAATACAAATAGCCTAATATCGCTATAATGACTAATTCTTCTCCAAACATCGTGATAAATTCAAATAACGAATCTAAGAAATCACTTCTAAAAGACTGTAACCATAAAATAATCTCAATTTCAAAACCCATGGTAATATCCTTTCTATTTTATATATTTATCTAAAGCAACAGCTACACCATCAAAATCATGTGATAATGTAATATAATCAGCCGCAGCTATGACATCTGGTTTTGCATTTCCCATTGCGACACCTAATCCAGCATATTGAATCATCGTCATGTCATTTTCTTCATCGCCAAACGCAATAATCTCGTCTTTATTAATTTTCAACACTTTTGAAAGATGTTCAAGCGCATGACCTTTTGATCCTTCTTTATGAAATATTTCTAATAATTGGTCATTACTTTTAACAACAGAATAATTTTTTGAAATATATTCTGGAAGATTACTTTTAAAATGATCTAGTCGCTTTTTATCATGATAAAGAAGAATTTTATATACATCTTCAATTTGATCATATTGATTCATGTCAATTTTAACAATTGCAGTATCATTCGACTGATGTGATGCCAATGACATTTCGATATCGTGAGATAAAAACAGTTTACTATCGCCAAACACATGAAATTTTAAATCCGTTTTCCCCATAGATTTAATGATGTTTTGAACATCATCTTTATGAAGGCTCATTTTCATTAATACAGTGAAAGGATTAGTCCTTATTGTTAAAACCCCATTATAACAAATAAAATAGGCTTTGTGATAAGATAAAAGATTTAACGGTTCTGTCAATCTTACGATTTCACCATATGTTCTGCCAGAAGCAATAACAATGATTTTGTCTAATGCCTTAAGTCGTTCGATTGTATTGATTGTTTTTTGACTTAAGACCGATCTTGAATTTAATAAAGTTCCATCTAAATCTGTTGCAATTATTTGATATGCCATGTTACACCAATCCCTAATAAATCATCTAGTTTATTGTATCACTTAGTGAATTAATTTACAATGCCAATAGCACTACTTAGCCCTTTATGAAAATAAAAACCTGACATTAGTCAGGCTTAGTATATAAATTTAGTTATGCGTTAGCTTTTGTAATATCAAGATTAATTCTTCCATCTTTAATTTCAACGATTCTATCTGCTTTTTCTGCGATATGACGGTCATGCGTGATGATAATAAACGTTGTTCCAAATTGATGATTAATTTTTCTTAATAACTCATATACTTGTTCAGTTGAGTCACTATCAAGATTACCAGTCGGTTCGTCAGCTAAAATAATCTTTGGGTTATTCATCAAACTTCTCGCAATGGCGACACGTTGTTGTTGCCCACCGCTCATATTGATAGCGAGATTATTTTTAACTTTTGTTAATCCGACGATATCGAGTAACTCATTTGCGTAGTCAAGCACTTCTTTCGTGATTGGTTTTTTTGAAATTCGATAAGGCATCAATACATTTTCAAGTGCCGTAAACTCAGGCAATAAATAGTGAAATTGGAAAATAAATCCGATTGATTCGTTTCTTAAATCTGATAATTCTTTACTACTTAGACTTTTAGTATTTTTTCCATTAATAATAATATCACCAGCAGTGGGTCTATCTAAACTTCCTAAGATATTAAGTAGTGTTGATTTGCCGCTGCCAGATTGACCGATAATAGAATTAAAAGAACCTTCTTCAAACGCTAAATTGATGCCAAATAACACTTGAGTTTGAATCTTAGTTCCGTAAATTTTTGTGATTTCTTTTAGTTCCATAACATTAGGCATTACGAATCACCTCAATTACACTGAGTTTTGATGACTTTCTAGCAGGAATTAGCGATGCTCCTAAAGCTGCAGTTACAGCGATAGCTGCCGAAAGTGCAATGAATCCTGGATCAATAAATAACGGAACTACAGGCGTACCATCGGCTTTTAGTGCGAAGGTAGTGAATGAATATGATAAGCCTAGCCCTAAGGCTACGCCAAAGATTGCACCTAATAATCCTAAGATTAATCCTTCAAATAAGAAGATTAAACTTGCATCTAAATTTTGAATGCCCATAGCTTTTAATATACCGATTTGTCTTGATTTTTGCATAACGATAATCGCTAATACACTGGCAATTGCGAGGACCACAGAAATCATGACAAATACTTGAATCATGATACTTGAAATACTTTGACCTTGTAGACCACTCAATAATTCTTCGTTGTTGTCAATCCAATTGGATACTTCAGGACTTCCTTCACCATTATTCACGAATTGTGTTTGAACAAGAGCTGCTATTTCAACGGCATCGAAGATTAATCCGTCTTCAATTTGAGATTCAATTGAATCAACGACATCGCCAACACCCAAAGCAGTTTGAACGGTATTAAGTGTCGTAATTGCCCAAGCTGTGTTTATAGCTTGTACTTTAAAATCGAAAAACCCTACGACAATGACATTTGTTGTTCCAATCGTAGGTACATCGAAAGTCAACTGATCATTGAGTTCAATATTCAGTGATTCTTTAAAACCAATGCCTAAAACGATTTCGTTAATTGAATTTGGCATTCTTCCTTCAGTAATTTTCTCTTCAAAATTATAGATTTGATTGGCTGTTTCAAAAGTAAACCCTCTCATCACAACAGGGGATGTATCAGTACCTTCAAGTAAGGTTCCTCTTGCTGTGATTGTGGGAGTATAAACTTCAATCCCTTCAACGTTACTTGAAAGATTGCTAATGATTTGCGAATAATCATCCATGTACTCACCAGATGGTACGGTGATTGTTATTTGCGATGAATTTCCGATGGTTTTATCAACAAGGCTTTTTTGTAATCCCGAGATAAGAGACCCAATAAAGACTTGTACTGAAACACCGATAGCGATGCCTAAGATTATGAACCATGTTTGAATTTTACCCGATTTTAAAAATCTGACGGCGATAGAGAAGGCTAATTTCATTATTTAACCTCCTTAGCAATCATAAAAACATCAGAGGCTTTTTGCATGTAATAGTCATGTGAAATTTGATCTATAGCTCCATGTTGTAAAAATGCTTGTCCACCGACAATAATCTTTACATTGGGATAGTTTTTCTTGATGCCATCAGTAATTTGTTTTGTAATAACAATATTATAGTAATTTGTGACACTGATAGCTACAAAATCCGGTTGATAGGCTTTCACTGCCATCAATATATCATTTTTTGGCGTATTTGCGCCGATATATTGACTCTCAAATCCAGCAAGCATGAAGAAGTGATTGACGATAATCGCGCCAATTTCATGATATTCTTCAGAAGGGGTAAGTATGACGACTTTCTTATGTAATTTTTTAATTTCATTTCTTCTTTCAATGACAAATGGATACGTACATTCAAGAATGGTTCGAATAATCGATGTTCTTGTATGTTCTTTCCAAATGCAAATCTCTTTCTCTTTTTCCTGACAAACAAACGTTGTCAAAGCGGGAGCCAAGAAATCTAAGTACAGTTCTTCTAATGTCACTTTTTTTGATTTTAATAATTCTAAAGCATAGTTGACTGATTTGTCTTTGTCTTCTAAATCGAGTAATTTGATAAATCCTTCATAGTTTGAGTTCATAGCGGTTCCTTTCTTATCCTTAGCGATAATATAAATCTATAAAATAATGTGAATCAATTAAATACTTCTCATGGTATTTAAACGAAAGTTGATACAAAAAATGTTTTAATTCATTCATGACTGAAGGAGTCATTACATAATGCTCAAGGTAATTTGTATAAATTGTTTTTTCTTCAGCTGATGCAGTTTTTTTAAAGTAGCCAAAAACATGACTAGCAGCATTGATAAAGTGATTTTGCGTTACAGGTATTTCTAAAGATTCATCAATCAATCGATAAAACTGTTCTACAGGATACTCTTCTTTTTTAGTTAAAAGCAGCCGTATTTTTTGATAGTTATCTGGACTTCTCTCCAATATTAGATATTTATATTTTCCCCACTCTATTTCAAGATACTTTATATGTGGTGTAATTCTAAGATAATTATAGAGACGCTTGATCATTATCTGGTAAGGAATAGAACTGATATCTAATATTTTATGGTCCACTCTTTCAAATAGAGTATATATTTTATTTCACCTGCTTATAAACCATTATCGATACTTTTATTAGACCTTAAATAATGATTTTCTGTTTATTATATATTAAAAATAATATACCATTATTTACGATTTAAAACAATCGGTTTGCTTATATTTATAATCATTTAAAATAAAAAAAGCGACAATAACTGTCGCTAAAAAAATAAATATTATTGATTTTTTTGCAAATCAGTCAAGCACTGATCAATCATCACGTGAACCTTAACCGATAGATCAGTTGTATCCATATCTCGATACATTTCTTCCGTAATTGAAGGTAAGATAGCGATTGTCACTTTAGCAAAGCCTATTCGGCCTTTTCTTAAGGTTTCATGCATATTATATAAGCAAACGGGAATAATCGTCGCTTTTGCTTTCGTAGCTAACTTAAACGATCCAGATTTAAATTCAATCATTTGATGTGAATATGTTCTTTTCCCTTCTGGGAAAATACCCATAGGTTGTCCGTTTTTTACCGTCTTAATCCCTTCAACGATTGAATTTAATGCACTTCTGTCCGCAACACGTGAAATAGGGATACATCCGATACCTTCTAATACCATTCGTGCAATCGGAATCTTGAATAATGACTCTTTTGAGATAAAAGCCACTGGATATCGATTAAATACTTGTTTTATATAGATGGGATCTGTATATTCTATATGATTTGAATATATGACAAAGTTATTGTCTTTCGGAAGATTCTCTTTCCCAATTACTTTGACTTTTACACGGAAAATGATATTAAAGAAATAACGAGAGTAAAAGACCATAAGATGATGCTTAAACATCCCTTTTGGATTTCTTTTGCCAGCTATCAAGAAAGAAATAATGAAGAATAAAATAGCAAGCAAAGCAACAATAATAATTGAACCAATGAGTAATCCAAGGATTATTAAGAGATTAATCCAAGGATTAAAAGAAGGATTGATTAAATCATAACTGAAGTATGTCAGTAAAACACTTAATAAAATATGAATGAGAAATAAAATCATCGAGTCGTCTTCCTTTCATAAATGCAAAAACATAAGTCGTCTTGACACGTTTTTGATACTAGTGTAAAAGCTGATAAATCGATATCATTTAAGTAAATATCACCTTGGTATGACTTTAGAATTTCAGTAATATACAATTTGTCAGCGTACTGAATCGATTGTTCAAAAATTGATTTCCCACCAATGACAAAGATATCTTCATTTGGGTGAGTTAATAGATATTTTTTTAAATCATGGATGGTTTCAACATCATCATGAACATTCTCTTGATGCGATAAAACCACATTTTTTCGAGAAGGTAAAGGTTTCTTATTACGTTTCAATATCGAATCTAGCGTTTTTCTTCCCATGAGAACAGTTTTATTAAGCGTGACTGCTTTGAAGTATTTTAAGTCTTCAGGATAGTACCATGGCAAGTCCTGGTTTGAACCGATTAATCGATTGATGTCCCATGCCCAAATGAGGTTAATCATTAGACGGCTACCTTCCCTTTTATCGCCGGATGAGGCTGATAATTGATTAATTCAAAATCTTCATATTGAAAATCATCAATCGATTTGATATCTCTTTTAATTAGCATCGTTGGTAAAGCTTTGGGTGTTCTTGATAATTGGAGATTGACTTGATCTAAATGATTTAAATAGATGTGGCAATCACCAAAAGTATGGATGAACTCTCCTACTTCTAATCCAGTGACTTTCGCAATCATCATTGTTAATAATGCATAGGAAGCAATGTTAAACGGAACACCTAAAAAAGCATCGGCACTTCGTTGATATAATTGACATGATAGTTTGTTTTCAACTACATAAAACTGAAACATAGCATGACAAGGCGGTAAAGCCATTTTATCGATTAAAGCCGCGTTCCATGAGTTGACAATTAAACGGCGACTATTAGGATTTCTTTTGATTTCATCTATCACCCATTTTAGTTGATCAACAGTTGTATCTTTTCCTTCAAAACCGCGCCATTGTCGGCCATAAACCGGGCCTAAATCTCCGTATTTAAGGGCGAAGTTCTCATCGGTTTTAATTTTTTCAATGAATTCATCCATCGTCTCGTTTTGATACTCATTAGACTTTTGATAAGATGCATATGGCCAGTCATTCCAGATGCGAACATCATTCAAAACAAGATACCGAATATTAGTATCGCCTTTAATAAACCATAAAAGTTCGTGTATGATTGATTTTAAGTGAATTTTTTTTGTTGTTAATAAAGGAAATCCCTCTGATAAATCAAAACGCATTTGATAACCAAAACGTGAGATCGTCCCCGTGGAAGTACGGTCATCTTTTTTTGATCCGGTTTCAAGGATGTAATTTAAAAAATCAAGATATTGTCTCATTGTCATCACCTAAACAAAATTATATCATCGTTCCCTTCTTTTAAAAAGAAAAAGATACAGAAAATGTATCTTAGTCTTTGCTATTACTTATAAAAGAAATCTTCTCAACGATTATCTCTGGATAATTAAAAATCCTTTGTCCATCGACTAAATAATCTTTTTGAGATAATCTCGCTTTAACCCCAATGATTGATCCCTTTTTACAATAATCCACTGTCGCTTCAGCAATTCCACTCCAAAGTGTACAACTAAAGAAATCAGTTTCGTATTCATTAGTCTCTCCGCTTTTAAATGGTCTTTGCACTGCTAAACGAATCGTCGTAACAGATCTTCCTTCTTCTGTTTTCTTTAATTCTGGGTCGTGGGTTAATCGACCGACTAAAACAACTTGATTTAACATAAAAAAACCTCCTTTTCAATAGTGTAGACTAAAAAGAAGGTTTATCATAATCACAGTAAAATGATATAAATGTTTTTTTTATTCGTTTTTTTATAAAGAGTGGCAAGACTTTAACTGATTTTAGTCAAATAATATTAAAATACTGTTCAATTATATAAATTAAATGATTAATAGTTTAAATAAATTATAACTTAAAATCGACGTCTTGTCGCTTTTTTTCTTCTGCTTCAAAATAAGGTTTTTGTTCCATATGAATCGCATTTGCAACAATCGATTGTGGAAATGAAACAATAAGATGATTCACATGTGTTACATTCGCATTATAAAGTCTTCTAGCAGCTTGTAAATGTTCTTCAGTATTCATAACCGCTGCTTGTAATTCTTTAAATACGGTATTTGCTTTTAAATCAGGATAGTTTTCAACGACAACGCCAATACCTGATGCAATCGTATTAAGTTGTTTCGTGAATTCTTCTTTATCTTCTAAAGAAGCGTTATTTGGAATTCCACCACGCCATTTAACTACTTTTTCTAAGGTTTCAGCTTCGTGTTTAGCATACCCTTTAGTTGTTTCAAGCATTTTAGTCAACATATCATATCGTTTAGTTAAAGCTACATCAATACCTGATTCTGCTTCTTGAACTTTTAATTCTAGTTGACGCAACTTGTTCATGGTGCCAATATACCAAAATACAATAAATAAAATAACCGCTAAAATAATAATAACAATTGTCGCGCCAGGGGTGTAAAGTGTGTACATAATGTCCTCCATTTATCAAACATACTAACGTGAACGATTCGTAGTGAAGAAAACGCTCTAAATTTATTATAACTCAATTCATTAAAAATCACGTATACTTTTTTTACTTAAATGAAATACAGGCTTTTACAGCTCGTTGCCACCCATTATATAATTCCTTACGCGTTGCTTCTGGTAAAATCGGTTTGTATATTCTATCAATTCCCCACATGGATTTGATATCAGAAAATTTCCAAAAACCGACGGCTAATCCCGCTAAGAAACAAGCTCCCATTGCCGTTGTTTCGCTGGTTATGGGTTTATCGATGTAAGCATTGAGTAAATCGCTTTGAAATTGCATTAAAAAGTCATTATTAGAGGCTCCACCATCAACGCGTAAACGTGTCAATTTAATTTTTGATTCATCTTCCATAACCGATAAAACATCTTTTGTTTGATAAGCTATGGCTTCGAGAGTTGCTCTGATGATATGTTCTCTTTTCGTTCCTCTAGTTAATCCAAACATCGCACCTTTTACACTTTTTTCCCAATAAGGTGTGCCAAGGCCTACGAAGGCAGGAACGAAATAAACGCCTAAATTCGATTCTACAGATTTTGCATATTCTTCTGACTCAGCGGAAGTTTTAATGATTTTGATAC
Organism: Tenericutes bacterium HGW-Tenericutes-1; assembly: GCA_002839155.1. Classification (GTDB taxonomy): domain Bacteria; phylum Bacillota_I; class Bacilli_A; order Izemoplasmatales; family Hujiaoplasmataceae; genus UBA5603. Next base: position 164,951 of record PGXM01000001.1, read on the forward strand.
CATCTCTTAACCATTGTACAGCTGATCCGGCAACAAATATCGACCCTTCTAAAGCATAAGTAATTTCATTGTTTATGCCCCATGCAATCGTAGTTAAGAGTCCTTTTTGAGAGTAAATCGGTTTCTGTCCGGTATTCATGAGCATAAAACAGCCCGTGCCATACGTGTTTTTCACATCACCCTTGTTGAAACATGTTTGACCGAATAACGCCGCTTGTTGGTCACCTGCAATACCTGCAATAGGTACTTCAACATTAAAGAATGCATTTTTCGCTGTCATTCCATAGATCATTGAAGAATCTTTGACTTCTGGTAACATGGATTTAGGAATAGTCAAAATTCGTAATAATTCATCATCCCAGGTTAGTTCATTGATATTAAACATTAAAGTACGAGAAGCGTTTGAATAATCAGTGATATGTTTTTTTCCATTCGTTAAATTCCATATAATCCACGTATCGACCGTACCGAATAGTAATTCACCCGCTTCGGCTTGCGCTCGTGCACCTTTAACATTATCGAGAATCCATTTGACCTTTGTTCCAGAGAAATAAGGGTCAATTAATAGACCTGTTTTTTTATTGACGATGTCTTCATACCCTTTTGCTTTGAGTTCTTCGCAAATACCATTCGTTTGTTTGCTTTGCCAAACAATCGCTTGATAGACTGGCTTACCCGTTTTCTTATTCCAAACAATCGTTGTCTCGCGCTGATTAGTGATACCAATCGCCGCAATTTGATGAGGCGAAATCTTTGATTTCATCAAACATTCAGAAATACAAACAGAGACAGAACCCCATATTTCTAAGGGTTCATGAAGGACATATCCTGGTTCAGGAAAATACTGTGTAAATTCATGTTGCGATTTACAAATAATTTTTCCCATTTTGTCAAATACTAACGCTCTTGAAGAAGTTGTTCCTTGATCGATAGCTAAAATATATTTTTCCATAAATTTCCCTCACAATTCATTATTATTATATCAAAAAGGATGTTAAATTAACATCCACAATGTTATAATTAGACAAAAGTACAATTGAAATCAGGAGGAACTATGGAAAAAAAGATCTTTCAAGATTCAATGAATAACAATATTCATGTATACATTTATCCAGCAAAGACAGAAAAAATCAAAGGCGTTGTCCAAATAATTCACGGTGCCAGTGAACACTTTTTAAGATATGGACTTTTCGCTGAATTTTTGAATGCTAAAGGGTACACGGTTATCGGCTCTGATATCTTAGGTCATGGTTTATCAACCTCGACTCATGATTATGTCCATTATGCAGACAAAAACGGTCATGAAATTGCTTTAGAATCTGTTACTTTAGTTAAAGATTATATCACTGAGAATTATCCAGAATTACCTGTTTATATCCTTGGCCACTCAATGGGATCCTTTATTGCAAGATATATGATTATCAAATATCCAGAGTTTTATAACAAGGCTATTATTACTGGAACGACTTACACACCAAGTATGGTTGTGAGCGGTGGTTTATTCTTATGTAACTTAATCCGATGCTTTAAAGGACCTAAGCATGTCTCTCCCATGATTCAAAAAATGGCAATTGACGCTAACCCTGCAAAGATGTTTAAAGATGGATTAATCAAAGACAGAAAAGAAGAATGGTTAACTAAAGATACGAAAATACAAGATTACTATGCAACTAGCCCTATGTGCGGACAACCATTCACCGTAACTGCGAACCGTGATATGTTTAAATGGATGGCTTTTGTGGATAAAACAAGCAACATTAAACTAGGTCATTTAGATCAACCAATCTTTTTTGCATCAGGAGAAAAAGATCCGTTATCAAATTATGGAGTTGCAGTCAAAACCCTCTCAGAAAAGTTTAAATCCATTGGTTACCGACGTATTCAAACCAAGATTTATGATAATGACCGTCATGAAATACTAAATGAAACAGATAATAAAAAAGTTTATCAAGACATTTTAGAATTCATAGAAGCGTAAAAAAAGCGGACTCAGCGTCCGCTTTTTATTTTCATTCGCGATAAAATCGAGACACTTTTATCTTTTGTAATAATCAGGTGATCGAGGATTGGTATTTGCATGATATTTCCTGCTTCTACCATTCTTTTCGTCATTTCTATATCTTGAAAAGAAGGTTCAGGGTCTCCGGAAGGATGATTATGAGCTAAAACAATTTGAAAAGCTGAACATTTAGCTGCATATTTAAATACTTCTCGTGGATGAACGAGTGATTGATTTAACCCGCCGATAAATATTTCTCTTTTTTCAATGAGATGTCCTTTGGTATCTAGGTAAACCGCCACGAGGACTTCTTGTTTCAAATAGCCCATGTCATGCCTCAATAATTCAAAAATATCATTGGGTGATGTTATGATTTTTGAATCACTAAATTTCGACAAAGCACGTTTACCTAGTTCTATGGCAGCAACCAATATAATCGCTTTTGCTTCACCGATGCCTTTGATTGAAGCTAATTCATCAATCGACATTTCCATAATTTTTTTGATACCACCGTATTCGTATTGAATTTTTTTTGCTAAATCAATGACGGATACATCTTTGTATCCAGTTCTTAAGACGATTGCGATTAATTCATGATCAGTCATGTTTTTAGCTCCGACTTCAAGTAATCGTTCTCTAGGTCTTTCCGATAAAGGCATTTCTTTAATTAAGTACATCCTATCATCTCCTATAAAAAAATCCCACCAAAAAAGGTGGGATCAATTTTTATTAAAGAGACACTAAGAAAGGACGAATGTATGAAATAAAATACAGCGATCCGGTGATAACCAACACTTCATTCGCTTTTAAAGTAGATTTTAACATTGTTAAAGCTTCTTTAGCGGAGTCGTGCATATATTTTTCTTCGTGATGACTTTCTTCAAACAATTCTTTTGCGGTTGCGCTTCGGTAGTAATCAATTTGCGTAAAATGAAACTCATCAACGATGGAATCTAGTTCACCAATAACTTTGAAATGCTCTTTATCTTTCATCATGCAAAACAAACACTTAATCTTGTAATTGGGATAAACGAGTTTTAATGAAGAGATTAATGATTCAATACCACCAATGTTATGTGCCCCATCAATAACAACATTTCCATTAAAGATTTCAAATCTTCCTGGCCATTTTGTCATATATAAACCTTGATAAATATTACGCGGAGATACGATGATTTCTTTTAAATTCACCAACGTATCAATACACATTATCGCTAAACTAGCATTTTTGATTTGGTGTAATCCCGTTAACTGAAGTTTATACCTTGTTTGTTTAAACATAAATTCCGTTGTTTGTGCAACTTTAACTTCGCTGATATCATCCGGATTAATCATGATTAACGGTGCGTTTTTGGCTTTGCATGTCATTTCAAATAACCCTCTTAAATTCGGGTTGTCTTCGGTCGTAACCAAGGGCCTATTGTGTTTAACGATGCCTAATTTGTTCAAAGCAATACTTTCTAACGTATTTCCAAGTTGTTTCATATGGTCATATGAAATATTCGTAATCACACTAATGAGTGGGTCTATCACGTTAGTCGCATCGAGTAATCCGCCTAATCCTACTTCAACAACTGCGATATCAACTTTTTGATCACGAAAATAAAGAAAGGACATCAACGTCAATATTTCAAAGAACGTTATCGAATCTTGGTGTTCGTCATAAACTTTATCCCATAATTGTTTCAATATATTGGCGTAATAGACAACCTCATCATCTGAAATATACTCGAGATTGATTCCAATTCTTTCATTGAATGAAACGACATAGGGTGAGGTATAAATTCCTACTTTGTACCCAGCTTCTAATAAAATGTTCTTGATGAAATTCGTGGTTGAACCTTTGCCGTTAGTTCCTGCCACATGAATTGACTTAAAAGTTCTTTCTGGATGCTCTAAAATCTCGCAAGCGAGATTCATTCGAACCAAATCGAGTTTCTCACCAAAACGATGAGAATTCTCAATCCATTCGACGGCTTGATTGAAGGTTGTAAACATGCTATTTTTTGAGTTCCTCGATTCTGGCTTTGGTCGATTTATAGGCTTCGTTGTAATCACGTTGTTTTTGCTTCTCAGCTTCAATTTTTGAAGCTGGTGCTTTAGCAACAAAACTTGGGTTAGACAACATGGCGTCACTCCGCTTAATTTCGTTTTCTAAACGCTCTAATTCTTTTTCTAGTTTTGCGATTTCAGCTTGGATATCAACTAGCGATCCTAATGGCAAATAAATAATAGCTTTCGGTAAGATAATAGATAAAGCTTGGTCAACCGGTGCAATTTGATTAGAAATGAGCAATGTATTGGGATTGACAAACTTTTCAAGATAATTACTGTTTTCTATGAGAAATTTCATGGTTTCAACCGTATCAGTTTGAATGATAATATCAATCGGTTTTGATAGACCAACATTATAATCATTTCTTACGGTCCGAATCCGTTTTATGACATCAAACAAAATATCGATGGATCCAACAGAGTCAAATTTCACTGGAAGTATTGCTGGCCATGGAGAAATCATAATTGATTTTTCAGTATGGGGCAGTAATTGAAAAATTTCTTCCGTGACGAAAGGCATATATGGATGTAATAGTTTAATAATGGATGTCAATACATGGACTAATACTGATTTTGTTGTCAAGGAATCAGACGATAGTTTTGCCATTTCTACATACCAACTTGCAAAATCATTCCATGTAAAGTTATAGATTAATTTGGCTGCTTCACCAAATTCGTATTTCTCAAAAAAGCCATCAACTGCTTCAATCGTTTCATTGAGTCTTGTGATAATCCATTGATCTGCGATATTGAAATGCGTTGAATTTAAATCGAGTTGAGATAAAGATAAACCTTCAGTGTTCATTAAGACAAATCGAGAAATGTTCCAAAGTTTATTGATGAAATTCCAACTTGATTCGACTTTTTCTTCTTCATATCTTAAATCTTGACCCGGACTGGAATTCGTCGAGATGAAATACCTTAATGCATCGGCACCATATTGACTAATGACATCAAATGGATCAATCCCGTTTCCAAGGGATTTCGACATTTTTCTGCCTTCAGAGTCACGAATTAGACCGTGAATGAGACAGTGACGGAAAGGTGACTCATTGGTAAATTCAATGGATTGGAAAATCATACGAGCAACCCAAAAGAAGATGATATCATAACCTGTAACTAATACATCAGTTGGAAAATACCGTTTGAAATCTTCGGTTTGATGAGGCCAACCAAGCGTTGAAAATGGCCATAAAGCTGAAGAAAACCACGTATCTAATACGTCTTCGTCTTGCGTCCAACCTTCACCATTTGGAGCAACACTACCACAATAAATTTCATCTTTGCGATACCATACTGGAATCCTGTGTCCCCACCATAATTGACGAGAGATACACCAGTCTTCAATGCCATTCATCCAATTTAAGAAGGTTTTTGTAAATCTTTCAGGGACAAATTCGACGGTGTTTTTATCAACAGCGTTCTTCGCTAACTCATCCATTTTAACGAACCATTGTTTCGATAAACGTGGTTCAGCGATAACCCCAGTTCTTTCACTATGGCCAACACTATGAATGTGCTTTTCAATTTTGTTTATGAGACCTAATGCTTGCAAATCAAAAACAACTTGTTTACGGCAAGCGAAACGTTCCATTTTTTCGTATTTTCCCGCAAGATGATTCATGGTTCCATCTTCTTCCATACATAAAGGCATGGGAAGATGATGTCTTTTACCAACTTCAAAGTCATTGGGATCATGAGCTGGTGTTACTTTAACAATACCCGTTCCAAACGTCATATCAACATAGTCATCTGCGATAACTTTAATCGTTCTGTTTGTTGTTGGAATATAGACTTCTTTACCGATGATGTCCTTGTATCTTATATCTAACGGATTGACCATTAAGGCAACGTCTCCAAACATCGTTTCTGGACGGGTCGTCGCAACCGTCAAACCGTTCGTTTCTCCTAAAACAAAGGGATAAGTAATATGATAGAGTGCCCCTTCAATTTCCATATGTTCAATTTCAATATTTGATAAAGCCGTTTTTGCTTCAACGTCCCAATTGATGATTCGTTCGCCGCGGTAAATATATCCTTTTTCATAAAGTTTAATAAAGACTTCATGAACTGCGTCTGAAAGACCTTGATCCAAGGTAAAGCGTTCTCGTTTATAATCTAACGAGAGCCCCATTGATTCCCACTGGCTTCTGATAAACCCAGCATAATCTTCTTTCCATTTCCAAGCGTGTTCTAAATACTTTTCTCGACCTAATTGATAGCGATTAATACCTTTTGCTTTCAAAGAAGCATCAATCTTTGCTTGTGTGGCGATACCTGCATGATCCATGCCTGGTAAATAGAGCGCATCATAGCCTTGCATCCGTTTACGGCGAATAATCATGTCTTGTAACGTATTATCCCACGTATGACCTAAATGTAGTCTACCAGTGACGTTAGGTGGTGGAATCACGATTGTGAAAGGTTTCTTTGAGACGTCATTCGCTTCAAAGAATCCTCCTTCTAACCAAAATTGATATTTTCCTTTTTCGACCTCTTTATGGTCGTATTTTGAACTCATGTTAATCATTCGTATAATCTCCCTTCGATGACATTTCTTTTCCCAGCAAAATAAGCAAGAATGGCTTCCATATTATCAACGGCGTGAATAGGGGGAAGATTATCTTGTGAAAAATAACCAAATCCGACCGATTCATCGTCGCTTACTTTTACACTTCCTGAGACAATTTTAGCCGTGAAACTAAAACAGATGACCTTCGCTTTGTCACTCACTCGCCAACGCATCATCGGATTAGTAAATACCCCAACAAACCCTGTTAATTCTACGTCAATTCCTAATTCTTCTTTTGCTTCTCGAATGGCACAATTTTCTATTGAATCTTCAATTTCCATCAATCCACCAGGTAGTCCCCATAAAAAAGTGTCGCTTCTTTGTTGCAATAAAACCTCATTATTATCATTGACGATGATGACATTGGCGGCGTTTAATATAACCATTGAATCGCCTACCATTTGACGTAATTCAGCAATATAACTTTTATGTTCCATAAAATCCTCTTTTCTAAACCAAAAAATAAAAAAATCGTCCTAAAAAAGGACGAATTAATCGCGGTACCACCTTTGTTCTGGAAAAATCCAGCACTCATAACGATAACGTCGTTAGCGTCAATGCTTACTCAAGTTTCAGCAATGCTACTCCACGGTGACATTCATGAGCTAATTTGTAAACTTGCACCAACTGTTTACTCTCTTAAAAATTAGGTTCATTACTAGCCGCTTCATTGTATTTATTTAGTATTTTACCAAAACATCGCAATTTTGTAAAGTCCGCTCGTGATATTTCTCAATAATAATGATTCCAGAACAAAAAGACATCTTCAAAAAATTGATTGATAGATTCTTTTTGAACTTTTCTAAAATCTGATCAAAAACATGATAAAACTCAGTATCATCCCAAGACTGTGAATTTGCATTGCGACAAGCTTCTTTTTCACGGTAATTTTGAAAAAGAATATCCCCAATAATGATTTTACCAAATGGATTTAATCGCTCAATCAAAAATGATAAATAATTGATAAATTCATCTTCTTCTAAATGATGCATGGCATAAGTAGAAACGATAAAATCAAACTTTTGATAACGAATTTCTTCTGGAAGTCCCAATCGAAAGTCAAATAAATATAAACTGGCATTAGGGACCTTTAAACTTGCGATTTCAAGCATTTTTTCTGATTGATCAATGCCATAAATTGAAAGTCTTTCTGGATACAATTTACTGGATAAATAACCCGTTCCAATCCCTAAATCGAGGAACGTAACTGTGGATGTATCTCTACGAGTATTGATTGTTTCGGCAATATAATCAATCACTTTTTGATAACCAGCGAACGGAAAAAGACCGCGATTATCGCAATCAATGACATCTTGATCATAGGTTGTACTCAAACGATTGAACAAATCCTTTAACATGTTATCACTCTTTTATTTTATTCAGTTGATTCTTTTATTGTTGGTAAGAAAGTTTCAATATGGCTCCAAACAATCGGTGCCTCTGCTTTTGTGACGGATGAAAATGGAATTAATTTATCAGTGCCAATTAACCCCATTGTTTTGGAAATGAGTTGTTTTTGATTGGCTTTACCATTCCCAGATAGTTTATCAGATTTCGTCATAACGACTAAAACCGGTAATCCCCGATTCTTTAGATAGGTATACATTTGGATATCATCAGCGGTTGGATTATGACGCATATCAACAAGTAAGATGGCTAACGCTAAATCTTGGCTTTTCACAAGATAAGTTTCAATCATGTCTTGGAATTGATCCATTTGTGATTTTGAAACATTCGCATACCCATAACCGGGCACGTCAACGAAATAGAATTTTTGATTGATTTTAAAGAAATTAAGTAATCGCGTTTTTCCAGGCGTCTTTGCGACTCTAGCAACTTTATGATTGTTTAACATCGCGTTGATAAACGATGACTTACCAACGTTTGAACGTCCCGCCAAGATAATTTGGGGAAGATGATCGGCTGGATAGCCTTTAGGATTCACAACACTACCGTAAAATTCAATGGATTTAATAATCATGATGTTCCTCCTAATTTTTGTCTAAAATCCGAAGAACAACACACTTCAGATAAAACGATTCATCGCCACCGAGTAAAGCTGGATGATCTTTTCCTTGCATTCTAAATTCTACCATTTGAGCGATTCGGCCTGAATCGTTCGCAGATTCCATGAGCATTTCCAAAAATAAAGCGGGCGTCATATAATGTGAGCATGAATTTGTGATTAAATAGCCGCCATCTTCAATCAATTTCATGGCTTGAATATTGATTTCTTTATAGCCTGCATAAGCTTTATTAACATTTTCTAAATTTTTAGTAAAAGCAGGAGGATCCAAAATCACAACATCATACATTTTATTTTGCGTTTTTAATTCTCTTAACAATTGAAATACATCCGCTTTCAAAGCCACTAAGTTATTTAAGTGATTCAGTTGAGCATGCTTCGTAACAGCGTCACACGCTAATTGGCTCATATCAACGCAAGTTACGTTTTTAGCGCCATAATAGGCAGCGTGCAATCCAAACCCACCTGAATGAGAAAAGCAGTCCAAAACCGATTTTTGACGGACATACGGGGCAACCGCAGCGTGATTCGCCTGTTGATCGAGGAAATATCCAGTTTTTTGTCCGTTATATAAATCAACTTCAACTTTTAGTCCGTTTTCATTGATTTGGACATAAGTAGGCACGTTTCCATAGACAACGCCTTTATATTCTTTTAATCCTTCTTTAGTTCGAACTGATACGTCGCTTCGTTCCATAATGCCTTGAGGATGAAACAATTCAACTAAAAGTTTTATGAATAATTCTTTTCGCATATCAATGGCTAAAGAAAGAATTTGAATGCTTAAGTAATCGCCATATTTATCGACAATGAATCCAGGTATGCCATCGGCTTCACCGAAAAAAGCACGGTAAGAGTTTGAATACCCTAAGTTCAATCTTGATTCATTGGCTTTTTTTAGAATCTTTCTAAAAAAATCGTCATTAATCATTTCGTCTTTTCGTGTCAAAATTCGAACGAATATTTTGGATGCTGTATTTAAAAATCCACGGCCTACAAATAGACCTGCACTCGAGAACACATCGGCTAATCCACCCGATTCAATGGGCCCTTCAATGGATTTAATTTCGTTATTATAAACCCAAGGATGTCCTTGATTAATCCGGATTTCTTCCTTTGGTTTGAGTGTAATTTTACATGGTTGCATGCTTTCACCTCAATGTCATTATTATACCATATTTTAGAGTACTCTACCACTAGAAAAAAAAGATGGCCATCCTAGTCATCTTTGGGTAAATACACTAAAGTCATCAAGGTCGATAAGTTGATTTTATCTCTTATCGATAAAACGTCTTCATAAGAAATAGCTTCTAATGATTGATAGAATTCAAACATGTTCACATCTTTCAAATAGTATTCTAAGAAACTATTGGCTAAATGACTAATGTTGTTGAAGATTTGAAGATATTCTCCGATGATTTTACGTTTTGATAATGAAAATTGTAAAGCGTCTGGGTTTTCATTAATGACGTCATGTAATAATTGTGTTAATGCTAGACGCGTCGATTCAACTTTTTTGGTTTCAGTAAACAAAATGATATGGCCATACGTTTTCTCAAAACTTTCAAAATAATCGAAGGAATCATTGATGAGATGTTTTTTCATTAAATCATGATAGGGTTTAGCCCCTTTTCCAAAGGCACCCGTCAGTAAAAACGATAGTTTGACATCATCAAGCAATTGTTCTTGCATTGACGATTGAGCATCTAATTTTAATCTAACCCCCATCATTAGCATCGGAATTGAGATTTCTTTATGTTTAAATTCTAAAGATTGATTGAGGATGAATTCGTCTTCTTTCAGTAGCTGTTTTTCAATTAAAGACGGTCTTTTTGGATACTGTTTTAATTCGGATTCAATTAAACGAATTAGGGCTTCAACGTCGACGTCTCCAACGATGACCATTACCATATTCGATGGATGATAAAACAATTGATAAACCTGATTGAGTGTTTCATAGGTGGTTTCACTAACACTTTTTACAGTTCCAGCTATATCACGGATGATGGGATGATTTTGATACAATTTTTGCATAAAATCATTATAAATTAATTGTTCGTAATCATCTTCGTACATCGTAATTTCTTGAGTGATAATCTTTGATTCTTTTTCGACTGATTTTTTAGTAAATTTAGTTTTTAAGACCATATTGATCAAAAGCTTGATGCCTAAAGTCGGTTCATTTGTCGTCGAAAAGTAATAGTTCGTTCGGTCATACGTGGTGTACGCGTTGACACTGGCCCCAATTCGAGCGAATGCGGCGGTTGGATTGGATTCATCCGACTCAAACAATAAATGTTCGATGAAATGGGCGACCCCTGCAGGGAAAGTAATGGGGTCCAAGCTATTTTTTAGTAAAACTGATTCATGCAATGACCCAAATTTGACGGCGAGATTGACTTCTGTTTTTGAAAATCCAGGTTTCGGCAATATTGCTATTTTTAAACCATTTTCAAATACATGTTCATAAAAAAACTCATCAACGGAGGGATAAACATATTTCTTCATCAGTCATTCCTCCTTGTCAAATAATAGTACGTATCTAAGATTAGAGAATTCGCACACTTCATGATGTCTTCCTTTGAGAGCGAATCAATTGATTGAACCAGTTGAAGCGTATCATAAGAAACGCCATACAAATTGCGAAAATAAAAATCCATGGCTGATAACGTAAGAATCGAATCATCTCTCTGACGAATTCGTTTGATTTGGAATGATTTTGCGAAAGCTAAATCTTCTTCAGAAAACTCACCGCTTTTGATTTTCTCAAGGGTTTCAATCGCTAAACGACTCGCTAAATCTTCATTTCCGGGTTCAACACCCATCGAGATAAATACAACCCCTTTATTAGAATCATACGAACTTGAAACGTAGTAACATAAATGTTGTTCCTCACGGATTGTCCGGAATAACTTCGCTTGATCTGAATCTCCAAACAATGTGTTAAATACCGACATCGCTAAATAATCTTTAGAGTCAATGCGAATCTCAGAACGAAACCCTAAAAATAGTTTGGCTTGTTTAACGTCATTTAGTTCAGGAACTCGCGCGACTTGAGAAATCAACTTCGTTTCAGTATCGACCCATTGATGCGGGCGTTCTTTCCATTGAAAATCAAAAGTTTTTAAGAGAAGTTTTTTAATTTTCAACTCATTAAAATCACCCACGACTGAAATGTGAAAAGAGTCATTTTTTAGCATTGCTAAATAAGCATTCCATAAGGTTTCAGGCGTCACTAAATCAAGCGTTTCATAATCACCTTTACTTCTTAACGCGTAGAGTTCGTTTTCAAACATGATTTTTTTGAATTGTTGGAAGGCATAATCGCCTTTATCATTATACTCAGCCTCAAGCGCTTCTTTAACGAGTCTTATCTCATCATTGACGACATTTTTTGAAAATACTCCATTTTTTGTTAAGGGATGAAAGATTATTTGCTTAATGAGTTCAATGACTTCTTCTGATAATGATTCCTGATTTGGTAAAAAACGATCAGAAGGAAATTGGACTTGAAAATGGATAATCGACTCAAACCCTAGTTTTGATGTAAATACACTCATTTGCGTTCCATATAAATAATCAAGTCTTCTAGTCATACCCGCTTTTGAACGATATTTTTTCGTTGAAGAAGCTAAGACTTGGGGTAATATAGCCCGGTAATTCAAAGATTCTTGATTAAACGGTGCGATTAATCGCACCGTGATGAGCGTTGATTTAAATTTTTTGGTTGGCAATAAATCAATTTTAAACATAGAATCCTTTCTGATAGAAAAGATGTTTATTCAACATAAACATCTACATCATAAACAATATCAATTATTCTGCCATTTCTAGCGCAATTTTCATCATGTTCGTAAAAGCTGTTTCTCGCTCTAAAGCGGTGGTTACTGCCTTTGTCACCAAGGAATCAGAGATGGTCAATAAGCAAGCAGCTTTTTTTCCTAAGACTTCAGCATTATGGAATAACGCAAATGATTCCATTTCTACGGCCAAACAATTTTGTCTTTCAAATAATTCAGTAAAATGAGTGCCATCATTGCGGTAAAAGACGTCTGAGGAATGAACACGGCCTTTATGAACTGGAATTTGAAGTTTGTTCGCTGCTTTTTCAAGACGATTGTTTAATCTTTTAGAAGCTTTGATGACATGTTTGTTCGTTCCGCTTTGAACTTTTGCATAGTGTGATTCACTCCATGCATCGGTCACAAGTAAGACATCAAAGAGTTTGAGATCATTAGTATAGGCGCCAGCTGAACCAATTCTAATAATTCTTTCAACGCCATAAAAATTATATAGTTCGTAAGAATAGATACCAATGGAAGGCATTCCCATCCCGGAGCCCATGACTGAGATTTTTTTACCTTTATAGGTTCCTGTATATCCAAACATATTTCTAACGGTATTAAATAATACGGGATTTTCTAAAAAAGTTTCAGCGATATACTTCGCTCTTAACGGATCTCCTGGCATTAAAACGGTTTTTGCAATGTCGCCGATATTGGCGCTATTATGTGGTGTTGGCATGATTTACACTTCCTTATTTTCGATTTTAACAAGCGTTTCTAAACGGTTGAAGATAGTTGACTCATATATAACTATAAAGCGGTAAGGTGTATCAATTAATGTTCCATTACAGATAATCACATGGTTTAATTCGTCGTGGGTTACAGTAGATAAGAAAAACTCTTCACCATAAGGAATTGTAATCGATTCATCAGGGAGTGATGAGAAAGTCTTTTGTCTTAATGCATCCATGAATAATTGATCATCTTGGATATAAAGAGCCGCTCTTTTTAAATAATATTTTTTATTGACTTTATCCATAATTGGAATGTAAAGCGTTTGTTTTGGATGGGTGTGTTCAACAAAATAAAATTGATTATGGATGGTTTTTTTTACTTGTTTTACAAGATAAGCATGTTTTACGAGTAGATAGATTGAGGTCATGAAGGGAACTGTAATCGCATAAACCCAATCAAATCTGCCAATAAGAATAAATAGAATGGCTAAAACGCCAGCGACATAGAGTACCATATCAAATAGAAATTTGAGTGAATCAAACTTAGCAATCCTTTTGAAAGTTTGATCGATTAAATACTGTTGTTCAAGACTCATTAATAGCCACTTCCAGTACTATCATTCATAATTTGAACCCCATTTGAAGTCCCAATTCGTGTTGCGCCCGCTTCAACCATGGCTTCAAAATCGGTTTTATTACGAACCCCACCGGAAGCTTTTACTTCTTTACCATGACCATGTTCTTTCATGAGTTTGACATCCTCAACAGTTGCGCCACCTGTTCCAAAACCCGTTGAGGTTTTAATAAAGTGCGCTTGCGTTGTAGAAACGATTTCTGATACTTTTGCAATTTCTTCTTTCGATAAGTAACAGGTTTCGATTATACATTTAACAGTTTTATTGTTCGCGGCTTTGACAACCTGATCGATTTCATTTTTTATATAGTCATAACGACCCATTTTCAAAGCTGCGACATTAATCACCATATCGATTTCATCGGCGCCATTTGAAACAGCGTTAAGTGTTTCAAAGACCTTCGTTTCAGTGGTATTTTGTCCTAAAGGGAATCCAATAACAGTACACACTAACACACCTGATTTTTGTAATTTTTCATGAGCGTAAGCGACCCAATAAGGATTGACGCAAACACTTTTAAATTGATATTCTTTTGCTTCAATGATTAATTGGTCTAATTCTTTTGTTGTGCCAAAAGCCTTTAAATAAGTATGATCAATCAGTTGATTTACTTGCATTTTGTTTCCTCCTTTTAGTGAAAAACTCCCAAGTCGAGAGATAAAATTTGATTAAATGTCCAACGGTAAATACGTAAGCTAAAGTTCCGATACTGACAGAACCATATCCATTATTTGTTGATAGGCTAATGATTAAAGCCAACAAGACTAGTAATAACTCATTAAGCATGCGAGATACGGTCAATTTAAATTTTGTGATATGCGCTGTAAAAAACATTAACTCGTCATAAACTCCGGCTGGATACGTACTCTTAATTAAAAATGCACAGCCTAAAGGCAATGAAAATACTGATGCGATTAAAACGAGTGCTCGTTCAATTCCAACTGGAAACAAATTTGCAAAGACAATTAAATCCCAAAAATCAATCATCGGTGATAAAATTATGACTTGAGCAAAAAGAAATAGAAACTTCCAGTTTTTGAAGGAAACGATTAATAAAATGATAATCAGTGCACTAAATAAAAACGTCGATGTTCCGAGTGTAATATTTAAAACAACTGATAATATATAAGTTAAGTTATCGGCACTACTTGCACCAAACCCATGTCTAAAAGATAATGCTACGCCCATGGATATAAAAAATAATCCAATAACATATAAAATACTGTTTAAAAAGGTAATTTTAGTTTTCAATCAGTTCCTCCAATCGCATGATAATTATACTAATTTTTATCATAAATGTCAATTTTAACAAAAGCCATAGAAAAAGCCGATCAAGTTTAATCGGCTTAGATTCCGTAACTATTCTACAATACTCTCGCAGCGGTCGCAAAGTCCATCATCATGAACATGAGGAACGACTTGCCAACAACGTTGACAAGTAATGCCTTCGCAAGCCAAAACATCGATTGAAACATCAGTTCCTTTGTACTTACCAAAACTATCTTTTTTGGTTTCTAATTTTGAAACGATGAATACTTGAGCAAGATTGATATCGATTTTTTCTAATAATTCTAACACTTTTCCTCGGGGGTATAAAATCAAGTGAGCATTTAAACTCTTTCCGATGATTTTTTCGTTACGTGCTTCTTCTAATGCTTTTAAAACATCTTCTCTTAAAGACATGAAATCATCATAGATGGATTCTTTGTCCCATGAATCATTGATTCTTGTAGGCATCGTTAACAAATAGACATCGGCTTTATCTTTATTTGGAAGATAGGAATAAGCTTCACTGGTCGTATGCGGGATAAGCGGTGTTAAAAGTCTTAACAAGGCATCGGTAATCATGTAAAAGACAGTTTGAATACTACGTCGGTTTAACGCATCAGTCTTTTCAATGTATAAAATATCTTTGGTGAAATCTAAATAAAAGGCACTGGTAAAGGTCACGAAGTTTGCCGTTTTACGGTAAACATCATCAAAACGGAAATCTTCATAGGCACTCGTGACTTCTTCAATGAGGTGATCGAGTTTTCTTAAAATGTAACGATCGATATCACCCATTTTGTCATAAGCGACTAAATCATTGTGGAAATCAAAATCAAAAAGATTACCGAGTAAAAACTTGAATGTGTTTCTAATTTTACGATAAGTTTCAGAAACTTGATTTAATAAATCATCTGACAATCGAACATCAGATTGATAATCAACGCTTGAAACCCAAAGACGGAAAATATCGGCTCCTAAGGTATTCGCAATTTTATTAGGATCAACCACGTTACCGAGCGATTTCGACATTTTTCTGCCTTCGCCATCGGTGATAAAGCCGTGAGATACTAATGTTTTATAAGGTGATTGATTCATAGTCGCAATGCCGGTTGTTAAAGAACTGTTAAACCAACCTCGGTATTGGTCAGATCCTTCTAAATATAAGTCTGCAGGATAAGGTAATCCTCTTTCAATCATCGCACCGTGATGACTTGAGCCTGAATCAAACCAAACGTCCATAATATCGGTTTCTTTTGTAAAAATGTTATTTGGTGAATCTGGATGGGTAAATCCAATTGGCAATAATTCTTTTGCTGATTTTTCAAACCAAGCATTAGAACCTTCTTTGGCAAAGATAGAGGCGACGTGATCAATCACTTCTTTTGTCAAAATTGTCGTTCCTTTTTCAGTGTAAAATGCAGGAATTGGAACCCCCCAAGCTCTTTGACGCGAAATACACCAAGAACCACGATCTTTAATCATGTTTCCTAAACGAATGTCTCCCCAGTTAGGATACCATTTGACTGTTTGAATCGCATTCATGATATCGGTCTTTAACTTATCAATTGAAGCGAACCATTGTGGTGTCGCTCTAAAAATAACCGGCTTTTTGGTTCTCCAGTCATGCGGATAACTATGGGTGATTTTAACAGATTTTAGAAGCGCATTAACTTCTTCTAATGCTTTGATAACTTCACCATTACAATCGTCAACGAAGAGACCTTCAAAACGTTCACCGGCAGATTTCATCATTTTTCCATGTTCATCAACGGGACAAAATACGTCTAAATGATATTTTTGACCGATGATAAAGTCATCTTCACCATGACCTGGAGCGGTATGAACCAAACCAGTTCCATCTTCGGTTGTAACGTGGTCGCCTAAAATTACAGGTGAGATTCGATCATAAAGTGGATGTTTATAAGTGACTCCTTCAAGGTCGGAACCTAAGAAACTTTTTTGGACGTCGGCTTTCGTAAACGCCAAAATTTCTTTAATAGCTTCAAGACGTGATTTAGCGACAACAAATAACCGATTTTGGTCAGTTTTAATTAAGACATATTCAATGTCTGGACCTAAAGCAACGGCTAAGTTGGCAGGAATCGTCCATGGCGTTGTGGTCCAAATCAATAATTCAGAGTTCTTTGGAAGCACTCCTTTGGCATCAACGATTGGCATCGCTACATAGATAGAAGGACTGACAACGTCGTAATATTCAATCTCTGCTTCAGCTAAAGCGGATTCTGACGATGGTGACCAATAAACCGGTTTTAACCCTTTATAGATTAAACCTTTTTCAACCATCTCGCCAAATAGACGAATTTGAGCTGCTTCGAATGTTTTATCTAAAGTTAAATACGGTTTATTCCATTCTCCTAAGACCCCTAAACGACGGAATTGTTGTTTTTGAACTTCAACTTGTTCCAAAGCATACTTCGCACATAAATTACGGAATTCAGATATTGGCATTGATTTCCGATCAACTTTTCTATCTTTAGATAAAGCATTTTCAATAGGAAGACCATGCGTATCCCATCCAGGAATATAAGGAGCTTTAAAACCGCTCATATTTTTATAACGTAAGACAAAGTCTTTTAACGTTTTATTAAGCGCCGTTCCGGCATGAATTGATCCATTCGCATAAGGAGGACCATCGTGCAACACGTAAAAAGGTTTATTAGCATTTTGTTGCATAACCATGCTATATAAATCCATTTCTTCCCATGTCTGCTGAACTAATGGTTCTTTTTGGCCTAAATTCCCACGCATGGGGAATTCAGTCTTTGGCATTAATAACGTATCTTTATAATTTTTTACTTCCATTTTAATCCTCCTATAAAACAAAAAAATCATCCAAAAAGGACGATTTTAACCGTGGTACCACCTTTTGTTCCGACGAATCGGCACTCAAACCATTAACGCTGGCAACGGAATAAACTACTTGATTCATTTATTCACTCACGGGGGATAACTTTTTCAATCTTTTCCAAACTTTCACCAACCGTTTGGTCTCTACGAACTGATTTGAAAGGTCTTGTCCCGATCATCGATTTATTTCAACATATTATACCTTATAATGTATTATAAATCAAGAAAAATAAACCAATCACTTTATAGAAGACTGGCGATAAAATTTAATAAGATTTGATAAAGGATAAATCCGATGATGGGTGTAAAATCCATATTTGAAAAAACAATCCAACCACGAAAAATGTTCATGTAAGGTCCGGTTATTTTTAATAAAATATGATAAAATTTGGTATTTACGAGCGGTGTCCAACTGAGGATAACCGTTATCAAAATGATATAAAAATAAATTCTTAAAACTTGATAACCGTAAAACAGTATTAAATATAAATAATCCATTTTATTTCTTAGAACTATATTCGCTGATGAAACGTTTTAATGTTGGACCATTTAAATCACTTTTTTGTGCCATTAAATAGATTTTGTCCTGAATTTTAACGATTTCACCATCGCAAGCATATAAAACACCCGTTAAAAACAATAAAACTTCATTCGCTTCCGTAATTAAACAATCAGATAGATTAATGACAATCGGAACACGATGCATAATTTCTTCAGCGTATTCATAAATTTTTGACGAGTCAGACACTCTAAAAAATTTAAGTGCATCAAATCCAATATCGGAAACTGGTTCATTATTTTTTTTGTTAAATAAGCTCATAGTTACTCCTCATTTCTAAATAGTATGGAACCAAGCCTTAAGTGTGTCGCTTCACACTCAATGGCTATTTGATAATCATCGCTCATTCCCATTGATAACCACTTACAGGGAGCGTAGGGTAAGTTTAAGTTGGCAATTTCGTTTCTTAGTTCTCGCAATTGATCAAAACTTTTTTTAACTTCTGCTTCTGAACCGTTTGCTTTTGCCATTCCCATTAAACCAACTACTGATATTATATCATATTGTTTTAGTGATTGAACAAAATCAAATACTTCAGAAGGGAGAATACCGGTTTTATTCGGTTCATTGGTTAAAAGAACTTCAATAAAACATGGCAATTGTGTCATTCTTTCCTTTTGAATCGCATTAGCTAATTTAAGACTATCTAACGAATGCAAATAATCAATTTTATTAATCATCATTTTGACTTTGTTGGTTTGAAGATGACCAATAAAATGCCATTTTATCGGTAAATCTGTTAATAAATCAAATTTACGAAGAAAATCTTGAACGCGGTTTTCACCGATATTATCGATACCAAGCGTATATAATTCCTTGATTTTATCGGCTTCAACGTATTTTGTCGCTGCGATGATAGTTTGACCATTTAGAAACGGTTTAATCGTATCGAGGTTCTTTTGTATAGTCATAATAACACCTATTTCTTTTTTTGATAATGACTCGTTGCATATGAGAAAAAACCTGTCAATATGAGCATATAAATTGATAAAAGAATGCTCACATCTGGATTCGGTTTCACTAAAATGATCACTAAAGAAATTGCGATTAAGTTAAGAAGATAAAAACCGGTAAAAATCCATAATTGGATTTTCTTACTCATTTTGACCAACCTTCTTTTTTAGTTCATTAAATCCAAAATCGGTTTGATTGCCCAATTTGAGCGGTGTAATTGATGTGTACCCATATTCAGCCGCCCAAAGATCGGTTTGAGGGATAAATTCATAAGGAACAAAGGTTCTTCGGTTCCTAAAAACTCCTTCTTCACTTTCAACATAGTATTGATTTGATGGACGAAATGCTAAATCAGTAATCATAATCCCTTGACTTTTAGTGTATTTTTTTGAAACGAAATTGACATTTAAAATATAATTCGTCGATAATAAATCGTTTTTAAAAATGTATTCCATGACCTCATCAAACTCATTGATTACGGGTTCAAAATGTTTAAAATCAGCGCTAAAAGCAACCGCTTTATAGCCCCCTTTAAGCCCTTCCATCGCTGCGCCAACGGTGCCTGAATAGATGGTGTCAAGACCAATATTATGGCCATCGTTGATACCTGAGACAATCAAATCAGGTTGTAACTTCAACCCATATAACGCAAAATGAACGGCGTCAGCCGGCGTTCCTGCAACGGAGTAAATATTGGCTTCATGAAAATGAATTTTAGTATCATACCAAGAAACTCTTGAAACTGATGCACCACTCATGTGGTTATGAGGTGCTACAAGAGTTACTTCACCATACTTTTGTAATTTTTCGTATAAAATGCGAATTCCTTCTGCGTTAAAACCGTCATCATTGGTTAATAAAATCTTTTTCATCGTGGCAATTTAATCCCATCTTCTAATTTATGATTTCGCTTAAATAACACTAAATTATTGCCAATGATTTGCACGACTTGGATATTTAATGCTGCGATTTTTTCAGCGAGTTCTTCTTTTGTATCAGAACAAGTGTCGAGGACTGAAATTTTCCCTAATTCATTTTTTGTTATATAGTTTTGAATGGCTGTGATTACTTCGGGCGTTAAGCCATCTTTACCAATTTGAAACATGGGTCTGATGGTTTGAGCTAATCCACGTAAATAACTTTTTTGTTTTCCTGTTAATATCATAATAAACCTCTCTCTTAAATATAATAGGGTAATAAAATGGTTAAACTGATTGAATAATAGAGTGTTAAGGTAACAATATCGCTTAATGTTGTAATAAAGGGGCCTGAAGCGACGGCAGGGTCGAATTTGAATTTGATCATAATTAAGGGTATCAGTGCGCCTAAGACGGTTGAGATTAAGAATGCAACCATAATCGCACTGGATGTAACCGTAGCCGTCAGAATCGTTCTAAAATCAATGACTGCATTTGGTTTAATAAATGCAGTGACTAAAATAATGCAAAAGACTAATGAAGCAATAATTAATCCTTCTACTAATCCCGTTCCGATTTCACGTAACAAATGTCGGTTAATCTGTTTATTAGATATTTCATTTTTATTGGCGGTTATGAACCGAATCATAACTGCTAAACTCTGTGTCCCCGTATTACCTGACATTCCTAAAATTAAAGGTAAGTAGATTGCCAACTGTGCTGCTAAGATTTTTGCTCCTGATGAACCTGTTAAGATACCCTCAAAAAGCGTTAAAATAATGGAAGTAACCATGGATAAACCTAACAATATTGATAGCCAAGGCAACCTTTTTTTTACGGAAGATAAAACGGTTTCTGTTTTGTGATCAATATCGCCAGACGATAAAGCAGCAAATTTTGCATAATCTTCTGACTTTGATTCTGAGATAATGTCCATCAAATCATCATAGGTTACTAGTCCAATCATGTGGAATTCTTCATCGATAATCGGTAGTGATGAGACCCCATAGTCCTGAATCAATTGAGCGACAGATTCTTTATCATCATGAGGATGAGCAGATATAACTCTGGACTCCATAATATCTCCAATCAATTGACTGGCTCTAGCAATGATAAGATCCTTGAGCTTCAAATATCCGACAAGTTTATGCTTTTCGACAACGTATAAGATTGAAATATATTCTGTATCCGCTGCGACAGTCGTCACTTTTTTCATGGCTTCTTTAACGGTCATTGACTTAGACAATTCAATAAAACTATTGGACATGGATGATCCAATTTCATCATCCTTATAATTCCATAGTTTTTTTAGTTCTAAACGTTTTTTAGGACTTAATAAATTGACGAGATCATAATCTTCATCGGTGTCTTCTAAATATTGTAATAAGTCAACAGCATCATCGGAGTTCATATGGTCAATAATATTGACTGCGAATAACGATGGTACCTCTTTGATAAATTCGATTTGATCGTTATTATCAAATCTTTCAAAGATACCAGCAACCATATCTATTGGAAGTAAATTGAATACTTGAAGCCGGATATCTTTATTGACTTGAAATAATGCTTGTGCAATATCATAAGGGTGGTATTCATTGATTATTGAAACAAAATCCGTTGATTGAAGCTGCTCATTGAATAAACTAATTAATTCTTCTACGAAATCTCTTTCAGCTTCGTTGATGATTTTTTCAGTATCCATAGCGCACCTCCTACATCAACTCGCTAAGCATGAGCGTAGCGAGACCAAAATAAATAAGAAGCGAGATTATATCATTGATAGTTGTAATAAAAGGACCAGATGCAACTGCTGGGTCGACTTTAATCAGTTTCATAAGTAAAGGAATCCCAGATCCAGCGATTGAAGCTGTCGTTAACGCAACTGCAATTGAAATACTCGTAACTTTTGCAAATGTTAAAGAATCTGTCAAAGTTAATCCATCAAGTAATTTTATCACAAGCACCATGATAAACATCAAAATACCTATGACTATACCATTCACGATTCCAGTAAGAAATTCTCTTAGTAGATGTTTAAAAATATCTTTTCTTTCAGTCAACTGATTGGACGCAAAAAGTCGAATGATAACCCCTAGTGATTGAGTTCCAGTATTACCAGCCATATTTAATATGAGAGGCATAAATAATGCTAATGTCGGAATTGCAGTTAAAATTGATTCAAATCCTGTAATGATGCCACTGGTAATTAAATTAATAAATAATAATATAATCAGCCAGGGAATGCGTTTTTTAACTGACGATACAACATTTTCAGTATCTTCGTCAATGGTAACGTCCGTCACACCAGCGAGTCTACTATAGTCCATGTCTGATTCATAGTTCATTGTCTCAAACATATCGTCGAAAGAAACAATGCCGATGATATCATAATCATCATCTACGACAGGCAGTAATAAAAAGTCATAATTTTGCATTAAAAAAATAGCTTCTTCATTTTTTGTTTCTGGCGTTACCGTAATTAAATTGACTGTCATGATGTCAGAGATTAATTTTTCAGGTGTATTGCCTGCACTGATAATTTCCTTTAAAGAAATCGCTCCTACGAGTTTTTGATTTTCAACAACATACAAAACGTTAATAAACTCGATATCTTCTGCCATTTTAACCATGGTTTTAATAGCTTGTTTAACTGTCATATTCGGCGTTAGTTCAACAAAATTCGTATTCATAATCGAACCGACAACTGTGTCGTCGTAATCGATAAGTTGTTTAATTTCATTGCGTTTTGTAATATCAAGTAAGCCTAAATATTTAATATTTTCATTTCTGTCAGTAAATTCTTGCATAACGTCGACTAAATCGTCGACTTCCATGAAGTTGATGATTTTTCCTACATCAACCAAAGACATGCTCCTAAATAATAAAACTACGTCTTCCGGTTCTAGTTGTTCAAAGATATCGGCCAATTGTTTGGGGGGAAAACAAGCATATAAGATTTTCCGCTGAGAAGGGGTCATCGCTAAGATACCGTTTGCTAAATCAAAGTTATGAAACTCGTCAAGTAATAACCGTTTTTGTTCTAACGGAATATCTTGTTTAACGATTTGAATGATTGATTCTATCGGTGTTACTTCATATTCCATATTTTGTTCCATAACATCCCTCCTCTTTGTGAAAATTCTAACACTTTATATAATAAAACACAACGTAAATTGAAAAAGAAAAGGCTGGATAATCCAGCCTAATTGCTATTTTTTAAACCGATCTCGAAGCCAAGATGGAATTGCGACATCTTCTGTCTCTTCCTCAACTTTTTTTGGCATTTTATCTTGTTCTTTTTTTAGTTTTTCTTCTTTTTTCAAATCTTTTTTGGACTTAGGTGAAGGCTTGGTTATCACTTCATCGACTTTCGGTTGAGAGTTTTGATTGTTCTCAGCACGTTGAATCGTTGTTTCCTTGAAAAGTGGATCTTCTAGGTAACCCGTTGCAATAACGGTAACAATGATTTCATCATCTAAATCTGTATTGATGGCACTACCATAAATAACATTAATTTCCGTTGTCGAACTTTTGCGAATTTCTTCAATAATTTCATTGACTTCATATAATGATGCATTAAAGCCAGACGTAATATTAACGATAGCATCCGTTGCGCCATTAATGGATGTTTCTAATAGCGGACTACGAATGGCTGCTCTTGCTGATTCAACAGCACGATTTTCACCAGAAGCGATACCAATACCCATTAATGCGGTTCCTTTATCTTTCATAACGGTTTTAATATCGGCAAAGTCAACATTGACAACACCAGGAACAGCGATAATTTCCGTGATTCCTTGAACACCTTGACGTAAAATGTTATCCGCTTCACGGAAAGCATCTAAATAAGGTGTGTCTTTTTCAACAATATAAAGTAACTTGTCATTTGGAATGACGATTAATGTATCGACGAAAGGTTTGAGTTCTTCAAGACCTTGCATTGCAACTGAGGCTCTTTTACGTCCTTCAAAACCAAAAGGTTTTGTCACAATACCAATGGTTAAACAACCCATTTCTCTAGCAATTCTAGCGATAACAGGGGCTGCGCCCGTACCGGTTCCACCACCCATACCTGCGGTGATGAAAACCATGTCAGTATCAGCTAAAATTTCACGAATTTCGTCTTCAGATTCTAAAGCAGCTTGACGTCCAACTTCAGGATTTGCACCAGCTCCAAGTCCTCTGGTTAACATTTTGCCGAGTTGTAAACGAACATCCGCTTTTGATAATCTTAAAACTTGAGCGTCAGTATTGACTGCGACAAATTCTACGCCTTGAACATCATTTTCGATCATGCGATTAATTGCAGATCCACCGCCGCCACCCACTCCGATGACTTTAATTACGGGTTTTTGATTAAATTTCTCGTTGATATCAAACATAAACTACCTCCGTAGCCAATCCTTATAAACTATGTTATCACACATGCCAGTATTATCAAATAAGGCAATAGAAAATAGTCTTCTTATTATTTAATTAACTATTATTTATTATACGAGAGAACTTACTTTTTTACAACAGGTGTTGTACAGATTTCGAATAGAAGTAAATAAAGGTTTATCTAGGGTTAATACATTCGTAATAATCCAATTTGATGAAATCCATGATTAAGATAACACAAAACGAACACGATTTCAAGTTGATTATTTGTGTTTACTATAGTAACGTTCAAAAAACTCATTCTTAAAATCTATTAAACGATCCTGTTTGATGGCATCACGGATGTCATGCATTAATTGTTTTAAGAAATATAAATTATGATAAGTGATGAGTCTTTGGCCAAGCATTTCTTCTGCTTTAAACAAATGTCGAAGATAACTCTTGGTATAATTTTTGCATACATGACAATCACAGTTTTTATCGAGCGGTTCCATATTTCTTTCATACTCTTTATTTTTAATAACGACTTTACCAGAAGATGTCATTGCGGTTCCATGTCTAGCAATTCTTGTGGGTAATACACAATCGAACATGTCGATACCATTGATGACTCCCATGATGATGTCATCAGGAGATCCGACACCCATCAAATAACGGGGCTTATCTTGTGGCATAATCGGATTTAAGTACTCAAGCATCTCATACATTTCAGTTTTTGATTCACCCACTGATAATCCACCAATAGAATAACCAGGAAAATCAATTTTAATCAATTCTTCAATGGAGTGTTTTCTTAGGTCTTTAAAGGGTCCACCTTGAACAATTCCAAATAAAGCTTGATCATTGGGAAACTGATGAACGGCTTTACCACGTTCAGCCCATCTGATTGTTCTTTCGACTGAAGATTTCATATAGTTATAATCGGCATAAAAGGGAGGACACTCATCAAAACTCATGATTATATCGGCACCCAAATTATTTTGAACGCGAATTGAATCTTCAGGACTCATAAATAATTTCTCGCCACTTAAATGATGACGGAATTCAACGCCTTCTTCTTTAATCTTTCTTATATGAGATAAACTAAAAACTTGATACCCACCAGAATCAGTTAATAATTGGCCGTTCCAACGCATAAAACCACGGATACCTCCGTGTTCTTTAACGATATCATCACCTGGTTGAAGCCATAAGTGATAGGTATTCCCTAAAATGATTCCGTCGCTAACTTCTTCAATTTCTCTTGGTTCTAGGGTTTTAACGGTTGCTTGAGTTCCAACAGGCATAAAAACTGGGGTTTCAAAACTCCCATGTGAAGTGTGGATGACCCCAGTTCTTGCTTTAGATTGTTGGCATATATGCTTTAATTCAAATGAAAATGGCATAATTTATAGTATAATCCCGTAAACTTCTCCGGAAATACCAGCTGCATTTCCTTCATCAGTATCAATATGCATAGCTGTTTCAAAATCGCCACGGACACGAATAACAACATCATCAAAAATTAATGAACGATCTTTAGTAGGAATCTTTACTTGAACGATTTGTTTATCCATTAAACCAAATCTAACAGCGTCAAGGGGCGTAACATGAATATGACGTTTCGCAATAATAACGCCTTCAGAAATTTCAACAGATCCTTTAGGACCTACGATTCTACAAGGTGCCGTTTTAAAAATATCTCCGGATTCACGGATGGGAGCAGCAATACCAATACTTCTTGCATCCGTTAATGATAATTCAACTTGAGTGTCTTTTCTAACAGGGCCTAAAATGGTGATATTGGGTAATTCTTTCTTTGGACCGACGACTGTAACTCTTTCTTCAGCGGCGAACTGTCCAGGTTGTGATAACATCTTCTTGACCGTTAATTCATAACCAGGTCCAAACAATGTTTCTAAGTCTGATTGAGAGAGATGAATGTGACGAGCTGATATTTCTACTAATACTTTTCTTTCCATATGGTACCTCCTAAAATGTCATAAATATTTTACTACTTTTCGCATGTTTTTTCAATGAAATATACTTTATTGTTGTATTTACAACACATTTTGATATAATGAATGAGCAACGCAGTTCGAAATCCATCCTGCGTAAACAAAACTAGGAGGAAACACAATGCCCAACGAATTATTATGGATTATTTTTGCTTTAATGAATTTTATATTATTTATTGTTTGTTACAAATTGTTTGGAAAAACAGGTGTTTTTGTTTGGATTGCCATGGGAACCATTTTGGCGAATATTCAGGTTATGAAGACTGTCACTTTATTTGGTATTGAAGCAACTTTAGGCAATATCATGTATGGTACTATTTTTCTAGCAACTGATGCACTAAGTGAAAAATATGGTAAAAAGTCTGCACAAAAAGCAGTTTACTTAGGTTTTTTCACATTAGCCGTTTCGATAATTATCATGCAAATAGCATTACAGTTTAACCCTAATCAATATGATACCGCACAACCACATTTAGACGCTATTTTTGGATTTTATTTGCGAGTTGCAGGCGCAAGTCTGATTGCCTATTTGATAAGTCAGACATTAGACGTATACATCTTTAATAAAATTAAAGACAGACTGCCAGATACAAAATGGCTTTGGGTTAGAAATAATGTCGCTACTATAATCAGCCAAATATTTGATACAGCGATTTTCGTCTCAATAGCTTTTATTGGTGTGATGGATTCTGACATCCTTTGGCAAATATTCATCTCAACATTTGTCATAAAAATGATGGTTGCGTTATTAGATACACCTTTTGTTTATCTTGTTAAGAAAATCACTCCATTAAATGATTAAAGGGCTTTCGCCCTTTTTTTTATTGTCAAAATTTATGAATAAACATGGAATCTCCAAAGGAAAAGAAACGATATTTTTCTTCAACGGCTTTTTGATATGCGTTTAAGATAATATCTTTAGAAGAAAATGCTGAAACTAGCATAATGAGCGTTGATTTTGGAAGATGAAAATTCGTAATTAAAGCATCAATAGCCTGAAATTTAAAACCGGGATAAATAAAAATATCTGTCCATCCAGAATCTTTTATGAAATCACCATGTTTTTGATAAATTGATTCAAGAGTTCTAGTGGTTGTCGTACCAACCGAAATGATTCTTCGGTTTTCCTTTTTCGCTAACTTTAAAATGTCAACTGTCTCTTGTTCTAACCGGTAAAATTCAGAATGCATTTTATGGTTTAAAACATCATCGACTGCGACAGGACGAAATGTTCCTAATCCAACATGGAGCGTTAGCGTACAAACGATAACCCCCATCTTTTTGATGGAATCTAGTAGTTCATTGGTAAAATGCAAACCAGCTGTCGGAGCTGCGGCACTACCAACTGCTTTAGAATATACCGTTTGATAGCGATCAGGGTCTTCTAGTCGTTCATGAATATAAGGGGGCAGTGGCATTTCTCCCAATTGATCCAAGATTTCTAAGAAAATACCTTTATAAATCATCTCAAAATGACGGATGCCCTCTTCGCCTTCTTTGATACATTTCGCAGTAAGAAAACCATTCCCAAACTCAATTTCAGTGCCGACTTTCACTCTTTTTGCAGGCTTTGCCAATGTTTCCCATATGTTATTACCCAGTTCGGTTAATAATAAGACTTCGATGATTGCATTCGTTTCTTTTTTCACGCCTAATAGTCGAGCTGGAAGAACTTTGGTATCATTCAATACTAAAACATCACCTGCATTTAAATAATGGGTGATATTTCTAAAAATATCATGTTTCAGATTAGTTGAAAAACGATCAACTAATAAAAGTTTGGAAGCACTTCGGTCTGAAAGCGGGGTTTGAGCAATTAATTCTTCGGGTAAGTAGTAATCAAAATCAGATGTTTTCATTCAAATAACGTTCCTTGAAAAGATTTTTTGAGATGTTTATAAGCCTTTTCGGTGACGACACGTCCTCTTGGAGTTCGACTGATAAACCCTTTTTGAATCAAGAAAGGTTCATAGACATCTTCTAATGTTTGCGGATCTTCGCTGATGGAGGTGGCGATGGTTTCTAATCCAACGGGTCCTCCATGATATTTTTCTATGATTCCTAATAAATATTCACGATCTTTTCGATCAAGACCTGATTCATCAATTTTTAATTTCTCTAACGCAATTTTAGTGATATCTACAGTGATGACACCATCACTTAAGATATCAGCGTAATCTCTAACTCTTCTAAATAGTCGGTTAACAATACGTGGTGTTCCTCTACTTCGTTTTGCTAATTCTTGAATCGCGTATTCATGAATATCACAATTATAGATACTTGCGGTTCTTCTGCAAATAGTCTCTAAATCTTGATCATTATAAAATTCAAGTTTATGAACAATGCCAAAACGGTCTCGTAACGGACCCGTTAAGTCTCCAAAACGAGTTGTCGCCCCTATGAGAGTAAAAGGAGGTAAGTCCACACGAATTGATTTAGCACCAGAATCTTTTCCGACAACGATATCGATGACAAAATCTTCCATCGATGAATATAAAATTTCTTCAACGATTTTAGGTAACCGATGGATTTCATCAATAAATAAGACATCGCCCGGTTCAAGACTGGTCAGTATCGCTGCTAAATCTCCAGTTCTTTCGATTGTGGGTCCACTGACTACCTTCATTGAAACGCCAAGTTCATTAGCGATAACTTGTGCAAGGGTTGTTTTACCAAGCCCAGGAGGGCCATAAAGCAATACGTGATCTAAAGACTCATTTCGCTTTCTAGCAGCCTCAACTGCAATCTGAATCATTTCTTTGACGCTTGTCTGACCAATATATTCATTAAAATGTTGCGGTCTTAATGTTGCTTCAACTTCATCGTCCATTAATAAGTGATTCGTTAAAATGCGTTTGTCCATAGATAGCACCTCAATAACATTATACCAAATAATTACTTATTTTAAGATAAGTATTTCATGTTCTTTTATTGTATTTAAACAAGACATAATATATAATAAAGTCAAAAGGTTCGAAGAGGTGAGGAAATGCCAAGAAAACGCGCTAATAACATTATTCCGCCGCAAGCATTCTCTCCTGAGATTTTAAAGCACGAACAAATTCAAAATGAGATACAAGAATCTATCCTCAAAATTGAAGAGAAATATCGTGTGGAAATCGCTAAAATTGAATCTAATTTCGCAGTCTTTGATGAAGAGTATTTTAGGACTTTTCAACAATATGAAACCGATTTTTCAGCTGCAATCGCCTATGTTGAGGATGAATATAGGCTTCTTTTTGATGCTTTATTGAACGATTTAGAAGATAATTCCAAAAAACAATCTTATATGATTGCTAAAGAGCAAAACGAATATGATACGATACTCGGTAAATTCGAATCACTTCAAAAACAAGCTCATGAAAAGTATATCGAACTATGTAAAGTATCTGAAGCTTATATCGACCGCGAGGCACTTATTCATACGAACTTTGTGAATGATGAAGATGCAAGATTTGATGCCATGAGGAAAAATTATTCCAGCATCAATAACAAACAATACGATACGCTCCTTTGGTCAATGGAAAAATCAAAGAATTCATTAGGTGATTTATCGAAGAAATTAAATGATCAAGGATTTAATGACGCAAAATTCTTGACCACTTCTGTCATAAAAACAATAGAGGATTTAAGAGAAGCGAAAAACAATATTACAGTTTTGTTTAAAACAACGACGCAAGTATTTTCTCAAAAAAAGAAAGTTATTGATGATTTATCATTAGTAAGACAAAAACCTCATTCTGTATTAAATCAGAAATTAATCAACCAATTCGTTGAACAAATTCATAATGTCAATGATCAACGTCAATCATTTGAAACTTTAGTTAAAAATGATTTAAAAAAATCAGTAACCACCATCAGTGAAAAACTCATTCAAGCAGATCACGACAACGATGATAAATTAATCAAAAAATATATCATGCAGTACAAAATTATCAATGCAAAAGCGGAGTTTCTTCTAAAAAGAAATCGTGAAATGTCTGACTTGCTCATCCAAAAATATCAAAATGAAATTAAAAAAATTAAGATTGACTCATTCAGACGGGTTGAAGAGATAAAATTAGCTTATTATATGCCAAGTGAATTTTTTCAAAACAGTATCAACCTGTATTCGAATTTTGCCTTTTATATCAATGAGTCAATGGATGAAATCGACAATATGTTGTCTGACTTTATTCGTTTTAATCAAAATATTGCTCAAACCGCAACGGATTATGTTTACACTTCTTCTAAGATATTTGAAGACTATAAAATTAATCTTTTAGTGACGGTGAATGATGCAACCAATCGATTAACTGAACTGATTACGAATGTTGATCGAATCAGCAAAGAAATCATCGAATTGGAATCTAAAAACCGCTTGGAAATTGCACAAATTAGAAAAGACATGGAAAATCTCGACATTACTGGAGACTACCAAAAATATGTCAAATCACTCGAATTTGATCGTTTTTTTGCTGATTATCAACATAAAATCAATACCCGAAAATTGTCGATCGAATATGATAAAACCGAAAAATTATTATCGATTCAAAAACAATTGACTGATTCAAATCTCAAAAGAGAAAAAGCTAAGATTGACACAAAACATGTAAAATTATTGAACGATTTAGAACGTAAGATTCATGAATCTGCTCTCGACAAGCAATTCATGATTGCGGAAACAATGCATAGAAAAACCTTAGAATTAATAGAGTCAACGGGACAGTTAGCTTACTCAGATGAAGAATTGATTAAAATGAGAAAAGCATTTGTTATTGGAAAAGCAATTGAAAATCAAGAGAATGAATATATTAAAACGGAAAAGAACGGAAATGCTTATGTAGTAGACTTTGTTCATGAAACACAAAAGTTGATCGACCTTCATAAAATACAAACCGCTAATGAAAAAGACTATATTTCAAATGATACACATCAATTACGTTATGCAAGAGTTATCGAAAATGAACGCAATAAAACAATAAAAGTTCATTCTGCAAAATATAACGATATGACACTTCAAAACCGTCAAGCAGTCACATACTTAAGCCAATATTTGTTCAAAACCCACACCCATTTAAGATATCGAATCGATAAAACTTCGAATCAAATTAAGAATATGCTTGTAAATTTAAATGAAGAAACACTTTCACTACAACTAAAAGTTCTCGAAGCTGAAAACATGTTTAAATACAATGTATTTTATACATTTGATAGTGCAGTTGATACCCTTAAATCAGTGAATGATTCATGTCATTTATCAAAATTATCAGATCAAATATCTACACCGGTCGAACATTTTATCTATCGCTATAATTGTCTTTGTGATGAAATATTCCCTCATCTTTTCAAAAAAATGAAATCGAAGAATAAAATCAACCTAGTTGAGAAATTTTATATCGAAACTCTTCTTCTTATCAAAGACTATCATACATTCTTAGTTCTATTCTTTGATTACGCGTTAGAAGAAAGTATTCAAAATGACGTCTTAACGATTCGTTCAAAACGTGAAAAACAGTTTGAAGAGCAAAAAATTATCGATGATCATTACGATCAAAGAATATTTGAAGCAGCAACTAAAAAATCGAAGACGGCATCAATTCTATCCCATTTAGATTTAGAATATGCCAACTTTGAATTACTCATGAAAGAACGCGTTTTTCAATTGAATCAAACTTTTTTAACTGTCCTTAAGAAAGAAAAAGAAAAACTTAAATTTGTTAAGACTGAATTACTCAAATCAATTGATGATATCGACCAAGACAATCAAAAAACTAAATCTAAAATTGCAAAGTCAATTGCGTGTAAAATCGCTGTAGCTCAATTAAATTTCTATTATATTGAAAACGATTATAAAGCAAAGAAAATTATATTATTCGATGAGGCTCAGGCTCAAGCATTAGCAAAAGATAATGAGTTGGAACAAACCGAGAAAGAACAATCTACCTATCTTGAAACACTTAATCAATCCATTGCAACACTTCCTGAAGTTCAAAATCGTGAGATTGAACAAATGGAATCTGCTAAATTAGCGTTAATGAACGAGAAACGCGCAATCTTAAATCGTGAATTGACAGAGATTGAAGAAAAGAAATTATTAGCGACTCCAATTTATCTTGATCAAATTGAAGCTGTTAAATCAAGATTGCCAAATGATTACATGGTTTTATATAAAGAAATTGCATTAGCTGAAGAGCAATTAATCAATGAACATCGAAATATCGAAACAATTTATCAGCAAAATTTTGGTAGATTTATCGGTAATCAAATGGAATATAACAGTATTCTTTTCAATGATTCCGTTATTTTACATCCATTCGACAAGCAAATGGATTCAACGAAGAAAATTATTAAAAAGTCGAACGAATTATTCAAAGATACGCTCGATAAATCATCCATGGCACAAGATAAAATTAATAAAAAAACCGTTGAATCCAATGAAAAACAAAAACGGGTATTAAACGTATAGAAAGGAGCAAATTATGGCAAAAGATAATAAATTCATTGCTTCAGAAAATAAAACTCGATATCGTTCACAAGTGAACGCTTCTTTTGCCAACGAAACAGCCCTCTATGAATCGTTTTTTCAAAAAATAACTGATTATGCAAAGACACATAAACAAATAACCATTAACAATTTAAATCAAGTTGAAACAAGATTAAGACAGTTAAAAAAACAAGCTGCAGTACTTCAAGAATCAATTTTATTTCATGATGAAGAAGTGGTTGTGGAACGTTCAAAAATCATTCGAAATACTGAAAATTTAACTCATAATCAAAATGAAAATATTTTGCATTATGATCGAATGAATGCTGATGAAATTATCAATGCTGTCGACTACCTTTCAAAGGCACTGCTTACGGTCAAAAAAGACTTCTTCGATTTTCACGAACATGCTTATCTCAATGAAATCATTGCTAATGAATCATATTTCGAATTTTATACTCAAAAAAGCCAAAAAATTCAAGCAATTCTAGACAAGCATCAAGACAATATTTATCAAATGTTTACAGAACTTGATGATGAAATCAAATTCATGGATGATAACATCTCAAGAATCTTAAGTGATAAAAACCATAAAATGCTTCAAATCAACGCATTTTATGAAAAAGAATTAAAGCATTATTCAGATAATCAATTAACCTATTCCGCCGAGTCTGATCCCACTTCTATTGAAGTTCAAGCTTTGACCAGCGACAAGATTAACCAATACAACACCTTTAAAGAACATCAAAGTTATCAAAATGCTCAAATTCGGCAACAATTACATGTTGAATACATGACGCTTTTTAATCATATTTTCGGACGTCTATTACGCACTCAATCCTATGAATGGGTCAAAGCATATGATTTCTTCGATGCTCCCGAAGTCTATTTAAATGATTATAAATTAACAGCACTCGATTTAGAGAGAATCGATAATAAAAAAGACCTCATTCCAATGCTTAAATTAATACAAAAACTTGAAAAGTGGCCATTGGTAAAACAGCATTTAGAGAAAAAAGCACATCATTTACTTCGTCAACAAATGCACGATAAAGTTCGAATGATCGTTTATAATGAAAAACATAGTGCGAAACAATTATCCAAAATGGAACTTGCTTTGGATCAATACCTTAAAGTGATGAAAATTGATCCCTTCTTAGCACAATCTTTAGGGGATCAAAGTTCAACGTTAATTAAAGATGAAAGAATGTATCTTTCAGTCCTTAAAGTCAATAAGGAATTAAAAGCAAATATCAATTACGATATTCAAACGGCGAAAATAAAAAGCGATATTAACTCCATTGAAACAAATCTTAGATACAGCGTTAAGAAGACGATGTATAAACAAGAAATTGAAATTCTCGATGAAATCCTTGATATTAATCTATTTGTTTTGTCTGGAAGTTTAAATCGCGCTTTAGCAAAACAATCAATTCTAAAAGAGCGTGCCCTTATTGAACGCCTTGATAAGGCTGCAAATGAACATCTTGCGTATCTTATTGAGTCATTTAACACGAATCGTATGTGGTTATCGCTTGTAAGTCAAGCATTAATCGACGCGACAAGGGCGAAAGAAACGCATAATATCTATGTTGCGGAAGCAAAATCAAAAATCGAGTATATTTTAAAACAATATGAGATGAGAGCTTTATTCTTTAAAGCAATGTATGAAAATGAATTAAATTATTTAGTGGGGCAACAATCTCGCGTTGATAATGAATCAAAAATTCATAACGAGTTTGTTCTCAATACGTATTTAAATCAAATGCGTTTCGCTGAAGAACAAGTTAAGTTTGCTGAATACGAATACCGACTTCGACTTGAAGCTATAACTGATACTATAGACGGTGAAAGAGCTTATCATCATGAAATGATCAATACGACTAAACATCGTTATAGTGAGCAAATCAAAGTTATCAAGAACGAATATGAAGCCTATTATTACCAAGACTCTAGACAACTTGAATTTGCGAAAGATGATAAAATCAAAAAAAGTATTATTCAAAAGATAGAAAAAGCAACGAAGAGTCGTGATCAAAAAATAAATACCTTAATTCAAGATATGTCTGATAATCAAGTCATTCATAAAGCAGAGTCTGAATTGGCCCAGTTAGATGAATACCTTCAAGATGCAATCAATGACGCTACAGAATTACGTGACACCACCATTAGCGAATTCTCTGAATTATATCGTTTTTCGAAAGAACGTTATGATGTCTTGAAACCTTACTTAGAAAGTTCGGTCAATATTTTAGATCCAACTTTCTATGACATGCTTGAAAGAATCAATAATCGCATGCAATTTCAAATGAAAAAAGCTGAAATCGAACTCGATGACAATACTAAAGATTTAATGAAAAATTACCTTGAAATATATTTCCAGAAAACGGAAGACATTAATCAAAAAGATTACAGTGAATTAATGGATGACATTTATAATTCTCGAGAACAAATAAAAACCCGCTATGCAGCAAGACTTCAAGCCGTTGAATCTGCTTTCGTCAATAAGATTTCTGAATTCTCACGAATTGATGAAAGTATGAAAAAAGAAGTCGAATCTTTAAAATTCAATTGGAAGACGCGTCACGATACGACCGTAGCTCAATTGAAGCAACAATTGCAAAATGTTGAGAATGAATATATTGCTCAAGTCAAAATTGATCAAGCAAAAACTGAAAAAACGGTTGCTAGACTATCTAGCGAATATCGACTAGCAATAAAAACAAATCGTCAATTTACCGACGGAGTCGCTGAAGATTTCGACAAATTAATTAAATCTTATCGACCCTATATGAAAATTGCGAAAAAAGACATCGAATTCAATAAAATCGTTAAGCCGTTAATTAAAAAGAATCGAATCAAATTAAAACGAAATCTCCGAGATATTGAATTACGCTACCATCGATATCAAATTCGTTCCTTAGTTGAAAACTCAAATTAAAAAAAACCTAGCAAAAGGGTTGTGCCTTATGCTAGGTTTTTATTTATTCTTCAATAGTCTCTTTTAATTCTTCTCCATTTTTGCCTTCGTATTTTAAACCCCATCCAGTAATAACAGCGAATAATAATACTAGGAATAAAATAAA
Source organism: Tenericutes bacterium HGW-Tenericutes-1 (assembly GCA_002839155.1). Classification (GTDB taxonomy): domain Bacteria; phylum Bacillota_I; class Bacilli_A; order Izemoplasmatales; family Hujiaoplasmataceae; genus UBA5603. The sequence goes on from PGXM01000001.1 coordinate 201,253, forward strand.
TGAGTACAATGATCCTAAAGCGACTTGATATGGACTTAATCCCGTTAAAGCAACGCCAATGAAAACAAATGCACTTAAGAAGGGAACATTATGTGGAATACTGTTAGCAAATCCATCTAACAAGTTCGCTCTGCGATAAGGATGGATATTTTTTCTTTTACCTATCTCATCGACAACCGGACCGAATGTCAAGATTGAAGCACTTGTAACTCCTCCAAATAATAATGTTGTAAGAATCGTTCCAAGCATAATAGCTACTTCAGCTCCACGTGTAGTTTTAGCCATTTTACTATTAAGAATGCCAGATACTAATTTATCAAGAGCACCAGCTTCTTGTAATACTCCCATAATGCCGAATACGGAGATAACTAACGTTACAGTTCCCATCATATTTGCAATACCGTTTGATAAGAATCCTGTTGTTGCACCATTATTTACGCTGAACACACCAGCAAATGTAATTAACCCTGATGCTAATGCAACGATCATACCTGATAAAAGTCCAACTGTGACAGATGCAAATATGTCTCTTGTTTTAATCGCAACGAATAATAACAATGCGACTGGTATTAACATGATTAGTGGTAATGGATTACCTTGAACTCCTGCATCTACACCCATTGTACCACCGATTCCACCTAGTACAGCAAATAAGACGAAGGTTATCGTAGCTGCAACAATTGAGTATTTAAATCTCGTTGCTACAACCCCAGCTATTTCAGCGGTTTTTAACCCACCACGATATGTTTGAGTATTAGCTGATGCAATCGTCGTATCTGAAATTGGAGCTAGATTATCTCCAAATATTGCACCGCCAATTAATGCTCCTGCAAGGAAGATTGGGCTTGCGCCTAATAGTAATCCTGCTGGATAGAAAATTGGGAATGCTGCAAACATGGTACCAATTGATGATCCAGTTGCTGTCGAAATAATACAACAAGCTAAGAATGCAAATGCAACGTATAAACCAGCTTTAAGTCCAATTGAACTCGCCAACCATAAGAATCCATTTGAAACTCCTGCAGATTTCATTAATTCAGAGAACATTCCGATAACAAATAGAATAATGATGACTGCAACACTTGTTGGACTTGCAATGCCCTTCATTACAGCGCCCCAATAACGGCCGTAATTTTTAAATCCTTTTACAAACAAACCACCAATGACAAGACCGAAAAATCCTCCCATTGCCAAAGCATGCATATCAAATGCCATGAAAACAATAAAAAGTAATACGCACACAATGAAGAAAACTGCCATAGGAATGAATGACATTCCCCATCCGCCACGAAACTCAAGCTTTTCTTTTTTAACTTCGTTCATTTTTTTCTCCTCTTTTAGTTTATTCCTTTTTGATTTGCCAATTTCGTTAATGCACTTGCTATTCGATTAAAGGCATCGACAGCTTCATTATCATCATTAAAACAGGCTATGACGATTCGTAAGTGTCCTTCACCTTGAAATCCGTAAGGAGTTCCTTCATTGACTAGGATATGAGCATCTTCTAAGATTTGAGCTGATGCTTCTTTTGCTGTTCCTAATTTTGAAACATTTAACCAACATAATATTCCACTTTCAGGCATTGAAAGTGTAACACCTGGTATTTTTGAAAATACTTCATAAGCGAGTCTACGTCTTCTTTCTAAACGTTCATACGTTACCTTTAAGTGTTCTTCATCTTTCAAAGCAGCGATTGCCCCGATAGATGATACTGTGGACGCAGCCCCTAACACATTAACAGCTCCACCATAGAGTACATCCATGATTTTATCATCTGCGTAAATATATCCGATTCTTAGTCCGCTTAAACCAATTCCTTTTGAAATTGAACATACAGTAACTGTTCTTTCCCACATACCTGGGAGTGTTGCAGGAATAACAAACTCAATATCGTCATATATGTGATCTTCAAAAGCTTGGTCTGAGACTAAGATTAAATCATTTTTAACAATGAAATCACATAATTTTTCGATGGATTCTCTTCTGAAAACTGTCGTCGTTGGGTTATTCGGATGAGTGATTAAAACCATTTTTGTTTTAGGTGTCAATCTTTTTTCAAATTCTTCAATCCTAATTTGATAGTTATCTTCTTCATAAAGTGGGACATGAACCGCAACTCCACCTAGCAATTTAGGGTTTAAGAAATTACTTGGATAACTTGGATCTGTGATTAATACTTCATCTCCTTCATTGATGAATGGCATCATTGAATAGAGTAATCCGGAATCTGATCCAGGTGCTACAATCACGTTTCTACTTGGATTAATTTTGAGTCTGGTTTGTCTTTCAACTTTCTTAGCGATTTCTTGTCTTAAGTCAAATAACCCGATTGGCATTGAATAATGGGCTGGAAATCCACCTTCAATTGCTTTAATCATTGCATCTTTGACAGAATTAGGTATAGCTGGATCTGGAAAAAAGGGATCTGCCCAAGCCATAATCTTATAGCCTTTTTCGAGTAATTTACCAACGCCTTCGCCGACATCTGCTTTTGTGACTTCTAGGAAAAGTCCACCTTGCAAATCAGAAAATTTTTGATTCATTTTCAACTTAACATCCATTATAAACCTCCATTTAAATACTATTTGCTATCAAATTCCTTAATATATCGATATAACGTTTGTGGAGATACATCGAGTCTAGAAGACACATGATTAACTGCACCTTTAAATTTAAATACGCCTCGGTTATGCATCTTATAAACTAAATCTTTTCTTTCAGTTTGAGTTGTATTTAGAACATTTACGTTAGAATCAAGCAAGACACTATCAACTATTTCAGTTACGATTTCATCAATCGATAAATCAAATCTTTCAGGCTCTGTTGGTTTATCTTCATACTGTTCTAAGTTAAAACGAATAAGACTATTTAATTCATCACGTAACTTAACAACATCAGTAATATCAATATTCACACACAATAAACCGATAGTTTCCTTTGCTTCATTTCGGATGAATAAAGTCGATGATCTCATTAGCTTACCTGATTTCTCATTTTTGCCAATGTAGTTAACATAATGATCTTGTTTAGCATCATCATGTTTCATGACTAAATCTAAAGCATATTTTGTAATAGATCCCCCAACTTGTCTTCCAGAAATATGAGAATTTAAAATGTAAATAATAGAGTGCTCTAAGTCTGAAAGATCATGCAAAATAACCTCGCATTTTTCTCCATTGACTTTCGCAATGAAATCAGCAATCGGAATATAGTTTTTAATTAAATCCACATTTTTCATATTTTTCACCTACTAAAAACGCTTTCAGGAGTATTATATGAGAAATTTTTAACAAAGTCAATACATAAATGAGAAATTTTTAACATTAAAGATTATAAAAAAATCGTCCTTTGAAGGGCGATTAAATTTTTATCTAACGCAAATTGCATCTATTTCTACTAGAACATCCTTAGGTAATCTCGCTACTTCAATCGCAGCTCTAGCGGGCTTATGATCCTTAAAAAACTCTTGATATACTGAATTCATTTGTGAAAACATATTCATGTCTTTTAGATAAACTGTGCACTTAACGATATCAGTTACCTTAAAACCAGCTTCTTCGATGATGCCTTTAATATTTTCTAGTGATTGTCGAGTTTGAGATGAAATGTCTGGGCCAACTAAAGTCATCGTTGATGGAACGAATGGAATTTGACCAGATACATATAAAGTATCGTTTGTTTGAACAGCTTGAGAGTAAGGTCCGATTGCTGCTGGTGCATTATTTGTTTGAATAAATTTTAGCATAATTATTATCCTCCGATTTTCTACCCTTAGATTATATAGCACTTATTTCAGAAAAACAAGAGTTTAAATTGTGGAATTTTCGTTTATTATTTAATAATAAATATTTTTTTCATGTTCTCTTATTCAAAAAAAATGATTGACTTGAGAAAGCCAATCACGTATCAAATATTAATTATAATAGTTTCTTCAATAAGCTCTTGCCATAGGCTGTTTGAGCAACATTGAAGTTGTCAGCAATCGTAGCTCCAAGATCCGCAAAAGTATCGCTATCAGGCAAAATACTGCCCTTAAAGTACCGGTTATAAAAGAACATTGGAACATATTCTCTCGTATGGTCGGTTCCTGAATGTGTTGGGTCATTTCCATGATCAGCTGTAATAATTAACAAATCTTCTTCACCGATTAATGGAAGTAAATTCCCTAGATCATGGTCAAATTCTTCTAAAGCATTTTTATATCCAATTGCATCACGACGGTGTCCGTATAATGCATCAAAATCAACGAGATTGACAAAACATAATCCCATGAAATCATCTTTTGCAATAGCCATCGTTTTTAACATTCCATCATGATTTGAGACAATTGAGTGATGCGCATTAATACCAGACCCATTGAAGATATCACGAATTTTTCCCACTGAGATAACATCAAACCGAGACTCATCAAGGTAATTTAAAACCGTTTTTTCAGTTGGACTTAAAGCATAATCATGACGGTTTGTCGTTCGTTTGAATCCATTGACTTCATCCCCTAAAAAAGGTCTAGCAATGATTCTTCCAACTTTCCACTCGTCTTTCATCATAATCTCACGTGCTATGTGACAAATATGATAAAGTTCTTCAAGCGGTACTACTTGTTCGTGAGCAGCAATTTGTAAAACGGAGTCCGCACTGGTATAAACGATTAACGCCCCTGTTTTCACATGCTCCGGCCCAAGTTCAACTAAGATTTCTGTTCCACTCGCTGCTTTATTTCCAATCACTTTTCTTCCGGTTTTTTTCTCCAATTCGTCAATCAATTCCTGAGGGAATCCCGTATCAGTAAATGTTTGGAATGGCGTTTCGGTTTTTATTCCGACAAATTCCCAGTGTCCCGTCATTGTGTCTTTACCATTGGATAGCTCTGCCATCTTTCCAACATTAGCTATTGGATTAACTACAGGCTTAACTCCTAATATTTCGGTTAAGTTCCCATAACCAAAAGATTCTAATACTGGTAAAGATATTCCACCAGCGGCTCTTGATAAATTACCGATTGTGTTGCTACCGACGTCGCCAAATTTAATAGCATCAGGCATTGCCCCTACGCCAACAGAGTCCATGACGATTAAAAATATTCTTTTGTATTTCATTTTATAACTTCCTTTCGATTCGCACGAGGATGTGCGGATTGGTATGCATTTTGTAAGTGTTGTTTTGAGATATGCGTATAATTTTCAGTCGTCATGATATCCTCATGACCAAGCAGCTCTTGAACAGCCCTAAGATCAGCGCCATTTTCTAACAAGTGAGTTGCGAAAGAATGTCTTAATGTATGAGGAGAAATCGATTTTTCTATCCCGGCGGTTTGAGCCAAATTTTGGATAATCTTATAAAATCCGACCCTTGAAAGTCTTTGTCCAGTCCGATTGACAAATAACATGTCTTTGCCTTCTGGATGAATTAATGGTCTTGAATCAACAAGATATTTTCTTAAAGCAATTACTGCATTTTCACCTAAAGGAACAATTCTTTCTTTTGATCCTTTTCCAACTATTTTAACCAATGAATTGTTTAAATGCAAGTCCGATATCTTTAAATTAATTAATTCAGAGACTCTTAGTCCTGAACCATAAGCTAATTCAATCATCGCAAGATTTCGAATCTCAAGAATTTTTGATTCACCCTTGGCGGCTTCTATGAGTTTCATAATCTCTTCTTGATTTAAAACTACGGGTAAAGCATTGGTCACTTTCGGTTGTGAAATTGATAAGATAATATTATCATCACAAAGTTTCTCAGAAACTAAATAATGGTGAAACGACTTAATCGCTGAGAGTTTTCTTGCGATTGACCTAGCAGTTAGTTCTGCGCGTTTTAGATGATTTAAATAGTTTAAGGCATGCTGTTTTTCAATTCGGTCAGGTTTGGTAATATGATATTGTTTATCCATAAACTGAATATAATCGAGTAAATCATTCTGATAAGAAATGATGGTGTTTTTTGCAAGATTTTTTGTAATTTTCAAATAGTAAATGTATTCTTTTAAAAATCCCTCTAACAATTCAATCACTCCTTACTAGATAAAACTTCGTTCAACGTAATTCAGTAGTAGCATGCCCTTTTGAGTTAATTTTAAATAATCATTTTCAACGACTAATAAATGATCTTCGATATTTTTTAATATCTTTGGATAAAGCATCAATGGATTGATTAAAAAACGATTGGATACAGCTGTCAAATTGACACCTTCAACTTTTCTAAGTCCCATCAGAAAAGTTTCTTGAATTAAGTCACATGCATCATAAGATTCAATTCCGCAATGATTATTTTCCACATTCAAAAGATACTCTTTAATGTGCGTTGAATTATGAAATCTTTTGGTATCGACTTGTGAATGAGCTCCCATACCGATTCCTAAATATTCATCTAAATTCCAATATGCCAAATTATGTTTTGATTCATATCCTTTTAAGGCAAAATTACTAATTTCATAGTGATTATAACCATTCTTGGGTAATTCATCTAACAAATATTCATACATCGATGCATCGGTGTCTTCATCAATTAATGCAACTTCATGGTTGATATAGTCATGGTATAATTTGGTTTTTGGTTCGAGAATTAACGCATAAAATGATAAATGAGTGGGTTTAAGTGACAACGCATAACGTAAGTCACGTTTTAATTCTTCCATCGTTTGTTGGGGCCAAGCATAGATAAAATCAAGATTAATATTATGAAATCCATGACGATGAAGCAGTGATACCGCCTCTTCTACTTGATGAATCGTATGCGAGCGATTCATCGCTTTTAAATGGAGTGGATTACTTGATTCTACTCCCAAGCTTAGACGAGTGACATGATACTTCTTCAGTAGCATTACTAATTCTTCACTGATATCATTAGGGTTCGCTTCCATACCAAATTCTTTGAGTGATTTTAAATTAAAAAGATGAGAAAGTTTTATCAATAACTTCTGTAATAATTCGATAGGTAAAGCTGAAGGTGTTCCTCCACCTATATGGATAGTTTCAATGTTCGTCAAATCTTGTGAGTAATAATCGAGTTCTTTAATTAATGCTTCGGTGTATTCCAACATTAAAGAAGGATTGCCAACTAATTTAGCAAAATCACAATAGGTACAAATTTGTTTACAAAAAGGTATGTGAATATAAAGACTTTTAATCATAAGATCACCGTTATTATGTTAACATAATATCTTAAAAATGTATATTGATATACTTAAAATGGTAAAAAAAGGATGACGATTAATCCTCATCATCCAATGATAAAACACTCATAAATGCTTCTTGAGGGATTTCTACGGATCCAACTGATTTCATCCGTTTCTTTCCTTCTTTTTGTTTTTCAAGTAACTTTTTCTTTCGAGAGATGTCGCCACCATAACATTTCGCTAATACGTCTTTACGCATTGCCTTAATGTTAGATCTTGCGATAACTTTTGAACCAATGGCTGCTTGAACAGGAATTTCAAACAATTGCTTCGGAATTAGATTCTTTAATCTGCTGCACATTTTGCTTCCCCGTTCATAAGCGAATTCTTGATGAACAATCATCGCTAAAGCGTCAACGGGCTCACTGTTTAATAAAATGTCGAGTTTTACAAGTTTAGATTCCTTGTATCCTGATAGTTCATAGTCTAAAGAAGCATACCCTTTCGTCGATGATTTTAATTTATCGAAGAAATCGAAAATGATTTCTGAAAGGGGAATATCATAAATTAATTCGACGCGGTTCGCAGAAATGTATTGCATATCTTTGAACGTTCCGCGTTTTCTTTGACAAAGTTCCATGATATTTCCAACGTACTCAGAAGGTGTTATAATCGTGGCTTTCACATAAGGTTCTTCAATATGATGAACACGTCCTAAATCCGGTAACATCGCAGGATTATCAATATCGACAATCTTTTTGTCATTTAAGACAACACGGTAATTTACCGAGGGTGCTGTCGCAATGACATTTTGATTGAATTCACGGTCTAAACGTTCTTGGAAGATTTCCATGTGTAACAACCCTAAGAACCCAACTCGGAAGCCAAAGCCTAAAGCACTTGACGTTTCTGGTTCATATTGCAATGAAGCATCCGATAATTTTAATTTATCCAAAGATTCTCTTAAGGTTGAATAATCACTTGCATCGACTGGATAAATACCACAGTAAACCATCGGTGTTAATTTTCGGTATCCTGGCAGTGGGGACACCGCTTGTTCAAAGGCATGGGTAATTGTATCACCGACATGGATGGTTTCAATGTTTTTAATGGCAGCCGTTAAGAAACCAACATCACCCGTCGCAAGAAATTCTCTTGATTCTTCTTTTGGGGTATATACACCCAAATCAATAATCTCATATTCTGCATTTGTCGCCATCATCTTAATCTTATCGCCTTTACGGATAATCCCGTTTACGACTCGAATCAAAGGAATGACGCCACGATAAGCATCATAATAAGAATCAAAGATTAATGCTTGTAAAGGAGCATCCAAATCTCCTGTAGGAGATGGTACATTTTTTACAATTGATTCTAAGATTTCAGAAATTCCGATTCCCGCCTTAGCCGATGCTAAAATAGCATCTTTTCCATCGAGCCCAATCGTATCTTCCATTTCTTGGATAACTTTTACCGGGTCGGCGTTCGGTAAGTCGATTTTATTGATAACTGGAATAATTTCTAGGTTGTTATCAAGCGCTAAATAAACGTTCGCTAACGTTTGAGCTTCTATGCCTTGAGAAGCATCAATAACTAATATTGCACCATCACACGCTGCTAAAGACCTTGAAACTTCATAGGTGAAATCGACATGCCCTGGTGTATCGATTAAATGAAAAATATAATTGTCACCATTTTTTGCTTTATATTGTAATTCAACGGAATTCAGTTTAATGGTAATGCCTCGTTCTCTTTCAAGGTCCATTGAATCTAGTAATTGATTTTTCATTTCTCGCATTGGGACCGCTGAAGTTGATTCGAGAATGCGGTCAGCGAGCGTGGATTTACCATGATCGATGTGGGCAATAATCGAGAAGTTTCTAATGTGCTTTTGTCGCAATTTTAATAGATCTTGGTTACTCACTAGCCTCACCCTTTCTTAAATTTCTTATGCTGCTTAATTTTACACTATATTGCTGTATTTTTCAATGAAAAAAGCATAAACATTGTCTATGCTTTTTAAAAAGTGCCAGGTTATCTGTAAGCCATGTTCTGTTCCTCTTACGAGGTGGCAATCATTTATCTGCGACGTGAGTCGCCAGTCGGCTGAATTGAATTCTTCGCCTTCCGTGCCCCTACCAAATTTGGGTTTCTAGCTTGAGGGGTTTACCGCGTTTCATTCATGCATATTTTGCATGAGTCGTCTCTGTGGCACCTTAGGGGTATAGGGCCTTTGAAATCCCGTTTCCCGCCGTCACCATTGCTGGTGCCTGAACTTATTTGTTCGTTCAGCACAATCACTACAAGCATCTCAGCCTGTGCTAGCATGGACTTTCCTAACACTTGCGTGCTCGATTGCCCAATAACCTGACACTTTTATTATATCACAAGATTATTTTGAAATTGCTTCAAGTAATACTTTGCGAGATAAATCTACGCGACCTTTTTCATCGACGCCAATAACTTTAACAGCGATGATATCACCAAGTTTAACCACGTCTTCTACTTTCGCTACACGTTCTTTAGCGATTTGAGAGATATGACATAAACCATCTTGTCCTGGCCAAAGTTCAACGAATGCGCCGAATTTTTCAATTCTAACGACTTTACCATTGTAGACTTCGCCAACTTCAACAGAGCGGATGATATCTTCAATCATCTTCATCGCTTGATTAATGAAGAACATATCGGTATGCATGAATATGACTCTACCATCTTGTTCGATATCGATTTTAACATTATTGCATTTTTCAATAATGCTTGTAATTGTTTTTCCACCAGAACCAATAACGTCACGAATTTTATCGGGATTGATTCTCATCATTTTAACTTTTGGAGCGTATTGATTCAATTCTTCACGTGGTGTAGATATAACTGAATCCATCACGTCAAGAATTTGTAAACGAGCGGTCTTAGCTTGAGCAAGTGCTTCTTTTAAAATTTGACGGCTAATACCTGAAATTTTGATATCCATTTGAAGGGCCGTGATGCCAGTTCTAGTACCAGCAACTTTGAAATCCATATCACCAAAATGATCTTCTAAGCCTTGAATGTCAGTTAAAATCGTATAGTGTTCATCTTTTTTAACAAGACCCATCGCAATACCAGCTACTTGTGCTTTGATGGGAACACCGGCTGCCATTAATGATAATGAGCCAGCGCAAATCGTTGCTTGTGATGATGAACCGTTAGATTCTAAAACTTCACCAACGACTCTAATGGTATATGGGAATGTTTCTTCATCAGGAATGACTTGGAGTAACGCTCTTTCGCCTAAAGCTCCATGACCGATTTCACGGCGTCCAGGAGACATATAACGACCAGTGGATCCAACAGAGAATTGTGGGAAGTTATAATGAAGCATAAAACGTTTGCCTTCTTCAATGGAAACACCATCGATGATTTGAGCTTCGCCTAATGCACCTAATGTGGTAACACCTAAAACTTGAGTTTGTCCACGGGTGAATAAAGCAGAGCCATGGGTTCTTTCAAATAAATCAATTTCAGCAGCTAATGGACGGACTTCATCGGTTTTTCGGCCATCAGGACGAATTTTATCTACGGTAATCAAACGACGAACTTCGTTGACTTGAATTTCTTCTAAAACGCGGCTGACATAGGCAATTTTAACTTTAGTATCTTCTTTATCTAGCCCTTCAGCTTTGTATTTTGCTTCCATGATTTCAATAATTTCTTCTTCAATGGCACGAATTGCATCGCCTCTAGCAAGTTTTTCATGAATTGATACGGATTTAACAATTCTACCAGCTTCTAATTCATAAACAGCCGTACGAATGTCTTCAGGAACGTTATCAACTTCAACGACGATCGTTGGTTTTCCATATGCCGCAATAATTTCTTCTTGGAAAGCAACTAATTCTTTAATTTTTTCATGGGCGAACATAATCGCGTCAAGCATGTCATCTTCACTGACTTGTTTAGCACCAGCTTCAACCATGTTAACGGCATTTTTCGTACCAGCAACAGTTAAATCTAAATCAGAAGCCGCTAATTGTTCAACGGTTGGATTGCAAATGAATTCACCATTGAGTTTTGCGACAACAACGCCAGCGACAGGTCCATTGAATGGAACGCCACCTAATCCTAAAGCTAAACTTGATCCAAATAAAGCAGCCATATCAGGTGCGTAATCTGGGTTCGTTGATAACACTGTATTTATAATTTGAACTTCATAACGGAAATTGTCATCAAACAACGGACGAATTGGACGGTCGATAGCTCTCGCTGCCAATGTTTCGCGTTCAGATGGACGACCTTCACGACGTAAGAAACCACCAGGGATCTTACCCGCTGAATAAAGTTTTTCCGTGTATAATACCATTAACGGAAAGAAATCTTGTGTTGTTGGTTTATCACCAATAACAGCGACTGATAATACGGCTGTGTCAGCGTAGCGAACTAACGCTGCACCCGTTGCTTGTTTTGCGAGTTGACCAATTTCTACGACGAGTTTGGCACCGGCAAATTCTCTTTGTAATACGACTTTTTCACTCATTTTATATACCCTCTTCTCCCTACCAAATATCCCATATTTGGCCTCTTTTGATTCTATTTTTATCATTTTTTTTTAGAAAAAAATGAAATAAACAAATAATAAGCACCCAAACTTCTTTGGGTGCTTGTTCTTTAAACTATCGACGTAATCCGAGTTTTTCGATTAAAGCTAAATAGCGTTCAGGCGAAATTGACTTTAAATAATCAAGTAAACTTCTTCTGTTACTAACTTTCATCAATAATCCGCGTTTTGAATGATAATCGTGCTTATGTACTAATAAGTGCGAATTCAATGTCGTGATTTCTTCGGTTAGTAATGCGATTTGAACTTCTGGTGAACCAGTGTCGCCCTCTTTAAATTGATAAAGTTTAACGATTTCTGCAGTTCTTTCTTTGCTTAGTGCCATGATATTTCCTCCTTATATTTTAACTTACCTAGATCCGAAGCAAACGTTGGAGTGTCGATTGTTCCAGGTTTAGGCGCGATGATTATTATAACATAATAGATAATAATATGCAAGCAATATTTATGAGTGGATGCGAGATAACAATGCTTCTTTAATTAAGTACATCGCGTAAGAATCTTGTTGACAATAATCAAGTAAATTTTGAATAGTTGAAGACTTCATTTCATCACTCATTTCTGGCAGTTTTGCATAATGGACAAAGGCTAATTCCCCATTATTTATCGGTAGTGCTGAATAATCAACATTGCACAAAGCTGGTAGCACTTTTTTTAATGAGTAGCTTCCATCGAGTTCTGGCGAATAAAAATTATATGAGTCAATTTCGGATTTTGAAAAATGATGTTTTTGATAAAAGATTGGATCGTTTTTAATGACTTTATATAAATCAAATAATCGATCAGTCAATTCTATTAATCGCTTTGCATGTTTTGGAAATAGTGATGCTAATTCAATCAAACGATTTCTTTCAAAAGTTTGGTTGTAAACAACGATTGAGCCGCCATCACTAGGGATTGCATCTAACAAGGCATTAATTAAGTCTAGACGGTGATCTTCGCCATCCTGAGCAAGGTAATAACGGTGATATTGACTATCGTTTCGATTGACTTTTTCCCCTTGTTGTTCAATATGCAATGAGAATTGAAAGACAGACTGTTGATAAGGTGATTCCCCTCTAAAACGCGGTAAAATGGAGGGAAAAGCTTCAAAATCTAGATAATAAACGGGATATTTAAGTGTCTGTAAATAGAAATCAATTTTACTCTTGTTAATAAAAGTATAATCGTTTTCAATACAATAGCGTTGCATTAAATTTTTTTCACGGTGTAGCCATGAAATAGGCACATCATCCATACTGACGATTCCCTGATTAATGAGATCATACGTATCGTGAATAATCTCTTGAGTATTTGTTTTTTCAAGAAATCCTTGATGATTATAAAAATAATGTAAAATAGAATGTTTTTCGGGTAAATGCGAAAAACAATAATCGACAAACTGACATTCAAATGCTTGATTTTTACAACACTCGTTTTTAACTAACATACAACGTGAATCATCATCGAGTTCAATGTGATTTATCATTCGGTAAAGATCAATTTCAATCATTGACTGCATTTTATCAACAATATAAGTCATGTCAAAACAAGAGATAAGATCATTCGAGTAAACTCGACCTTGTTCATTGGTTTGACCATCAAAAACATATTGGTGATTAATGACGGATAATAAGTACTTTTTAGTAGAATTAGGCAAAATTTTATTCATGATAAATGCTTTAAAAGCCAAATGGTAAAGATGTCTTCCTAACGAATGATGTCGATCCATTAACTTTTTTAATTTATCGTCATAATTGTTTTTTATAGCATCAGACAATGGATTCATATCTGGGTAAAAAATACCATCAACGTTAGGCGTGAAAAATGGTTTACGATCTTTATTAACCGAATACTTTAAATTTTTAAATTCCTTATCCGTGATAGGGAGAACCGTTATTACCGTATAATCATGATTGTTTTTTGACAAAAAATCGATTCTCGTCGATAGAGTAATTTCATCCGTGAAGTCATACGAAATTATTTTATTATCTTCAATATCATTCAAATTAAATCGATTTACAAACAACTGATAAGTCTGGTTTTTTAAGGTCTTAATCGCTGAATTCATGAGTTCTTTTGAAACGTTTTCAGCGCTTATCGTTGAAATTTCTTCATCATCAGCATCTTGTGATGTTTCAAAACTAGATAAGCCACTTAGATAAAGCATTTCTTGAAATTTATCATCAATACCTTGCTTTTCATATCTTCGTTCTTGTGAAACCCTATCAAGCGGTGCATAACGCGTACAACGAAGATAATTCAACAAATCAATCGTAGTTACAATCATATTTGTCTCCTTCGAAAAGAGTTTTATTTCTGATTTAATTATACCATAAATATCGACTTTATTTAAGAAAAAAGAAAACTCCTAATAAGGAGTTTATAAACTATTCAATAATCCGATGAGTTCACGTTCATGAATATTCTGACCATAAAGGTGATTTGTCGGTGACGATTCAAAGATTTCTAGAAGATGATACAATTCAACCCAACGGGTTTCCATTTGCGCTAGTTGTTCTTCTTCCGTTGGAATGGTATCATGATTTTTTCCATTAATTAATTCACAACGGAAATAATGCGTCTCCCATGTGGAATCAGGATAATATTCCATCACAGTTACAGTTTCTGTCATCACTTCAATTTGATACCCTGTTTCTTCCAATGTTTCTCTTACGCAACATTCTTTTAAGGTTTCATTTTTTTCAATGCCACCACCAGGGAGATTATAATGATCTGTTTTATTGAAATAGACGGTTAAAATTTTACCATCTTTTTCAACAACACTTCGGCAAGTTATTTTATGATTATTTAAATTAATGCTAGAGCGGTCTAACCCATCTCCAAATATTTCAATTCGCATCAAATACCTCCAACAATTTAAATACTGGTTTTTTAAATACATCAATCATTTTACCAATGCCTAGAGCAAATATAATAGTCGTGGGTCCAATAAAAAAGTATTGTTCATAGTGGCTAAAGATTACCCCTGAAATGATAGCTAAAACGAGAGCTAATATCTCACCAATCAATTTACCTTTTCCATATGTCGATTTCAATGCCGCTCCGATGCCATAACATAGTTCATCAAGGGCTGGGAGGGGATATTGACAAAAAACGACAAAATTAAGACCAATCGCACAAATAATCATCGCTAGAACTAAATATAAAATATTCCAAAACAATCCTGCTCCCACTACTGAAGGTATAACCAATAACAACAAGTCTATGATGACCCCAATGTAAAAACTAATCACCAAGGGAAAAAGCATCCATAAACTCCAACGTTTTTTTTGAATTAAGTAAGCTATTGGTATTAATATTAAAGCAATAATCGGATTTAAATATTTATATTCAAGCGGTATTCCTTCATATAGATTTCGATAAAAAGCATCCCAACTACTCATTCCTAAATTTGTTTTTTGAATTAAAGTTACACAGATTCCTAACATCGCAAGTCCAAGCAAATAGATGACTGATTTTTTAATGGTTAGTTTCATAGGATCCTTTCGCAATTTGGTTAGCAACCGTCAATCCAGTCACCATCGCATCGACAATTCTCTTGTTTTTATTAATACGATCGCCACCGACGAAGATGTGTGGATAATTAGTCGCGAATGGAGATATTTCTGGGGTTTGAACCACACCACTGTCGTGAAACAACACTTCACTGGTTTTTTGACCTGTTGCGAAAATCAAATCATCGATTTGAAAGTAAGTTTCACTATTTGGAACTCTTTGGACTAATCCTCTTCCACCGGTTGTCGATTGAACTAAACATGTTTTTTCACAGTTTAATAATTTAATTTTGTTCTTCATTTTATATGAAACGGGTCCGATTAACTCATGAATGGTAACACCTTCATTTATTGCTGCTTCAATCTCTGATTTGCCAGCTGGAGCATCCTCGATTGTTCTACGGTAAATAATATGAACTTCCTTATGTAGTCTTCGAAGCGTTCTTGCCATATCAATGGCAACATTACCTAACCCGACAATATAGATTTTATCCCCAAGCATGGCGGATAAATCTTTTTTACTGTATATATTTTTATTTAATAAATCCTGTGCATAATAGACTTTTAAATGTTCAACTTGAATATCAACCGATGAAGGTAATCCTAACCCATCTGCTATGAAAATTGTATCATATTCATGGATTAAGTCTTTTAATAATACATCTTTTCCAACATAGGTATTATAGCGGATTTTAATCCCTAATCGATCAAATTTATGTTGAATATCATTGAGAATTGATTTGTCAAACCGAAAATCAGGAACAAGATTATAGACAGTTCCGCCAAGTAAAGCGTTAGAATCAATTGCTTCAACAATATATCCATATTCAGCCATTTTAAGCGCGTTTGCAATGCCTGCTGGCCCAAGGCCAATAACAAGATGACGATGATTGATTTTATCTTTTGGATAATCAACAATCTCTTTAAATAGTTCAGAAACTCCTTTTTCTATAAAACCGATTTTGACGGGTTTGTGAATTTTGTTGAGTGTACATGCGCCTTCACACATATTTTCATTTTGACATAAAGACCCACATAGTTCTGGTAAATTAGACGTAGAATGCCATATTGTTCTAGCTTCTTCCCATAAACCTTGTTTGATTTTACTCATATACTCAGGAATATTATTATGGGCAGGGCATGCATAAACACAAGGCTTATGTTTGCACTCTAGACATCTTTTCGCCTCTGTTTGTATGATAAATTTATCCATTAGCATTCCCTCCTACTTATAAATTATAGCACAGTGTGTTTTGTAATAAACGTTATCACAAAATTTTCCATTTCACTCGTGATAACATGTCCAACTGGAAAATCAATATATTCGATATTGCCATATCCTTTACTCTTCATTCTTGTGTAAAAATCGTAAGCATTACGATAGGATACAATCGGATCGTTTTTACCTTCGACAATGAGCATTAAATCGTTTTTATTGTATATTGAATCGTCGTTGTTAAGTAAAGAAAAGACAGAATTCAGTTTATTCATTCGATCGGGATTAATGATATGTGATTTCATTTCAATATAATGTCTTTTTAAATCTGGGGATCCGATAAGGGGAATTAACAAATCGATTTTTTGAATATATTTAGGCATTTGAAAGACAATATGCCCACCCATAGAAATCCCTAAAAAACCAAGTTTCCCACCGATTTCTTGATAGATATTCTGATATAAATACAATAGATCACTGCTAGTTCTTTGGATAACTTCAAGCATGGCTTCTGTTTTTTCAAAGTCTTGACCCGTTAGATAGGGTTCTTCGATGCGATCACCATGTTTGAAAGCATCGATTGATACGACTAAATAGCCCAAATCTGTTAATCGCTCGGGGAATGTTCCGAAATACATGGGATCTTTGGAACAAGTGTGACCATGAACTAAAAAGAAAACTCCCATGGGATGAGCGGTATTTGGACTAAATTCTATCACTGGGATCTTATTGTATATTTTATTAACTTGGATCATACGTTACACATCCGTTCACACTTACGAGATTATTAAATCTTACTCCATTATATTATATATGGCAATCGCTGATAAAACAAGAAAAAATGCCATCCAAAGGATGGCAAGTTTTATGATTTTAAAGCGTAATTTAATACATCATCAATCGTTTCGGCGAAATCGATCTTTAAAACGTCACGAACTTCTTTAGGAATGTCATCAACGTCTTTTTCGTTTCCGCGTGGAATGATGATTTGTTTTAACCCACTTCTAGCGGCAGCTATCGCTTTTTCCTTGAGTCCGCCAATCGGCAATACTCGACCTTTTAACGTAATTTCACCGGTCATACCTGTGAATCGGTCGACTTTGCGATTTGAGAGAACTGATACAAGTGCAGTCGCAATCGTTACACCCGCTGAAGGTCCATCTTTAGGAATTGCGCCTTCAGGAACATGAATATGAATATCCGATTTTTCGAATAATTGTGGATCAATGCCTAAACGGCCAGCATTAGTCCGAACGTAACTTAAAGCTGCCATCGCAGATTCTTTCATGACATTGCCTAGGTTACCAGTTGATACCATGCTAGTCTTACCTTCATAATACGTAGCTTCTACATCTAACGTATCGCCGCCTGCGACGGTATAAGCAAGTCCTGTAACCACACCAACCATATCTTCTTTTTGAATTTGATTATTATGGAATATCGGTTTCCCAAGGTAATTACCAAGATTACTAACTTCAATCGTCACTTTGTCGAGTTTATTGACAAGAATTTCTTTGATGACTTTTCTGACAATCGAACCAAATAAACGTTCTAACTGTCTAACGCCAGCTTCTCTTGTATAATCTTTAATAATGGAGCGAATCGCATCATCCGTAAAGATGAGTTTATCACGGTCAAGACCATGGGAATCAACTTGTTTGTTAATCAGGAAGCGTTTGGATATATGGAATTTTTCAATTTCAGTATAAGAAGATAGTTCGATAATTTCCATGCGGTCGCGAAGCGGTGCAGGAACATTTTCTAAATAGTTTGCGGTCGCAATAAACATGACTTTTGACAAATCATAGTTTTCTTCGACATAATGATCGCTGAAAAATTGATTTTGTTCTGGGTCAAGCACTTCTAAAAGAGCTGATGAAGGATCGTTTCGATCATCATAAGTCAATTTATCGATTTCATCGATTAAGAATACCGGATTCGACACTTCAGCTTTAATCATTCCATTGATAATTCTACCGGGTAAGGCACCAACATAAGTTCTGCGGTGTCCTCGAATCTCAGCTTCATCTCTTACGCCACCCAGTGAGGTTTTAACAAATTTACGATTCAAAGCATTCGCGATGGATTTTGCAAGCGAGGTTTTACCAACGCCAGGAGGCCCATATAAGCATAGAATGGTTTGAGGATTTTTACCCGTTAACATTTTGACTGACAAATATTCAATAATTCTTTCTTTGACTTTTTCTAAGCCATAATGCGCTTGTTCAAGTTTATCGATGGCGACATTGATGTCTTTTTCATCAGTCGTTGTTTTTTGCCACGGAATGCTAATTAAAGTTTCTAAGTACGTTCTAACAACGTTACTTTCGCTTGAGTTCGCGGACAAGTACTCATATCTTTTGAGTTCTTTGAGCGCCTTCTCTTTAACTTCTTTGGGCATATCGGATTTTTCAATGCCTTCCATCAACTTCGTGACGTCATCTTGTTTCGAGTCACCGAGTTCTTCTTGAATGGCACGCATTTTTTCTCTTAAATAATATTCTTTTTGGTTTTGATCAGCTGATTTACGAACTGACTCATTAATCTTAGATTCAATCGATTGAAGTTGTTTTTCTTTTTCGATATCTTCAAGTAAATACTGTAAACGCGTATTAATTGAAATCGTCGTTAAATATTTGACTCTTTCGTTTTCAGATATTCTCAGTTCGGAAGCAATCATATCACATAATTTATCACTTGTGATACCGCCTTGCATGGAATCTAAAACTTTTTTTGAATCCCGGAACAAGTAAGCTGCGTTTTCAACGATTTCTTTCGTCACCATCTTTAACAAGACTTGTTCTTCATCTAAATTTTCAGGACGTAAAACAATCGATGTAAAATCGATTAAGTAAAAAGGATCTTTCGTAATTAAATCATTGATTTGAACACGAGTAATCGGCTCAAACTTAATTTTAAAATTACCGTTAGGAAGTTTGATTTTAACACTAATTCTCGCTAAAAGTCCAACTTCAATTAAATCATTGAATTCAGGTTCAATAATTTCTGGATTTTGTTGAAACAATAAGACAACATATCCATCACGATTTGTTTCTGATTCAAATACTGCATTCTTAGAAAAATCGCGTCCAACTTCAACTCGAACATCTGAATTAGGGAGAAATATTACACCTCTAACCGGAACAGCTGGTAAGCGATCATTAAATATCTTAGTAGCATCATACATTGTAATCACCTCTTGTATCATCAATGAGTTTGTATAGATTTTAACAAAAACATGTGAAGGTTTTATGTTAAATCTCTATTAATTATTTTATCATAAAATACCAAACAAACAAAACAAATGCAATTATTAAAGAAAAGAATTCTTAGGCACGAAACCTAAGAATTCAAAAGTTTGTTCAACTACTCGATAAATTTAACGTTTTGAACTAGTAAATCAATGGCTTTTTTAAAGACAATTTCATCGACAACAGCGGTTTCAGGAATCGCTGCTTGTGCTTGTTCCAAAGTAACATTTTGGATCTTGTATTGTTCAACAATTTCAAGATATTTCGCTTCGATTTCTTCTTTCGTTGCGCTGAGATTTTCTTTTTTGCCAATGGCTTCAACAACGAGTTGAGAACGAATGGTTCTTGTAGCTTGCGCTAACAAGTCAGCGTCGTACTCTTCTTTTGTTTTTCCCATGTATTGTAAATACATTTCAAATTCTAGTCCGTATTGTTTAATTTGTTTTTCAGTCGTCTCATGAAGTCTAGCAGATTCTTCTTTAATCATTTCTTCTGGAACTTCAAAGGTAGCATTAGCAGTTGCTAATTCAACAACTTTATTTGTGATTTCATTCACGTTTCTATCAGCTTTTCCTTTTTCGAGGTTAGCTTTAACACTTGCTTTATACTCATCAACAGTATTGATATTTTCTAAATCAAGACCAACTACGAATTCATCGTTAAGTGTTGGAACAACACGTTGTTTAATTTCGTGTAATTTAACAGCAAATACCGCTTCTTTACCGGCTAAAGATGCTTCATGGTAATCAGCTGGGAATGTAACAACAACGTCTTTGTCTGATTCTGGCGTCATGCCAATCATTTGTTCTTCAAAACCAGGGATGAATTGTCCAGAACCAATGACTAATTCATAATTTTCTGATGTTCCACCGTCAAATTTCACACCGTCAACTGAACCAGAAAAGTCAAATACAGCTGTATCAGTGACTTCAAGTGCACCTGATTCTTTAAGAACCATTTCTGCATTTTTTTCTAATTCCTTTGTAATCGTTGCGTCAATTTCTTCATCCGTTGCAACATCTGAAGGTTTTTTTACTTCTAAGCCAAAGTATTCACCTAGTTGAATTTCTGGTTTAACAGCGACAACAACTTCATAAGTGAAGTCTTCGCCACGTTTAACCTTATTAAAATCAAGATTGATTTTTGGTTGAGCAACAACAGAAATATTATTTTCTACGACTGCGTCATAATAAGTATCTTGCATTGCGTGGTTGATAGCTTCTTCAAATAAAGATTCAACGCCATACTTTGCTTCATAGACACTTCTTGGTGCTTTTCCTTTACGGAAACCTTTAATTTCAACTTTTTGATTCATTTCTTCGAATGCATGATCGAGTGCATGTTCAAAAAGCTCTTTGGTCACGGTTACTTCAAAGCGAACCTTTGACCCACTTAATTTGTCAATTATCATTTGTATCCTCCATAGAATTTAATCGCTGTTTAATTATAACAAATCACTTACTTTAAATCAATCTTTTTGAACTCTAAACGAATTTTTCAAAGATGGATTTTAATCGAGACGGCATTCGTTTAATCGACTCAACTAAAACACTCGGTAATAAAAGCATTGCTTCTGCAAATGCATTTTTGCGTAAATCTTTTTTTGTTTGGCCTTTTAAATTCATAAATAAAAAGTTTCTACAGATAATACCAACTCTAAGAGATAATAAAGCATTCCCAACACCTTGAGCCAAAGAACCTGTTAGAACTTTCATAAATGGAATTTCGTTTAATGCTTGCAAGCCTTTTGCCGGAAACAATTCATTTAAATCAATACCTTCTAAAGATTCAGCGATGACTGCCGAACTCATGACGTTAAGTGATAATTTTCCTAAAGCCGTGTAACTAGGTCTAAATCCGCACTTCACAACCAATTCTTTAATAAGGCGGAGATTGATAATTAATACAGCCGCTAAATCAAGTCTTCCATTTTGGCTGATTGCCGTTGATAGAAAGACAGTTTCGGCGTGACCTACGATAATTTTATTGAGTTCTTTTTTGATTGTCTCATCAAAAACCTTGCTTAAGACTGATTTTAACATCAAGGAATCTGACAAGGACGATTTAATCGCTTCTTTTTGCTCATCAGATATATAAGATTCTTCGAGTAAATTGTTAGCCACTTTTTTATACATGCGATAGTTCTTTTTAGCATTGGCTTCTTCGTCAAACAAAGTATCTATGGAAAATGTTGGCGAGAAAAGGATTATTCCAATCGGTCTGACAACTAATAAAACGAATAAAATTACCGCCAATCCATAAAAACCATATTCAAGATAAGGACTTATAGCTCTAATTCGTTCACCTAAGTCCAATACACTTGATAATAAAACCATGATAATAAAGAATAAAGCACCAATACCTAACGTAATCCAAAAAGCTTTACTTACTTTTTTCATATTAGGACCTCTTTTTCTTGAAGAATTCGAGCGTTTCTTTTTCATCAATATGCATTCTAGCAACCAAGTCACTGGTTGAATCATATTTTATTTCATCTCTTAAATACTTTTCAAAAGCAATTGAAACTGTTTTTCCATAAAGAGAGTGAGACCATTTAAAAATATTAACTTCAAATGTCACAAATTTATTAGCGAAAGTCGGGTTATCACCGACATTCGACATCGACTCGTACTCGATTCCGTCGATATAAGTTGTCGTTACATAAACCCCAGCTTTGGGTAATAGATATCCATCATAATCAATATTTGCCGTTGGAAATCCTAAATATTTCCCTCGACCTTTTCCACGAATCACTTCACCTGAAATCGTATAAGGATATCCAAGTAATTCATTCGCAAGTTCAATGTTTCCTAGCGATAAAGCTTCACGGATTCGTGTTGAACCGATTTTTTCTGACGCATATGTCATTTCGTCTAAAACAATTGTTTGAAAAGCCGTTGAGGCTTTAAGTAAATCAATATTTCCTTTTCCACGCTTACCAAATGTGAAATCAAATCCAACAACGACGGTGTGAGCACAAGTTAAGAATCTTGAAATAAATAACTCGGGTTCTAAATTAACTAAGTCATCTGATACTTCAAAAACAAGCAAATAGTCAAAACCCATTTTTGAAGCAATTTTTGCTTTTTCATCTAAATTGGTTAAATGTTTAAACTCTTGTTTTTGGATAAAAGACAAAACATGAGTTGAAAAAGTCATCATCGCTGATTTCTTATTATTTTTCTTTGCAATATCTAATGTATGATTCAATAATGTTTGATGAGCCACATGAACCCCATCAAAAAATCCTAAAGAGACAACTAAATTATCTAAATTAATTGAATCATCAAATTTTAACGTAATAATTTCCATTATAATAGCACCGACAATCTCATGATATTTTTCGTTTGATCTAATGTATAAATCGCTAAAGGTTTTCCTGTTTTGTCACATACAAGCGTCTCTTCTTTGTTTGGGAAAATACTCATTGGTAAAAACGCACCATTAGCGACTTTAAAAAGATATTCATCATCAATGTGGATTTCTTGAAATCCAAGATAATGAATGGGGTTAATTAAATGAAGTGTATCTATGGATAAATTCTCCATCAATGAAGCTTCTTTTTCTTCAAATTGACCGACTTTAGTCCTTCTTAAGTTTGATAACGTTGCTGGAACATTCATCGATTGTCCGATATCTCTGGCTAAAGCACGAATATAAGTACCTTTTGAACAAACGACTCTAATTGAAAACAGGCACTTGTCATCTATAAAAACTGGATTAGAAACCAGTTTAATTGCATGAAATGTGACTATTCTTGGCTGCATTGTAGGTGCATCTTGTTGCTTATGAATAAATTCGTAAGCTCTTTTTCCATTAACTTTAATTGCTGAAGCGACGGGTGGAATTTGACTCATCGTTCCAACAAACGATTTGAGAATATTTTCTAAAATCGATTTTTCAAACGTTGAAATAACAGCTGTATCTATCACTTCACCAGTAATATCATCCGTATTGGTTTTGACGCCAAGGGTGATTTCGGCAATATATTCTTTATCATGTTCAGTTAGATATTTAACAAATTTAGTCGCATTTCCAAGACAAACAACTAAAAGGCCAGTAGCCATGGGATCTAATGTTCCTGTATGGCCAATTTTTTTGGTGTTTAATTGTTTTCTTAACTTAGAAACGACATCATGGCTCGTCCAACCCTTTGGTTTATCGACCAATATGATTCCATCCATAGTCGCACCTCAAATCACAAAAAGATTATACCATAGAATAGGGGCAGAATAAAGGATTTTTCCATGTAAAAAAAGAATCGTCTTACGACAATTCTTCAAATTCTTTGACTTGATGAATCCATTCTTTAAATTCTTCAAAATTAACCGAGCCGCCCAATCTTATGACTTCCTTTCCCTGCTGTATAAGCATAATGACGGGAACACCTAAAATATCATATTTATTCATCACTTCTTTATTTTGATCAATATCGATTCGAATGATTTTTAACAAATCCATCGAATCGACGTGTTTTAACATTCTTGTGACACTTCGACAAGTACCACACCAACTAGCATAAAACTCAAGTAAAACAAACTGATTTTTAATCAGTTTCTGACATTCATTAAAGGTTTCTTGATTATAATCTATCATCATAAAGAACTCCCTTATTTGAAGTATAGGACGGTGACACCAGAACCGCCTTCACCTTCACCGCCAACGCGAGAGGATTTGATTTGTTTATTCTTGCGAATAAGTTCTTGAACCCCTTTTCTTAATGCGCCTGTTCCATACCCATGAATGACATATGTGAACTCTAAATTATTGATTAAGCAATCATCGATATGTTTTTCTAAAGCCATCATCGCTTCTTCGAAGCGCATCCCGCGTAAATCTAGTTCAACTTTTGGACTGCTAGACCGAGTGACTGAAACTCTTACTTTTTGTTCATTTGATTTTCTATCTGAGTATTCTAATTGATCTTCTGAAAAAACTGAGGTTAAGATTCCCATTTGAACTTCATATTTATTCGCTCCAGCTAGTTTCATGACAATCCCTTGTTTTTGGTAAGGAATTACAGTAACAATATCACCGATGCTAATCTTTTTCTGATTGATTTTTTTCATTAAAATTGGATCAGTTCCTAAATTCTTAATGTCATGCTTTAACTTTGCAAGTTCATGCTCTTTGAAACTTTCTTGTTTTCGCATGATATCTAATTCTTTAATTAATTCCATCGCTTCTTCTTTTGTTTTTTCAATGATTTCAGCTTTATATTTTTCTAATTCGACATATGCTTTATTTTGATCTTTCTTTGTTTGATCCAATACTTTTTGAATTTCATGATTTCGTAATTCTAACGCATTTTTCTTTGATTTATAATCATCGATTTCTTGATTCAATTCGATACTTTGGATTTCCAATTTTTTCATTAACACAGACGTTTGATTATCAAATGATAAAGATACTTTTTTTGCATGCTCAATGATGTCGTTTCTTAATCCTAATCTTTTCGCAATTTCTAAAGCATTCGAGGTGCCCGGTGTCCCTATTTGAAGACGGTATGTCGGCCTTAAAGTATCGATGTCAAATTCAACCGAAGCATTAACAGTGTCATCTAAATTAAATGCATATAACTTCATTTCTGGGTAATGTGTCGTGACCATCGTATAAGCTTTACTTTCTCTTAAATAATCCATAATTGAGATAGCTAAAGAAGCCCCTTCTTTGGGGTCGGTACCTGATCCTAATTCATCTAACAATACGAGTGATTTTGAATCAACGGACTCAAGGATTTTAATGATTTTCGTAATATGACTTGAAAAAGTTGATAATGATTGTTCAATCGATTGTTCATCACCAATGTCTGCGAATATATTTGAAAATACCATTGTTTTCGAACCCTCATCTACAGGAATCAAAAGCCCCGATTGGACCATAATGGATAATAATCCAAGAAGCTTTAATGCGACTGTTTTACCCCCAGTATTAGGCCCAGTAATGATGATTGAACGATACCTTCCAAAATGAATGGTGTTCGATACGACGAGTTCTTTTGAAATTAAAGGATGACGCCCTTTAATGAGATGAATGGTGTTATCAGTAATTTCTGGTTTTGTGCCATCGTTCGCAATTGCATACTTTGCTTTTGCAAAAATTACGTCAAGCGTTGTTAATAAATTAAAGTTACTCATGAGTTCAGTGGCGTGATCACCAACGATCCCCGAAAGTCGCGCTAAAATTTTTTCAATAGCGTCACTTTCTTGAAGATAAAGCGTTTGAATTAAGTTGTTGATTTCAACGCAACCCATCGGTTCAATAAATACAGTTTCTCTTGAACTGGATTGGTCATGAATAATGCCTTTAAAGCTATTTTTAAACTCAGCCTTAACCGGTAATACTAAGCGGTTATTTCTAATCGTTATAATACTATCGGTCAACTTTTGACTTTCACTTTTTAAAAGACTATCCATTTTCTCGGTAACGCGTTTTTGATTGACAGTTAGTTTTTTTCTAATGGTCGCCAATTCTTCAGAGGCATCGTCATAGATTTGCCCTTTGACATCAATGCATTTGTCAATTTCTGTTTTAACCATAGTAAGCGTTACTAACTCATCATAATAATGGTTCAATGTCATGCAAGAAATTTCTAATTGTCGAATTTTTCTTATATATCTTTGATTATTCGCAACCGCTTCTACTAACGAAACAATATTAAGCAAATCTTCAATTGATAACGTTGAACCAAGACTAGCGCGTTTTATCTGCTCGGCAACGTTTAAAACACCACCCATAGGCGATGTGTCGTAACGTTCAATCATGGTTTTAGCTTCAAATACTTCATCGAGCCACACTTTTATGAGGTCAGAATTGTTTGTAGCTTCAATCCCCATGACATTTAGTTTTCCAATATCAGTTTCTGCGTAATTCTTAATTTGTGCTAAAATCTTTGGAAATTCAAGCACGGTTTGATTAAACATCATATTTTTTCACCCGTCTTTATCTTCTATTCTATCACATAGTATGGTAAAATGTAACCTAGGATGTGAGATAATGAACTATGTATTTTCATTTAAAAAAAGTGATATTGATCTCTTTAGTGAACACTATGGTGTACAACCGGAAATTCCCCTTGATACGCGAATATTAATGATTTTTAAGATGGAAGATGTCACATTAACACTTTACAATTCTTTTAAAGCAATGTTACAAGGAAAAAATGCCTATGAAGATTATTTAATGTGGTCAGAAATTCTAGGGTTTGAAATAACTGAAGAAACGGTTCCAGCGGCAATTAATGTAACTGCTGATAAACAAAATAAAAGTTCGATTTATCTCACCTCTTCGATTGGTTCAGATGAAGTGGGTACTGGAGATTTTTTTGGGCCGGTAGTCGTAGCATCAGCATTTGTTGATAAATCAATGATCCCTGCACTTGAAGCGATGAGAATTAGGGATTCAAAACTGATGACGGATGACTATATCATGTCAATCGGTTCAAAACTCAAATCGATGCTTACTCATATTGTTCTTGTGACCGATAATGTCAAGTTTAATGACCTCACAAAACAAGGATTCAATATGAATAAGATTAAAGCGTATTTACATAATCACGCGATAAAGAAATGTGTTAAATTGGTCACTACGCCAATGGACCATGTCATTCTCGATCAATTTTGCAGTCCAAAGCTCTACTTTGAGTATTTGAACGAAGTAGACACTTACAAAGATATTACCTTCCTTGAAAAAGCAGAAAGTGCCCATCTTAGTGTCGCAGCTGCATCCATCATAGCGCGTTATACATTTATAACGCATATGCAAGAACTCAATCATCTTGCAGGATTAAATTTACCTTACGGCGCAGGTCCTGGCGTAGACGCTGTTGGTCAAGTACTTGTATTAAAAAAGGGGATTGAATTCTTATCTAAAGTCGCTAAAATAAATTTCAAAAATTATGAGAGAATTATCAGAAAATAGTCTTAAATATGTCCCTTTTCTTTGGAAAAGGGTCTTTTTATCGTTATCAGTTAGTTTAGTCTAACTTTTAGTGCATATGATTTGCATTGCCTTATAATTCATGATAAATTAAGGGTGTAAATCAAATATATTAGGAGGATTTAAAATGAAACATACATTACCTACCCTTAACTATAACTATAATGCGCTTGAACCATTTATCGATGAATTGACAATGACGATTCATCATACGAAACATCACCAAGCATATGTTGATAACCTCAACGCTGCTTTAGACAAACATCCTGAACTTTACAACACTAGCTTAGAAGAATTGCTCATAAATTTGGAAACACTCCCTTCGGACATTCAAACCGCTGTAAAAAATAATGGTGGCGGCCATTATAACCACTCCTTATTTTGGACTTTACTTAAAGTCAACAATGGGGAATTACCTAAGGGTGCTTTAAAAGATGATATCGAAACTTCATTCGGATCATTTGAAAACTTTAAAGATTTATTTTCAAACGCCGCTAAAACTCGATTCGGATCTGGATGGGCATGGCTCATTGTCAACAAACACAACCGTCTTGAAATCGTATCAACCCCTAACCAAGATCCAGTGTTCACACACGGAAAACCAATTCTAGGGTTGGATGTTTGGGAACATGCTTATTATTTGAAATATCAAAACCGTAGACCTGAGTATATCAACGCTTTCTTCAATGTTGTGAATTGGGATGCCGTAACTGAACTTTATAAAAAAGCGAAATAATTGATTGATAAAAAAACGATGTCCAAATTTGGCCATCGTTTTATTTTCATCATTTCTTAAGATTTCGCGTATAGTTCTGGATTATAATCGCCATTGAATATTTCAATCATTTGGGTTTTACCATCTGAAGTCAATGATATAGGAATAAGCAAGAAATTCCCTCTTACTAAATCCGCATCATCTAAATCGGCGATTAAACCTTTAAGCGTGTCATTATCTTCGAGTTGTTCTTTCATTTCTTTTTCCGCATCAAATTCAAGCACAATCGCTGTGTTTAATCCTCTCGTGAATACATGAACTTGAATAGAAATACCTTCTTCTTCAAATCCTGTTAACAAACTTGAAATCCAAGAACTTCCATCCTCTGAGTAAGTATAACCTGCTTCCTCAAAATCAGATTTGATTGAATCAAGATTAACACAACCGACTAAAATAAATAAAAAAGCAAACACCATCATTGAGGTTAATATTTTTTTCATAAAATCTCCCCTTATAAACTATTTTTTATTCTATTAAGTTTATTGTAGCCTTGTTCATATAATTAGTCAATCGAATTAAAAAGAAAAAAGGCAACCCTCTCGTTGCCTTCATGAAAGATTAGTCTTCGTCGTGATGTTCTTTGTTTTTTGGCTTTTTGATCATTTTATTGAAAATTTTGAGTTTTAAATACCCTAAAGCGACAACACCTACAACAATTAATACCCACCAATACCATTCCATAAAAAATCCTCCTTTATTATGTTAATTTCTTAACAAACATTTTTAATGCGATGACACCTAAGAATATGGGATAGATTGCTCCTATGAGCATGTAAAGCCAAAAGTCTAGATTTGCTGCGTTCTGTGTTCCTAATGACAAGTTCAGTATTGCTTTAATTGGCCAGAAGTTCGGAAATATTCCAAAAATATATTGTTTGGCACCTTGAAAGGAATCAAGTAAGACAAGCATCGGTATCATGACGAAGAGTCCGCCACCTTTAACCATCGCAAAGCCTTCTATTTTATTTTTGGCAATTGCCCCTAACACCAAAGCAACAAAGGGGACTATAAGTCCAGATACAATTGAAAAAATAATAATATGTCCATAAGTAATATTATCTAGTAACCCAATCGTTACGCCACCATATACCACGACGTAACTTTCACTGGCGAGAAGTTTTAACCCTCCCACCATGAAAATATTGCCTAGAATCGCTAAAACATAAGTATATATAATTTTAAATGTTGCATAACCAGAGACAGTTACAGGGGAAGCTGCGATATTTAATAATGTATTTTCATCGCGATTATCAAGCAGTGAAAATCCGAGCATCGCTCCCATCATAAACCCACCAATCGAGATTAATAAAACAAACCCAATGAGTAACGTAATTGCACTGGTATTGGGATCAGATCCAGCTGCTCTTTTTACAATTGCTGGCAATAAATATCCGCAAATAAATAACATAAGTACAGGATACAAAAGAATGAACAGATTCATGAGGTCTTTAACGATGGTTTTGAATTCGTACTTAACTAAACTTAAGTATTTTTTCATACATATCACCCCTCAATTGCGACTTTCTTAAACTTTTTATACACATAGCCGACATAGATTCCCATTCCAAGAACCATCAAATAGACATATGCAATCAGTTGTTTTACAACATCGAGTTTGACAAAGGAACTTTGAATTAAGAATTCGCCAGAATAACTCGGTGATATAAACGCTAATATCTCTAAATTACTGCCTACTATTTCTAACGATATCAATAATGTCGGTGTATAAAATAAAAGCATTAGTCCAGCGTATTTGACCAGCATCGCCATAAAATCTTTACTTCTTAAAATCAAAATGTATCCAATCGCTGTATGGCTGATAACAACAGCCAAAATATAGACGAATAGTTTAAGTATTTGAACTTCTAGTCCATGAAAAATAATCGCAAAACCAACAACGATAATTAAAGAAATAAATGCTGTAAAAATTGCTGATACGACTTTAGCAATTAAAACTTGTACTAAAGATACGGGTGAAACAAGTAAAGATTTAACGGTATTTTCTTGTTTTTCAAAATAGAAACTCGCGCCAATCAAGATGATTGCCATCAACCCTGAATCCGTCACGATTAAAAGCGGAATAATTGCTTGCGCTTGTTCTGGGGTTTGAAATCCAATGACAAGTAACCAAATCAAAGAGACCAAAATGCCAAAGAAAATGATTTTATACTTAAACAACCGGATGATTTCACCTTTGATTAAATGTAGTAAACTACTCATACTTCTCTTCACCCGTCACTTTGATGAAAATATCCTCCATGGAAGTTTCACCGCTATGAATTGTCTCTATCGCGTAATTCTTGATGACACTTAAAAAGGTTTCGTCTGATCCAATGTTTTCTAACGAGAAGGTGTCTTTTTTTCTTGTATTTCCATTTAAATATTCAACATAAATTTCTTTTTTACCATATTTAAGTTTTAATTCTCTTGGCGTCGAGACTTGGCTGATCTTGCCCCTAGTAATAAATACGACTTTATCGCAAAGTTGCTCAACGTCACCCATTAAGTGCGTCGTAATAAAAATGGTTTTTCCTTGATTTTTAAGTTCATGAATGATGTCTTTAATGACTTTAGCATTTTTTGGATCAAGACCATTGGTTGGTTCATCTAAAAAGATTACTTCCGGATTATTGAGTAAAGCTCTGACAAAATTCAGACGAATTTTCATTCCTTTTGAAAATTCTCCCACCATTTGGTCTTTGGCTTCATACAAACCCACACGCCTTAGAAGTTCTTCATAATTAATGGTTTTCTTGTATAATCCAGCAAAATACTTTAAATTCTCAAGCGCCGTTAATTTATTGAAATGAACAGGCATTTCAAAGCCTACGCCAATATTCTCGTAGTAACTCTTGTTATACGTATTTAAATCTTTTCCATCATAAAGAATGGAACCCGTGTAGCCCGTCAGTAATTTCGTCAAGATTTTTTGTGTTGTTGATTTCCCAGCTCCCGAGGGTCCTAGCAAACCAAAAATGATGCCTTTTTCCACTGAAAATGAAATTGATTTGATGGTATCTTCTTGATGTTTTGGATACTTAAAACATAAATCTTTTACTTCGAATACATAAGCCATTGTGTTATTTCTCCATTCCTCTGATGATGATTTTTAGAAACTCAATTGATTCATTTTTTATCGAATTAAGCATTTCGTAATTCACATTTTTATTAACATAAGTTGCTTGTAATCCTGCAATTGCCAAATTAAGCGTTCGTTCAAAAGTTTCTTGAGTGATATCATCACGTAAATGATCGCGGTTAATTAGTGAAAATAAGGATGTAATTGACAACTCGCGAAGAACGACTAAAGAACTAAGTAATTGATTTTTGATGGCAGTTGGAGGATTCGCAATTCCTTCAAGCAAAACATTCGCAGCTTCTGGATGTTCATTTGTGTATTGACCCTTCCAAATAATAATATCAATGATTTGTTCAAATACATCCGTAGATACTACCTTTTGGAAATGTCGATAGGCGTCCATAAACTTTTCAAGTTCCATTTCATATACTGCGTAAAACAATTCAGCTTTACTTTTAAATTTTTTAAAAATTAGTCCTTTCGATACTTTTGCATTAGTAGCTATCGTGTTAGTTGATGAAAGAATATAGCCTTTAGTCCCAAATTCATGCAACGCGGCGAGTAGAATTCGATCGTTTTGATTTAAATCATCCATCATGATATCGGTCCTTTCATCATTAGTGACCACGTGGTCACAACCCTATTATAAGACAATTGAATATAGGAATCAAGTAAAAAAAGAAAAAAACTACACGAATGTAGTTCTTATTTTCTATATTTCTGTAATTTTGTTTCGAAATCAGGTGGTAATGGAGAAGAAAACTCGAGATATTCTTTCGTTCTAGGATGGGTAAACCCTAAGACGGCAGCGTGTAAATATTGCCCAAAGTCGGAATCAGAACCTTTTTTTGAGTAAACTGGGTCACCAATCACTGGATGACCAATAAACGCCATATGAACCCGAATTTGGTGGGTTCTACCCGTTTCTAGGACACATTTCACAAGTGTTGCATCTTCAAAACGTTCTAAGACAGTGAAGTGTGTAACTGCAAGTCTTCCGCTATCAGAAACTTTCATTTTTTTACGGTCTTTGAAATCTCTGCCGATAGGGGCATCAATTTTACCGGTCGTATTATTAATTCTACCTGCGACTAACGCGATATATTCTCTTTTCGTTACTTTTGCTTTTAATTCGTCTGCTAAGATACGGTGCGCTTCATCATTTTTTGCAACCATTAGTAACCCACTCGTATCTTTATCGATTCGGTGAACGATGCCTGGTCTTAAGGGATGTGAACCTGATGATAAAGCATTGATATGATACAAAAGACCATTGACGAGGGTATGTTCATAATTGCCTGGTGCGGGATGAACAACCATCCCAGAAGGTTTGTCCACAACTAAAACATCATCATCTTCATAAACGATATTTAAATCAAGTGGTTCTGGGAGTAAATCCATTTCAAAGAATGGAATTTCAGTTACCTGAATTAAGTCGTTAACTTTAACGACGTAGTTGGATTTCGTCGGTTTTCCATTCACGATTAATGATTCTTGAGTAATTAGTTTTTGGACGAGCGTCCGTGAATACTGAGGAAATAGTAAAGAAACGAATTTATCAATCCGTGATAATTCGTCTGTTTCAATGACCTCATATTCTACTGCATACTCAAGCTCTGTTAGCATCAGCTTTCACCCTTTTTGGATCTAAGATAAATTGATCAAACATAAATATCGATATCCCAACCGTTAAACACATATCCGCAACGTTAAACACATAATCCCAAATCCCACGAAAGTCTAAAAAATCAACGACCTTATGATCGGGTTGAAAAATTCTATCGATGAAATTTCCCAAGGTGCCCGCAACCAATAAAGCAAGGGCGATATTATATAACCATTTGCGTTTATCTTTCCAATTGTTCGTAATGAACATGTAAGTAAATAATCCAATCGCTATAACACCAAAACCGATAAAGATTAAGTAGTTATAGCCGGAATCTCCGCCTAATCCAAAGACAGCACCGGGATTTCTAACATAGGTAAAATGAAAGAAATCTTGAATGATGGGAATGGTATCTCCTACACTTTCAAAAGCAGTGACAACCCAAGCTTTTGTTAATTGATCAATAATAATGAGTGTCACAAAAATGACAATGTATACAATCATATAAGACTCCTTTTAAACCCATAAAATCGGGATAATAATTGTGATAAATATAATACCAATGATGAGCACAATTGACATCCAAAAGATGGCATGTGCAATCATGATAGAGCGAATATCTGAGGTATGCTCCGGTTTTTTTAGTTGTAACGCTTTTAAAGTTAATTTATTGATAATGAAGACATTAAACATGGCAGTAAAAGTGATAATAACGACAAATGTATAAAGTTGATACATAAATATCATCGCGATTTCAACGAGAATGATATAGACAGGTACAAAGATTAATAATCCATACAAGATTCCACCAAATAAGGCATCTATAATGGCATTTAACCCATATTCAGCTTTTAAATCTTTCCATTTCAATAGTAAGTTCTTCATATTAATCCCCCAATCCTTGTAAGTAATCGAGTGCGTCTTGGAAGGTAGCGACGGGCACTAACCATCCAGTTGGATCAATATTTAACTCTTCACAAGCTTTTAAGGCTTCTTGATAATTATCATAGGTATAGTTGTCATCTAGATTAGGAATAAAGAAGACATCGACTTTATTCAAATACGCCGTCGCAATTTTTTGTTTCACGCCGCCGATATAACCGACACTACCATCATACTGAATCGTTCCTGTTCCGGCAATTTTTAGTCCTTGGGTGATATCTTCAGGAACTAACATATTATAAATTGCCAGTGTTTGTAATAAACCGCCGCTAGGTCCGCCAATATTGGAATTCGCAACATTATATTCTGGAAAAGTTGTTTCGCGGTTGACGATGTAGGCTGTTCTAAATGTAATCCCAAATTTTAAAGTTTCTGAATCCTTGGTTAAAGTTACCGTATATTCTTCGCCATCTACTTTATTAAATGTAAAGTCATAGGCATCTTCAAGAAGGGTATTGCTTGCAATATCATCAATCGATGTAATCGTTCCAGTGTCGCCAACAAGCGAAATGAATTCATCACCAAAACTGATTAAATCGTAATTTGATAAATACGTAGCTTTACCGAAAACAAAGACTTTTTCGACGTAATCGATAATGATTTCAGAATTATCATTGCTCGCCGCTTGAAAAGCGACGATAATGGATGCATCTACGGATGTATACTTGTCCCAATAACTGATTTGAGAAATTTCTTCATTGGTGTAATCAGCATATGAACCTGTTAATGCATCAATGGTCGTATAAGGGCTGAAATACCCAACCATGAATTGAAAGAAACTAGGACGATTTAAAGCGACAATATAGGTCGTTGAAATCGTTCCTTGTGTAACTTTATCTTCGTTATAATTAACATCGATTAAACTTTCTACTTCCGTCAATCCTCCTGGCGCATCAACGTAATATTCAATCGGATAGATTAATAAAAACATTAAGCAAATATAAGGAATGAGGAGTAGTTTAATGATGGGCCAAGCTTTTTCAGTTAGTTCATTCATGAATTATCACCGATAAGTTAAAGTTTTCAAGCTTTCTTGTGGACACATTGGCTGCTTTTAACATCCGTTTTGAAGCGATATCTGTCTCTGTACCTAAATATTTGTCAGAAAGGTAAATGATTTCTTTGATACCTGATTGGATAATGAGTTTTGCGCATTCATTGCATGGAAACAATGTCACATAGATTTTAGAGCCTTCTAAAGGAACCGTTGCATTTAATATCGCATTGGGTTCAGCGTGGACCACATAAGGATATTTCGTATCTAAAAAGTTTCCTTCTCTTTCCCAAGGAAATTCATCATCTTCACAACCGATTGGCATGCCATTATAACCAATACCAACGATTCGTTTTTTTTGATTGACAATGCAAGCTCCAACTTGGCTTGAATCATCTTTAGATCTTAACGACGATAAATAAGCAACGCCCATGAAATAGGTATCCCAAGATATATAGTCTTTACGCTTCATCGTATTATTTCCTTTCAGTATAGGCTTTGGAAATTTGTGCAGCTAGCTTGCAGTTATTGTAGACTAAAGCGATGTTAGCTTCTAAGCTCTTCCCACCCGTAATTTCAACGATACGTTTTAATAAAAACGGTGTTGTTTCTTTGCCCTTAACTCCTAAAGATTCCATATCGGCAAGGGCTTGATCAATCGCATCATCGATAAGTTTTTTTGGAAAAGAATATTTTTCAGGAATCGGATTACAAACCAAAGTCCCTCCGGATAAGTGAAGCGATTCTTTTGAAAGGATAAAATCAGCGATGGCTTCAGGGGTATCAAGTTTGAAATCTAAATCAAAATTGGATTCTCGCGTATAAAATGCAGGAAGTTTCTTCGTTTGATAACCGATAACGGGAACCCCTTTTGTTTCTAAGTATTCTAACGTTTTACCTAAATCTAAAATCGATTTCGCACCAGCGCAAATGACAGTAACGTCAGTTTTTCCCAGTTCATCTAAATCCGCAGAGATATCCATACTCGTTTCGCCGCCACGATGTACGCCACCAATTCCACCCGTCGCAAAAAATTTAATATTGGCTAACTTAGCCGCAATCATCGTTCCTGACACGGTTAACGCTCCATCTAATTTTTGACTAATGACGTAAGGAAAATCACGTCTTGATGTTTTATAGACATGCTTCGTTTCAATAGCAATTTTTTCTAATTCTTCATTCGTTAAGCCCACGGTAATAACCCCATCAATAATCGCGATTGTTGCAGGTGTCGCACCATGTTTTCTAATAATTGCTTCGCATTCTTTTGCCGTTTCGATATTTTGCGGATAAGGCATGCCATGTGAAATGATTGTTGATTCTAAAGCAACGATCGGTAAATGATTGTCTAATGCTTTTTGAACTTCAGGATGAATTTTAAGATTGACCATATTTTACTCCTTTGCTTCTTCTTTTTTTAATAGATGAAGATTGATATGACAGTAACCTGTCGGGTTTTTGAGTAAATAATCTTGGTGATAGTCTTCAGCATCATAAAAAATACCTGCAGGTTTAAGATAAGTATATATCTTTTTTGTGTATTTTTTCTGAAGTTGAGTCAAATAGTCTTGAATAACAGGAACATCTGATTCATCATAGTAAAAAATAGCCGTGCGATATTGGACTCCGATATCATGACCTTGACGGTTATTTTCCGTAGGATCAATGATTCGGAAGAAATGTTCAAGAATTTTGGTTAACGGCGTCACTAATTCATTATATGTGATATAGACAGCTTCGACATGACCTGAACTATTGCATACGTCTTTATAGGTTGGATTTTTGCCTTCTGCGTCAGTGTAACCGACTTGTGTCGTTTCAACACCTTTAACTCTAGAGAAATAAGCTTCTACGCCCCAAAAACATCCACCCGCTAAAATTATTTTTTTCATATTAATTTTCCTCCATTAAAAATTGATTGATAACATAAGATGCAAGCATTAAACCCGCTGAGGGGGGAACGAATGCCGTACTTCCTAATTTTACTGAATCTATGTGAGACTTAAGAGGTTGTTCTTTTGAATACACAACCGGAATTTTTAAATTGATTCCCGCTTTTCTTAATCGGTACCGGATTTCTTTTGCAAGCGGATCCATTTCGGTTTTATCCAAAGTGGTTAATTCAATTTTCTCAGGGTGCAATTTTAAGGCAAAACCCATTGAAGCGATGATTGGGATATTTCTTTGAGCACAAGCGGCGATTAACAAACATTTCGATGGAACTGAATCAATGGCATCAATGACAAAATCAATTTTTTGATTTAAAAGTGAATCGATGCTGGTTTCATCGATATAGAGTTGAAGCGGTGTCACAATGGCATTTGGATTAATATCTAAAATTCGCTTCATCATAACTGACACTTTCGGTTGGTTCAATGTTGATTCTAAAGCGATGATTTGACGGTTGATATTAGTAATATCAACGATATCGTTATCCACTAAAATCAAATGTCCGATTCCACTTCTCGCAAGAGCTTCAGTAGCGTAAGAACCTACGCCGCCAATGCCACAAATAAGAACGGTTTTATCGTTTAATTGATTGAGTTTCATCAATCCAATCAAAGCTTCAAGGCGTTGAAATCGCATGGTTTCACTCCCAACAAATAAGGCTGCAATCGCAGCCTTTATTTCTTTTTCATATAATCAAATTTATAGAATTTTCGGCCAAGTTTTAACAATATATAGAATAGAAGTGCCGCTGTGACAATGAGAACATTGGCGATAAATTGGCGATCAAATCCCATATAATCATAAAATACAACAAATCCAAGAAGTCCAAAGGCACAAACGAATAACAAATAGACAAATTCGTTACGATAGCCCGCTTTAACCTTACGTTTCATCGCATCTCGCTTTAACAATAATACACCGGTTCCAATCAAGGTGATGACCCCATTAGAAATCGCTGTCCAAAAAATGAACTGGTTGATATTAAGCAAACGATCTACTTCAAAGACATACGTCACAACCAAAATCATCGGTAATAACCAAATCATCGAAGCATAGAAGTTAATGACATTGATTTCATATTGCGAGTAAATGCGTAACTTCCGTTTAACATCCATCATCCTGAATTCGCTACTCCCTCATCAGCCTGAGCCATTTTTCGCGTTTTTAATTCTTTAAAGAAGTTCCAAATGACACGGATTGAAGCGGCGATTGGTGATGCAAAGACAACGCCTAACGCTCCGAATAAAGAACCAAAGAATAAAATTGAGACGATAATGACAATTGGATGCATCTCAAGTTGATGACCCATGATAATTGGTTGGAAAATATTGCCTTCGATAAATTGAATGACGACATTGACCAGTAAAACTAATAACGGACCAGGACCAACAGGTGCACTAATAAACGCATATACAATCGGCGGTACAGCCGCAATGATGGTTCCAAAATATGGAATGATGTTCGTTAATCCAACGATGAGTCCAAAGACAAAGAAATATTTTAATCCAATGAGTTTATAAACAATTGTCGCTACAGCGCCAATAGCGAGCATTAATAGTAATTGACCGCGTAAATAAGCACCAACCGTTTGATTTAATCTCGAACCGAGTTCTGCGACGTTCTTTTCATGCTTTGATGGAATGATAGAACGTAAGCGTTCGTTAATCATTTCATAATCAATCAAGTAATAAAGTAATAAGATCGGTAATAATGCTAATGTTGTCAGTAAAGGTAATGCTATACTACCAATCGAAGCTAAGAATGTTGGTAATAAACTATTGAGCCAAGCTCCAATGATATTTGTGTCTTCAATATAGGCCATAATTCGATCATAAATATCTGTGCCTAAGATAAAGGTATCTCGCATATCTACGGTGATATAAGTGATAATTCTTGGAAAATCATTGGAGAAAAAGTTATTGATTTCAGAAATGATAATCGGCGTAATGAAATAAAAACTTGCAAAAATCAAACCTACTGCCAAAATAAAAACAATAGCTAGTGATAAACCACGTGGACCAATTCCCTTTTTTTCTAAATATTTCACAAGTGGGAATATAATCAAGGCAATTAGATACGCTAAAGCAACAGGGACCATCGCAGACTTTATCGCTGCTGTTATCCAATTCCATAAATCCTTGAATTGAATTGCCATAAACAAAATAGCCAATACCAATAATGCAATGGCTAAATATTTAATGACACGATTAAGTGTTTGATCGGAGATGGGTTGTTTTTTCAAAAACATCACGTCCTTCCAAGGAACAATTATAGCATAATAAGGGATAAAAAACAGGTTATTTTCGATTATTCACAATCATCTTCGCATTCTGAACAATGTCCAGAACATTGATGTGCTTCACTTTGAATAGCATCAACGATATAACGATAGACTTCTTCTAAAGCAACGGTTTCTTGTGTTCCCGTTTTTGTATTTTTAACATTAACAACATTTTGTGCTAATTCGTCATCGCCCAAAATAAGAATAAACTTCGGATTGACTCTTTCAGCTTGTTTAAATTGTCCCTTTAAAGGACGGCTAAAGAAATCTGTTTCACAAATTAAACCGCCATGACGGAGTTTCGTTAAAAGATTCATCGAGGCAACACTCGCTTTATCTCCAAGAGCAATCATGAATACATGGGTATAAGAAGCTGGTTTTTTTTGTTCCATGCTCTCTAGGGCTAACAATAGTCGTTCCATGCCAAATGCAAAACCAACGGCAGGAAATGCTGGTCCATCTAAACTCTCAACTAAATCGTTATATCTTCCTCCGCCCCCGAGGGTTGCTTGAGAGCCTAAGGTTGGTAAGTCTGCCTCTAATTCAAAAACTGTGTGGGTATAATAATCAAGCCCTCTAACGAGAGATTCATCAACAATGTAATCAATCCCCATTGCATCAAGATAGGCTAATACTTGATTAAAATGGAGTTGATCGGCTTCGTTTAAGGATTTTAATGGTTTAGGAGCATTGATTAAAATTGGATTG
This sequence comes from Tenericutes bacterium HGW-Tenericutes-1, assembly GCA_002839155.1. Lineage (GTDB taxonomy): Bacteria > Bacillota_I > Bacilli_A > Izemoplasmatales > Hujiaoplasmataceae > UBA5603. The sequence continues at coordinate 241,207 of PGXM01000001.1, forward strand.
TCATGATCAACTTTACAATCTAAAACCCTTAGTGGGTTTTCTAAATATCGGTGTTGACAATCGGTACATAACCCTTCAACTTGGGTTGATAAGTACGCTTGTAACGTCGTACGGTAAGATAATTTGCTTGCTTTATCGCCTAATGAATTGATCTTGACTTTTACATTTTCTAATCTCAATGCTTTTAATAACGTCACCGCATACCCAATGACTTCAGCGTCTAATCTCGGATCAAAAGAACCCATTGCCTCTGCGCCAAATTGATGAAACTGACGTTGACGACCTTTTTGAGGTCTTTCATAACGAAACATCGGTCCGATGTAATAATATTTCAGCGGTAGATTTGGGCTTGAATACAATTTATTTTCAATAATACTTCTTACAACCCCAGCCGTTCCTTCAGGACGTAATGTCACTGAACGATCGCCACGATCTAAGAAATCATAAGTTTCTTTTTTAACAATATCAGTGGTATCACCGACACCTCGGTGAAATAACTCGCTAGCTTCAAAAATCGGAGTCCGAATCTCTTGAAAATGGTATAATTTTGAAACAGCCGCGATTACTTCTTCAAGTTGTTGCCAAGCGGCAGTTTGTTCTGGTAATAAGTCATAGGTTCCTTTAATTTTCGTAATCATTTTTTACTCCTTTTTTTGAAAAAAATCGTCCTCTTGTCAAGGACGATATCCTCTTTTTTAGAGGTGTTAATAAGTGATTTAATTAAGAGTTAAGCAAAATATTTTTCGCTAACATGTTCTAAAACAAAGTCAACGAGGTCACTAACGTCTTTCATTTTCATTGCTGCATCATCAGAGATAGTGACTAAGAATTCACTTTCAATTTGGTTGAATAATTCAAGAGCGTCGAGTGAATCGGCTCCAAAATCGTCTGCCAAAGCAGCAGTTAAAACAACTTTCTCTGCTTTTACGCCGAGTTCTTGAACGATAATTTCTTTAATTTTGTCAAATACTACTTGTTTCTTATCCATGATAATTCCTCCAAGAATTTTTTTTGATGTTACTATATGTAAGATTATATTATTAAACACTTTTAAAGTCAAACAATATAAGAATACATTGCCTATTTTTTGCTCTCTAAAATAATTGTGCACGGACCGTCATTGATGAGTTCAACGTCCATGTTCGCCCCAAATATTCCGGTTGCGACAGGAATATTATATTTATGTGTGATTAAATCAATCATTAACTCGTAAAGGGGTATCGCAATTTCAGGTCTTGCAGCTTCTGTAAAAGAAGGCCTATTTCCATCAACTGTAGTGCCATATAGCGTGAATTGGGATACCAGAAGAATGGAACCAGACATATCGGTAATTGATTTATTCATCTTTCCTTGATCATCTTCAAAAATCCGTAGATTAGCGATTTTCCTGGATAAATACTCAGCATCCTCTATCGAGTCATCACTTTTAATTCCAAGCAAAATCATGTAGCCTTTATCGATTGATCCGATCAATTGATGATCCACTTTAACAGATGCTTTTTTAACCCTTTGAACAACAGCTTTCATTAGGCAATCCTCTCAATCGAAAATATTCCTCTGATTTTAGAAATATTCGCTAATATTTGATCAAGTTCGATAACAGAACCAACCTCTAGTTTCATTTTGATGATGCCTTCTTTTGAGCGGTTGACCTGTGCAGAAACTTGATTTATCTTTCCTTTTGATGAGGTTGCAGCATTAATAATTTCTGCTAAAACGTTGTCGCGGTTGATAACTGTAATCTTAATTTGAGTTTCATATTTTCTTAAAGCATTATTACCCCAGAAAACATCAAGTAATCGTTCTTTTTCAAACGTCTGAACATTCTTACATATTTTCCGGTGTACGACGATTCCCGTCCCTTTTGTGATAAACCCAATGATTTCGTCGCCTAATACAGGCGTACAACAATTTGCCAGTTTAACCGATGGATTCGTCAAACCTTCAACGACAATATTCACATCTGAATGTAGTGTCCTAAGTTTCCCTTGACGCTTGGCTTCCGGAACTTTATTGATTGAATCAATGAGCATATCTTCGGTAATGGTTTCTTTACCTGTAATTGCATTAATAACCGTAATCGGAGATATTGTATTTTTTCCAATTTCATAGTATAAATCTTCAATATTTTTGACGCCTTTTGTTTCAAATAACTCTTTACATTGTTTATCCGTCAAGGTTAAAATGATATGACGAGATTGAATTTCTTTTTCTAAATCGTCTTTACCTTGTTCAACTAATAGATCACGACGTTGACGATTCAAGAAATTCTTTATTTTACTTCTAGCATTACTTGTTTTAGCTATTTTTAACCAGTTGTCGTTGGGACCAACAGCATTTTGTGACGTTTTAATTTCAACGACATCGCCGGTTTTTAAAGTATAATCAAGCGGAACGATTTTTCCATTGACAATTGCCCCAACCGTTTTTTCACCGACACGAGTGTGAATTCTAAATGCGAAATCTAAAGGTGTTGCTCCAACAGTTAAGTCGATGATATCGCCATTTGGCGTAAAGACATAAACATTGGCATTTAAAATATCGTCTGTGAAAATATTTAAGATTTCTTCATCAGAATTGGATTCTTCAGTATATTTAATTAATTCAGAATACCATCGCAATTTTGATGAAATAATATCTTCAATATTTTTACGACTCTGACCCTGACTTTCTTTATATGCCCAGTGAGCAGCAACCCCTTTTTCGGCAATTTCATCCATTTGCTTAGTCCGAATTTGAATCTCATAGATTTTTCCATGATAAACAACGGTGGTATGAAGCGATTGATACATATTGGGTTTTGGCATCGCGATATAATCTTTAAATCTACCCGGAACTGGAACAAACTTAGAATGAACGATTCCAATCGCTCGGTAACAATCACTGATGGTTTCAACAATGATTCTTAAAGCGAGTAAATCGTTGATTTCCTCAAATTCTAAATCCTTAATATGCATTTTCCGATAAACGGAATAGATATTCTTAATTCGGCCGTTAATGTTAAATAGTTGGAATCCCTCGGTTTTTAGTAAAACTTCCAACTCTTTTTGCATCAGTTTTATATCAACTTCACGATTGCCTTTTTTATCTTTAATTTGCTTGGCAATTTCCAGGTAATCTTCGTTATATAAATACTTGAAAGCCAAATCTTCAAGTTCTGCTTTCATTCGGTACATACCGAGTCGATGAGCAATTGGTGCGAAAATATCTAATGTTTCACGACTGATACGAACTTGTCTTTCATAATCTAAATGCGATAAAGTACGCATATTATTTAAACGGTCTGACAATTTAACAAAGATAACACGAATGTCTTTAGCCATCGCTAAAACCATTTTTTGATGGTTTTTCACTTGTTCCGAAGCTTTTGAACCTTCATAATGCAGTAAATGTAACTTCGTTAATCCTTCAACGATATCCGCAACTTCTTCACCAAATAACGTTTTTAAATCAGAATATTTCGTATCGGTGTCTTCTAACAAGTCATGCATCAATCCGCTTGCAATCGTCGATGGATCCACTTGGTATTCGGCGAGGGTACAAGCGACTTGAATTGGATGAATAATATATGGTTCACCAGATTTACGTAATTGTCCAGCGTGTTTTTCATAAGCAAAATCGAACGCCTTTTGAATAAATTCAAGGTGTTCGGGTCTGGTTAAATATGAAGATATGGCGTTCTGTAACGGCTTAAAAATGTCCGCTTTGGTCATTTTTTCGCCTCCCAACTTTAGTATTTAATCAAAACTTTTACTGGGAATCCTTTGAGTCTTTCTCTTCCTTTAAGTTCGACTAATTCAATTAAAAATCCTAAACCAACAACGATTCCTCCAGCAGCTTCGATTAATTTTATCGTCGCTTCCATCGTTCCACCCGTTGCGAGTAAATCGTCGATGATCACAACTTTTTGACCAGGTTTTATCGCATCTTTATGCATAGCGAGCGTATTTTTACCATATTCTAAATCATAATCATATTGAATCGTTGCTCTGGGCAATTTTCCCGGTTTACGCACTGGGATAAACCCAACACCTAAAGCATAGGAAACGGGTGAACCAAATATGAAACCTCTAGCGTCGGGTCCGACGACTAAATCAGCGGCTTGTTTTTTCGCAAAATCAGCTAATTCATTTATGGCATAACGATAAGCTTCGCCATCACCAATCAACGGAGTGATATCTTTAAACTGAATTCCAGGCAGTGGAAAATCTGGTACATTGGTTATAAATTTTTCTAAGTTCATATTAAACCTCCAATAAGTTTACAAAATGTTTTTTAAGATATATATAAGGATTGTCTATGTAGAAATCATAGGCTGATTTCATTTTCTTCAAATAGCGATAGGTGTCTGAATCATCAAGGCTCTTTTTAATGCCTGTTTGTTTTAATATTTTGATTGAATTATCAATGCATTCAATCAATCCGATTTCACAAAATACTTTCAGTGCCATTTCAACAAGCCAAGGGTTCCCACCAATGAGTGGATAGAGTTGGTGCCGCTCAATCGATAATTTATTTTGAATTAACCGGTAGATGGGTGCAAGGTAATCTTTTGAAAGTAGTTTGTTAATATAATTGGCTTTTTTAAAGGGACCGATAACAATCGTTAAAGGGCTTAAAGGTTGTTCGATTTTTTGGTTATCGAGATGGGTCTCAATATAGGAATCGTCAATCACCAAAGATGTTGGACTTTGAAGCGTTGGCAAAAGCGTGTTTTCTTGATAATTACGCCAATCCAACAATTGAAAGTCCTGACAACGTAAATCTTTAATCAAGATTTGTAATGATTCTTTTGATTTCCATTGGTTGATGCTTAATCCTCCGACTATGTCGATGACATCGCCAGGTTCTAGTAAATAATAGTAATCAAGATGGTTGAAAATGATTGCTTCAAAAGATTTAAAGTCATCTTGCACTAACAATTTCGTATGTTTTTGCGCTAAAATCATTTTTGACACAACGACGAGATGACTGAATAGATAAGCCCCCGTAAAAAATGAGTATTTTTCTAATTTTTTGACGGTCGATAATGATGTTTCAGAGATTTTTAATTCCATATCAATCGTTAATATCGGCTGCGATGATGTTTTTGAAAAACTGTTCAATCGTTTAATGAGTTCTGGAATTTTTCCCGCTTCAATGGTTAATCCAGCTGCTTGAGAGTGTCCCCCATATTTAACCAGTAAATCGGATGAAGCGTCCAGCATTTCCAAGATGTTGTCTTGACCAAATGCTCGACAAGAACCTTTGCCAATGCCTTCTTCATCAATATTAATAACAATTGTCGATTTTTGATATTTTTCAGCGATTTTTTGAGCACAAATTCCAATGATACCTTCATGAAGTTCTGTACTCGCGATGACTAAAACGTTGTTTTCAATATTCATAACTCGTTCGCAGGTAATAAATGATTCTTCAGTTAAATCTTTTCTAGTGGAATGATTTTGTTCAATATCCAAGATTAATCGGTTTGCTTCTTCATCAGAATCAGTGATTAACAATTGAACTGCATCTTTTGCTTTCCCTAAACGACCACTACTATTAATCTTTGGTGCAATTTTAAAAGCAATTGCCGTTTCATTCAATTGATCTAAATGAGAATGTTGAATCAGTTTTTTCAACCCCGGATGCGTTGTTTTTTGGAATTGCTTTAATCCAAGATTCACTAGCGCTTGATTTTCATCTTTTAAAGGCATTAAATCCGCGATAGTTCCGATCATAACTAAATCCAAAAGTTCATCTAAATCGTTGTCTAAAACTGCGACAGCGAGTTTATAAGCTACCGCAACACCTGCCAATTCTTTCCACGGATAATGATTGCTTATCTTCGCATGAATAATGGCGAATGCTGGAGGGAGTATGCCTTTTTGTTCATGATGGTCGGTAATGATACAATCAATGCCTGCTTTTTGAAGCTTTTCGACTTCATCGATACAGGTAATGCCATTATCTACCGTTATTACGAGTTTATAGCCTTTTTGAATGATATCATCAACCGCTTTGAGATTTAATCCATATCCATCAGAAAAGCGGTCAGGAAGGTCATAATGAATGTTTGCATTGAGTTTTTTTAATGCGCGATATAAAACACTGATGGCGGTGATGCCATCGCAATCATAATCTCCATAGATGATGATGGGATCATTTAGAGATATCGCCAGTAAAATTCGGTTGACGGCTTTTGTCATGTCTTCTAGTAAAAACGGATTATGTAAACTTTCTTTTCCCATGTTAAAAAAATGGTCTGCATCTTCGATGCCCCGGTTTTTTAAAATATGGTTAAAAATGTCTTGGTCAGCGACAATTCCATCCACTGACAACTCCCACCCGTATTTTGCTTTTAACATTTATTTCACCAATTTCCTAACAATCTATTATATCGAAAAAGATAAAAATATCAAAGGGTATCTATAAAAATATCTTATTGAAATTTCAAAGAAATATCTAATGAATCATAGGAGTGTGTTAATGCGCCCACAGAGATATAATCAACGCCAGTTAATGCAACATCTTTAATTCTTTCAAGTGACATGTTTCCACTCGCTTCAAGTAATTTTTTATGGGCCGTAATTTTGACACATTCAGCCATCATAGGACAACTCATGTTATCGAGCATAATGATATCGGCCTCGGTATTTAATGCTTCTTTCAATTGCTCGATAGATTCAACTTCGACTTCAATTTTGATTGAATCAGCAATTTTATTTTTAAGAATAGATACTGCTTTAGTGATAGAACCAGCGGCTTGAATATGATTATCTTTAATCATTGCCATTTCTGATAAATTCATCCGGTGATTCGTTCCACCGCCATCTTTCACCGCTTGTTTTTCTAAAATGCGTAAATTGGGGGTTGTTTTTCTTGTATCTAATATTTTGGCATTTGTCCCTACAGTTTGTGATACAAACAAATCAGTTAACGTTGCAATACCGCTCATGCGTTGCATGAAATTTAAGGCGACGCGTTCTGCTTTTAAAATCGAACTTGATAGCCCTGAAACTCTGGCGATAATATCCCCTTTTTTAACCCGTGATCCATCTGGCATAAAAACATTAAATTCAAGGGATGAATCGACTTGCTTAAACGTTTCATAAGCGACGGTCACACCTGAAATGATTCCTGAAGCTTTAGCGATAAATAGAGCGATTGATTGTTCGTTTTTAAACAAATTATCAGTGGTAATATCGCCACTAGGCATATCTTCTTTAAGTGCATTTTGGATAATTGTTGTGAGATCATTCATAGTTATTCTCCTAAGTCAAAATTCATTTGTTTTAAAATTGATTTTTTTGATTCTTTTTGATAAAGTTTCGTCCATTTAGCACTTCTACCTTTACCAAGTGGACGGATCTTGTTTTCATCTTGCATCCGTTTCAATGTACGATTGATGGTTGAATCAGAAATGAGAGGATGTTTAAGTCTTATATCTTCTTTAGAGAAGATTTGATTTAGTTTATCAATCGTGTTTTCGATATAATCGGATTTTGAAATTTCTAAGGAAGACTCATATTGATAATCTCTAGCCATTTCTTCAAGTTCATTATAAAGTTCATAATGTATCCGTAACATTAAACGGTGTATTGGATTGATTTCAGAGTAACCGTCTTTCCAATTCATTTTCGAAAAATCTTTTGCGGTATTATACTCTTTTAAGTTTAACAAAAGTTTACCAAAAAAGGATACATATTGCGTTGCATTAATGCCATCTTGCATACAAATAATATAATAAATCAAGATAGAAACAACGTCAGAATCTGGAATTTTATAAATATCCATATTCATGAAATCGACCATAAAATTTAAGTTAACATAACTGAGTTCATACTCATTAGCGCGTCTAATAGATGAATATAAGGCTATCATTTGTTCTAAAGATTCTCTTTTTGAAATTGACTCAACAGAAAGCAATGAGTGTTTAACTCTTTCAAGTTTATTATAGGACAATTGATCTTTGGTGTAATAATCTTTATAGAGCAATAAGACGAGGTTATGAATCTCAGTGACCGTGAGTTCAAACGGCGTTCTTCTTGGAGCGTGAACAATATTGAAGACTTCTAAGATGTTCTTATAAAGTGTTTCCGCTTTATTTTTCGGTCTTGTAGAATCGAGTTGTAATGATTTTAATCTGGATTCAGGTATTTTTAAATCCGTGTAAAAGCAGCGATAAAAACTATACGCTTCAAGGGTTGTTAATTGCTTGGATAAAAACTCATAATCGTCTTTAAATAATTCGTTATAATGTTGGTTTTTTCCAATCTCGCGGTAAAGACGTAACGACTGAATAATGACATCATTAGGGATTTGTTTTTTTGTAATATTTTCTAAACATTTCATTTTCATCACCTGAAAAACATTATACAATATCAGTATAATATTTGATATAGTTTATAGTAAAAAAAAATATAAAATATTCGATTAATCATAATCATTTTAAAGAATATGAGTATATTTAAGTAATGATATCGCATTTTTTCGTTTCAAAAAGAAAACCGCGATTGCTTCGCGGGTTTCATTGAATTAAGAATTTTATTCTTGAGTAAGGTGATTTATTGCTAGAGTGATGAAATCAACATCATCCCAAAGTAGAGTTGTTTCATACCATGATGTATTCGTGATATTATCAATTGTAGTCAATTCGCCTAAGGTGACTTGGGGTGTAAAACTTGAATGGATGATAAAGTAACTATTCTCAACCACCGTCAAATCGTTGATCGATCCAACTAATCCTGAAACACTAAACCCGGCTTCTTCTGTCCCATCAACGTCTAAGAACACTGCTATATCAACGACACTCGATACAACCTTACCGTTCCAATCGTCACCAATGAGTCCTCCAATATACGCTTGATCATCAGATGCTAAATGAATTTTTGATTTTGCAAAAGAATCAGTGACGACACCATATTGATTATAACCAATCAGTCCACCTGCTGTTTGCCAAGTTCCATCATTGGGTAAAGTAATATCGGTATTGGCATAACTTGATTCAATCGTAATTTCTGTTGAGTCAACGACTGAATCATAACTCATTAAAATTCCGCTAAAGTTATGTCCAATGAGTCCTCCTGCGAATACACGGTAGTTATGAGATACGCCGCTAATGGTAGAAATTGAGCTAGCATCTTCAATATGGACATTATAGGTTTTCCCAACCAATCCGCCGACATAAGTAAAGTTCTTACTGATAACATCCAGCGTTCCAGTTGAACTCGAATGAATAATACTTGAAGCTTTAAACTCTGAAACTGTCATTGTTGGAGTAATATAAGCTGAATGAAAGCCAACCAAAAGCCCAGCATAGGTATTGCTTGAAATATTTGAAATTGTAATCGTCCCGTTAACATTGACATTTGTAATATTCCCTGTCATATGAGCAACGAGACCACCAGCATAGGTCATAAAGTCGGTACTATAATTAATTGAAAAATCATCGATATTAAGATTTAAGATATTGCCTGTTACGACACCAAACAGCCCGTTATAATTATCATTTTTGTCAGTGATGACATAATTAGAAATCGTATGATTATCGCCATCAAACCAACCTTTAAAGGGATTCGTTGGGGTCCCTATTGGATTCCACTCAGCACCATTTAAGTCGATATCAGCGGTGAGTTGGTAAGATTTAGTGACATCCATCGCTCTTAGTTCTGCTTCCGTAGAAATTAAAATCCAGTCAGAAGGTTCTGTCGTAACAATGTCAGAAGTTAAAGTCGTTGTCGTATTTGAAAAATCACAACCGATTAATACAACTCCCAAGAGTAATACGCTTAAAAACATGAGATATTTTTTCATAAAAGGTTCTCCTTGTTAATGATACAAAAACAATTATAGCATAGAATAATTAGATGCACTTTGAGGATTTCATGATGATTTAAAATAACGTCTGTTGGATGACAGTTTCATTGTCATCCTCATCCTCTTCATCGTCATCTTTTGATAAATTGGTATTCAATATTTTTTCTAACTCCCAAAGGACAGAATTATCTTCCTCAATGGGTGGGATATCAATTTCTTCTTCAATAGATTCTTCGACAGATTGAGGGGATTCTTCGGTTAAATCAACTGTACCATTTTCTAAATTACGTTCTCTTGATAGTTTATTTAGTATCTTTTCAATCGTGTTCGATTCTATTTCTTCGATTCTAATGGCTTTTGGAACAACATCTTTTTCAAGATAAGGAATACCATGTTCATATTTATCCGGTTTGAGATCAGCACCAAGAATCGATAAATAGCTGTTCTCGGTTTCAATTCTTATTTTAATGAAATCTTTAATATAGAAGATATTTTGTGAAACAGCACTGACAAATTCATACGGATTCGTTTTTACACTCTTGAGATACAATTTGCCTTTCGCAGGACGGTGTCCTGTTTCCATATTGCCAACAAACTCTCTTTTAATGGCACCACGGTTCGTTAATAGTAACAATTCATCTTTTGAAGTGGAAGTTGTAAAGACCGCAGATACTAATTCATCTTCTCTTAAGTTCATTCCTTTGACGCCTCTAGCGCTTTGACCGAGGATAGGAACTTCTGAGATCGGATATTTTAAGATGTAGCCATTTTTAGAGATAACGATAACATCGGTATCATAAGCGTAAGACAAATCAACTGAGACAAGCGGATTAATGGTTGAACAAGGCATCGTTGAATATGTTTTGTTATAGCGTTGTTGAGCGAAATCTTTTAAAGCGACTTGTTTGATTGAACCTTCTAAATTCGCAACTAATACCGTAGAATTTGATTCGAAATTATCGATCACTAAGAAATCAACGACGGTTTCGTCTTTTCTTAATGTGACGAAAGACCCTAAATACTCGCCAATTTCTTTCCATTTTTTATCAGGTATCTTATAGACAGGCAAATAGGCATAATTACCTAAATTAGTGAAAATCAATAACGTCGATTTTGTCGAAATCTCAAGTTGTTTTATGATAACATCATCTTGTTTTAAGCCGTTATCGCCATTCACGGTAGCTAAAACGCTCTTAATCGAAGATCGTTTTAAATAACCGTCTCTGGTCATAGCGACGATGACGTTTTCATGTTGAATTAAATCTTGTTCAGAAATAGCGATTTTTTCATAGGTATCGACAATTTCAGTTCTTCTTGAAACCGGATATTTTTCTGAAAATGTTTTTAATTCTTTTTTAATGACATTTTCAAGTTCTTTTTCGTTTTTCAAGATTCTTTGCAGGATGGCAATCAATCTCGATAAGTCGAGCGCTTCTTGTCGCATTTCTTCAACGTCAGTTGTTGATAATCGGTATAATTGCAAGGTGACAATCGCTTCAGCCTGCGGTTCAGAAAATTCAAACATCTCAACCAAATTCTTCATAGCGTCTTTTTTGCCTGTTGAATGGCGGATAACTTCGATGACTTCATCTAAAATATCAACCATCTTCAAAAAGCCTTCAACGATATGTTTACGTTTTTCAGCTTTAGTCAGTTCAAAATAGGAACGGTTACGAATAACTTCTTTTTGGTGAATGATGTAACTATCGAGAATTTCTAAAATTCCCATTTGTTTCGGTGATTTATTGTTAATCGCAACCATATTATAGTTAAAAGACATCGACAATTCGGTGTTTTTTTCCAAATAGGCTAAAACGATTTCTGAATTGATGCCTTTCGTGATTTCAATCGCAATTCTTAGCCCTTCACGGTCGGATTCATCACGGACTTCGACGATGCCGTCGATTTTCTTTTTTAACCGAATCTCATCAATTTTACGGACTAAATCCGCTTTATTGACTTCATAAGGAATCTCAGTGACTAATAATAACGTATCACTGACTTCGACCCGTGATTTCATCACGATTCGTCCTTTACCGGTTATGAATGCTTTTTTAATTTCATCCATTCCAGTCGCAATTCCGCCGGTTGGAAAATCAGGACCTTTGATGAATTGCATTAAATCGTCAACCGATGAATCTTGATGATCGATACGGTAGATTGTCGCTTCAATCACCTCATTGAGATTATGAGGTGGAATATTAGTCGCATAACCCGTTGCCATTCCCATGGAACCATTGACTAATAAATTGGGAAATTTCGCTGGTAAAACGACGGGTTCATACTCTTCATCATCAAAATTTGGGACAAAGTTGATGGTCTTTTTATCTATATCTTGAAGTAATGCTTCAGCGAAGGGAGATAATCTTGCTTCGGTGTAACGCATAGCGGCCGCTGAATCGCCATCGATGGAACCATTATTACCATGCATATCAATCAGTAAAGTTCCCATTTTCCAAGGCTGGCTCAAGCGAACCATGGCATCATAAACGGAAGAATCTCCATGAGGATGGTATTTACCAATGACTTCACCGACGATACGGGCCGATTTTTTGAAAGGTTTATCAGAACCCATGCCCAATTGATTCATGGCAAAAAGAATTCGTCTTTGAACGGGTTTTAATCCATCACGAACATCCGGTAATGCACGGTCTTGTATGATATATTTAGAATATTTTCCGAAACGATCACCAATGATGGTTTCAAGGTTTTCGCTTCTTATTTTTTCTTCGACAAATGCTTCAATCTTTTTCTTCGTCGTCTGTGCCATTATTCCGCCCCCTTGATTTTAAAATCGTCTTCAGAGGCAAAAGATACGTTTGAATCAATCCATTCTTTTCTAGGTTCGACATCATCACCCATTAAAACTCGGATTCTTTGTTCGGCATCTGCCATATCTTCAATCGTCACTTTAATTAGAGTCCGAGTGGTTGGATCCATGGTTGTATCCCATAATTGCGGGGCATTCATTTCACCTAAACCTTTATATCGTTGGATATTATAGGTTTTATAAGTTCTGCAAATACTTTCTCGGTCTTCTTCATCCCAGGCGTATTTAATTTCCTCTTTTTTACCTAATTTGGTAATTTTATAAAGGGGAGGTAAAGCGATATAAAGTTTGCCTGCTTCAACCAAAGGACGCATATATCTAAAAAAGAAAGTGATTAACAAAACTTGAATATGAGCACCATCGGTATCGGCGTCGGTCATAATAATAACTTTATTATAGTTAGATTTTGCAATGTTAAAATCAGACCCAAGTCCCGCACCAATCGTTGAGATAATGGTTGCGATTTCTTCGTTTTTTAAAACATCTTCCATTTTTTGTTTTTCTGAGTTGATGACTTTACCGCGGAGAGGTAAAATCGCTTGAAAACGGCGATCACGGCCTTGTTTCGCTGAACCACCTGCTGAATCACCTTCAACTAAGAAAAGTTCGTTAATCTTCGGATTTTTCGATGTGGCAGGTGATAATTTGCCTGAGAGGATGGTTTCGGTTTTAGAAACCTTTTTTACAAGTCTTGCATCTTCTCTTGCTTTTCTCGCTGCTTCACGGGCGTTTCTCGCATTTAATGCCTTTTCGATGAGTTCTGATCCCACTTGAGGATTTTCTGTCATGAAAATCGACAATTGGTCAATGACTACGGTTTCTACTGCTGATCTTGCTTCTGGAGAACCGAGTTTATTCTTGGTCTGTCCTTCAAATTGTAAGAGGTTTTCCGGGATTCTTATTGAAATAACCGCCGTTAATCCTTCACGGATATCTGCGCCTTCTAATCCTTCATCGTTGGCTTTTAATAGACCAAGTTTTTTCCCATAATCATTAAAAACCTTGGTAAAAGCTGATTTAAATCCGGTTTCATGCGTTCCGCCATCTTTGGTTCGTACGTTATTGACAAATGAAATCAAATTCTCACTGTATGATTTTGCATATTGGAATGCTACTTCGACTTCCATCTCAGAGGATTTTCCATCAAAATACTCCGCAGGATGAATCACTGCTTTTTGCTGATTAAGGAAATCGACATAAGCTTTAACGCCATCTTCGTATAGAAATGTTGCTTTTTGTTTACTTCGTTCATCGACTAACTGCATTTTAAGACCTTTGATTAAGAATGCACTTTCACGAAGTCTTTCTTCTAATATAGCATAATTAAAAAGCGTTGATGAAAAAATGGAAGCGTCAGGTTTAAACCAAACTTCAGTTCCATTTTTTTTCGTTTCACCAATCGCCATTAATTCTTTGACTTTTTTACCGCCTTTTTCAAAGCGCATTTGATACATTAATCCATCTCGATGGACGGTGACTTCTAAAAACTCTGATAATGCATTGACAACAGACGCACCCACACCATGGAGTCCACCACTGACTTTATATGCGCCACCTTGAGCACCAAATTTACCACCCGCGTGAAGTTTGGTAAAAATTACTTCAACCGCACTAATACCCGATGAATGCATATCAACAGGCATGCCACGGCCATCATCAGTTACAATAACAGAATTATCTTCTTTAATGGTCACTTTAATGTTTGATCCATACCCTGCAAGCATTTCATCGATTGAGTTGTCGACAATTTCCCAAACTAAATGATGAAGCCCTCGAGAATCTGTAGAGCCAACATACATACCAGGACGTTTTCTGACAGCTTCAAGGCCTTCAAGGATTTGGATTGACTGGGCGTTATATGTTTCTTTGATCTTTTCACTCATGTCTATAACCTCTTTTGCATGTATTCATTATACCAAAACTTTGCATATTTTTATAGTTGTTTTTTTGGGTTTTGTGATATAATCATAAAGAATTAGGAGGAAATCTATGGTTAAATATTTATTAGTCTTATTTGCTTATCTCATTGGCTCAATTCCGTTTTCATATATCCTCGGAAAAATATTTAAAGGCCAAGACATCCGAAAATTAGGAAGTGGAAATCTAGGGGCTACCAATGCTTTTAGAGTCTTTGGAAAACCTATTGGATTTGCGGTCTTAATTCTAGACACTCTAAAGAGTGGATTCTTAGTTTTCATCATGATTAATACGACTTGGATGAGTACTTGGGATTTGTTTCCGGCTTTGATTTATGGATTTATTTCGGTGATTGGACATGTATTCCCTATTTGGTTTAAATTCAAAGGTGGAAAAGGTGTTGCAAGTTCTTTTGGATTATTACTCATTTATAATCCGTTGGTTGCTTTAGCGATGGTCATTGCATTTTTAATTACAGAATACATCACGAGATATGTGAGCGTTTCATCAACGGTAGCTTCGATTATGGCTTTCATAACGGTCGTCTGTTTACATTTCTTTGTTGAACCCGATTTAATCTTTGTCATTATTACTGGTCTGGCTGCTTCATTGATTATCTACAGACACCGTTCAAATTATAAACGTTTGAAAATGGGAACTGAAAACCGAGTTAAACTCTTTGATAAACTCGATCAACTATTAAAGAAAGAAACAAAAACTAAATAATCAACATCAGCAAATAAAAAATGAGACTTTCGGGTCTCATTTTGTTATTTTGCTTGTTTCATTGAAGCCATAACTTGACGTACTTGCTTCTCAGAAGGGGTTCTTCCCATTTGCGACATCATGGCGCGAACCATTGCTTCGTTAATAGGTGGGTTCTTTTCTAAGTAAGACTTGAAATACTTTCTGGAAAGGAAAAAACCAATAATAGCGCCAACCAGAAGTGTGACGATCGGTAAAACGATTTGTAACCACAGTGGCATGTTAATCACTCCTTTATACTCTTATAATTCTATCAAATCAATAGAAGTTAATCAAGATAAATCATCGTTAACTTGAGAACTAAAGAATACTCTTAAGCTAAGAAATATAAAATACGAAAATTCAATGCTTTTAAATAACGATTTTATGTTTACAAAAATACAATTGTCATGTAAAATATGTGTGATAGAAGGATTTAATATTAGGAGGAATTACCATGCCAAGAAAAATTCTCGATACTTGTATCGCTTGCGGTACTTGCAAAGCTAATTGCCCAGTAGACTGTATTACTGAAGGCGCAATATATG
This sequence comes from Tenericutes bacterium HGW-Tenericutes-1, assembly GCA_002839155.1. Taxonomy (GTDB): domain Bacteria; phylum Bacillota_I; class Bacilli_A; order Izemoplasmatales; family Hujiaoplasmataceae; genus UBA5603. Next base: position 257,044 of record PGXM01000001.1, read on the forward strand.
TGATTGATCCAGATCAATGCATCGATTGCGGCGTATGTGAAGTTAACTGCCCAGTCAACTGCATCATCGTTGAGTAATTTCAAACCAATAAAAATTGCGGGATTCGTTCCCGCAATTTTTTTTATTTTTTAAAGTAAGAAGCAACTTTTGATAACGAATTAATTAACACTTCATCTTCGGCGACTTTTAAGTCTTCAAAGATGGCATCAATCATCTTATCATGGTATACTTTATGAATTTTAAGCACTTCTAAGGCATTATCCTCAAGTTTTACGAGCACTTTTCGGCGGTCTTCGGGTAAACGATACCTGGTTACGTATCCTTTTTGGAAGAGCGTATTGACAGCGGTTGTCAAAGAACCGACCGTAATCCCAAGCTTTTGGGCGATGAATGACATCGACGGTTCTTGGACAAATTGAATCGCCTCAAGAACGTGAACTTCATTCATTGAAAGCGTCACGCCTGCTTTTTTTAGTTCCTCACCTTCAATCGCTAAAATACGATTGAAAATGTCAACCAATAATTCATTGATAAGAATTTTTGCCTCGCTCATAAATCCTTGTATAATCAAAACGTCTTTAGTAGATGGTTTGATTATCCTTTCTTATATTTTTTTGTATCTTTATTTGTTTTTGATTTATAATCGAATTAAGCACT
>PGXM01000005.1 GCA_002839155.1 Tenericutes bacterium HGW-Tenericutes-1
AGAAAAGGTAACCCCGATGCCATATGGATAGGGTCTAGAGGTTGGAACACGCCTAAACGGACATACTTGTTTTAATGTTATCGTTTAAATGAGTAATTTCTCAAAATTTCTTTTGTTCTAGATTACATTTATAAATTATGATATAATATTTTACTGACAAATGAGGTGTCATATATGAGCAATCAAAAAGATAAATTAGTTAAATCCATTACATCAAGAGATGATGATTTTGCACAATGGTATACCGATGTATGCCGTAAAGCAGAATTAATGGATTATACAGATGCAAAAGGTTTTATTATATACCGCCCTTATGGTTATGCTATATGGGAGAATATTCAATCGTATTTGGATAAGGAATTTAAACGAACTGGCCATGAAAATGTCTATATGCCGTTAGTCATTCCTGAATCTTTATTCTTAAAAGAAGCTGAACATGTTGCTGGATTTGCCCCTGAAACAGCTATCGTTACCATTGGTGGAAAAGAGATACTTCAAGAAAGGCTCATTATTCGCCCGACGTCAGAAGTCTTGTTTTGCGATCATTATTCAAAAATCGTTTCTTCTTATCGTGATTTACCTAAAAAGTATAATCAATGGTGTAGCGTTGTCAGATGGGAAAAAACAACAAGACCTTTCTTAAGAGGATCTGAATTCTTATGGCAAGAAGGTCATACCATTCATGCAACTGAAAAAGAAGCCAAAGAAGAAGTTTTAGGCATGCTCGACATTTATAACCATTGTGGCAAAGACTTATTGGCCATTCCTTTTGTTATGGGACAAAAAACCGACAAAGAAAAATTTGCCGGTGCAGAAGAAACATATTCAATTGAAGCATTAATGCATGATGGAAAAGCATTGCAATCAGGAACGACGCACTATTTTGGAACTGGGTTTGCAAAACATTTTAACATTAATTTCCAAGATAAAGACGGTGTTTTAAAACCGGTTTATCAAACGTCATGGGGATTATCAACCCGTCTTATTGGCGCAATTATCATGGTTCACGGCGATGATTCCGGTTTAGTATTACCACCACGTGTCGCACCGATTCAAGTTGCGATTATTCCAATTCAATCACAAAAAGAAGGCGTCATAGAAGCGTCTGAAGCCGTAAAAGTTCAATTAGAAACATTAAATTATCGTGTAAAATTAGATATCTCTGATAAATCTCCTGGTTGGAAATTTTCTGAATATGAAATGAAAGGTGTTCCAATTCGAATTGAGATCGGACCACGGGATTTAGAGACAGGCGAATGTGTCATTGTAAAACGCGTTAACGGTGAAAAAATCAAAGCAAAAATCGCTGATTTATCAACCCTAGTTCCAAGAGTCTTCGATGAGATTCATGAAGAGATGTATCAAAAGGCACTTGAAAATGTGACCGTTAATACTCGTGAAGCAAAAACCTATGAAGAATTTAAAGAGATTATTAATTCTAAACCAGGTTATGTAAAAATGATGTGGTGCGGACATTCTGAATGTGAAGTAAAAATCAAAGAAGACACAACAGCTACTTCGAGATGTATTCCTTTTGTTCAAGAGCATATTACCGAAAATTGCCCTGTCTGCGGTCGAAAAGCAGAAAAAATGGTTTACTTCGCAAAAGCATATTAAATTAATAATATAAAACGGAAATCGAAATCGATTTCCGTTTTTTTCTTATTCCATACCACCAAATAAATCATTTCCAATTGAATCATAAGCGACTATGACAGGAAAATCTTTCACTAGAAGACGATAGATTGCTTCGCTTTGTAAATGAGGATAAGCAATCATTTCCATTTTTAACACTCTTTTACTGAGTAAAGCACCAATGCCGCCTGTTGTGACTAAATAAACAGATTTTGTCTTTTTTAAAACTTCTAAAAACTCATTTCCTCTCGGACCTTTGCCAATCATGACTTTGAGCCCTTTTTCCATCAAAGGAATGCTATAGACATCCATTCGGTAAGAAGATGTTGGACCACATGCGCCAATGACCTGCCCGGGTTTTGGTGGGGTAGGGCCAGTATAATAGATGCTTTCACCATCGATTGGAAAGGGAAGTGGGTCGTTTTTGATAATTGACTCAACCATTAATTTATGGGCTGCATCTCTACCTGTATATAAATATCCTGATAGAAGCAGTTGATCACCACTTCTTAATGATTCTCTAACTTCTTGAAGAATAGGTAAGGTTATATTTTTCATAGGATATCCCCTTTTAATACGACTTCTTTATGTCTTGCAGCATGACATTGAATATTCACTGCAACAGGTAAAGAAGCGATGTGACATGGATAACTATTAACTTTAACGGCGATACACGTTGTTTCTCCTCTTAAACCCATTGGGCCAACACCGAGTTCATTAATCTTGACAAGTAATTCTTCTTCAAGCAAGCGGTCAACTTCATTTAAAGAATGATCGTCTAAGTCTCTAAAAATCGCTGATTTAGCAATTTCAGTGACCTTTTCAAAATTACCACCGATACCCAAGCCAACAATAATAGGCGGACAAGCTCTCCCGCCTGCGTCTTTAATGGTTTTCAAAACAAAATCAATGATACCTTGTCTTCCTTCGGAAGGGGTTAACATCTTCATCGCACTCATATTTTCACTGCCTGCACCTTTAGCAGCCATTTTAATGGTCACGTAATCATTCATGGTCTGTTCAATGTGAATTATAGCAGGCGTATTGTCAAGCGTGTTGACGCGATCAAGCGGATGTTTAACTACCGATTTTCGTAAATATCCCCGTTTATAAGCATTTCGCACCGCCTCATTTATAGCATCTTCAACATTGAAATCTAAGAATACTTCATTGCCAATTTCAACAAAAAATACGGCCACACCCGTATCTTGACACATGGGTATATTTTCATCTCTGGCAATATCTTGGTTTTCAAGAATCTCTGCGATAACACTCTTAGCGATTAAAGAGGTTTCTTTTTCCATCGCTAACTTTAATTTGATGACCATTTTTAAGTCAAGATTAACATTTGCATCAATGATCATTGCTTCGACGGCGTTGATCATATCTTGTCTTGTAATTTTTCGCATACACCACACCTCTTTGTTAATTATATCATCGTTTTAACTATTTATAAAGTAAGGGTTTTCAAAACTGTTAAAATCACTCTGTATTTCCGTAAAAAAAATAGAGTAGCCTTTACTTTTATGTTTCAATTGTATATAATTCTAATGGGTGATAAGTATGCAAAAAATTAAATTAATTTCTGATAGTACCTGTGATTTATCAAAAGATTTACTTGATAAACACCAAATTGATATCGTACCGCTCTTTGTTAATTTTAAAGAGGATTCCTATTTAGATGGTGTTACGTTGACCGTCCCTGAAATGTATAAAAAAGTTGATGAACTAGGATTTTTGCCAAAAACCGCGGCTGCTTCTCCAGGTTCTTTCGTCGAAGTATTTGAAAAATATGTTGAAGAAGGCTATGAAATCATTTATTTCGGGATTGGAGCCGGTTTTTCTGGAACGCTTCAAAGCGCAAATTCCGCAAAACAGATTGTTGGATCAAATCAAATACATTTAATTGATTCCGCTAATTTATCAAGCGGATCTGGACTGTTAATGCTCAAAGCTGCAAAGTTTATTCAAGAAGGGGACGATTGTTTAACAATCATTGATAAAATCAATACTTTAATCCCAAAAGTAAGAACACAATTTGTCATTAATACCATGGATTATCTTTACAAGGGTGGAAGATGCAGTGGAATGGCTGCGATTGCGGGAACGATTTTAAAGATAAAGCCCATCATTAAAGTCGTTAACGGTGCGATGACGGTGGGTAAAAAGCCTCGTGGACGAATCGAAGTCGGTATTGACGTATTAATTGAAGAATTGATGAATCAAATCGACGATGTTGATGAAGATTATCTCATGATTACACATTCAATGGCAGACGAATCAGCTCGATATATCAAGAATAAGTTGAATGGAAATTTACCGATTAAAAACATTTATGAAACGAATGCAGGTTGCGTTATATCATCACATTGTGGTCAAGGATGCATTGGCATTTTATACATTATGAAATAACTTTATTCTTAAAGCAGTCCTAATTTATTGGATTGCTTTTTTAATAGATTAAATTAGTTGACAACGCAACTAATTAAGTGTAAAATGTTGATTAATATAGGAGTGTGACTATTTATGTTAAGCCAATATGAACATTTAATTAATCGATATCAATTTAAATTTATGGACGATCGAATGGGTCCTTATGGAATCTCAGGGCCACTTGGATTTTATTTGGTTGAAATTGAAAAACACAAATCGCTCAAAATGAATCAATTGATTGATCTCACCCCCTATCATAAATCTCATGCAACAAGAATTGTTGCTAAATTAACTGAGATGGGATTAGTTGATAAATCTGTTGATCCTGAGGATATGCGTGGATATATCTTAACCATTACAAAACAAGGTATTGAAATTGCTCAAAAAGTTTTCTCAGCACATCAAGATTGGGAGACTTTAGTTGATAGCGCATTAAGCAAAGAAGAATCTAATATTTTAGAATCATTAATGGAAAAAACGTACTTACATCTTAAAAAACATTTTGGCGAGGATTGTAAATGAAAAAACTATTTAAATATTTAAAACCTTATTGGTTTGGCGTTACGATGATGGTTATCTTTGTCGCAGTTCAATCAGTCGGTCAATTGTTATTGCCTGATTATACATCTTCAATTATCGAATTTGGCATCAAAGTTGATGGTGGAATTGATTTGCCTGTTATTATGAAATATGGTCTATTAATGATTGGTGTGACGTTAATTTCAGGACTAGCGATGATTATCATCTCTTATTATTCATCACAGGTTTCAACCTCATTTGGAAGAGATATCAGAAAAGATATTTTTAAAAAAGTCAGCGACTTTTCATTAGCTGAATCAGAAAAATTTGGAACCTCTACATTAATCACCCGTTCAACAAATGATGTCAATCAAGTTCAAATGCATACCATCATGAGTTTTAGAATGATACTTTCCATTCCAATTATTATGATTGGTGGTATTATACTCAGTTTGCAGAAGAGTGTTAAATTGACTGCCGTACTTTTAATTGGAATTCCAGCATTAATTGCTTTGGTAATTGTAACATTTATTTTAGTTATGCCTTTATTTAAATCGATGCAAAAAAAGATTGATAAACTCACGGTTGTCGGACGTGAGGCCATCAATGGCGTTCGAGTAATTCGTGCATTTGGTCAGGGCGAAAAAGAAGTTAAACGGTTTAAAGCAGCGAACGATGATTTGACACAAAACAACTTAAAAGCTGGCAGAATAATGTCAATGTTAAATCCCATGGTAAACATGATTTTTAATATTGTCATTTTAGGCGTTGTCTTTTTAGCATATACGCTTATCCAAACCTCTAATGGATCAAATCCTAATTATTCTGAACTAGCGAATTTATACGCCGTCATTCAATATGTCACAATGATAATGTTTAGTATTATCATGTTAACTATCACATTTATCAACTATCCAAGAGCTGAAGTATCGGGAAAAAGAATCACCGAAATTCTTGATACGCCTATCACGATTCATGATGCAAACACTGACGATTATAATGACTATGATTTCAAAGGAATCATTCACTTTAATAATGTGAGTTTTAAATACGCAGACGCTGAAAAAAACGTGCTTGAAAACTTGAATTTTGTAGCAAAACCTGGTGAAACAGTTGCGATTATTGGATCCACTGGTTCCGGTAAATCTACCGTCATAAATTTAATCCCTCGGTTATTTGATACAACCGAAGGAAGTGTGACAATTGATGGAATCGATGTTAGAGAAATAAAATTTAAAAAACTCAGGTCATTAATCGGTTTTGTCCCCCAAACGGCGACATTGTTTACCGGTACGATTGCTGAAAATATAGCCTATGGCTATGATAATGCTTCTTTAGATGAAATCACAGAAGCTGCAAAAATCGCTCAGGCAGATGATTTTATTCAATCGATGCCTGACAAATATGATTCTGTTGTTGATCAAGGTGGTGTGAACTATTCTGGTGGTCAAAAACAAAGATTATCAATCGCAAGAGCGATTGTTAGAAAACCGTTAATCTATGTTTTTGATGATAGTTTTTCGGCACTCGATTTTAAAACTGATGCTAATTTACGACATAATTTACATAAAATCACAAAAAAATCAACGGTCATTATCGTCGCTCAAAGAATCGGAACGATTATGGACGCTGACCGGATTATTGTCCTACAAGATGGTAAAATTGTTGGCAACGACAAACACACTAATTTAATCAAATCATGTGATGTTTATCGTGAAATTGCATTCTCCCAACTTTCTGAGGAGGAATTATCATGAAAACTGAAAAACAATATAATCGCGGTAATCAAAAACGTTCAGCCGCTCATGGTCCAGGGTTTCATCCAATTGGCATGCCGGGTGAAAAACCTAAAAACTTTAAACAGACGACAATACGGTTAATTCAATATTTAAAACCGCATATGGCGAAGTTAGTCATCATGGTTACATTTTCAATTATTGTGACGGTTATTGGTGTTATTGCTCCAGATTATTTGCGTAGAATCATCAATACGCTTCAATCGGTGATTACGGGTAATTTGCCCACTGAATCGCTTGATGAAGTTCAAATCATCTTTTTTACATTGATCGGAATCTATCTCATCCGTTTTATCCTTGACGCCATCTCTGCATTAATGGGAAATTACGTTTCGAGTGTTGTTGGCTTGAGTTTACGTTCTCAATTACGAGATAAACTCGAAAAACTACCCATAAAATATTATGATGAAACAAAAACTGGGAATATCTTATCTGTGTTCTCAAATGATGTTGAAATTGTAGCTAATTCACTTCAGCAAAGTCTAATTTACATCTTAACAAGCGCATTGACCGTCATTGGAGTTCTCATCATGATGTTTCGAATTTCATGGCAACTTACGATTATTGCTTTAGTTGCCTTACCACTGTATATTCTTTCAACGACATTCATTGCAAAAACATCGCAAAAGAAATTCAAGAAACAACAAGCAGAACTTGGAAATCTTAATGGATATATCGAAGAAATCTTTACGGCGCACAAAGTCATAAAACTATTTGGAAAAGAACAGGACACATTACAAGAATTTCAAACGATCAATGAATCACTAGCCCACGAATCAAAAGGAGCACAATTTATTTCAGGTCTTATTAGACCAATCATGGAATTTATCTCTAATATCGCTTATGTTTTAGTGGTCGTTGTGGGAGGAATCTTAACGGGAGCGACCATTCCTCTTGGTATCGGTGACTTAACTATTTTCGTTACCTATCAAAAAAGCTTTGTAAATCCGATTTTAAATATCGCTTCACTCATAAACACCTTGCAATCCACGATTGCTGGCGCAGAGCGCATCTTTGAGATGTTAGATAAACCTGAAGAGGTCTTAGAACAAAACATCGACAAAATCGATATTAATGAGTTTTCAGGCAACGTTCATTTTAATGATGTTTCATTTTCTTACACAGAAGAACAAAAACTCATTGAAAATTTGAATTTAGATGTCCATGCTGGAAAGCAAATCGCCATCGTCGGACCGACCGGTGCTGGTAAAACGACACTCGTTAATCTCTTAATGCGTTTTTATGAGATTAAAGGTGGTATGATTACCATTGATGGTGTTAAATATAATGACGTTCCAAGAAAAGATTTACGCCGTCTATTTGGGATGGTTTTACAAGATACTTGGTTGTTTAGTGGAACAATTAAAGATAATATTGCATTTGGCAAAGAAGATGCAACGCTTGATGAAATCAAAGAAGCTTGTCGCCAAGCCCATGTCGATCATTTTATTGAAACGTTACCTGAAGGTTATAATACAATCCTCAATGAGGATGCTTCAAATTTAAGCCAAGGACAAAAACAATTATTGACCATTGCTCGTGCGATTTTGTTTAAACCAAAAATTTTGATTCTTGATGAGGCGACTTCATCAGTCGACACGAGAACAGAAGCCTATATTCAAAATGCAATGCAATTCATGATGGAAGATAGAACTTCATTTGTTATTGCTCACCGGTTATCGACAATCAAAAATGCAAGTACGATTCTAGTGATGAATGAAGGACATATTGTTGAACAAGGAACTCATAAAGAGTTACTTGATAAGAAAGGCACCTATTTTGACCTTTACAATAGTCAATTTGTCAATCCAATGATTTAGAGGATGAAAATCCTCTTTTCTTTTTGTGAATTATGCCATTTCATCGTATAATAGTAATAAGATTTATAGAATATAACAATAAAATGATTGGGGAATTATATGAAAGTAGGATTAATATCACTTGGATGTGCAAAAAACCTTGTCGATTCAGAGATGATTTTAGGGATGGCACAAAATGGTGGAATGGAAATAGTACAATCTCCTGAAGAAGCAGATTTGATTATCGTCAATACATGTGGATTCATTGAAGATGCAAAAAAAGAAAGTATCGCCACCATTAAAGAAATGCATGGCTATCATAAAAAATTAATTGTTGCCGGTTGTTACGCCGAAAGATATAAAACAAAATTAGAACGAGAAATGCCATTTATTGATCGAGTTGTGACTTTGAAAGATTATCCGCATTTTGGTGACATTATTAAAAACGTCATGCATGATGATTCATTGAAATTTGGTCCGATGGATTATCAAAATCGTGTTTTAGCCACATCAAATATTACTCCTTACTTAAAACTATCCGATGGATGTGATAACCGATGTACTTATTGTGCGATACCACTCATACGAGGTGGATTTAAAAGTCGTCCGTTTGAAGAGGTTATCAATGAAGCTAAGTTATTAGTCAAAAATGGTGCTAAGGAACTGAATCTTATCAGCCAAGATACCACACGTTTTGGTTCTGATTTTAACGTTGAAAGAAGAAGCACGCTTCCTGAGTTGATTAAACAAATATCAATGCTCGAAGGGCTTATGATGGTTCGGGTTCTATATTTATATCCCGATGAAATAACCGATGAATTGCTGAAAGAAATACAGAATAATCCAAAAGTTGCAAAATATTTCGATATTCCTATTCAACACATTTCATCCTCTGTCTTAAAAAGAATGAACCGTCGCGGCGATAAAGAAGACTTGATTCGTTTATTTTCAAAGATAAGATCGATGATGCCAGAATCGGTTTTAAGAACGACGTTGATTGTTGGCTTTCCTGGAGAGACCGACAATGATTTTGAAGAACTCAAAGAATTCGTTCGAAATCAAGAATTTGATCGTCTCGGAGTTTTCGCTTATTCGAAAGAAGAAGATACGCCTGCCTATCATTTTACGAATCAATTACCAGATGATATTAAGAATAAACGACTTGATCAAATCATGCAAATTCAGAAAAAAATCGCTGCGAAGAAGAACAAAGCCCAAATCGGAAAAATTCATCATACTGTGATTGAAGCTTATGATGAAACATCAAAATTTTATTATGGCAGAAGTTATGCTTTTGCGCCAGACGATATTGATGGGTATATTGTTTTTCAATCAAAAAAAATACTATCAATTGGGGATGATGTGTTAGTAAAAATCACCTCAAATTATGGTTATGATTTAATTGGAGACGCACTATAGAAAAGAGGATCACCATGTTTCTAATATTACTTATAAAAGGTTTTATCATTGGCATCGCCTTTATTATTCCTGGTGTCAGTGGAGGCACATTAGCCATTTATCTTGGAGTATATGATAAATTATTGTATGCAATAACCCATGTATTTAAAGAATTTAAAAAGAGTTTTCTTTTTTTACTTCCGATTTTTATCGGTCTTTTTGCATCCATTGTATTATTAGCTAAATTATTAGGGTGGCTCATTAGTTTTAACTCTGTCATCACGCTATCATTTTTTATCGGACTATTATTAGGGGGAATCCCTTCGTTATATCAAAAAATAAAAGGTAATCGTATATCGATTTTCAGTATTTTATCCTTTGTCATCGCATTTTCTGCTGTTATGCTTTTATTAATCGGTAAATTAAATAATAGTTCAAGCGCAATCGATCATTTTGATTTTAAAGTTTGGACTTATTTGTTTATCTTATTGGTAGGTATTCTTTCCGCTGCGACAATGGTTGTGCCAGGGATTTCAGGTTCTGCACTTCTTATTACGCTAGGCGTATATACGGCGATTGTAACAGATGTCGTGGGAAATATTCTTGATTTCTCGTTATTAGGATATAATCTGCAAGTGTTGATTCCGTTTGGCGTTGGCGCTGTCATTGGAATATTTTTAATTAGTAAATTAATCGAAATCGTGATAAAAAAATACGTTGTTCAAACCTATAGTGCCATCATTGGATTTATCATCGCCTCTGCCATTGTCATTGTGTTTGAAATGACTGATCAAACGACGGCCATTGATTTTAAAGATCAAACACCGATATATGCTAATTTATTCAATTATTTATCAGATAATATTGGGAGTATGATTATTGGAATCATTGCTTTAATTTTAGGGATTTTTGTTGCATTTCAACTTGTCAAAATCGATCGGTTGTTTTCTCATGATAAAGATCAAATCAATTAATGCTAAAAGTTTTTTAGTCAAAACCGGATTAGGCCATGATTTTGCATGCAACCCTTACAATGGTTGTGAACACGGCTGTTTATATTGTTATGCACAAACAATGCCAGGTCCTGCCAATCGAAATGAACCTTGGGGAACTTATGTCGATATTAAAGAATTTCCAGACTACAATATCCCAAAAAATACTGGATCGAAGTCACTTTTCTTTAGTTCCATGACGGATCCGTATCAACCGATTGAAGCAAGTTCAAGAAAAACAAGAGAAGCTTTAGAATCAATCTATGAAAGTCATCTAGATATTTCGATTTTAACAAAATCAGCACTTGTCACGAGAGATTTGGATTTGTTTAAGCAAATGAAATCAGTCAAAATCGGTTTTAGTATTTCATTAGATGATGATCATGCGAAAATATTTGAACCAAGGGCTAGTTTACCCTCAGAACGTATCAAAGCATTAAAGACTTTGCATCAAGCGGGCATTAAAACCTATGTTTTTATCAGTCCAATTATTCCTTATATCACTGATGTGTTTAACATTATTGATGAAGTCAAAGATGATGTTGATTACCTCATGTTTGATACGCTTAATTTAAAAGATCTGGCCAATAAACGACGAATATTTCGATTGATAGAAACGCTAAAGCCTGACCGACTATCCGATTACCAGAAAATTTTTGATTTTAAAACAAGTTCTTACTATTCTGATTTGAAAATTAAAATTATTGATTACATAAAAACACTTGAAATACCATGTCACTATCTCTATTAAGAATGGATAAAATAATGGTTAAATTAGAAGAAATTAAATATTTAGAAAATCAACTTATTTACAACCGGCGTTTTTTGCACTCTCATCCAGAAGTTGGATTTGATGTTGAAAAAACGCATGATTTCGTTAAGGATTATTTAACTAAGCTCAATATTCAAGTTTTTTCTCACGTAGGGAAAAATTCACTCATTGGCGTTATTAATAATAACGATGGACCCATCATTGGACTAAGAGCTGATATGGATGCTCTTCCAATGAATGAAGGAAATTCTGATTTATCATATTGTTCACAAAATTCAGGGGCGATGCATGCTTGCGGACACGATGCACACACTGCGATTTTATTGTCAACAGCGGACTATTTAGTGAATCATAAAGATAAATGGCAAGGGACGATTAAATTAATTTTCCAAGAGGCAGAAGAAGGGCCTGATCCTGGGGGAGCCTATGGGGTTGTGAAAAGCGGTTTAGTTGATGATGTGGATGTCTTTTTTGGGTTACACTGTGCACCGCAATATCCTCTGGGAAAAATTGCAATAAAAGCTAATGAAGCAATGGCTTCTGCTGATACGATCCAAATCAAATTAATAGGCAAAGGTGCTCACGCTGCCTATCCTCATTTAGGGATTGATCCGATAATGATGCAAGCAGAGTTAATCATGTCGATTCAAACGATCACGTCTCGTATAATCGATCCTACCGACAATTGCGTCATTACAATCGCACAAGTTCATTCTGGAACTACGCATAATATTATTCCGGAAACGGCTTTTTTAGAAGGCACAGTAAGAACATTTTCTAAAGAAGTTAGAAATAAAGTCAAAATCGCCATTGAAGATTCAATTAAAGCGATTACTTCTAAATATCATGGTGATTATGAATTTAAATATATTTTTGGCTATGATGCCTTAATTAATCAGCCTAAACCGACACAGTATCTCGTTGATACGGTAAAATCAGTATTAGGTGATAATGCACTCATCGACATCTTAAAACCTTCGATGGGGGCAGAAGATTTTTCTAAATATATCAACCATAAAACAGGAGCATTTGCATGGTTAGGGACCAATAGTTCGGTAGATACCGCCTACGGACTCCATCATCCATTGTTCAATATCGATGAATCGGCTTTATTATATGGGACCACTTTAATGATTAATTTAGTCATTAATAATCATAATTTAAAGGAGATATTAAAATGATTTTAATCAAAAATGCATATTTAGTCGGAATGAAGGATATTAATTATGAAATAATGGATATCCTGATTGAAGAATCTAAAATCAAAGGTATTGGTCATTTTGAAGCAAAAGATTATCCCGAAGCTTCCGTTATTAATGCGAAAAAACGATATGTCACACCTGGAATCGTTGATCCTCATTGTCATATCGGAATATTTGAAGAGGCTATTGGGTTTGAAGGTGCAGACGGGAATGAAATGACAAATCCTGTGTTCCCTGAATTAAGAGCGATAGATGCGATTAAACCACAAGATGTCGCCTTTCAAGAAGCACTTGAAGCTGGTGTTACAACCGTCGCTACTGGACCAGGAAGTGCTAATGTCATAGGTGGAACATTTTGTGTGATGAAAACTTATGGAAAAACCATTGATGACATGATTGTTATACCTGAATCTTCCATGAAAATGGCACTCGGTGAAAATCCAAAACGAGTTTATAACAGTAAATCACAATCACCTTCAACAAGAATGGCTTCCGCAGCTCTCATTCGAGATGCACTCATCAAAGCCAGAGAATATAAGGCAAAACTTGATAAGTATCAAGTAGATTTAGCAAACGGAAAAGAAGTTTCAAAACCAGAGTTCAATATGAAATGGCATTCTTTAATGCGTGTTTTTGACGGATTCTTAGTCAAAATCCATGCGCATCAACAAGATGATATTGTCACTGCTATTCGAATTATTGAAGAATTTGGGCTAAACGCAACCATTGAACATGCGACAGAAGGTCATTTGATTGCAGATTATTTAAAAGAACATCATCAAAGAGTTATTATTGGACCAACGTTAGGCTCAAAATCAAAATACGAATTAAGAAACAAAACGTTTAAATCAGCGAAGATATTAAGCGACAATCATATTGAATTCGCTATCATGACGGATCATCCTGTGATTCATTTAGCAAATGCATTGACTCAAGTTGGTATCTTTGTTAGAGAAGGATTACCCGAATTAGAAGCATTCAGAGCCGTAACCCTGTATTCAGCTAAAATTAATGGCGTTGATAATTTAGTTGGTTCTATCGAAGTGGGAAAAGATGCAGATGTCGTTATATGGAATAATCATCCACTGCATTATTTAACAAAACCCGATTATGTCATTGTTAACGGAAATATCGTACATAAATCATAAAAAAATAGCGCTGGATAATCCGGCGCTATATGTTTATTTTGTTTTATTTCGCTTATAAGCGATTTGATATTTAGTGATTAGATTGATTGCTTCTTCACGTGAATAATAGTCGAGTACGACGACATCATGTCCAGGTTGTAATTCTTTATAGGTTCTAAAGAATAATTTAATTTCTCGAAGTTGCAAGTCTTGAATATCAGAAATATCATTGATATGATTGAAACGCGGATCTGCATCGACAACAGCGATTAATTTTTCATCGTGCTCCCCAGAATCATACATATCCAAGTAACCGACGATTCTTGCATCGACGATACAACCAGGAAAAGTTTGTGTAGTCGCTAATACTAAAATATCGAGTGGGTCGCCGTCTTCCGCAAGCGTTTCTTCAATGAACCCATATTCTGCTGGATAAGTCATTTTCGAATACAAGACACGATTCAATTTAATTCGATTTTTCTTTTTGTCAACTTCATATTTGTTCTGTGTTCCCATTGGAATTTCTATAATTGCTTCACATACTTTTGTCATATTAATGCCCCTCTCAACTCTTTAAAAATTATAGCGTAACAGTTTCTTTTTTACAAGAGGTTACAAAGAATTGTTTTTTGATATCTTGCGCTTGTATTTTTCAATTTTGTGATAAAATATAATATACAGAGGTGATATCGTGTCTTTTAATCTATTACTAACGAATTATTTATATCTTTTAGCGATATCACAGTTTTATCTCTATATCGGAATTGCCATCGGTTTAGTAGCTTTAATTTTGATACTATTTGCTGTTTTAAAAATAAAAGGAAGTAAAAAGTCAACGTACCCACCGGTTGATGAAAAAACAATTGAAGAATTAATTCTCAATTTAGGCGGTATCAGTAATATCATCGCTGCATCTAAAGATGGTGCGAGATTGAGTTTTAAAGTTCAATCGACGAATAAATGTCATTTAGACGTCGTTAAATCAAGCGGTGCTTTAGGAATCTTCGTTACTGGAACAACGGTAAAAATGATGCTTCCATACGATGCAACACCATTGATTCAACACATTAATCATTTGCTGAAGGGGGAAAATTAATATGATTGAAGCTAAATTCAAAATCACTTATTCTCATGGAATGCATGCAAGACCAGCGACCATGATTGTTAGTAAAGCAACTTCATTTGAATCAAAGATGATTTTAGAATATAATGACGTAAGAGTACCTTTAAAATCAATTATGGGTGTTATGTCATTAGCGATTCCTCAAAATGTTAATTTCAAAATCACGTTTGACGGTGAAGATGAAAATCAAGCATTTGAAGCCATTCAACGGACAATAAACGATATTAATGCAATGAAATAGGCATCCCGAAGGATGCCTTTTTTTTAACGTTTTCTACCTAATCCAATAATTTGTTTACATTTTTCGACTTTTCTGTAAGCCACTCTTGATGCTGTCTCTTTACCTTTATCAAGGATTGAATCAAGCGTTCCTGATTGAATAACTTCGTTGTATTTCTTTTGAAGTTCTCCAATTTTTTCAGCAACAAGTTCGGCTAAATCATTTTTGAAATCAGCATAACCTTTACTTGCATAATCTAATACGATATCATCAATGCTTTTTTCAGATAAAACTGAATAGATGGATAATAAGTTTGCGATGCCAGGTTGATTATCTGGATCATATTGAACGATACCTAAAGAATCAGTCACTGCAGATTTAATTTTTTTCTTAATCACTTGAAGATCATCGAGTAACGCAATATATCCCTTTGAATTATCATCAGATTTACTCATTTTCTTAGAAGGATCTTGTAAATCCATGATTCTAGCCCCCACTTTAGGAATAATAGGTTCCGGCACTCTAAAAAAATCACGATAACGATTGTTAAATCTTGTTGCTATGTCTCTTGTCAATTCTACATGTTGTTTTTGATCGTCGCCTACAGGAACGTAATCTGCGTCATAAATTAATATATCAGCTGCCATTAAAGCTGGGTACGTAAACAAAGCAGAAGTCAGATTTGACTCGCCTTTTTTGATTTTGTCTTTGTATTGAGTCATTCTTTCAAGTTCACCCATATGGGTATAACATTGTAAAAGATAACCGAGTTCCGCATGTTCCTTGACTTCGGATTGAATAAATAATACTGTTCTTTCAGGATCAAGACCAGCAGCAATATACATCGCAGCGATATCTCTTGTCCTTCTCCTTAGTTCCGTTGTATCTTGCGGAACTGTGATGGCATGCAAATCAGCGATGAATAAATAAAATTCATCCTCTGGCATGCTTTGTTGCAACTCAACGAAACGTTTGATTGCTCCAATATAATTACCTAATGTTAATTCACCAGTTGGTTTAATGCCTGATAATATTCTTTTCATTTAAATTCCTCCTTGAAAATAAAAAAGTCGCCCTCAAATAAGGACGACTAATAATAACCGTGGTACCACCTTTGTTCTGGATAAATCCAGCACTTCATCCATTAACGCTGGAAAGCGGATGGGATTAGCATCACTCTTCGGTCCATTCAACATAGGTCGTCACTTGGTTCTCACTACCCCAAATTCACTGAATACGCTGCTAAATCTACTCTTCCGAATCATTGTTTTTTGATTGAATGTATTATATCACGCTTATTCGCCGAGTTCAATAGCTAATTGATTAACTAATTCAGACAAACGGTTTGATACCGCAATAAAGGCATCTTTCTTCGTTAAATCAACGCCAGCTTCCTTCAATTGTTCAACCGGGAATTTGCTTCCACCCGATTTTAACAATCCGATATATCTTTCAAAAGCACCTGCTACTTTGTTTTTAACGTCTTCATAAATTTTTAATGAAGCTGCGAAACTTGTTGCATATTGGTACACATAGAAAGGTGTATAGAATAGATGAGGAATATAGGCCCAAACAAATTGTTTTACCTCTTCAGTGGTAATATCTAAATCATAGAATTCTTTGTAAAGATTAATCATGATTTCACTTAAGATATCAGCGGTAATCGGTTGGTTGTTTTCCATTAATTTATGAGCTTCAAGTTCGTAGAGCGCAAATAATGTTTGACGGTAGAATGTTGACATAATGTCATCGATTGCACGTTGTAATAAAGCAATTTTATCATTCTTTGAAGCATTACTATTTTTAATGATATAGTCTAATAAATTATGTTCGTTGAAAGTTGAAGCTACTTCAGCTACGAAAATGGTGTAATCTTGTAAAGCAGATGGTTGTCCTTCAGCCGCATACATTGAATGCATCGAGTGACCTGCTTCGTGAGCTACCGTAAAGACATCACCTAACGTTTTAGAATAATTTAATAAAATATAAGGATGTAAATCAGGCATCGAAGAAGAATAAGCACCGGTGCGTTTTCCATCTGCTTCAAAGACATCGACAAATCCTTCTTTTAACACTTCATGGGCTTTATCTTGGAAATCTGCCGGGAAATCTTTAATGGAGTTAAAGAATAAGGTTCTTGCTTCTTCATATTCGTATTCTTTATCGGTTTGAACGAGTTCTAAGAAACGATCATAAGTATGATAGGTTTCAAGTCCCAAAGCTTTTTTACGTAATTGAATATATTTTTTAACAGGGGCAGTCGTCTCTTTCGCCACTTGAGTTAATGAGTAATAAACATCAACGGGAATTGCATTGTTAAACAAGTAGCTTTCGACTGAGGTTTCGTACTTACGAGCTTTCATCCATGCAAAATCAGCTTCAAGAACAGTTTTATAGATATTAGCATAGGTATTCTTATGAATATCATAATAAGAGAATACGGCTCTAAAAATCTCTTCTCTTTCTTTAGGGCTTTTGCTTTTTGATATGTAAGCACGGTAATTCGAATTCGTAATTGTAACAATTTCACCATTATCAAGCATTACATCTGAGTTTTCCATGTCTGCGACCGATAAAGAACTATATAATTCTCTGCCAGAGGTTGCTAAACGATTGAAATTAGCTAATAATGCTTCTGAGTTATCATCAAGAATATGTTCTTGACGACGGAATAATTTTTCGAATCCAAATTCGAATTCATGAAGTTCTTTATGATTATGAGCATATTTCATAATGGTTTCTTTACCAATTGAAATCAGTTCAGGCTCTTCGAATGAACATGCTTCTGATAATTTCGCAAAACCGATTTGAACCATTTGTAATTGCTTAGCGTTATTAGCATCTTTTTTATTTAAATCGCTTTTTAAAGAAGCGTATTGGTAAGCTCTTAATCCAACTTCCGTCAATTTTTTTTGTAACAAATAATACTCAACGAATTTTTCTTCGAGATGGAGTTGACCTTTATAAGTAGCGAGTTTATCGATAATCCCCATCGTTGTTTGTAATGCTTGATTAAAATCTTCTTGAGTCTTGAATAAATAAGTTAAATCCCATTTCATGTTGATTACCTCCAAAGATATAGTAATTAAATTATACCATATTTTAAGAAAATGTTTTTATAATTACATCGATATGATATAATATTCATGCTGAAAGCGAGGGATATCCTATGATTACTCTATATACTAGCTCAAGTTGCTCATCATGTAGAAAAGCAAAAAAATGGCTTGAAGAAAACCGTATTCCTTATAAAGAAAAAAATATAGTTGGAATTCGTTTAACTCGTGACGATATCATTAATATGTTAAAATTTTCTGAGAATGGGTTTGAAGATATAATTTCTACTCGTTCAAAGATCTTTAAAGATAATAATCTTGAAACAGAAGAGATGAGATTTGGTGAGTTAGCTGATTTCATCATCGATAATCCGACAATCTTAAAACGTCCGATAATCGTCAATGAAAAAATCATGCAAACGGGTTATAATGAAGATGAAATTCGTGCCTTTATTCCAAGAAAATTTCGTGATCAAGTCAAATGTGAAGAATGCATGGATGATTGCGAATACAAGAATTGTATTCGTGATGTTATGAAGAACGTCAAAAAGGTAAGAGCATTATAAAAAAATTCTAAAGATGGATTTTCCATCTTTTTATTTTCTGTTAGTTTTGCTTTGAAAACGTTTTAGTAATACGATAATGTTGTAAATATCGAACAAATAGCGTAAAATAGAATAGTAATGAGAATAATCTAAAAATATTTTAGGAGGAATAATATGTCAGTAAAAGTTGCTATTAACGGATTTGGACGTATCGGCCGTCTTGCTTTTCGCCTTATGTTTGGAAATCCAGAATTTGAAGTTGTTGCGATCAATGATTTAACCGATGCTCAACAATTAGCTTATCTTTTGAAATACGATTCAAGTCAAGGAAGATATGCTAAAGAAGTTAGTTTTGAAGGTACAGATTTAGTGGTTGAAGGCGTTAAAATTCCAGTTTACGCTTTAAAGAACCCAGCTGAATTACCATGGAAACAATACAATGTTGATGTTGTATTAGAATGTACTGGTTTCTTTACATCAAGAGAAGCAGCACAAGCTCACATTCAAGCAGGAGCTAGAAAAGTTGTTATTAGTGCTCCAGCAAAAGAAAAAGATGTTCCAACCGTAGTATTTGGCGTTAACGAAAATACATTAACCGGTTCAGAAACTATTTTATCAGCGGCTTCTTGTACAACAAACTGCTTAGCTCCAATCGCAAAAGTATTAGATGACAATTTTGGCATCGTTAAAGGTTTCATGACAACTGTTCATGCTTATACCAATGACCAAGCCACTCTAGATGGGCCACATAAAGCAGGTATCTTCGCAAGAAGAGGCCGTGCAGCTGCAGCTAATATCGTTCCTGCATCAACTGGCGCTGCTAAAGCAATTGGTTTAGTACTTCCAAGTTTAAAAGGTAAAATGGATGGTATGGCATTACGTGTTCCTGTTGTAACTGGCTCAGTTGTTGACTTAGTTGTTGAGTTAGAAAAGAAAGTTACTGAAGCTGAAGTTAATGCTGCAGTTAAAGCTGCTCAATCTCCAACATTAGGTTATACAGAAGATCCAATCGTTTCTAGTGATGTTATTGGCATTACTTACGGATCATTATTTGATTCATTAAGCACGAAAGTCATGGAAGTAGATGGCAAACAACTCGTTAAAGTCATTTCTTGGTATGACAATGAAATGTCATTTACGGCTCAAATGGTTCGTACTTTAAAACATTTCTCTGAATTAATCTAAAAAACTCGAACTATTTAAAGCATCCTTCGGGGTGTTTTTTTCAAAACTAGAGGAACTTATGGGTATATTTAATTCTCTAATCGATAATTATCAAATATTTATCTCGGAAAATGAATGGTTAGCGATTTTAGCGACCTTTCTTTTGCCATTCATTGAAGCCATCATTCCAACACTTCCTCTAGGCGCAATCATAGGAATTAATCTTGGGGTTATGTCTCAAGCGTTTGGACCGACATTAGGGATTATTTTTACTATTTTATTTTCGGTTGCGGGATCTTTTATGGGAATGTTTCTTATATTTTTGATCATTCGAAAAACACTGACACAAAAGTTTTCTGAAAAAGTGGAATCAAATGAAATCGGAAGGAAATTTTTAAATATTGCACAAGGAAAAAATATTGGTATGATGATGGTATTCTTAGCTAATCCCTTTATGCCTAGTTCAATCTTAAATTATGCTTTATCTTTTACAAAAATTAAGACTAAAACTTATATCTGGATGAATTTACTCTCAAGGTTGATTATCATGTCGTTCTTTGTCTTTTTAGGAAGTTTGTTTGATATTCATAATCATCCGCTTAATGTCATCTGGTTATCTTTAGCTTACGCAATTGTCTTTGTCATGATATTTATTTTCAAGAAAAGATCAAAATAAGCATCATTGAATTAATCCATCGAGAAATCGATGGATTTTTTATTTTTTTTAAAAAAAGTGTTGACATATCATACTATGTATTGTATAGTATTATGCGTAAGGGGGTATACGATGGATATTCAATTAAAAAAAGGGTTTTTAGAAATACTTGTCTTGGCTTCCTTGAAAAATGAAGATTCCTATGGTTACCGTATCATTCAGGATGTGTCTGAAATTATGGAAATATCTGAATCGACACTCTATCCCATCCTCAAACGATTAGAAGCACAAGATTTTGTCACAACGTACTCAACGGAATATAATTCAAGATTAAGAAAATATTACAAGATAACTAAATTAGGATTACAAAAGATAAGAGAATCAGAGTCAGATTTTTTAGAAATTAAAAAAATCTATGATTATATTCTCAAATAGGGGGAAAAAATGAATAAATACGAGTTTTTATATAAACTAAATAAGAATTTAGATTCATTTAAATCAAGTGATCGCGATGAAATTACGCATTATTATGACGAACTCATTCAAGATGCTGTTGATAATGGGGAGAATGAGGATGCTTTCATCGATCGATTAGGAAGTGTTGAAACAATCATAAGAACGATAAAAAAAGATGATACCTTTGTAACCAATGTAAAAGAGAAAAAAGATTTCGAGTTAAGAAAAGTCTTTAGTGCCACATCCAAATTAGTAGGGTATGCCATTTTCGTTTTTGTGATTATCGTTATTGGTAGTATTGCATTTTCATTTGTTACTTCAGGTGCTTCGCTATTGGTGGTCGGCACAACGAGAATGATAATAGGAATTAAAAATTCAGTTTCATCCATGACTCTTATCATGTATGCTGGTAACATTTTTCTAGGCATTGGACTTTTATTGCTTGGGGCATCGGGGTTTTGGTGGTTGATTAAACAATCAAAAGATAAATTAGAAAAATTACTGGAATGGATCCAGAAAACGTTAGATAAACGGGGAGAATAGAAATGAGAAAAGTATTAGGAGTTACATTGTTATTAGTATTTCTTGGAGTAGTATTTACAGTTGTCGGATTTTTAATGAGCGATGAAACAGATTTTAATCTTATTGAACGTCCGGATTACACATTGACTGAATTAACGTATGAAGCAGATGAAGTGAGTGAATTCATGATGCTTTTCAATAATCGTGCCATCGAAATATTGCCTTCAGAAACTGACCAAATTACAATCAGGTACTATGAGGCTGAAAATGATTGGATTGAAGTATCACTAGAAGATAAAAACCTTGAATTAGTCAATCGTACTAGATGGTTTTTAGGTATTTCATGGGGCGTTTGGAACTGGGGCGGAATTGATTATAATAATGTTGAAATTTATTTACCTGCATCAGTAATGGACTATGTCCTTGATATCACAACGTCTAATGGCGCAATTACGATGATGGATATTACCAATTTAAAAGAAGTAAATTTTGCATCTTCCAATGGATCCATTAAAATCGAAGATGTCCATGTGACAGATTATTTTAAAGTTGATACCTCCAATGGTAAAATCACTTTAGATTACGTAACTTCAGATGTCTTAGTTTCAGTTCATACGTCAAACGGTGAAATTGATATTGATCATTTGACTGCTTTGGATATCAACGCACATACCTCCAATGGTGCGATAGAAGTTAATATCTATGGTGAATATTCTTTATATCGCATAGAGTTGGATACCTCCAATGGAAGTACTTATGTTGATGGCGATGAAAAGAATGATTCCATCTATAATCCTTCACTAGATAACGTTATTAATCTTGATACATCGAACGGATCGATTAGACTTAATTTTATCAACTAAGAAGCACATGAATTTGTGCTTTTTTTTTAACTAATGAAAAGTTTATGTTATAATATTTTTATTAAGTACTATTAAAGAGGTGCCTTATATGAATGAAAATCGTTTTTCTACTAGAAGATTCAATCTCATCAAAGAAATTGAAGATCGCTCAATTGTTATCCTTTACTCGCTTGAAGCTCCTCATAAGACAACGGATCAATATTATCCTTACGAAATCAATCGTAATTTTTACTATTTAACCGGACTAAAGAAGTCAAATTTTACTTTGTTACTTCAAAAAGATGGTCAAAATCAGTTTGAGTATTTGTTCATTGAAGAAGCAACTGATTATTCGAATAAATGGTTAGGTAAGAGAATGACGAAACAAGAAGCATCTTTGGTTTCGGGCATTGAAGAAAAAAACATTTTCTTCGTTGAACATTTTGATACCTTCTTGCATCAACAAATATTATCCGGACAACGTAAAGCTCTAGCAAGAGCGCCAAAATTGATTTATCTAGATTTATATCGCCATAAACCGTACGTTGTTCCAACTGCTTTGATTAAATTAGACGCCGTATTAAAATCATATCCTGAAATCACATATCGAAATGCCAATGAATTCTTAGATATCATGAGAATGTATAAAGACGAATTTGAAGTCAATGAAATTCGTCGTGCTATTAGTTATTCAAAAGCCGGAGTTGAAGCAATTCTTTCTGTTGCTACTCCGGGTATCAACGAACGTTCAATCGTTGCGATGTATGAATATGCTTTAAAAACACACAATAGTGAAGGAAACTCCTTTAACCCTATCGTGGCTTCTGGTGCTAACGCAACCACTTTACACTATGAAGAAAATGATCAAACTGCAGAAGATGGATCACTTGTATTATGCGATTTAGGTGCTTTAGCAGGTCCTTACGCTTCAGATATTTCAAGAACGTTCCCAGTGAATGGGAAATTCACGGATCGTCAAAAAGAAATCTATGAATTAGTCTTATCTGTGAATAAAGCATGTATCGACTTTGTCAAACCTGGAATTATGATGAGTGAACTTAACTTACACGCTAGAAATCTCTTAGCTGAGGGTGCTATGAAACTAGGTATGATTCAATCACCTGATGAAATCTCTAAATATTATTACCATAATGTCAGCCATTATCTTGGACTTGATGTTCATGATGTCGGCTCATATTTAATCCCTTTAAAAGCGGGGGTAGTTCTCACAATTGAACCTGGTTTCTATATTGAAGAAGAGAGCATAGGTATTCGCATTGAAGATAATGTATTAGTCACCGAAACAGGTTCAATCAACCTATCTGAATCTATTATTAAAGAAGTTAAAGACATCGAAAATTTTATGGCTATGTAAGATAATCAGGAAAGGATGATCCTTTTGAATTACATCGAAGGCATTCTGAAAAATTATTTGTTTTATAATGATTCAAATGCTTATTCCGTATTAAAAATTGAAATCACAGATACGAATGAGCCTAATCTCGTATTTTTCGAACCCACGATTATTGTTTGTGGGTTTTTTCCTAAGTTAGAACTTTCAACGAAATATCGTTTTTACGGAAAAGAAAAAAGTCATCCTAAATATGGAATCCAGTATGACGCCGAGCGATATGAAAAGATTATGGATAATACCTATGAAGGATTAATCGATTATCTTTCCAGCGGTATTGTCAAAGGCATTGGTCCAAAAACCGCTAAACGGATTATTGATACTTTAGGATTGGATGCCCTAGATAAAATTGCAAACAACCCTAACGTCCTTGATCAAGTACCAAAATTACAAAAGCAGAAGAAACATGAAATTCAATCCTCCATCATTGATAACCGGATGATGGAATCAACTTTAGTATGGTTATATGGTTTTCAAATATCTCCCAAAATGTCAATGCGAATTTTTCAAAGATATGGGTTAAAAACAATTGATATCATCCAAGAAAATCCTTATGTATTAATTGATGAAGTTGAAGGAATTGGTTTTAAACGCGCCGATGAAATAGGCCTAAAAGTGGGCTTTTCCTACGATAGTCCCTTACGAATATCAGCGGTTATATTGTTCTTGTTACAAGAATATGCGAACAAGTATGGAGATACTTATGTCAATCGACTTAAGTTAATAGAATATACTTATACATTTTTGAAAATTGATGACAACCTATATGTCGAACAATCAACCATTGAAGCCATGATACTACAAATGGAATCAAGTCATAAACTAGCCATATTAGATGATAAAGTTGGATTAATGTCATTATATAACTCAGAAAAAAATATTGCTTCCAAAGTCCAATCATTGATAAAAAGAGATTCTGATTTAATCAATGAAGATTTGCTTAAATCCGTCGTGACGGAATTTGAATCAATCAATGGAATTACCTATACGACCAATCAAAGAGAAGCCATTTTACAAGCATTATCTAATCCATTTACCATTATTACTGGTGGCCCTGGTACAGGAAAAACCACCATTGTTAAAGGTATTGTTAATGTATTTATTTCCTTACACTCCGGAGATCGCTACATCAAAGATAAAATCAAATTGGCAGCTCCAACTGGAAAAGCTGCCAAGCGATTATCTGAAGCGACTGAATTGCCGGCAATGACCATTCACCGGTTGTTAGGGTATGATTACACCGACCATTTTGCGTATGACGAGTATAATACAATTGATGCATCACTCATTATTATCGATGAAGCATCGATGCTCGATGTTGCTTTAGCAGATCAATTATTGAAGTCTATCAATAAAAATACGAAAGTCGTTATCGTTGGTGATGACAATCAATTGCCATCGGTAGGACCAGGTCAAGTTCTTGCCGATTTATTGAATTGTGACCTAATCCCCACGGTAAAACTTTATAAAATTCACCGTCAGGCCTCGGACTCAAGCATTATTCAATTAGCCTATGATATATTAAACCAACAATTGACAGAAAATGTTCTTGGCTATCATCATGATCGTTCATATATTCGTGCAAACGAATCTGAAGTTCCTGATAAAATCATGAGTGTCATTCAAGAAGCCATTGATGAAGGATTTGATCTTTGGGAAGATATCGAAGTTTTGATACCGATGTATAAAGGTGAATGTGGAATTGATCGAATTAATCAACTATTACAAGCGAAATTCAATCAAGAAAATAAGCAGCAATCCATTTCTTTCGGTACGAAAGTATTCTACTACCGAGATAAAGTTATGCAACTTGTTAATCAACCCGAAGATGGAATTATGAATGGCGATTTAGGTGTTGTTTGCGGCATTCTAGATGAACGTGAAATGCTCGTTGATTTTACTGGCAATATCGTAAAATACAATGTCAAAGATTTCGATAGTTTAACCTTAGCTTATGCAATTTCAATTCATAAATCACAAGGCAGTGAATTTAAGGTCGTGGTCATGCCACTCGTGAGAAGTTATACCATTATGTTAAAAAGAAAGCTTCTTTATACGGCTGTCACAAGAGCAAAAGAAAGACTTATTATGATTGGTGAATTTTCTGCGCTTAAGCGTGGTATTTTAGGTGTTGAACCCCCCAGAAATACCTTTCTTTCTTTGATTTTAGAAGGAAATGAAGTCAAACCTTTCGAAAAAGAATTATCAATTGAAGATTTTTTATAAACAAGGTTAGTTTTACTCCAAAATGATTGCTTTTTCTAAAGAAATAGTTTATAATTTTGTCAAATCGATGCGAAAGATTATTAGAAGTAATTTGATTTATAGAGAGTTTAGGGTTGGTGCAACTAAACAGTCAATTATTTTGAAGCTCCTTTCAAGAGATGCTAATCACATCCGCCGACCAGCGTTAACGGTTTTTAAGTGCTAGGAAACTAGAACAAAGGTGGTACCGCGATATAATCGTCCTTTAATCATAGAGGATGATTTTTTATTTTTTATGGAGGTTTTACGATGAAATACATGAAGGGCAATGAAATTAGACAAATGTGGTTAGACTTCTTTCAAGAGAAGGGCCACGGTGTGGAAAAAGGGGCATCGTTAATCCCTAATGATGACCCAACTTTATTATGGATGAACGCTGGCGTTGCAGCACTCAAAAAATATTTCGACGGATCAATCGTTCCTAAAAATCCACGAATTGTGAATGCGCAAAAATGTATTCGCACCAATGACATCGAGAATGTTGGGAAGACCGCTCGTCATCACACGTTTTTCGAAATGCTTGGCAATTTCTCAATTGGTGATTATTTTCGCATTGAAGCAGTTACATGGGGGTATGAACTTATCACCAGCCCCAAATGGTTAGGGTTTGATAAAAATCGCTTATATATGACCGTTTACCCAGATGATTTTGAAACAAGAGACTTATGGATTAAACTAGGAATGGATCCATCCCATATCATTCCAACGGAAGAAAATAATTTCTGGGAAATTGGCGAAGGGCCTTGTGGACCTTGTACGGAAATATTTTATGATCGCGGACCTGATTTTGGCGATTTCACACCAGATGCCATTCGTGATGATATTGAAAATGATCGTTACGTTGAATTTTGGAATATCGTATTTTCACAATATAATGCCAAACCCGGACTAAGTCGTAGTGAGTATCCAGAATTACCGAATAAAAATATCGATACGGGTTGCGGTCTTGAACGATTGACATCGATTATTCAAGGCGTCAAAACGAATTTTGAAACAGATTTATTTATGCCTATAATCAAACAAATCGAAGCAATTTCAGGCGTTAAATATGAAGGACAAATGGCATTTAAAGTTATCGCTGATCATATTAGAACCGTTACTTTTGCGGTCGCAGACGGGGCTATATTAGCAAATGAAGGGCGTGGCTATGTTTTAAGACGGCTACTTCGTAGAGCAGTTAAGTATGGTAAGAAATTAGGAATTATGCGTCCATTCATGGATGAACTCGTTGATATTGTCATTCGTAATATGGATGTCTATTATCCCTATCTCAATGACCAAGCTGATATTGTAAAAAAGATTGTTCAAACGGAGGAAACAAAATTCTTAGAAACAATTGCTTCAGGTGAAAAACGTTTTGAAGCCATTGTTCATAACACTAGTTCAAACATCATTTCGGGAATAGATGCTTTTATTCTATATGACACATATGGCTTCCCCATTGAATTAACGCAAGAATATGCGGAAGAATTGAAAATGAGCGTTGATATTGAAGGCTTTAAAGCCGAAATGGAAAAGCAGAAAGACCGTGCAAGAAATGCACGAAAAGATATTCAATCGATGAAATCTCAAAATGAAGAGTTCCTTCAATTTAATGAAGAAAGTACCTTTGTTGGTTATGATACTTTATTATCTGAAACGAAAATCATTAAGATTTTCAAAGAAGGTCTAGTCCTTGAAAAAACACCTTTCTATGCAACATCGGGTGGACAAGTTGCGGATACCGGGGTTATTTATAATGACAAGTTTTCTGCAAAAGTTACGGATGTTTTTAAATTACCTAACGGTCAATTTTTACACGTGTTTGAGTTAATTGAAGGCAGTCCTGAAGAAGGAATGAAAGTGAATGCAAAGGTTGACGTTTTAAAACGCAATTTAACGGCTTATAACCATTCAGCGACGCATTTATTATTTAAATCGTTAAGAGATTTATTAGGCTCTCATATTTCTCAACAAGGGAGTCAAGTCACTTCAGAAATGTTAAGATTTGACTTTAATCATTTTGAATCAATTACAGACGATCAAATTCTAGAACTTGAAAAACGCGTTAATGACATGATTTCAAACGATTACCCAACGCATACAGAATTATTAAGCGTTGATGAAGCGGTCAAAAAAGGCGCAATCGCTGAATTCGGTGAAAAATATGGTGATACAGTTCGAGTCATTGATTTGAAATATACGTTGGATTTATGTGGAGGAACGCACGTTAAAAACATCAAAGATATTCATCGTTTTGCGATTAAAAACATCTTTTCAATCGGGTCTGGCATTTATCGAATTGAAGGACTAACTAATATTGGCGTTGAAAGCATCGTTGAAGGATTAGTTGGAATTAATCAAGAAATTGAGAATTTGGTTCGTAAAGCAGATGTAATCGTCTCCACTGCGAAATCAGAAGGCATTGATGTTACTTTCAATCATGAGGTAAATAAAACTGTCCTTGGTTCTTATCAAGACGTCATCAATAAACGAAATGAGTTTTCGTTACTTCAAAAAGCTGTAAAAGAACTCGAAAAAGAAGTATCTAAATTAAAAGAAGGTCAAGTTTTATCTTCGATGGATTCTTATTATTCGTTTATTGAGAAAAACATGTTTGTTCAAAGAGTCGATGGCATGGAGATGAATCAATTAAAACAACTTGTTGATAACATCGCTAACAAAACACAAAATGGTCTCGTGTTTGTTGCCTCGGTCAATAATGACAAAGTTATGTTCTTATCTAAAAGCATGTCAAATAAATATCATTGCGGTGAGTTAGTTAAAGCAGCTGCACAAATTTGTGGCGGTAATGGTGGCGGCAGACCAGATTATGCTCAAGCGGGCGGGAAAGATACTTCAAAAGTGGATGAAGCGATTGAATTCATCCGAGGAAAAGTCCTATGAAAGTCTTAGGGCTTGATTTAGGAACCACAACTTGCGGGATGGCTGTCTCAGATCCTTCTGAGATTATCGCAACTGGAGTCGAAACTTTTCGATTTGAGGCTAGTAATTTCGAACTTCCACTTGACTATGTCAAGAAATTTATCGATAATAATAAAATAGGACTAGTCGTTTTAGGCTATCCGAAAAATATGGATGGATCAATTGGGTTTCAGGGACAACTCGTTTTAGACTTTAAAACGAAACTCGAAGCGATGACTGAAATCAAAATTGTTTTATGGGACGAAAGATTAACCACACGGATGGTTACACAAGCAATGATTTCAGGCGATATGAGCCGGAAAAAACGGAAAGAAAATGTTGATCGTTTAGCAGCGACAGTCATTTTACAAAGTTATTTAGATTCACGGAGGAGATAATATGGATAGAGAAATGGAAACTTTCATTGTTACAGATGAAAACGGAAAAGAAATAACATGTCAAATCATCATGACTTTTGACTCAGATGAATTTAATAAAAGTTATGTCGTTTACCAAATCGTCGGAGATGAAACTGGCGAATATTTTGCGGCTGCTTTCAACCCAGAAGATGGTGATGAAGGTCGCTTAATTCAAATTGAAACGGATGAAGAATGGGACTTTGTAGAAGAAGTTCTTGAAAGCTTTCTCGATGATCAAGATGAAGAGGAAGAACATCATCACGACCACGATCACGAACATCATCACGAAGACGAAGAGTAATATTTTTACTCTTTGCTTTTTTTGGAGCGAATATGAATGACATTTTGCAGTTAATTGAACAAGACGCAGTGCTTAAAAAAATCCATTTATTGGGATTAGAATTGAATATTCCTATGATGGAATTTGAAGGAATTAACTTCGTATCGACGTTAATCAATTCCTATTCTTCACCCAAAGTATTAGAGATTGGAACAGCCATCGGTTTTAGTTCAATTGCTTTATCCAAAATGTCGAATGCTGAGATATGGTCGATTGAGCGTAATGATGAATTATTTCAAATTGCTCAGACAAATGTGAATAACGCTCAATTAAATGATCGAATTCATTTACTTTTTGGTGATGCGTTTGATATTGACGTTTTAAGTTTGGGTCAATTTGATGTTATTTTTATTGATGCTGCAAAAGCACAGTATCAACGCTTTTTCTCCAAGTTTGAACCTTTGTTAACGGATAATGGACTGATTGTCACGGACAATTTATCGTTTCATGGCATTGTAAGTCGTGAATCGGCTTTATTAACAAGAAATCAACGAGCATTGGCGAGGAAAATTAATAATTTCATCAATTGGCTTAAAACAAATGAAGCATTTGATACTGTATTTTATACTATTGGTGATGGGATGAGTGTCAGCCATCGCAAACGAGGATGATAATTTGAAATTCGTCACAAACCTGTATTATGAACAAGAAATTGAACACTTAATAACTCTTGGAATAAGTGTTTTTCTTCTTAATTCCGATTGTTTAACGACACGTGCAACGCGTGTTTTTTCACGTGATGAAATAAAACATTTGGTTCATATCATCCATCAATCAAATAAAGAAGTTTATATCAACCTCAATACAATGATTCATGAATCTGATGTCGTAGTCGCTCAAACTTATTTAGAGTTTTTAAAACCACTTAATGTTGATGGAATTATTATCTTTGATTGGACTTATTTCCCGATTGCACAAAAACTCAATATGGAGAATTTACTCATATTTCAACCTAGTACACTCACAACAAATCTCTATGATCCTTGGTTTTATGAATCGAAAGGTATCAAAGGTATGACCCTTGCAAGAGAAATAACATTAGATGCAATCAGTATTATTTTACAAAACAAAAAGGAGATTGAACTATCAGTTGTCGGACATGGTATTCAACCAATGTTCTATTCAAAAAGACCGCTGATTAAAAATTACTTTATTGAAAAAAATCTAAATGACATTGAATATCTCAATCAAACTGATTTTGTTTTAGAAGAATCTAACCGAGGCGCGTCGAAATATCCGATCTATGAAGATTCTTTTGGAACTCATATTTTTAGACAAAATAAACTAGAATCTATCGATGAGATTCAATCCTATGAAACTTTAATATCAGATTTTATAATTGAACGTTTTATGATGTCTGATGACGAATTATATGATTCTATTAAAGTCTATCATGACCGTCGTTTTGTCGATGAATTTAGAAGTCGTTATCAGAAAGAATATGATTCAGGGTTTTATTACAAACAAACGAATCTCCGTTCGGAGGTGAAGTGATGAGTAAACCGGAATTACTTGCGCCTGCAGGCGATTTAGAAAAACTAAAGATTGCGCTTTTGTATGGTGCTGATGCTGTTTATATTGGCGGTACTTCATTTTCTTTAAGAGCGAGAGCTTCTAACTTTAACATTGATTCAATTTCTGAAGGTGTTGATTTTGCACATCGATTAGGCAAAAAAGTTTATGTTACTGCGAATATGATTCCTCATAATGAGGATATGGCGGGGCTAGATAACTACCTTAAAGAACTAGAAAGAATTGGCGTTGATGCAATTATTGCAGCAAGTCCTTACATCATTGACCGAGCATTAACTGCAACAAAGATGCCAGTCCATTTATCAACTCAACAAAGTGTTACCAATAGTTTCTTAGCTAATCATTGGCATGATTATGGTATTGAACGGGTTGTTTTAGCAAGAGAACTGAGTATCGATGAAATAAAAACAGTGAGTGAAAATGCCAAAGTTGAACTAGAAGTCTTCATTCATGGGGGGATGTGTGTTTCTTACTCTGGGAGATGTACATTATCAAACACGATGACTGATAGAGATGCTAACCGAGGTGGATGTGCTCATAGTTGTAGATGGCATTACACTCTATCTAAAAATCATCAACAAATCGGTCATAAAAATGATTTTCGTATGTCTTCGAAAGATTTAGATAGCGTTGAATATATTTCTGACCTTATTTCACTTGGTATTTCTTCATTGAAAATAGAAGGCAGAATGAAATCCGCGCATTACATAGCTACCATTGTTTATGTTTATCGCATGATGATTGACGATTACTTTAATCATTCATTAAAACCGCTTGATTATTACCGAGAAGAAATCCAAAAAGCTGAAAACAGAGAAACATCACATGGGTTCTTTGCAGGTATTACAACCACTGAGCAGCAGCTATATAATGATGATTTAAAACTTCCAACCCAAGATTTCATTGCCATTGGTTTGGACTATGATGAAGTAACTAAAATTGCTACGGTTGAACAACGTAACAATTTTAAGCCATACTCGACCATTGAGATCATTAGTCCAAATAAGTTGCCTGAAATAATTGAAATTGCAGAAATAACTGATATTGATGGCAATACCCTTGATACAGCTCGACATCCACTTCAAAAAATCAAATTTTATTCACCCATTCCAATCCAAAAATACGATATGATAAGGATGTGCAAATCATGCAAAAACCATTGATTATTGCAGTTGCAGGCGGTTCTTCTTCAGGTAAAACGACGGTTGTTGAAAAAATCATGGCAAATCTAGGGGACTATCCCGTGATTGTCATCAAACATGATGATTATTATAAAGATCAATCCGCCATGTCCATGGAAGAAAGAAGAGCGGTCAACTATGACCATCCTTTCTCAATTGATAATGATTTGTTTTATAAACAACTCAAAATGTTAATTTCTGGACAACCCATAGAAAAACCGACCTATGATTTCGTCAATTTGACGAGAGCTTTAGCGACTGAACTGGTTAATCCAGCTAAAATTATTATTTTAGAAGGCATTCTGATCATGGAAGAAACTCGGATCAGGAATTTAGCTGATATTAAAATTTTCGTGGAATGCGATGATGATTTACGGTTTATCCGAAGACTTCAAAGAGATATTAAAGAGCGTGGAAGAACGATGGATTCAGTTATAAATCAATATATAAATACCGTTAAACCGATGCACTACGCATTTGTTAAACCAACAAAAAGATACGCAGACATCATCATTCCGAATGATTATTCAAATGATGTGGCTGTCGATATCATAAATGCTAAAATTTTGTCTATCATAAATAAATAAATTATGATATAATTTGAAAGCAATAGATAAAGGAGATTCAGACTATGGAAAACACTTTTAAACTTACAGAAGCGGGTTATGAGAAACTCAAATTAGAACTCGAGCAGTTGAAGGAAGTCGACCGCAAAACGAATCTTGAGGCCCTTAAAGAAGCAAGAGCACAAGGTGACTTATCAGAAAATGCTGATTATGATGCGGCTAGAGATGAACAAGCTCGTATTGAAGCGCGGATTAAAGAAATTGACAATATCTTAAAACATTCTGAAATCATTAAAGATTCAACGTCTAAAACCGTCGCTATCGGCAAAACGGTAACAGTCCGTTTTATCGGTCAAAATATTGAAAAAACGTATGACCTCGTTGGGCATCTTGAAGCCAATCCACTTGCTGGAAAAATTTCAAACGAATCACCCATTGGTCGTGCCATCATTGGAATGAAGAAGGGGAGTAAGATTACTTATAAATCTGAAACCGGTTCTGAATTTAAAATTGAAATATTAGATATAAAATAATTACGCGGAAACGAGATTTCCGCTTTTTTCTTGAGGTGGACCTATGATTGCGATTATTGCGGCAATGGATAAAGAATTAAAAATACTACTTAATCATATGCAAATAGATCTTATTGATACCATCGCAGATAAGATTTTTTATCAAGGAAAACTGAGTGGAAAAGATGTTATCGTTGCTAAATCAGGTATTGGGAAAGTCAATGCGGCGATTACAACAACCGCATTATGTCTAAAATATGATATTGAGTTTATCATTAATACCGGTGTTGCCGGCGGGTTATTTCCGATTAATTCTGGCGATATCGTTGTTTCTGAAGGTGTCATGTATTCAGATGTTGATGTTGTTCAAATTGATCCGGATTTACCCTATGGACAAATGCCTGGCGATCCTTACATTGTTTATGCAGATGACGCTTTAGTTAATAAAACGATTAACACACTCAATCAAATGAAATTTAATTATCGTAAAGGTATTATTGCTTCAGGGGATCAATTTGTTACGGACTCAATGAAACTAAAACCGCTTCAAACTGTAATTGATCACCTTTATGCTGTCGAAATGGAAAGTATGTCAGTTGCTATTACTGCTTTTAAATTTAACATTCCTTTTGTTATAATCCGAGGAATTTCTGATGTTATCGATGATACTTTACAAGTTCAAATGTATACCAATTCAGTGGAAGATATCGCAGACATGACAGCATCATTTGTGATTTCATTTTTAGAGGGATATCGGTGGATAGAATAATCTTATCGGGAAGAAGTATTCCCGTCGTTATTGTCTATAAAAATATTCGACATACCTATCTGAGAATTAAACCTGACAAGACGCTTTATATCACAACATCGAAACGTACAAAGGTCTCGTCTATAGAAACTTTAATTAAATCGAATGAAATTAAAATCTTGAAAACGATTGATAAGACATCGATGCCTTTGACACCCTTAATGAATGATCAAATTCTATTTTTTGGTGTGGAGTATCCCGCTATTTATGATCCATCATTAAAAAAATCATGGCTATTCGATGGCCAGACATTTTATTATAAAAACGAGTCTACTAAAATTACTTCTTTAAAATCGTTTTATGCAAAATCAGTGATTGAACAATCGACTGGCCTACTAGAAAAGTGGCGTCCTTTATTAATCAAAGATATCAATCTTAATCATATTATCATTAAATCAAGATGGATGAAAAGTCAATTTGGTAGTTGTCAAAGTGCAAAGAAATTAATCAATATGAATAGTGTTTTAGCACGTTTTGATATCCGCTATCTTGAGACCATTTTAATCCATGAATTGGTTCACTTAAGAGTTCAAAATCATGGGAAAGATTTCTATGGTTTACTCTATAAATATTTACCAAACTACGATTCCATTCGAAAGGAATTAGGTCATCTTTTTAAAAGAATTGAGGTGTGACCATGGCTTTTTTACCAATAGATCGACAAGAAATGCTTTCTTGTGGCATTGAACAACCAGATTTTGTATTTGTAACGGGAGACGCATACTGTGATCACCCGTCTTTTGGTACGGCGATTATTGCTCGTTGGTTAGAACGTAATGGTTATTCGTTATGTATATTGTCACAACCCAATATCAAAGATGAATCAGCTTTTTTAGAATTTGGATCGCCTCGCTTAGGGTGGTTAGTAAATAGCGGAAATATTGATTCAATGGTCAACCATTACACGGTTGCGAAAAAAAGAAGATCAAAAGATAATTATACTCCGGGCGGAATCATGGTTAAACGCCCAGATCGTGCAGTTATTAAATATTCGAATATCATTAGAAAAATCGATCCAAATAAGGCAATAATCATTGGCGGAATTGAAGCCTCACTACGCAGATTAGCTCATTACGATTACTGGGATGATACGATTCGCAAAAGTGTTTTACTTGATTCAAAAGCCGACCTTCTAGTCTATGGAATGGGTGAATCTACCATTATCGAAATTGCGGAATCTTTAAATGCCGGGTTACTTCCTCAAGATATAATTTTTATTAAAGGGACCTGTTGGAAAACAACAAATAAAGATTACCTCCCTTATAATGGCATTGAACTTCCATCTTATGATCAAATCATTGCCTCGAAGCATAAATACGCAGAATCATTTATGCTACAATACGAAAATACGGATTCCATTGCTTCAAAACCGTTAATCGAACAATATCCTCAAGGGTATGTCGTTCAAAACACCCCACAAATTCCGCTTTCTGAAGAACAAATGTCGCAAATATATGATCTTCCATTTATGCGCGCAACGCATCCCAAACAAGAAGCAATTGGTCATGTTGCGGCTATGGATGAAATTAAGCATTCGATTGTCATCAACCGTGGTTGTTATGGCGGTTGTTCATTCTGTGCTTTGACCATGCATCAAGGAAGAGTCATGTCTGCTCGTAGTAAAGAATCCGTACTTGAAGAAGCTCATAAAATTATTCAAGATCCAGAATTTAAAGGATACATTCATGATGTTGGCGGACCCACAGCGAATTTCTATCGCCCTGCTTGTGATAAACAAGAAAAGTATGGCGTTTGTGCTAAAAAGCAATGTCTTCATCCAGTAAAATGCCAAAATTTAAAAGTCGATCACATGGAATATTTAGATATTTTAAGATCACTACGTGAACTCGATGGTATAAAAAAAGTGTTTGTTCGCAGTGGTATTCGTTATGACTATTTAATGTACGATTCTAATGATGCCTTTTTTAAGGAACTGGTCGAACATCATGTTTCAGGACAATTGAAAGTTGCGCCTGAACATGTTTCAGACGCCGTTTTAGATAAAATGGGAAAACCAGGTAAAAATTTATATGATAAGTTTGTAAAAAAATTCTATCAAATTACAAAAGCAGTTCAGAAGGAACAATATTTGGTTCCCTATCTAATGAGTTCACATCCCGGATCCACTTTAAAAGATGCAGTTATTTTAGCAGAATATATCCGTGATATGGGATATAACCCCGAACAAGTTCAAGACTTTTATCCGACACCATTGACATTATCAACAACGATGTATTATACCGAACTTGATCCAAGGACAATGGATTATGTATTTGTTCCGAAAACCATGCATGAAAAAGCGATGCAAAGAGCCTTGATTCAATATCGAAATCCAATCAATTATGATCTTGTTAGAGAAGCCCTTACGATAACTGGTAGAACCGACTTGATTGGCAATTCCCCTGAATGTTTAATAAAAAATCGAAATAAAGGAAAATAATCATGCTTATTCAACCTTTTGAAACGACGATTAATCTTGAATCGAATTTAATCAACCCAACACAATTTGATTTATTAAAAATCATGCAAAAAGGATTGCAAGATTCATCTACGTATCACGCAGATGTCATTGGGTATGGGGCAAAAGAATTAGACCCTTTAAATGTATTTTGGGCAGTTGCTAGACTCCGGGTTAGAATCATTATTCCATTAAAAAACCACCATAAATATCGGATTTTGACTTGGCCGAACCCCTATGACATTGCAGGTATCGATAGAAATTATCAAGTATTTGATGAAAACAATGAATGTGTGATTGAAGGAATGGGGAAATGGGTCATTGTCGATAAAACTAAATTTGCTTTGATCAAACCAAAAGAATTCATTTTAACTAAAGACCAGGTAAATACTTGCGTTGATAAGGTGTTTATTGACGGATATCTGCGTTTTAATAAGATGGTTGAAATCTTACAGGCGAAAGTCCAAAGAGTCGTCAAATCGGCTGAAATTGATCAAAACAATCATGTCAATAACGTTGTTTATTTAGATTACATTGCTAACGCGGTCGAAGTGGCTATGAATCAAACCATTCAAATTACTGAATATCAAATCAATTACTCTGAGTCTTTGTTTTTAAATGAACATTTTACGATGGAAGTCACCGAAGATAACAATACGCTATACATTACCTCGTATCGTGATAATGATCATAAATTCGTATTTCAATCAATTATAAAGAAAATATAGGACTGACAGTTTTTCTGTCATTCTTTTATTTCATAATAGTGCTATGATACTTATAATCTTCTTAGAATAATCTCATCATAATGTTTTTATAAAGATTTACTCATTCCCCATTTATATGACTCTATATCAGTTTAGATATAGTCGTTATCTCATTTTTGATTTATCAAATTATGATAACATTTTCATTTATTTAGGTGGACTGGGCATGCGAAAAAATTGGACATTTTTCACTAAATTGTGTATAATACAAGATAGCATTTGGAGGTAAGAAATGAGCGATATTTTTATAAAAACAAAGTACTTTATGCCAAATGATTATAAAAAGACGATATTTGACATCGACTTTCCATCACTCAAGAGTCAAGGGATTGAAGGATTGTTAATTGATGTGGACAATACACTCATTCCTTATGACGAAGTCGTTCCGTCTCAAGATTTAATCGATTTATTTGATAAAATTAAGTCATTGGGATTCAAAATTATGATCATTTCAAATAATCATATACCTAGAATTAGAAAGTTTTCAGAATACATTCAGTGTCCTTTTATCGCTCAAGCAAAAAAACCTTTGAAAATGGGATTTAAAAAAGCGATAAAATCATTGTGTATTACAGATAAGAACAAAGTATGTGTCATAGGGGATCAACTTATGACGGATATCTTTGGTGCTAAT
This sequence comes from Tenericutes bacterium HGW-Tenericutes-1, assembly GCA_002839155.1. Lineage (GTDB taxonomy): Bacteria > Bacillota_I > Bacilli_A > Izemoplasmatales > Hujiaoplasmataceae > UBA5603. The sequence continues at coordinate 38,055 of PGXM01000005.1, forward strand.
CGTACCGGAATAAAATCAATTTTAGTCGATGCCATTCAAAGAAACAATGAAAAGTGGTTTACTCGAATGAATCGTCGATTCGAAAAAAGAATGTTAAAGCGAATTGCAAAAAAATATCCTGAGTTTTATCAGCAATTAAGACTTGTCGAAAAGAGGTAATGCAGATGGATGAATTATATTGCAGCGGTTGCGGCGCAAAAATACAGACATTAGATCGACATGCTCCTGGGTTTATGACCGAAAAAGTGTTAACTGAAGCTGATCAAAAGAAGCTCTTATGTCAACGTTGTTTCCGCATTAGGAATTATAGTGACGTTATTAGTGTAAGTGTTTCGAATGACGACTATTTAAATGTCATTAATCAAATCAGTAAAGAAAATGCACTCATCGTTAAAATCGTCGATATTTTCGATTTTTCAGGCTCATTTGTTCCTGCAATTAAACGCATTACTGGAAACCGTGATGTTATTCTTGTGTGTAATAAAATGGATTTATTACCTAAAAATGTTAAATATGATAAGATCTTGGGTTGGGTAAAATCGATGCTGGCTAACGAAGGTTTCTCAGTCTTGGATTCAATTTTAATTTCTGCCAAATTTGGAAACTATTTTGATGAATTAATGGAATTAATATACAAACATAAAGGGAATCGAAATGTTTATCTCGTAGGTTCAACCAATGTTGGTAAATCAAAAATTATCAATCAAATATTACGACGTTATTTTGGTAGAGAAGCTGATGTCGTTACCGTTTCATCTGCACCTGGTACAACCATTGGAATGGTAGGGTTCCCTTTAAAAGATGGAACTATGATTTTTGATACACCTGGTGTCATCAATAAGCATCAATACACCCACTATTTAACACGGCCATCTTATAAATTGACAGTGCCAAAAAAAGAGATCAAACCGTTAGTTTTTCAACTCAATGAAGGTCAAACTTTATTTTTTGGCGGGTTAGCGAGATTAGATATAATCTCTGGTGAAACGGGAGATAGAATCAATGTCGTGACCTATTTTGCCAACACAGTCAACGTACACCGTACAAAAACTGAAAGAGCCGATGAACTCTATGATACAAAACTTTACACTTTATTAACGCCACCGTTTAATGAAGATGAAAAAGTTCCTAAATGGATATTTCATGATTTTAAAATTCGTGATAACTTAAAATATGATATTGTCTTTTCTGGTCTTGGTTTTGTGACATTAAGAGGACCATTTTACATTAAAGCCTATGCTCCATTCGTTGTTGGCGTGTATATTCGTCAAGCTATTATTTAGATGCTTAATTTTAATCAAATTTTACCCATCGTTGAATCAAAATTGGGTTTAAGTAGTCGAATGAGTCATACGATGCAAGTTGTCGAAACAGCGATAAAGCTGGCACATATATATCACGCCGATGTGGAAAAAGTGAAAATCGCTGCACTACTTCATGATGTGACAAAACATGAAACTGATGATTATCATCAATCATTAATTGAATCCTATTTTGATATTGATACTTGTAATAAATGGCCAAAACCGATTTGGCATGCACTCTCAGCCGTTGTTTTTGCAAAAAAGATTATCAAAATAGATGACTTAGAAATATTAAATGCCATAAAGTATCATACTTCTGGTAGACCAGAAATGTCATTGATAGAAAAAATTATATTTGTAGCTGACTATATTGAACCTACTCGAAAGTTTGATAATAGTAAGATTAGAAATTTAGCTTATAACAATTTAGATAAAGCTTTAGCTACCATTTTGAAATCTCAAAACGATTATTTAGAGTCAATCGGAGAGGTTCCGGTTTCAGAGGAAGTAGAAGCTTTACGTTATTATCAACACTTATTGGAGGAATAGAATGTCAGTAACACTTAAGAAAGTAGTCACAGCACTTGATGATTTAAAATTAAAAGACATTACCATATTTGACTTTCGTGGGTATTCACCACTATTCGATTATATGGTTATTGCATCGGGTTCATCTGAAAGACAAGTGCTTGCATCTGTTAATCATATTTATCAAGCAGTTCCAGAGATCAACTCAAAAATTGAAGGGGCATCTGAAGGTCGATGGTTATTATTCGATTTAGGAGATGTTATTGTCAACGTCATGCATGTAGAAGAACGCGAATATTATCAACTTGATAAATTATTCATTCAGCGAGAAAAAATTAATCCTGAGGATTTATAACCTATGAGCTATGATATCTTAGCGAATTTTTATGATGCATTTGTTGATCAAGATGTGTATGATGAATATCTCGAATTACTCGACAAGTTTACCAGCATCGGGACATTATTAGATATTGGATGTGGAACTGGTACTTTGTCAGTAGAGTTCGCAAAACGTGGTTACACCGTAACAGCTTCAGATTTATCAGAAGAAATGTTACAAATTGCAAGGTACCGTGCAGTTCAAAATGATATTAATATGGAATTGTTTGTTTATGACATGTTAGATCCGATTGGTTTTCAATTTGATACGGTTGTAGCTTCAATGGATGTCATTAATCACTTATCAGATTTAGAAGATGTTCAGTTTGGGTTAACCAATATTTATCAAGCCCTTAATCCGAATGGTGTATTTATTTTCGATGTATTAAGTTCAGATTATATCGATGCACTTGATGGCTATTCAGAAGATGATAGTGAATATAATTTTCATTGGGAATGTCATAAAGGTCAAAATCCGCATAGTATCATTCATACCGTCACTTTGAAGTTGGAAGACGAAGAACATAAAGTCGAAATTCATGAACAAACTCATGATTTAGATCAATATCTTCGAATTGTTAAATTAGTTGGTTTTTCGATTTTAGAAATTAAATCGATGCCTGAAAGAACGATTATTGTTGCACAAAAATCGGAAATAAAAGAATAAAAGCCCAGAGGCGTAATATTTTCATGAGGTGATAAGATGATTTCATTCATGAAACGTTATTCGGGCTTTTTTTTATTGGTTATTGGCATTATTGGTTTGATGATTTTAAATATCATCGAAGTGTCTGCTTCACCAACTTCACAAGTCGCAACAAACTCATTAACAAACTTCACCACAGTTGAATCAACTGAAATCTATTTTTTTGTTGATATTAAAGGGGAAATTGTTTATCCTGCAGTTTATCAAGTCAAAGCAGGAACTAGAATTGAAGAGGTCATTATGATGGCAGGGGGATTAACAAATCGTTCTGACATTTCTGAAGTAAACCTTGCAAAGATGGTTTACGATCAAATGGTTATTTACATTCCTTCATCACAAGTGGCTCAATTAGGAGAAAATCCTGTCAGTGAAGTTTTCGTTGATATTAAGGGAGCGGTAAGATATCCAGGTGTCTATAAAGTTCCCTCCAATTTTAGAGTTTATGATGCGATTATGCGTGCAGGGGGATTTATCCAAAATTCAGATTCAAGTCAGATGAATTTATCTGAAAAGGTTACAGATCAATTGGTTATATTTATTCCTGAAAAAACCATCAATACAACACCTGAGAGTAATAAAACCTATATATATGTTGAAATAACAGGGGAAATTATGAAACCTGGACTGTACCGCGTAGAAGATACATTATTGATTAAAGATGTCATCAATTTGGCAGGTGGGGTTAAATCCACAGCAGATATTTCTAAAATTAATTTGAATCAAGGTATCGTCAATCAACTGTCGATTTTTATACCGGCAATTAATACATCTACCACGCCAGATAACAACACAGAGCCTGAAGAAACTAATCCTACGACTCATAAGATTAATATCAATACCGCGACGGTTGATATTTTAGATACTTTACCAGGAATTGGGTATATTATCGCTCAAAGAATCATCGATTATCGAGCAGAATACGGTAATTTTGAGTCGATAGAAGATATCATGAATGTTTCCGGAATAAAAGAAGCGATTTATGCAGAAATTAAAGACCTTATTTGCGTATGATGCCGGAAATTATATTTATTTTGGGATCTTCGTTATATTATCCTTACTTTCAATTAATTCACTCATTGGTTTAATTCTATTATTATTGCACGCGATTTTTTTATTTCGTTATTTTCGAAGACTCTTTTATATTTCATTGATTGTTTCTGGAGTCATCATTTCTTTATACTTTGTCAGTTTTTATCAAGATTCATCTCCATCACCTAGTACTGTGACGGGATTAGTAGTTGATAGTAATCAAGATTTTTTTATATTGAAAGTCAATCGCGAGCGGTGGGTTATTTATCACCGCTTATCTTATTTTGCTGTACCCGGAGATTTCATTCAAATAGAAGGGTTTTTAATGACGAATGAAGGCTATGATATTCCTCATAGTTTTGATTACTCTAAATATCAAAAGGGTATGAGATATGATAAATCCTATTTTGCGACCGATATCAGTCTTATTAATCATCAATTTCATCTTAATCAAGTAAAAATAGCATTTCAAAAATATATTCTTAATATAACGGATACCGACACGGCTTCAGTGATTATTTTATTATTATTCGGTGATGATTCTTATCTTGATGATACGGTAAAAACATCCATTAATCAAATGGGCATTTCACATCTCTTTGCGGTTTCAGGAATGCATATTGGTTTATTGATTGTGATTTTAAAACAAATCCTTATACGGTTGCATGTAACACAGCTTTCTGAAGATGTGATTATTTTATTTTTTGTTTTTTTATACACATTTTTATGTGGTTTTTCGATTTCTGTTATTAGAGCGTCCGCATTAGTTTTGTTAATCATTATCAATAAAAATACTAAATTCTTTTTCTCAAAATTAGATTTATTATCCTTTATTATGGTTACATTTTTAATCATCAATCCTTTTGTTATCTATCTAATTGGTTTTCAGTTGTCGTTTTTAATTACTTTTACCATTTTATTAGCCAATCAAATCATGAAGTCACAAAACGAACTGGTCAGTTATATTAAGTTATCCCTTTTAGCGACCGCCATTGGATTGCCAATCATTCTTGAAATCGGTGGAGGAATCAATTTATTAGTTATCCCATTAAGTGTATTTTTTGGGTTATTTGTTTCAAAGATTGTTCTTCCTGGAATGTTTATATCGATTATCATCCCGTTTGTCATGCCACTTTATCAATGGTTTATTAAGCTATTTATCAAAGCGATTCTATGGGGAAACTCCATTCATAGTTTTATTTATTTTAACTTTCCATTACATATTTTTAAAACAATTTATTGGATTGTGTTATTTTTATGTCTTGCTAAATCAATGACTAGAAGAAGGATTTGCCTTGCAACATTAAGTTTTATCTTAATCATCATCGGTTCATTTTCCATCAATCATATCCCCGACACTGCTTATGTTCGAATACTAGATGTCGGTCAAGGAGACGCCATTCATCTTCATGATTCAAGATGTGATATATTAATCGATACAGGAAATATTGACGATTATAATCGCGTCATCGATTATTTTAGTAAATCAAACATCTACGCTTTAGATTATCTACTATTATCTCATCAGCATGACGATCATATGGGTGAAGCAGAAGATATCATGAATCAATTATCAATTGACACGCTTGTTACAAATCAGTCAATCATTCAAATAGCTTCAAATAAAACCATTAAGCCTATAAAAGGCATGATATTTAGTTGCGGTGATTTTAATATAGAATTGATTCATAGCGAAGATTCTCAACCTGAAGAAAACAATAATTCAATTGTCATGACCGTAGAGATTTATCAACACAAATGGTTATTTACCGGGGATATGGAGGCATTAATTGAGAATAAACTAGACTATCAGAAATTGACTGACATAGAAGTTATAAAAGTTCCACATCATGGCTCGATAACGTCGTCTTCATCGATTTTAATCAATCATATCAATCCAACATACGCATTGATTTCAGTGGGGAGTCGTAATCGTTTTGGACATCCCGATCATCGAATCATTGAGCGTTGGGAGATGATTGATTCACAAGTTTTAAGGACAGATGAACTTGGAACTATTGAATTTTTATATATTAAATCAAATCCTGAAGTTTTCATTTCTACAACCGCCTTAGCTAAAACACCCTATTATTATTTAAAAAGATTACGACCATTCTTGGATTGGTTACTCAAATCGCTTTTTTCTATGTTATAATAATTTTGGTGATTCTTAATGGGTGAATGTTTATATCTGTTCCATGGCGACAATTCTCATCTAATCAAATTTAAGACCGAACAATTATTCGAAAATAAAAAAATCGATGTATCTGACATCGAGGTTTTTGATATGGAAGAAACACTGTTGGTTGATGCAGTGAATGCTGCTATGACCATTCCGTTTTTAAGTGACAATAAAGGCGTTATTTTAGCAAACGCGTCATTTTTAACCGCTAATACGAAATCAGATAACGAAACAGAAAATCAGTTGAAATATTTATCGAATTATTTATCCAATCCCAATCCTACAACAATCCTAGTGATTCAAGCTCCCTATGAAAAACTTGATCAACGTAAGCCGATTTATAAAGACTGTCAATCGTTTTGTGTCGTTGAGCAATGTTTAGCGCCGAATAAAGACGATCATTATAGTTTTGTCAAAAGAAGAATAGAACAAGAAAAAATGATAATTGACGCTAATGCCCTTGAAGAGTTTATTACCAGAGTCAGCGAAAATAGTTTTATGTTGGCCAATGAACTTGATAAGTTAATTCTATACGCAGACGGAAAGTCAAAAATCGATTTAAATACAGTTCGTGAAGTAACAATTAAGAATCTTGAAAGTAAAATATATACCTTGGTCAATGCAGTTGTTAGCAAAGATCAATGGAGCATATCAAGCATTTACCAAGACTTAATGAGAGTAAATACCGAACCAGTTACGATAGTTACACTTTTAGCCTTTAAATTTCAAGAGATACTTTATACGCAAGCTTTGTTAAGAATGAAATCAAAACAAGAAGATATTATGAAGTATTTTAGCGCGACAAAAGGGCGTGCTTATTATATTATAAAAAATGCAACTGATATATCTGAATCTTCAGTCATGCAATACTTAACTGAATTAGAACAACTTGATTACTTAATGAAAAGTGGTCAAGTCGATAAAAAAATCGGGCTCGAGATGTTTCTCTTCAAACCCGATAATATGAAATAAAAAAAGCCACGAAGGCTTTTTTTATTGTAGAGCGTTAACTTTTAAAGACAAGCGTGATTTTTGGTTTGCAACATAATTTTTATGATGCACGCCTTTAGAAATTGACTTGTCCAATTTTTGGAAAGCTACATTTAAAGCAACGATAGCTTCATCTTTTTTATTTGCTAATACAGCAACTTCAACATTTTTAATAGCGGTTTTTAACGCTGATTTAAAAGATGCATTTGCTTCACGTCTTTTTTCGTTTGTAATGTTACGTTTCATTTGCGACTTAATATTTGCCATTTTGTCACCTCCATCGATATAAGCGGTAATATTGTACCAAATTTAGCGATAAAAAGCAAGATTGATAATTAATTATTTTTTTAAATAGAGTAAATCCATAATAATGCTGGAATTAGAGCAATTTTAGCCTATTTTAAGTGTTATTGTTATGTTATAATACAAACATATTACAAAATATTGCTTTATTTTTGGATATACATAGTTCGATTTTTCGTTAAATTATTAGACAAATATGGATTTTAATCATGTATTACTGAAATGCTTATGACAAAATAGAGAAAATGTCGTATTATATTATTAATATAAGTTATAAATTATTTAGTACTTAATTAGGAGCGATAGTATGTTCAAGATAGAATCAAAAGCATATTTACCAGCCGATGTCATTAAAAACGGTAACCAATTCATGATTGCTAATGGATACATGGGATACCGTGGGACTTTAGAAGAATATACTAAAGTTGAGATGGTCGGGCTTAATTTAGCAGGTATTTATAATCAACCTCCTAGACAACTTGATCCATGGAGAGAATCGGTTAATGTGTATAATCCGTTGTATACTTTTTTGAAGGTGAACGACCGAATTCTTCATCCTACTCATGTTCAACCTACGTCACATGTCCAAGTTTTGGACATGTTTAAAGGCGTTCATTACCGAAAAACAACTTATCGTTTTGGTAGAACTGAAGTTATTATTCAATCAGAACGTTTTACCTCACAAATTGATAAAGATATTTTATGTATGAAATATCAATTTATGGCATCTGATGATATTGAAATGGAACTCTACACAGGGATTGATACCAATATATTTGATTTAAATGGTCCTCATTTAGAACGTTATCATTTTATGGATACGGATGGTGTTTTCTCTACTGATGCGAATACAACTGAAAACCGCATTCCCATCGCGGTTTCTGAAGGTATCATTCATGATATTGGCATTGAAGCAAAAGCGTTATTATATAACAATCAACCAATGCATTGGGTTCATTTTCACGCCATTCCTGATAAAGTCTACACGTTATATAAGTTTGCTTCTGTGCAACATTCTAAAACTAATTGCGTTGCAGAATCAATCGCGTCAGTTAAACGCGCAATGGCTAAAACTTATGATGTTTTATATAATGATAATTGTTCTTTTTGGGAACAAAGATGGAAATTATCGGATATTGAAATCAAAGGCGACGATGCGGCTCAATTAGCCATTAGAAATTCAATTTATCATTTGATCAGTGTTAGACCGTATGCTGACCATCAATCGATTTCTACGAGAGGACTTTCAGGTCAAGGTTGTAAAGGGTCAATTAACTGGGATACCGACATATTTATGCTTCCGTTTTTCTTAAACACGGACCTTGAATCGGCTCGTAAGATTGTAATGTACCGTGCATTAACGCTTGAGGGCGCAAAGAGAAAAGCTGCAAAATATGGTTACACAGGTGCTTTTTATGCGTGGGAAAGTCAAGACACAGGTGACGAAGCTTGTTCAGACTATAATATCACCGATGCATTAACTAAAGCACCGATTCGTACCTATTTTAATCAAAAACAAATCCATATCAGTGCCGATGTCGTGTATGCATTTAATCAATACATTGAGACCACCAACGACTTAACCGTTTTAGAAGAAGGTGGTTTAGAAACAGTGATTGAATGTGCAAGATTCTATCAATCCTTCGTCACATGGAAACCTGATCAAAAAATCTTTGTCTGTAATGATGTCATCGGCCCCGATGAATATCATGAAGGTGTTAATAATAACGCATTTACTAATTATATGATTCGTAATACTTTTACCATCATGTTTAAATTTATCAAAATGATGCGTGATTATAATTCTGAATTTGTTCGTGGATTGATTGCTCGTAAAGGATATACTGAAGAAATTACAAAAATGCATGTCGTTGAACGTGAACTTTTCCAACAACAACCAAATGAACAAGGAATTATTGAACAGTTTGATGGTTACTATGACCTTGAAGATGTTTCTTTAGATACAATGATTGCACGAATTGATAATCCAAGCGAGTATTTAGGTGGAAAGTTTGGTAAGGCAACGCCGACAAAAATCATTAAAAAAGCGGATGTCATTGCCATGATGGCACTTTTCCCTGATGATTTTTCACGTCGTATTAAAGAAGCAAATTGGAATTATTATGAACCCAAAGTTGAAAAAGGTTCGTCTTTATCTGATGCTTTTCATGCGATTGTTGGTTCTGAGATTGGAAAAGTTGATGAAGCCTACAATTACTTTATTAGAAGTGCAACCGTGGATATTACCGGTAAAGAGAAGAATTACAATGGTAGTATTTATGTAGGAGGCACGCATCCAGGAGCGAATGGCGGAGCTTATATGGCGTTAGTCTATGGCTTTGGTGGGCTCAAACGTGAAGGTTTGTATTTAAAAGCAGAATCAAGATTACCAAAATCGATCAATGAAGTAAGATTTAAATGCATTCACAGAGGTAAAATCGCCCATGTGGTTGTAAAAAATAATGGTTCAAGAGTAACATGGGAGAAAAAATAATGATAAAAGCAGTGATTTTTGATCTTGACGGTGTCATCGTTTCTACAGATAATTTTCATTATCAAGCATGGAAACATATCGCCGACAAGGAAGGTATTCATTTTGATGAATTAATCAATAATCGACTTCGTGGTGTATCTCGCATGGATTCTCTTGATATCATCTTAGAAAATTCACACAAAAAGTATAAAGAAATGGATAAAATTCGCTTTGCGAATGAAAAAAATTCCGTTTATGGTGATTTTTTATCGTCTCTTACTTCTAATGACATATTACCTGGAGTAAAGGAATTAATCGCTTTGTTAAAGGCTAAAGATATTCGTCTTGGTGTCGGTTCGTCATCTAGAAATTGCAAGAAAATTTTAACCCTTATTGGACTTCATGAAACTTTCGATGTCGTGATTGACGGAAATGATATTTCTAGAAGCAAACCTGATTCAGAAGTATTCGATAAGGTTGCTAAAAAATTAGGGGTTGAACCAGAAGAATGTCTCGTAATTGAAGATGCAATCGCAGGGATAGAAGCCGCTGTTAATGCAGGGATGATGTCGTTTGCGTTAAATGATGCGAAAAAAAGTCCATTAGCAACTTATAAAGGCAATAACGTCATAGAAATAGCAAGTTTACTATAGCGGCATAAGCCGCTTTTTTCTTGCGCACGTTTTCATGCTTGACAACGCGCGCATATGAGTATATGATTATGACGTCATAATTTTTATTATTGTATAATAAGATGAATACCACCGGTATATTTGACAAAACCGCTGTTTTTATATACAATTTGTTTTAGGAGTTGATACGATGAAATCAGATAACAGAAAGTTTTTAGGAATTGTTTTAATTGTTTTAGGTGGAATTGTGTTATTAAATCGCCTTGGATTATGGAATATTGACATTTTCTTTGATGGTTGGTGGACATTATTGTTAATTATCCCTGCGCTCTATTTAATGACAAAAAATGGAGTCTCAACCGGAAACGTTGTATTGCTCTTAATAGGTATTTTTTTCTTACTAGACGAAATTGGTTTCAGTTTAAGAGGTTATTTATTGCCAGTCGTATTAGTGACGATTGGGATAGCCGTATTATTTAGAAAAAAATGACCTGTCTCTTTTGTGATAAAATCTTCAAAAAGGAAGATATCATTTATGAAAACGAGACTGTGGTAGCCTTATATGATCAATATCCAGTTTCTAAAGGTCATGTTTTAATTGTTCCAAAACGACATATTCAAACTTACTTTGATGCATCGTTCACTGAAAAAACAGATGTTGACCAAGCTATTATGACTTTAAAAACGATGCTTGATGCAACTTATCATCCTGATGGTTATAATATTGGGATTAACAATGGCATAGCAAGCGGTCAAAGCATCATGCATTTACATGTGCACTTAATTCCTAGGTATGTTGGCGATACTTTAAACCCCAAAGGTGGGGTCAGAGGCGTTATTCCAGGAAAGCAATCTTATTAATTATCAAATAATCTTTTCGCTTAGATGATGTTTGACGATGACGTTAGACATCATTTTTTTAAGAAATGAGGTGAAAGAATGGATATCATTAAAATACCGATAGATACGCGTTTTGACAACCAATCAATTTTGGAATTTTTACGTTATTTTAATGTATCAAAACCAAAAATCCATTTATTGCAACAACATCACCTTTTACTGATTAATGATCAGTTTCGACCTTTTCACCATTTATTAGTTTTAGGAGATGTTATCTCAATTGATGTCTCTGAATTTGAATCTATTGATTTTATCCCCGAATTTGAACCCATCGATATTTTATATGAAGACTATGACGTCTTAATTGTGAATAAACCGACTGGCATCATTATTCATCCCGCTGAAAAATCTGAAACAAAAACATTAGTTAATCGTATTGCGGGATATTACCAACAAAATAATATCAACCGTCAAATACGATATTTACATCGTTTAGATACCGAAACGACAGGATGTATTCTCATCGCTAAACATTTTTTAATTCATTCGTATCTTGCGAATCATTGGGACCATGAAATCGTTAGAAGACAATATCTCGCTTTAGTTATGGGACATCCCTTTAAAGAATCGGATACAATCACTTTTCCGATTGGAAAAGACAGGCATAACAACAATCGGTACCGCGTAAAGTATGAAGGTGAACCTGCGATTACATCCTATCAAGTTATTGATCAATATCCCGCATATTCTTTATTGCGAATCGAACTCAAAACAGGAAAAACCCACCAAATACGCGTTCATATGTCGCATTTAGGGCATCCATTGTTAGGTGATACGCTTTATGGTGGATTAAAGGAAAAAATTACTCGCGTCGCCTTACATTCTGAATCAATTGAATTTATTAATCCCGTCTCTGGAAAATCAATCAAGGTAGCTGCACCGCTTCCTGAGGATCTCTTGCGACTCCTATAGAAAGAGGAAATTATGGAAATTAGAAATATTGCAATTATCGCGCACGTTGACCATGGAAAAACAACGCTCGTTGATACCCTTTTAAAACAATCCGAAACACTTAGAGTACATCAAGAAATCAATGAAAGAGCGATGGATTCAAATGCGATTGAACGCGAAAGAGGAATTACCATCTTAGCAAAAAATACCGCTATTAATTATCATGGCGTTCGTATTAACATCTTAGACACACCTGGACACGCTGATTTTGGTGGCGAGGTGGAAAGAATTATGAACATGGTTGATGCCGTGCTTTTAGTTGTAGATGCGTTTGAAGGTACGATGCCACAAACTCGTTTTGTTCTTAAAAAAGCGTTAGAAGCGAAAGTAAAACCCATGGTTGTTATTAATAAAGTTGACCGGTTTGCTGCTCGTCCTATTGAAGTCGTCGATGAAGTGTTGGAATTATTCATTGAGCTTGGTGCTGATGATGATCAGTTGGACTTTCCAGTCGTTTTTGCTTCTGGAATTAACGGACAATCTTCATTAGTCCCTGAACTCAAACCAACAGATACGATGATTCCTTTACTCGATAAAATTCTTGAATTCGTTCCCACTCCATCTGTTGATATTGAAGGTCCACTTCAATTTCAACCATCACTCCTCGACTATAACGATTATGTCGGTCGTATGGGCATTGGTAGAATTCAATCAGGAAAATTAAAAGTGAATGAAATTGTTTCCTGTATTCGGTTAGATGGAACCATCAAAGAATTTAGAATTCAAAAACTTTATGGATTTTTAGGATTAGATAAAATTGAAATTGAAGAAGCATTTGCAGGCGATATTGTTGCGATTTCCGGATTGCCAGATATCTATGTTGGTGAAACGATTTGTTATCCAGATAATTTATTACCAATGCCATTAATTCATATCGGTGAACCAACGGTTCAAATGACCTTTGGAACCAATACCTCACCATTTTCAGGTCAAGAAGGTAAATTTGTAACATCTTCAAAAATTGACGAACGATTATTCCGTGAAACTCAACGAGACTTAGCTCTAAAGGTCGAACGTTCTGGACAAGGCGAACAATGGATTGTATCAGGCAGAGGCGAACTTCATTTAGGCATATTGATTGAAAATATGCGTAGAGAAGGCTTTGAATTCCAAGTGTCACAAGCAAAAGTCATCATGCGTGAATATGACGGTGTTCTTTGCGAACCGTTTGAATCAGTTCAAGTTGATTGCCCACTTGAATCAGTCGGGGCTGCGATGGAATTAATCGGTAGCCGTCATGGTATCATTGAATCGATGCATAACCATGAAAATCAATCGCGTTTAAACTATGTGATGCCATCTAGAGGCTTAATTGGATTTATGACTGAGTTTTTAACCGCTACCAAAGGTTATGGCATTATCAATCATACTTATTTAGAATATCGTCCAGTTGAAAATATGGAAGTTGGCAGACGTAAAATCGGTGTTTTGGTTGCTGTCGAAGCTGGTGTTGCCACGGCTTATTCTTTAGGTGCGATGGAAGATAGAGGCATCATGTTTATTGAACCTAGAACCAAAGTCTATGAAGGCATGGTTATTGGTGAATGTAATAGAGAAAACGATTTAGCCGTCAATGTGGTTCGAGAAAAACAACAAACCAATACCAGATCTTCCGTTAAGGATTCTACGGTTGTTTTAAAACGTCCAAGGAAGATGAGTTTAGAAATGTGTTTAGATTACATCAATGATGATGAATTGGTTGAAGTAACTCCCAAATCAATTCGTATTAGAAAACAAATTTTAGATACTGACCAAAGAAAGAAATTTGATAGCAGAAGATTACGTAACAATGAATCATAATTGATAGAATTAATGATTTTTTCTCATGAATGTTATATAATATAAATGATGACTCATCAGGAGGATTGTAACGTGAAAAGAAAAACGAAGATCATATGTACCATAGGGCCAGCTATTGATTCAGAGCCAATGTTAGAGAAAATGATAGATGCTGGCATGAATGTTGCTAGACTTAATTTTTCTCATGGAACTGAAGAAGAGCATTTAAATCGCATTAAAATGATTCGTCGAATCGCCACGAGATTGAATCGCTATATTGGAATTATGTGCGACACGAAAGGTCCTGAAATTAGAACAGGAATGTTCCAAGACAATCAAGTCGCATTTAAAAAAGGCGAAACGGTCAATATTGTGAGCGAAGAGGTCCTTGGAAATCATGATCGATTCCATATTTCATGCCCTCAGTTATTTGATGACATATGCGTTGGCGATTATCTGTTAATCGATGACGGGAAGATGCGTTTAAATATTATTGAAGTTAAAAAAGGTGTCTTAAAGACATCTGTTCAAAATAGTGGAATCATTAAAAGTCGAAAAGGGGTTAATGTCCCAAATGTAAAACTTTCGATGCCATTTATTTCAGAAAAAGATAAAAAAGATATTTTATTCGCTGCTGAAAACAATGTGGATATGTATGCTCTTTCTTTTGTACGTCGTCCTGAAGATGTCTTAGCGGTTCGTGAAATCTTAAAATCAGTGGGAAAAGAAACCATTGAAATTATCGCTAAAATTGAAAATCAAGAAGGTGTTGACAATCTTGATAGCATCTTAGCTGTATCTGATGGCGTCATGGTCGCCCGTGGAGATTTAGGCGTTGAAGTTTCAACAGAACTTGTTCCTATCTATCAAAAGAAAATCATTCAACGAGCCAATGAAGTTGGCAAACCAGTCATTACAGCTACACATATGTTAGAATCCATGATGTCAAACCCAAGACCCACAAGAGCTGAAGCAAGTGACGTTGCAAATGCCATCTTAGATGGAAGCGATTCAATTATGCTTTCTGGTGAATCAGCGGCCGGTGAATACCCCGTTGAAGCTGTATTGACAATGGATACCATTGCAAAGGCGATTGAAGACATTATTCCTTATGAAGATCGTTTACAAAAATCGATTAAAACTTCTCAAAAAACCATTAACGATGCTATTGGAATTGCTGTTGCGCAGACTGCTTTAACTTTGCCAGAAGCCCAAGTTATTATTGCCTTTACCGAAACAGGTGGTACTGCGAAAAGAATGTGCAAATTTAGACCTTCGGTTCCGATTATTGCAATAACGAATTCAGTTTCAACTTGTCGCAAACTATCCTATTATTGTGGTGTGTTCGCTACTTTAAGAGATGATATTGACGATTACGGTTCTTTTGACCGTATCGCTATTGAAGTTGCACTAGATTTTGGTTTTACACCAGGCTCATCTATCATTATCTCTTCGGGTTGGGGACAAAAACACGGAAGTACCAATACGATGAGGGTTATTGAAATACCTAAACATTAATCAAATAATAAAGGCTTTGCCATTAAATTCGGCAAAGCCTTTTTCTTACTTAATTGATTCGTCCCATTCAAGGTTCCATTTAATGTTAATCTTCGTAAATTGATTTTCAAACCATTGAACTAGTTTAGATTTTCTTAATACCCAATAAAAAATTTCAGCAACTGCAATCGCTGCAATTAAATCGATGATGTAATGTTGTTTTAAAGTTTGAGTCGAAATGCAAATCGCAATCCCTAAGGTCCATATGATGGTTTTTGAGACGATAGGCATCTTTTTATCCATTCTAGCCCCTAGAATACAGAACCAACTCATCATGCAGTGGTATGACGGTAATGCGTTTCTAGGCCCAGCAGCATTATAAATCGTCATCACAAAATTTTCAGTAAAATTCAAATCAGTTCTTGCAAACAAACCTGAAGTTTCACGCCACGCTTGAACATCGGATTGAAAGAAGAAATAAAATAATCCGGAAAGTGTAAAGGATACAAAAATAACAGTCAATAATACATACATGTTTTTCTTACTTCTAAACGCAATATAGAAGAATGATAAAACCCAAAAAGGAAACGCAATCGTATAAGGATAAATCGTCCAAGCTAAGAAAGGAACATTATCGTTGAAAGCCTTGAACACAAAACTATAATCAACCCCAATGGTTCCGGCCATTTCAGCATACCATTGATTTCCCCAATAAGTGAGTGTTTGCATAAAAGCGACAAGTAAGAAAGGCAGTATTGCATAAGTAATTTTTTTATAATTCATTTTCGCACCATCCAAAGTTTTTAATATTATAGCAAATTCATGTGATTGATTCAAGTTGCTTTATGAGATTGTAACAATTATTGGGAAAATATTGAAAACATTCTGTGAATATGATAAAATCATATCTAATTGGTTTAGGAGAGGACATGATTTTATGTTTGGATTTAGAAATGATGGTAAACGAATTAAAACGATTGATCCAGTAATGAGACTTGTTCCACACATTATGCCAGAGCGTAGTGATGCCCAAGTATGGTCCGTTTTGGATATTAATTGTGAACAACTAGATAATTTTATCTTTGAGAAAAGAAAATTGGGTGACCGGTATTCATACATGCACCTTCTTATAGCTGCGATTATAAGAGTTTTAGCACTCAGACCGAAATTAAATCGGTTTATTATGAACGGAAGAATTTATAAAAGAAATGATATTCAAGTATCATTGGCCGTTAAAAAATCACTAACTGACGCTGCTGATGAAACAACGATTAAACTGACTTTTAAAGGAACTGAAACCGTTTCAGAAATTCGTGATATGATTGATAAAGAAGTAGTAACGAATGCAAAAGGTGCCGTCGTAAACGGCACTGATAAAACAGCAAAAATATTAACGATGGTTCCTAATTTTATCATAAAAATGGCTGTAGGATTCTTAAAGTTTTTAGATAAGCACGGACTACTTCCAAAAGGTATCTTAAATGTCAGCCCATTTCATACATCGGTATTCATTACAAATATGAAATCAATTAAAATGGGTTATGTCGTTCATCATATTTATAATTTTGGGACAACCTCTTTATTCTTAGGAATGGGAAAAGAAAGCTACGAGCCCATTGTTAAAGATGCTGAATCAGAATCAATCGGTATTGCTAAGATTATGAAAGTTGGAGCCATCATCGACGAAAGAATCTGCGATGGATTGTATAACGCCAATTCATTAAGAGAATTCAAACGTGTGATTGAAAATCCTCATTTATTAGAAACGCCACTTGATAAAAAAGTAGAAGACCAAAAATAAAAAAAATCTGAACTTAGAGGATATCTAGGTTCAGATTTTCATTTTAAAATTTATAGTAATTTAAGGATATCTGATTCAATCTCAAAAGGTTTGTCTTTTGAATCATATCTTTTTACCAGATTTCCTTCACGGTCAATTAAGAATTTTGTAAAATTCCATCTGATATTCGTTCCTTGTTTTAAATAGTCATAAAGTGGATGTGATGAAGGACCATTCACATTGATTTTATCAAATATTTTAAACTTAATATGGAACTTAGTTTGACAAATACCAATATATTCTTCAATACCTTCCGGAGCTTGACCTCCAAATTGGTTACAAGGGAAGTCTAAAACTTCAAATCCTTTTTCTTGATGTTTTTCATATAGTTTTTCTAAATCATCATATTGTGGTGTATATCCGCAATGCGTCGCTGTATTAACAATCAAAAGTACTTTTCCTTTGTATTCTGATAATGAAATGGGTTTTTGTTTTGAATCTAGAACAGTAAAATTATATATTGACATATGATTTCCTCCTTTTATTGCTATATACTCATTATAAACATAGTTGAATTTTCTTTCAACGAGTTTGCCTTGTTTTTTATTTTTAGAATACTCGTTCAAATAATTTATAACAATTATGCCAAAATATATGACAATATCCTACTAAAATTAAAGATTTAATAATATTTTTGCATTTAGTATTTTATTTTATTTTATTGTAAGTTATAATACTTTTGCTGGTCTTTTTGACCACACTTAAAACATCGCGATCTTAAAAAAACTCCCCGTTTGATTTTCAGCTATAACTCTCCTAAGGCTAGCTGTCAATTTTTAAGATTTAATGCGATGTTTTTTCATTAACTGCATATATTTTATTTGGCTTTTTTGATATTATTAAATAAAAGGAGATGAACTGATTGGATATCTTTATTAAAATACTTGGATTACTCATAGGTCTTGGATTTATTTATCTTGCTTATCAATTTTTCTTTAATGGGAATAAAATAATTTCGTGGATTCAAAAACGAAAATATAATGCTACTTCTGAACCAAGAAGTTCTGAAATAATGGTTTCAAAATTGATTGGCTGCTTGCTTTTTATTGTTGGAATATACTATTCAATTATCGCAATTTTATCCTTTTTTTCTTAGCGATAAAAACCTTCAAAATAACTCATGTGAATTTACAAATATTATTACAAATAACTATACATAGTATAGTTAAAAAAATAATGTATTTCATATTTTTAAATTAAAAAAAAATATTAAAAAAATGTGTTTACAATGCGAAATTATAGTATTATAATATTGCTTGATTTTTTTAAATTTTAGGGAGCTGAAGATGAGTAAAAAATTGATTGAATTACGTAATGTTACAAAAACATACGATGATATAACCGTTGTTGATAATATTAGTTTATATATCAACGAAAATGAGTTTATTACACTACTTGGTCCTTCCGGTTGTGGTAAAACGACAACCCTAAGAATGATTGGTGGTTTTGAAAAACCTGACAGTGGTGAAATAATTCTTAATGGCGTAGTTGTCAATGAACTTCCACCTTATGAAAGACCGATTAATACGGTTTTTCAACGTTATGCATTGTTTCCTCATTTGAATGTGTTTGATAATATTGCGTTTGGCTTAAAAAATCAAAAAGTCCCTAAACAAGAAATCGCTGAACGTGTAGAAACGGCTTTAAAACTTGTTTCACTTCCTAATTTTGGTGCTAGAAAAGTAGCCAATCTTTCTGGCGGGCAACAACAACGTATAGCTATAGCAAGAGCCATTGTTAATCGTCCTAAAATCTTATTGCTCGATGAACCTCTCGCTGCTCTGGATTTAAAATTGAGACAAAACATGCAATATGAATTAAAAGAAATGCAAAGAAAATTGGGAATCACATTTATTTATGTCACCCATGACCAAGAAGAAGCATTAACGATGTCAGATACCATTGTGGTCATGAGAGATGGGTTGATTCAACAAATAGGAACCCCAACTGGGATTTATAATGAGCCGAGAAATCGATTCGTTGCGCGTTTCATAGGTGAATCGAATATTTTAGAAGGAACATATGTTCGCCAAAATGTCGTTTCGTTTATGGGTGTTGAATTTGATTGCGTCGACATTGGTTTCGCTGATGGCGAAAAAGTTGACGTCGTTATTCGTCCTGAAGATTTAGATTTAATCGATCCAGTCGGCGCGAAATTGGTGGGTGTTGTATCCAGCTCGATTTTTAAAGGTGTTCATTTTGAATTATGTGTTATTGTTCAAGAAAAAGAGTTTGTCATCCATACTTATGAAAATAAAAACGTAGGTCAGGCTGTAGGGCTACGCGTTGACTCTTACGAAATTCATTTGATGAAGGTTGAAAACTAAGTGAATATTAAGAAACTGGGGAA
Organism: Tenericutes bacterium HGW-Tenericutes-1; assembly: GCA_002839155.1. Lineage (GTDB taxonomy): Bacteria > Bacillota_I > Bacilli_A > Izemoplasmatales > Hujiaoplasmataceae > UBA5603. The sequence goes on from PGXM01000005.1 coordinate 57,897, forward strand.
ATTAGTTCTCCCTTACCTTGTATGGATGAGTGTCTTGGTTGGATTGCCACTCTTAATGATGGTTGTCCTAACTTTCTTAAAAAGCAATGCATTAGATTTAGGAACTGCAGAATTTTCATTTGATAGTTGGCGAATTTTATTTTCAGATGTAACAGTGCGAATTGCTTTAAAGAATTCGTTTGTAAATGGAATCATTGCTACTATCATTTGTTTTGTTATCGGTTATCCGATTGCTTATATTGTTGCCAATAGCAACTTTTCTAATAAGTTAATTATCCTTGTTTTAACTATTATTCCGATGTGGTCCAACTCATTATTAAGGAATAATGCGATTGCGAATATCTTATCTGAACGTTCCATCGTCAATGACGTTTTGAGTAATATTGGATTGAATTTCATATGGCCAATCCGAGGAGTGGTCTACGAAAGTGGATTTTCACCCGCTGTTGTCATTGGCCTAGTATTAACGTATTTACCGTTTATGATTTTACCGATTTATACCGTATTAGAAAAAATCGATAAATCTTTACTAGAAGCTTCTATGGATTTAGGATCTAATAAAATAAAAACGTTCTTCAAAGTTACATTTCCGCTTTCAATCAAAGGTGTTACGACAGGAATTATCATGGTCTTTCTACCTTCGTTTTCCGGTTTTGCGATTCCAAAAATCTTAGGATCTGGTAGTCTCGTATTTATTGGAACATTAATTGATTCGCGGTTTATGAACCGAAATTACAATTTTGGTAGTTTATTGTCACTGGTTATCTTACTCATCATCTTTGGATCCATGGCGTTAATTTTCAAAGTTGATAAGGAAGGAGAAACACTTATATGAGTACACGTGTGTTGACCCTTTCGAGAAAAATTGTATTATTTTTTAGAAAACCAAAAGTAGAAAAGACGTTAAAAGTAGCTGGTGCAGTCCTTAAATGGGTATTCTTCGTATTTATAATCTTTCTACTTTATTTACCAATTTTCATCATTGCATTACAATCATTTAACAATAGTCAATTGATGTATGATTTTACGACCTTTACTTTCAAATGGTATGGCATGATTTTTCAAGAAAGATCTTTAAGTCAGTCCATTATCAATTCATTGGTGATTGCCGTTACAGCAACGATCATTTCGACCGTCCTTGGAACCGTATTTGCCATCGGAATTCACAGTCTAACCAAGAAAAAAAGACAAAAGATGGTACTACTCAACCAAGTTCCAATTTTGAACGCAGATATCGTAACAGGTATATCATTAATGTTGGTTTTTAAATTATTAATGTACATATTTCCTGATATCTTTGGATTTACCACCATGTTACTGGCACATATCTTCTTTTGTTTACCGTACGTGGTGCTAAGCATATTACCAAAATTATCTGAACTCGATGAAAATTTATATGATGCTGCACTTGATTTATATTGCAAACCGACCACTGGAATCTTAAAAGTTATTATTCCATCAATTTCGAGTGGTATATTTACCGGAATGCTTATGGCATTCACCATGTCTATCGATGACTTTGTCATCAGCTACTTTAATACCGGTCAAGGATTTGATAACGTTTCAATCTGGATTTATGCTTCCATTGGCCGCCAGATGTCACCAGCAGTCTACGCTTATAACACTGCCTTTTCGTTCTTAATGATTTTAGTATTAGTCATTATTTCGGTCAAAGGTAGTCTCAAAAAACGTAAAAATTTATTAAAATTCAAACAAAATAAAATATAGGGGGTTTTAACAAACATGAAAAAATTAGTATTATTAGTTGCAATATCTGTCATTTCACTCGCATTGGTTGCTTGTACTTCAAAGCCAAAGCTTTATGTGCTTAACTGGGGAGAATATATCAACATGGATTTAGTTTCACAATTTGAAGATGAATATGGTGTTAAAGTTGTTATTTCATTAGCGGATTCTAATGAAGCGATGGAACAACAAATCAAAGAAGAAACAACGAAATTTGACATCGTCATTCCTTCAGATTACATGATTGAAAAATTATGGGACGAAGGATATTTACAGTCAATTGATTTATCTAAATTAACCAATTTTGATCAATCTAAATTTGTGACTGGCCTCGATGGAATTATGGGAATGATGTTTCAAGATAATCCAGAAGTTACGAATGCATACACGGTTTCAATTCCATATTTCTGGGGCGTTTTCGGCATTATGTATAACCGTCAACTTGCAGGGATTCAAACGTATATTGAAGAAAATCAATGGGCTGCTATCTTTGAAACAGAACCAACTTCTACATTTAGCAGAGCTTTAAAAGTTGGTATGTATGACGTTTCAAGATTTGCATATTCTGCATCGCTTATTTATGCTAACGATAAAGATTTAATAGATGACGCTGATGCTCTCAATACCTTCTCACAAACTTACCTTGATTTATCAGAAGATATTTTGTTACAACGCAATTACACATTATGGGCAACGGACATGTTAAAAAAAGACGTTGAAGCCGGCAACTTAGATATGGCGTTTGTGTATGTTGGTGATTTCTTTGATACTTACTTGATTTTAACTGAAAATGCAACAACGACACAAGAAGCGGCTGAATTAACATCTCACATTGGTATTTTTGTTCCTGATACGACGATTGCGTTCTATGATGGAATGATTATTCCTGAAGCAGCAAGAAATGTTGATTTAGCACATCAATTTATCGATTTCTTCTTAGATCCAGAGATTGCATATGAAAACTCAGGAATCGTTGGCTACACTACTGTTTTAACAGAAACAGCAACGATGATTGAAACTGCTTCAAAAGGCGACATCATTCGTTCGGTGATGGCATCGGATTATCCATACAATCCATCATCAATTCAAAACTTTGTTGCTATTCCATTAATTGCATTTTCGAATGCTGATACTGATACGATTGCCGCAATGATTAACGCAGTCAAAAGTAACTAAATAACCAAAGGCAGCCGCAAGGTTGCCTTTTTTTTGCTTTAATTTTAAATTGTTTATCAAGTGTCGGTATGTTAAAATATTAACGGTCATCAACGGATGACTGTCAGTGTGGTGATAAGCATGAATATACTGAAAATTAGCAATCTAATGAAGACTTTCACGGGAAATCTTCTTTTTGAACGTGTTTCATTAGAAGTTAACAGTGGAGAGAAAATCGCGCTTATCGGTCAAAATGGGACAGGTAAATCAACTTTAGTTAAAATGATACTGGGTGAAATTATACCCGATTCAGGTGAGATATTTCTCAACCGAAGTGCCACAATAGGCTATTTGAGTCAATCAGTTCTTGAAGATGAAAATAAGACGATGATTGATGAAATTATGACTGTTTATGAACGTCTAATCCAACTTGAAAATGACCTAGATTCAATATCACATTTATTAAAAACCGATCATTCAGAAGGAATGTTGAAACGATATACTATTATTGAAGAAGAATTCTCGCGTTTAGGCGGATATGAGTATCATTATAATGTCGACATGATCCTCACGAAATTTGGTTTTACAAAAGCGGAATATGACCGGCAAATCAAAACTTTTTCAGGGGGAGAAAAAACCAGAATCGCCTTCGCAAAACTGTTAATGAAAAAACCGGATTTGTTAATCCTCGATGAGCCGACAAATCATATGGACATAGAAATCATTGAATGGCTAGAAGAATATTTAAAGAAATACCCTGGGGCAATTCTATGTATCACCCATGATAAGTATTTTATTAATAAGATTGCAGAAAAAATTTATGAGATTGATCAACAAACCGTATCGGTTTATTATGGCAATTTTGATCAATATGAAATTGAAAAAGTAAAAAGATATGAGTTATTACTCAAACAATATAATCGTCAAGCCAAAGAAATCGAACATTTACAAAGTTTCGTCGATCGTTTTCGGTATAAAGCTACAAAGGCAAAAAGTGCTCAAGATCGTATCAAGAAAATTAACCGAATTGAAAGAATTGACAAACCAACGACCGGACATGCGAATGTTCGCTTTCAATTCAAAAGCAAACGTCCAACAGAAGCTGTTATTTTGACAACCAAAGATTTGAATATTGGGTATGATAACATTCTCCAAGGACCGATTAATTTTGAAATGCGTGGATATGAAAAAGTCGGCGTTATTGGTCCGAACGGAATTGGGAAAACAACTTTTATTAAAACTATTTTAGACACTTTACCCCCCATTTCTGGAGAAGTGTTATTCCATAAACAATTAAAAATCGGATATTTCGATCAAAATCTTCAAGGGTTAGATGAATCGATTACCGTTCTGAATACCGTTCACAACCGCTATCCTGTAAAAACATTAGGTGAAGTCAGAAGTTTACTCGCCCGCTTTTTGTTTGTGGAAGAAGATGTTTTTAAATCAGTATCGGTTTTATCAGGTGGCGAAAGAGTCCGATTAACACTTCTTATGATGATGTTAGAAGAACCGGAATTGCTCATTTTGGATGAACCAACCAATCATCTTGATATTGAAACAAAGAATATTGTTGAAGATGTTTTTGAGTCGTATGAAGGCCCAATTATTTTCATCTCTCATGACCGTTATTTTATTAACAAGGTTGCTTCTAAAATTGTTGATTTTAGGTCGAATGGCTTTGAAGTATATGAAGGTAATTATGATGATTACAAAATCATTAAAGCAGAAGAATTATTGAGCAAACCGACGATTAAACCGACAAAAATTAAGCAAGTTAATACGGCGGCTATAATTAAAAAAATCGAAACTCAAATCGATAATTTACACATTGAAAAGGAACAATTAAAGCAATCTTTATATCTTGACACAATCTATAATGATCAAATCAAATTTAACAAAGCGATGGAAAGAATCAATCAAATCGATCAAGAGATTGATGAATTGTTCCTTAAAATCGACGAAATGACCGTTCAATCAGTCGATTAGGTCTATCTCTTTTCATTTTTATGTGTTAAAATTATTAATGCATTAAATTTAGGCTACGAGAGGAGAGAATCCAATGAAACCTTTGATGGTCATAACCGACACTTTGGTGAAAATACCACCAAGAATTGATTCAAGGGAAGCTGTTAGAGCGATTATTCTTCACGACGGCTTGATTTTATTAATGTATTCAGAGAAAGACCAAATGTACGGGACTCCTGGGGGAGGTATTATCCTCAATGAGTCTAAATTAGATACTTTATATCGTGAACTTTTAGAAGAGGTAGGGGCTAAGTCAGTCAAAATTTTAGAGTATGCGGGGTATACCGAAGAAATTCGTGAATCTCGTTCACTTGAAGGAAAAGTACTGAAAATTATTAGTTACTATTATGTTGTTGATGTGCTTCATTTCATCTCATCAAGCCTTGAAGAACACGAAGAGGAAATGGGTTTAGTTCCTACTTGGACGACTATTGACACGGCTATAGCTCAAAACTTAAAAATTCTTGAGAGTTATAATGATGCCAGAATCAATTTTTATTCAACCCAAACCGAAATGCTAAAGTATATAAAAAGTAGATTTGGACTTTAAACTCCAAATTTCTTTTTTTGTAAAGGGTGGTTAATTATGATAGAACAAATTAAATTAGACTTAAAAAAGATGCTAGAACAAGCATTTTTGAATGAATTTCATACATCGGTAAATGTCGTTATTGAGGCTCCGAAGCGCATTGATCAAGGAGACTTATCAATACCTGTTTTTACCATCGCAAAAGCGATTAGTAGACCGTTACCAGAGACAGCAAATCATATCAAAAAAACGATTGAATCGTCTATGATTAGTACTCTTTTTTCGGAATTAATCATTATGGGTGGATTTTTTAATCTCCGCTTAAATTCAACTGCTATGGCTCAAAAAGTGATAGTAAATTACATGAGTAACCAAAATAATTATGGTGACAGCACCATTGGGGAAGGTAAAGTTGTTTGTATCGATTACTCTTCTCCTAACATCGCTAAACCATTTTCAATTGGGCACTTAAGATCAACGATTATTGGACATGCATTAGGTAATTTGCTAGAGAAATGCGGCTATAAAGTCGTCAGAATCAACCATTTGGGAGACTTTGGAACTCAGTTTGGCAAAATTATATATGCTTACCAACATTTCGGTGATGAAGAAAAAATTAAAAAGGATCCGATTAACGAACTAGTTAAACTATATGTCGAATTTCATGAGCTTGCGAAAACGAATCCTAGCATGGACGATGAAGCTCGGCGCATTTTTAAAGAACTTGAACAAGGCAACGAAGAGTATACTGCTTTATGGAACTGGTTTAGAAAAGTATCACTTGAAGATTACATGCAAGTTTATCAGTTACTAAAAGTAACATTTGACTCCTATAATGGAGAAGCTTTTTATAATGACAAAATGCAGCCTGTCATCGATGAATTGAAAGCTAAAAATCTTCTAAAAGAAGATGATGGCGCAATGATTGTTGATTTAGGTGAGAACATGCCACCGGCACTCATTCAAAAAACAGATGGATCAACACTTTATATAACCCGTGATTTAGCAGCTTTATTTTACCGGAAGAATACATATCATTTTGACAAATGTTTATATGTCGTTGGTAATGAACAAAAACTACATTTCGAACAAATCAAAGCCGTTCTTAAGAAGATGGGTTATGATTATGATGAAGCGATTGAACATATCAATTTTGGTCTTGTTTTACAAGATGGTAAAAAAATGTCAACTAGAAAAGGCAAAGTCGTCAAATTAGTTGATGTTCTTAATGAAGCAATAAAACTAAGTCAAGCTTACATTGATGAGAAAAGTCCACTTTTAGAAGGAAAAGACCTCATCGCCGAAAAAATAGGCGTTAGCGCAATAATCTTTAATGATTTAAAAAACTATCGTGCGAATGATTTTGAGTTTAATCTCGAAGACATGGTTCGTTTCGAAGGTCAAACAGGCCCGTATTTACAATATACGTCAGTACGTATAACATCGATCCTCAATTCTGAGGACTTTGTATTTGATGGGAAAATTGATTATTCCATTCTTTCAAGAGAAACAGAATTTGAAATCGTTAAAGCAATCAGTCAATATCAAATGACTGTTGAAAAAGCGGCATTAGAATCAAGTCCATCGATTCTAGCAAAATATTTGTTAAATCTTGCGAGCTTATTTAACAGTTATTATGGAAAAGAAAAAATCAATGTTGAAAATCAACTTGAAAAAAACACGAAAAAGCATTTGTTAGCGATGGTTAGAACCATCTTAAATGATGGAATGACGCTATTAGGAATGCAAATCATCGAAAAAATGTAACAGTGTCTTCCAGACATGTTTGAAACGAGGTGAAGAAATGGAAGCACAAGCAACAAAGACAACAAAACCAAAAAAGAGTGTTTTGAAGTCATTCTTATTAATTTTTAAATGGATGGGCAAATTTTGGCCCTTATTAGTGATATCATTTGGATTTTTGGTCATTGTATCGTACACAAGAACTTTAATTCCACTATTTACTCAACACATCGTCGACTATGTTCTTGAATTTAATTTAGAAGAAGGTTCAAGACTACCTGATTTTATATTTAGATTAGTTGACCATGGAAACGCACTTAATAAATTATTACTCGCTGCAGTCGGAATTATCTTAGTTGACTTCGTGAGAAGTATTTCAATTTTTTTTCGAAGATCAGTTACTGCAGTTTTCTCAGAAAGAGTCAGTTATGATTTAAGAAACAATTTGTATAAGAAATTACAAAACTTATCCTATGGTTTTCATTCTCATTCTGAAACCGGAGATTTGATTCAACGTTGCACGACTGACGTTGAAACTTATAAGAATTTTATTTCAGACCAAATCATCGAGGTAATGCGTCTTGTTTTATTGGTTGGATTCTCAATTTATCAAATGGTGAAACTCAACCTTAATATGACACTTATTTCATTGATTATTACGCCGATTTTATTGACGATCGCGATTGTTTTCTTTAAAAAAGTAGAAAAGAAATTTACGACAATTGAAGAAAATGAATCGAAAATGACTACGCATGTTCAAGAAAACGTGAGTGGTGCAAGGGTTGTAAAAGCATTCGCAAACGAGAAATATGAAATCGAGAAATTTGAGGGACTTAACCGCAAATTTACCGATTCAGACTATGAATTGACAAAACAACATGCGGTTTTCTGGAGCACCACTGATTTTATCTGTTTTGCTCAATTTTGTGTGATTGCGGTCGTTGGGGTCATCTATGCTACTAAAGGTACCATTAGTTTAGGTATTTATTCAGCTTTCTTAGCATTTTCTGGCAATATCATTTGGCCAATGCGCCAATTAGGACGTATCGTCGGCGATTTCTCAAAAGCGACGGTTTCAGTCGGTCGTTTAAACGAGATTATCGAACAAAAAGACGAATACGGAGATACGCACGGTACTTTAAAACCTGTAATCTCTGGAAACATTGCTTTTGATCATGTTAATTTTAAATTTCCAGATTCAACTTATCATCAACTTGAAGATATTAGTTTTGACGTAAAAAAAGGAGAGACAGTCGCCATAATTGGTAAGACTGGCTCCGGAAAATCTTCACTCATCAATCTTCTTGTTAAGTTATTAGATTTCCAAGAAGGACATATTTATTTTGATGATGTTGATATCAAAGATATTGAAAAGCATCATTTAAGAAAAAATGTAGGTATTATTTTACAAGAACCTTTCTTGTTTTCAAAAACAGTGGAAGAAAATATCAAAATTTCTGACCGAAATTTAGATTCTGATCGCGTTGCTGAAGTAGCTAAAATCGCGAAAGTTCATGAAGATATTGTCGGTTTTGAAAAAGGTTATAAGACCTTGGTTGGTGAACGTGGTGTCACTCTATCTGGAGGTCAAAAACAACGTGTCGCGATTGCCAGAATGTTGCTCAAACCTAAACCTATTTTAGTGTTTGATGACTCATTATCAGCAGTCGATACTGAAACAGATTTACAAATTCGAAAAGCACTCAAAAAAGAGTGGAAAGAATCAACCGTTTTGATTATTACCCACAGAATAACGACAGCTAAAGAAGCTGATCGTATTTTAGTGTTGGATCATGGAAAAATCGCTGAGTCAGGAACTCATGATCAATTGTTAGCTCAAAACGGTCTATATAAAAATATTTGGGATATTCAATCTCGGATTGATTTCCAAATCGAGGACGGTGAGTAATATGAACGAAGATATGTTCGAAGAAGAAAGTTTTACCTCACAGAAGCTCGATTGGAACGTTTGGAAAAAGATTTTCTCATTCATGAAGCCTCTAAAAAAGTTCGTCATTGGCGCAGTATTATCAATGTCAGCTTTAGCGGGAACGGATGTTATTTATCCACTCATTGCAAGATTTGCAATTGATGATATTATTAATCCAAATCTTGAAGCAGGAACACAGGATTTATCAAAAATTCCGATGTTCATTGGAATCTATTTAGTCTTTATGGTTGTTCAAGCAACTTTAGTTTATATGTTTATTCTATTTGCAGGTAAAATTCAAGCTGAATTAGCTTACAACATCCGTAAAAAAGCGTTTCGTCACCTTCAGGAGTTGCCATTTTCCTATTATGATCGTACCCGTGTAGGGTGGATTATGGCGCGTATGACCAGTGATTCCCGAAATTTAAGTGATATCTTATCTTGGGGATTAATTGATTTGACTTGGGGTTTATTCATGATGATTTTGCTAGTAGTCGTCATGTTCTTAGTCAATTGGCAGCTAGCATTATTAACCATTGCAATCGTACCGATTTTAATGATTATTTCGACGTTTTTTAGAAAGTACATTTTAAAGTCTTACCGTTCAATTCGTAAGGTTAATTCAAAAATAACCGGAGCGTATAATGAAGGTATTACCGGTGCTATTACGACTAAAACTTTAGTTTTAGAAGAACCAAATTACCATGATTTTGATTTATTAACATCCGACATGAGACGTCAATCCATTCGCGCCGCTGTCTTTCAAGGATTATATTTTCCAACCGTCATATTTTTAATCTCAATAGCGACTGCAGTCATTTACTATGCAGGTGGTCGCATGGTTATTAATAATGATTACATTAGTATCGGTACTTTGATCTTATTTACCGGTTATGTTTGGCAATTTTTTGATCCAGTCAACAATATCGCCACCATCTTTGCAAGATTTCAACAAGCTCAAGCGTCCGCCGAACGGATTGTATCGTTAATTGAAACAAAAGCTGACATTGAAGACTCTGAAGAAGTCATTGAAAAATATGGGACGTTGTTTGATTACAAACGTGAAAATTTTGAACCGTTAAATGGTGACATTGTCTTCAAAAACGTATCATTCAAATATCATGTTGGCGAGAAAGTATTAAGCGATTTTAATCTACATGTTAAGGCTGGTCAATCAATTGCTTTGGTTGGTCATACTGGAGCGGGTAAAACAACAATTGTAAACTTGATCTGCAGGTTCTATGAACCGACAGAAGGTCAGATTCTTATCGATGGCGTTGATTATAGAGAGCGCAGTATGGGATGGCTACACTCAAATTTAGGATATGTGCTTCAAACCCCACATTTATTTAGCGGAACCGTCATGGACAACATCAAATATGGTAAAATCGGATCAACGAATGAAGAAGCTATCGCTGCTGCTAAAGCCGTCGAAGCCCATGAATTTATAATGAAATTCGAAAAAGGGTACGAAACCGAATGTGGTGAAGGCGGTTCAAGACTTTCGGTCGGTCAAAAACAACTTATTTCATTTGCGAGAGCGATTTTAGCTGATCCCAAGATTTTAGTTCTTGATGAAGCGACCTCCTCCGTTGATACTGAAACAGAAAGAGCTGTTCAAACAGCCATTTCGAAGATATTAAAAGGCAGAACTTCATTTATTGTCGCCCACCGCTTATCAACGATTGTTTCAAGTGACCGTATTTTAGTCTTAGAACAAGGTAACGTGATTGAAGAGGGAACGCATCGTGAATTGATTGCGAAGAATGGGCATTATTATAAACTTTACACCAATCAATATACCGAAGAAATGCTCGAACTTTCAAAACAATAAAACTAAATGCTATAACAAAAAGACTAAACTATATGTTTGGTCTTTTTTAACGGTTTTATCAAGAAAATGTAAGATTATTATCAGACTAAAATAGGAAGATGGTTTTTTTGGATAAATAAGAAATAATTCTTTGATTTTTATAATTTATTGTGTATAATAATTATTGCTATGCCAGTGTGGTGAAATCGGTAGACACGATGGACTCAAAATCCATTGCCGTTAAAAGCGTGTCGGTTCGAGTCCGACCACTGGTACCAGTTTAAATTACGGGTCCTTCTAAAGGACTTTTTTTATTTGATTTTTTTTTGATAACGATCATATCAAGGTTGATTCATTGTAATTAATGTCATTTTATTGTAAAATTATGGATGGAAGAAGGGATACTTTGTCAAAAAATTCATCAGAAAACCGATTAAGAACTGCTTTTTTATTAAATTTTGGATTCTCTATTATCGAAGTCATTGGCGGTCTTTTTACCAATTCTATTGCCTTGCTTTCAGATGCGGTTCATGATATTGGTGATTCTATTTCGTTAGGTCTTTCATGGTTCTTAAATGAAAAATCAAAAAAGAAACCCGATACCCTCTATACCTATGGTTATGCACGTTATTCACTCTTAGGGGGATTAGTATCAGCTTTAGTTTTAATTGCAGGATCTATTTTCTTAATTATTGAAGCAATTCCTAGAATTATGAATCCCGAAACAATAAAAGTGCCTTGGCTAATTGGCTTCGCCATTCTCGGTATTCTCATTAATGGTATCGCAGCTCTTAAAACTTCAAAAGGGCACTCATTGAATGAAAAAATGGTCAGTCTTCATCTTTTTGAAGATGTGGCTGGATGGGTTGCTTTATTTATTTCATCCATTATCATGTTTTTCTGGGACGTACCCGTATTAGATCCAATTCTTTCGATTATATTTACCCTTTATATCTTGACGCATGTATATAAAAATATCAAAGCCATCTTTGAAATTTTTCTTGAAAAATCACCAAAAGGCATTGACGTCTTAACGATTCTTTCAATACTAAAAACAAACTCAAATATAAAAGAAGTCCATCATGTTCATACATGGACACTCGAAGGAAATCTCATATTCATGACCCTTCATGTAGTGATGAAAAGCGATCTTGATAAAGTTCAAATTGTTGAGGAACAAAAATGGATCCATCACATATTAAGTGAAAACGGGATTCATCATGCGACGATTGAACTCGAATGTGATGAGTTATGTTTAAGCCCTGATTGTGACCCCATCAATCAAGTAAAAGATAATCATCATCACGGACATCATCATTAAAAAAAACTGTCATTTCAACGTTATCGCTGACTGACAGTTTTTTATTTTTAGATTTGATTTGTAATCTCTTGACGCCCTTTTCCATGCATACCACCATTTCCTGGAGGATTGTCAACTCCTGAATTAGGGTTATGATTATTTCCTGGATTCGAGTCTTTGTTAGAAAAATCATCACGCGGGCCACGATACTCTGAAATGACTGTATTCGAACCCATCATTTTTATCTGATAGCGATATTCGTATTGGCCTTCAGAAGTTTCTTCTAAATTGACATCGATATCGCCGCTTTCAGTGACGTTTCCTTTTCTATAGGTGTACTGAATGGCAACAGTATCGATTGAGTTCAAATGACGATTTCGGTTCATTTGATAACTGACTGTCACATCATTTGATGCGGTCTCAAGCGTCCCTAAGACATTATTATTGACCAATCTTAATCTCATTTGCACAGATCTAGTTTGAACCCCATCTTCAAAAGTTGAATATCTGAATTGTTGTAAAGTGTCTGTGCTCACGTCTTCGATACGAACATAAGTATTATCATCCAACATTACTTTCCAACGGACTTGTGATACTTTGTCATTTTTTCTAAGGGAGCCTTCCAATAAATACTCGTTTTCACCAATGGTTATAACACCATTCAGCGTATATTCATTCGTCTCACTGTTAGTCAGTTCCATATGATACATTAAACTATATTCAAGAGAGTTTCCTAATAAGTCTGTTGTCGAATAAACAATTTTTTTTGTATATTGATTGGTATTGATATCTTCAATCGCATAAGACAAACCTGTTTTATCACCAATCATGGTTTCCATCGCCATCATATATCGATTGAATTCGGTTAATTCGTTTTCAATTAAGGTTGTTTGTGGCATCATTTCTAAGGGCAATGCAATATCCATTGATAAATCACTTAATGCTAATTCATCAAGAAGTGTTGCGCCTGAAATCGCTGGGAAGCCAATTAATTCAGCGTCAGTTTCCATTGCCATAATTTCAGAACTTGGATTTTGTAATTGTTGATAGATAAAAATAGAAGTAATACTAAATATAAGAATGAGACTTGCAAATTTCATGACTTTTGTAAAATTAAATGAAATTGTTTTTCTCTTGAGAGGACGTTCAATGTAATCATCCATCACAAGATCAAGGTCTATTTTATCAATGACTTCAGGCATCGATTTTAAAGCTGCTTTTTTTATCAGCATTTTCACGTCTTTATTTCTCATGATGGCTCCTCTCTTAATGCTTTTTTTATTTTCTTTAAAGCTTTTTGGTAGATCCATAAAACTGTTCCTAATGGTTTATTAACGATTTCAGAAATTGTTTTGAATGTCATGTCAGATACAATATGGAGTAAAACGATTTCTCTTTCTTCCATATCGAGCGACTTAACCATTTCTTCTATTGTATAATCATTTTGATTATCATTGGATTGTTCCCTATCAATGATATTAATATCTTCAATGGGGTCTACTAATGTCGTCTTTTGTTGCTTGCGATAATAATCCAAAGCGGTGTTTTTAGCGATTTGAGTTATCCATGCGTTAAAATTACGACCGACTTGGTATTGATTGATACTTTTTAACATCTTAATATAGGTGTCTTGCATTAAATCTTCAGTCATTTGACGATCTTTTACAATCGCGACAATGATGGAATAGACTCCTCTTTTTGTGTGTTCATAGATATACTCAAAGGCTTCATTGTCTTTGTGTTTGAGCCGTTCGATATAGTCATCGAAGTTTGGCATGTCACCACCTCATTTCGATGACTATTATATCATAATTATCAAAGGGCTTTAACAGCGTATTAAATATTATCCACGCATACCAGGATTTTCTGGTCGATTGCTATCACCGCGATGATCTTCATGACGATGATTGTATTTAAATTCTTTATTTTGATTATTCTCAGGTCTTACCGTATATTCATAGGTTGTTTCATTGGTTAGTTCATCATAAGTTGCTGTTATGTGAATTAATCCTCTTTCCTCATTACCTTCTAAATCAACGGTATTATATTTAATTTTGATATAGGTAACATTTTCTTCAGTGATCGTTCTAAATTCATAACGACCTTTTGCTTCTCCTTCAACGAAATCGAGTTTCGCCATGAGTCTGCCGTCTTCATTTAAAATCATGATTTTTGATTTGTTAATGATAATTCCTTCTTCAACAATTTCATAGAAGAATTTCATTTTACCATCTTCAGATTGATAACGAACTTTTACAAAGTTGTCATGATCTACCCATGATCTTAAAATTAGAATTTCAGAGTCTTCATCAACGACTTTTTTACCTTCTAGGAAATACTCGTTTTCGCCGATAATTAATTTACCAGACAATACATAGACGACATCATCGTCTTCAACGTCGTTAAATTCAAAAGATTTCTCACGGAGTCTATCTTTTTCTTGATCTTGATAAGAAAGTGGATTTGTTTCAGTTGTCGTATCTTCAGTTGTTTCAGGTTCTGTCGTAACTGGTTCAGTTGTTTCATCACTTTCTTCATACAATACTTCGTTATAATATAAAATGTAAGTTGCATCAACGCCGCTTAAAGTTTTCGAAGTGAAAGTGACTTTATAAGCGTAATCTAAATCATCCGATGTTTCAACAGATACATTTAATCCATTGTTATCGCCAAGGTATAAATCCATCATAGATAGATATTTATCTAAGACATCAATTTCGTCTGCGACGATAGGTTCGTCTTCAGTCGTTTCTGTATCTTCTAATAAAGTGTAACTTAAATCTAAGGCAATTTCTTGATTTGCTTGATCCACAGCTAATATTTCTGTCGCTGATATTGCTTGAAATGCGAATACGTCATCGGTCGCTGCAAATACTTCTGCAGGAGAAGATGAACATGCTGCAATGGTTATAACCGATGCTAGCATCATAAGACTAATGATTAAT
Source organism: Tenericutes bacterium HGW-Tenericutes-1 (assembly GCA_002839155.1). Classification (GTDB taxonomy): domain Bacteria; phylum Bacillota_I; class Bacilli_A; order Izemoplasmatales; family Hujiaoplasmataceae; genus UBA5603. The sequence continues at coordinate 73,086 of PGXM01000005.1, forward strand.
TTTTTCATTGTGTGACCTCCTAAATATATTTTGATTCACTTAATATACGATAGTAGTAACGAAATTATTGGTGAAATGAAAAAATAATCGTAATTATCTCATGAGGTTTTGACAAAGAGGCTTATATATAATATAATTTGATAAAATATAGGGTGGTATCGACATGACAAAAACGAAAAGAATATGGGAATTGGACTTTTTACGAGGATTCTCGATTATTATGATGGTTTGGGATCATTTGATGTATGATTTGAAAAGCCTTCCTTACTGGTTTTCAAACTATCATCAAGTAAATAATCCGATTATTGAAAATTGGGTCGAATTTGCCCAATCTTATTGGTCATCTACACTTCGTGAGTATGGACATTGGGTTTTTGTAGCGATATTTTTGTTAGTTTCAGGTATTAGTTTTACCTTCAGTCGTTCGAATCTATCAAGAGGCTTAAAATTGCTTCTTGTTGCGGTTATTATCTCTGTTATCACAATGACACTTGAATCAGTCACTGGTTTGGCTATCGGCATATTCTTTGGCATTATCCATATGTTTGCAGTAGGTACACTTTTTATTTATTATTTACGCAAATTGTGGGATAATAATATTTTTATTTTATTGATAGGATTGATTATTGTTGGACTTGGTGTTGTTATCCAGTGGGATAGAGTCTCTTATTACAATACGGTTACTCTATCAAATTTTTGGGAGATCATCATTGGCCTAAAAGGATATGGAGCTGATTTTTTTGGCGTTATTCCTTATGTCGGCGTGATTATGATTGGAACAGTAATGGGCAAAGTATTCTATACAAACAGAGTGAGTTTATTACCTGCTTGGGACAAAAAATGGAACCGACCCTTTACCTTTGCTGGTCAAAAATCATTGATTATCTTTGTCACTCATCAAGTGATTTTAGCGGGTATTATTTTTATCGTAGGTTACTTTTTAGGATATTCATTTTAAGTGGTGGGGGTCTCTATGAACGTCAATCAATCTTTATATGAAGTCATTGCTTCAAGAGCAAATCAAAACCCGAATTTTATCGCTTTACAATTCATGGGAAAACGAATTACCTATTTTGATTTGTTACAAAATATTGATAAATCCGCTTTTGGATTATCTCAACTTGGGATAAAAAAAGGCAATGTCATCACCATATGTATGCCAAATGTTTTTGAAGTCATCTATACATTTTATGCAGGAGTAAAGCTTGGGGCTATTTGTCATATGGTTCATCCATTAACCCCTGTCAAACAATTAAAAACGCAAATGATAGAAACTAACTCGAAATTACTGATGGTAGTGGATACATTTTATGACACTTATCACTTGATGACAAAAGAATTAAACGTTCCTTTGATTTTAGTGACTCCCGTTGATTCCTTTGGCCTTATAAAAAAAGTCGGATATAAAGTCATTAACAAAAAACGCTTAGCAAACATCCAAGTTGATAATCTTGTTATTCCTTATAAAAAATTAATTGAAAAAAATGGTCATATCGAAACGGCATCAGTTGATTCAAAGACTTCAGCCGTCTATCTCCATAGTGGTGGAACCAGCGGTACACCTAAAACCATTGAACTGTCACATTTTTCTATCAACTCTTTGGCCAATCAAACGGAATATATTTTAGACGAACATGATTTTGAAAACAAACATATGCTCGCAGTTCTTCCTATGTTTCATGGGTTTGGACTCTGTATGGGCGTGCATGCCATGTTAGTCTATGGCGGTGTTGATACACTCATGCCTAAATTTAATGCAAAAGATACCATTAGTCTAATTAAAAAGAATCAAATTAACTATCTTATCGGTGTGCCTACTTTATTCGAAGCTTTACTAAACACCAATGATTTTGCCGGACCACACTTAAAAAATCTTAAACAAGCTTTTGTTGGGGGAGATTATGTGAGCCCAACACTAAAGGAACGCTTTAATAAAGTGATGGCTGAAAATAACTCTCATGCACAATTGCTAGAAGGATACGGATTAACCGAAGTAGTAACTGTCTGCGCAGTAAATACGATATTTGAACAGAAATTAGGAACTGTCGGAAAACCACTTCCTGGCATTGATATCAAAATCGTCGATTTGGAAACTAAAGAAGTATTACCTGTCAATACATTAGGTGAAATTGCTGTATCTGGTCCAACCAGGATGAATGGCTACCTTCATGATAAATTGGCAACGTCCTCAACTTTTAAAAAAATAGATGATAAGATCTACGTTTTAACCGGTGATTATGGAATGATTGATGATGAAGGTTACGTCGTATTTAAACAACGCTTGAAAAGAATCATCAAAGTTTCGGGAATGCCGGTTTTACCCTCTGAGATAGAGACGCTTGTATCAGCGTTGCCTGGCATATCAGAAGTAGCTGCTGTGGGGGTTAAAGATCAAGAACGTGGCAATATGATTAAGTTATTCGTTACTATAAAACCTGGAGCAGAAATAAAAGTGACGGATGATGAAATCAAACAAATGATTAAAGCTGAATTATCAATATATGCTGTTCCGAAGTCAATTGTATATTTGGACAAAATGCCAAAAACAATTATCGGAAAGATTGATACGAAAATTCTTGAGACTTTAGAATAAAAATATACAAAAAAACTCCCCAAAAATTATGAGGAGTTTTTTTGTGTTTTTTTTAGAATAAACGGTTTTGTACGTCGCGGAAGAAGAAGACAATTAATTGAATAATAATTTCTTGAATCTTCTTGATGTCATTGACATTATCCTTGAAGACAACGAATAATGCTTGAATGAAACTTGACGCAACAACTTTGAGCAAGTAGTCAGAGAATACTCCTGGAGAATACTCTTTAACTTTTGTAATCACAAGACTTTCTAGTTGTGATTTCACTTGTTGGTAATGTGTGCCGTTTGAGTTGAAAATCATGATGAAAATTTCTTTGGTGTAAGGTCTTAAAACATTGATGACATAAGTAACGATTTGAATTGCTTCTTTTTGGTTTTCAATATGTGTAATGTGCAATTTTTTATCAAAGGACTCTAAGTCATCAATTGCGCGTTTTGCAGGTTGCAGAACTGCATTAAATAAATCCTCTTTGTTATCGAAATAACGATAAATATTTCCTACAGTAATATTTGCACTATCTGCAATTCGACGCATGTTTGCGTTTTGGTAACCATTTTCAAAAAACTCTTGAACCGCTCCAGTTAAAATAGCTTTTTTAACGGATTCTTTCAGTACTTGCATATTCACCCCTCCTAAAGGCTTTCTAAACTCATATTAACACCATTCATTTTTGTTGTCAATATATGTACTATTAAATTCATTGTTGAGATTGGTAAATCCACCAATTTTAAACAAAAACAGCAAAATTATACCAATAATCACCTTGTTTTTATGAAAAGAAATAAATACCTAAAATGAATATTTGAAAGCTAAAAATGATGGTAATACCACCAAAATATTGTCATTTTTGGTCAAAAAGCGAACCTTTTTATTATGATTTATGAAATTATTGGATATTATTTTAAATCAAAAAAATATATAAATATGAAATGTTTTTTCTACGGTGAATAATCCATACAGTGTTGTTGACTTTAAGTACTTATCGTTATATAATCATATTAAGAATTAGAAAAGAGGTGGCTCCCATGAAAAAGTTTTTTGCTAACCTGATTTTCATCCTCGCGACTCTATTGGCTGGCGCAGTAATTGTACCTTGGAATAATGTGGCCCAATGGGGATTACCACTCACACAAATGACAACTTTTGAGTTATACATTAAAGGTGGAATTGGTGCGTTAGTGTTCGTTTTAGGATTGGTTTTCCTAATTGTTTCGATTCACAATCAAAATAATTATGGGGAAGTAAAAAGATCAGTCGCTTTAGTTTCAATCGTACCTAATTTTATGATTGCAATTGCATATTTAGGTTACACACTTGTTTTAATGTGGTACATGGTTTTCCGTGTTGAATTCGCCTATCTAACTGCTGCAATTTTCTATGGTTTAGCATTTGTTTTATTAAATATTGTTTTCTTAGCATATTTTGCTGCTCGTTCTTATGTTAAAGGATCTCCATTTAAGAAAGTAATCCTCTTCTTGTTATCGCTTGAAATTCTGGGTGGTGCTGGATTTACCGCTTATTTCTTAAAAAACACAACTGACACGATGTACCCAGGTAGATATGCTTCTATGTATACCTATAATTATCCTTTAATTATTGGCGTGGCTCTTCTAATTTATATTGTTCACCTTATCTTAATCGCTAAATTAAAGAAGAATGTTTATGAAGGTGATGTTGAAACTTCTGTTAAGGAATTAAGAGAAGATGAAAAAGTCGCTGATAAACCAGCTCAAAAGCTAGCTAAATCAAAAAAAGATGTTGCTGTTAAAAAAGAATCTGGTAATAAAACCATGATTGTTTCAAAAGAGCAAACAATTATCAGTGGCGAAGATAATGTAGACCCAACTGAAATTCTTTATGAAGATGTTACGGTTGACCCAGAGTTTAACAAAACAGCTAATGCTGATAAACAAGTTTCTTCTATTGAATATTATATTGAAAAACCTAAAATGTTTAAACCGCTTGATCCTGCTTTTGATCAGCTCGTTGCGCATGTTCGTGAGTTACCAAATGTTGTCACAAAACTTGCTGATGAAAGAATCACATTCTATGTCGATAGAAAACCTTTCCTTGTTTTAATGAACTTTGGAAATTACTATCGCATGGCTTTTAGAAGCGAACTTGAAAAGGGTATTCGTTTAATTATCAAATATCCTACTATCTCCAAGAACAAAGGAACTAAAGACAACTTATGGTTTAAAGCCAACAATTATGGCGATTTACCTAAAGATGTCATTTATGACATTGTTAAAACTGCTTACGATAACGTTCACGCTTAAGAAGCAACTTTAAAGTTGCTTTTTTTTCTCAAATTTTTTCGTTAGTGGCTTGAAAGAAAGCGTTTTCTATGATAATATAAAATCGAGGTGATTGTTATGCATTTGCAAGAGGTTGAAGATCTCAAACAGCTTCTAATTGACAAGAAGAAGACAATGACAGAAGAAAGACTTCGCGAACTACAAGATGAATTCGACAAGCTTTATATTTTTGAATCGACTTTATTTGATAACGGAGACTTTTCTTTTGAAGATGTATGCTTCTTGTTGGAGGACCATTCCCGTTTATTCCCGGATAAAGATGAACTTGTCAGAAGAGCAATTATCAACAATTATCATGCTTTATCGTTAGTGCATCAACTCGTCATTAACCGCCAAGAAATCACGGAACCGATTGTTAAAGATTTGCATCAGGTTTTAGTCGATAATATTATCCCCGGCGGCGTTTACAGAACGCGAGATTTATTTATTCTTGGGGCGAAACATGTACCACCCACGTATTTGAAAATCTTTAAGAAAATGGATAATTATTTCCAAGAACTGGCAAATCCGGAACTAACGGGAATAAGAAAGGCCGCATATACGCATCTAGAAATTTTAAAAATTTATCCGTTCATGGATGCAAACGGAAGATTGGCAAGACTATTATTGAATTATCAATTAGAATTGGAAGGTTATTTACCAGTTTCAATTACCAAAGGCATTAGAAATGAATATTTCATGAATATTGACGAATACAAAATCAACAAGGATATTGAACCGTTCACGGCTTTCTTGGCGGGATTAGTTGAGAAGCGGATCAAAGATTTCTTGGCTCGAGAGTAGAATTTCTACTCTCTTTTTTTCGTCTGTGGTAAAATAAGCATGAGGTGATTTGATTGAAATATGTAAACTATCCTTTTGAGGATATTAAACGTCTCTCTTTTTATTTAGCGACAGAAGAGTATTTAGCATTAAACTTTCCAAAAGATGAATATTTCTTTATGTGGCAAGTAAAACCCTCAGTCATTTTTGGTAGAAACCAATTGATTGAGAATGAAGTTAATTTACCCTATGTCCGCGAAAACAATATTATGATGTATCGCCGTAAATCAGGGGGCGGTTGTGTCTACTCTGATTTTTCGAATATCATGTTTTCGTTTATAACACCGAATTTCAATAAAGATTTTGTGTTTGATAACTATTTGGGGAAAGTCGTTAACGTGTTGAAATCATTAGGATTAAACGCTGAATTTTCAGGTAGAAATGATATTTTAATTGATGGTATGAAAGTTTCAGGAAATGCATTTTATAAGGTCAAAGACCGTTCAATCGTTCATGGAACAATGTTATTCGCGACTGATTTTTCTGTGATGGCACAAGCAATTACCCCAGTCACAGCGAAGCTGGAAAGCAAAGGCATTGATTCAGTCAGGAAACGCGTTACGAATCTATCTGACCATTTAACGATTGATATCGAAACTTTTAAATCGTATATGAAACAACATCTCGTGGATGAACAAATAACATTATCAACTGAAGACATCGTTAAAATTGAAGAAATCGAAAAAGAGTACTTAACTGAAGAATTTGTTTTTGGAAAAAATCCTGGTTACAGTGTCATCAAACAAGGCTATGTCAAAGCCGGTTATTTAGAATTTAGAATTGAATTAAAAAATAATAAAGTTAAGAAAATTAATTTAATGGGAGATTATTTTCTCTTAGGAGATCAAGATTATCTTCTCCACAAATTTCATCATGTTCAATTTACGAAAGAAGCATTTTCAAAAGTACTTTCAACAATTAAATTAAGTGATTTTGTTATGAGTCTCACAGAAGAGGATTTCCTTAAGATATTGTTTTAACCAATCATATCCTATGATATAATTTACACTATAGAGGTGACAGAAATGGAAGAAGTTCTAAAAACCAGTTTATATGAAAAACATGTGTCTTTAAATGCGAAAATGGAACCATTTGCCGGCTATTTGATGCCAATTCAATATGAAGGCATTATCAAAGAGCACACGGCAGTAAGGACAAAATCGGGCATGTTTGATGTTTCTCATATGGGCGAGATTTATGTCAAGGGGACGGATGCAGTTAAGTTTGTCGAATATATTACTACCAATGAGTTGAAATCTAAACCAAGCGGTAAAGTCGTCTATGGTTTAATGTTATATGAAAATGGAACAGTCGTCGATGATTTACTCACCTACAAGTATTCAGATGAAGCCTTTTTATTAGTTGTGAATGCTTCAAACGTTGGGAAAGATTATCACTGGATTGTGGAACAAAGCGAAGGATTTGATGTTTTAATATCAAATCATTCAGACGATTATTCAGAAGTCGCGGTTCAAGGACCTGCAACAGAAGATATTGTCAAAAGAATTTTAAATATCGACTTGTCATCCTTAGGTGCATTTGAATTCACAAATGCTGTAATTGAAGACCATGATATCTTAATTTCTCGAACTGGATATACAGGAGAAGATGGTTTTGAAATTTATGGTGATCATATCGCAATTAATTTAGTTTGGGATCGTTTATATGAATCTGGAGAAGTCTTACCTTGCGGTCTAGGCGCAAGAGATACCTTAAGATTTGAAGCGGCATTACCGTTATATGGCCATGAAATCAGTGATAAAATAACGCCGATAGAAGCTGGCTTTGGCATGTTTGTCAAATTTGATAAGGGCAACTTTATTGGACGCGACGCACTTCTTAAACAAAAGGCTGATGGACTATCGCAAAAAGTCGTCGGCATTGAGTTGACAGAAAAAGCAATCCCAAGACAAGGTTATCCCGTATTTTCCGGTGAAACGCAAATTGGTGTTATCACGACGGGATACCTTTCGATTACCGCTGAAAAACCCATCGCCATGGCATTAATTGATGCAAAATATTCAGCACTTGATACTCCAATCACTGTACAAATCCGGACAAAACATGTTCCTGGATTTGTTCGTAATAAACAATTTATTAAGAAAAATTATAAAAAATAAAGGAGATCTATTAAAATGAGCAAAGTTTTAGAAGGATTTTTATACGCTGAAAGTCATGAATGGGCAAAAAAAGAAGGTAAAATAGCCGTCATTGGTATTACGGATTTTGCACAAGCACAATTAGGAAACGTTGTTTTCGTTGATCTTCCTGAAGTTGGAGCAAATGTCAAGAAAGGCAAAGAATTTGGCGCTGTTGAGTCTGTTAAAGCCGCTTCAGATTTAATTTGTCCTGTATCTGGTAAAGTTGTTGAAGTGAATGAAGATTTAGTCGGCGAACCAGAATTAATTAACAAAGATGCATTTGCTTCTTGGCTAATTAAAGTAGAATATACCAATGAATCTGATTTTAATAGTTTAATGAATGCTGAAGCTTACAAGGAAATAGCAAAGTAGGTCACTATGTTTAAATACTTCCCACACACGGAGGCAGATTTGACTCAAATGAAACAATCGCTCGGCATTAAAAATACAGAGCGTATGTTTCAAGTGATACCATCTGCCGTCCGGTTTAATCAAGATTACAATATTCCAAGCTCGCTATCAGAAATCGAATTAAGAAAGCATATGGAAGAACTCGGGAAATTAAATCAAAGCAAGATGATTTTTTCGGGACTTGGAGCTTATGATCACTATGAACCCAGTGTCATCAATCACATTGTTTCTCGTCAAGAGTTCTTAACTTCTTATACCCCCTACCAACCAGAGATTTCTCAAGGTACGTTAACGTATATTTTTGAGTATCAAAGTATGATTTCTTCTTTGACTGGCATGGATGTTTCCAATGCTTCGATGTATGATGGCCCAACCGCAACTGCTGAAGCGATGTTTATGGCAGAAGCAATCACAAAACGTAAAAAAATTCTAGTGTCTGATACAGTGAATCCGAATATTATGAGCGTTGTCAAAACATATGCCAAATATAAAGGATTAGAAGTAGATATCCTTATAAGTAAAGATGGTTCTGCAAACATAGAATCATTGAAAAATAAACTCGATGATACCATCGCCGGCGTTATCGTTCAACGACCAAATTTCTTTGGTATTATTGAAAATTATGATGGATTTTCAAAGCTCATCCATGATAATGATTCAGTATTTATTATCAACGGTGATATTTCTGCTTTAGGTGTGATAAAAACACCAGGTGAAGAAGATGCCGATATTGCATGCGGAGACTGTCAAAGTTTAGGGATGCCAGTCGCTTTTGGTGGACCTTATTTAGGTTATCTAACGACGAAAAAACAACATGTTAGAAAAATGCCAGGTCGTATTTGTGGTCAATCATTTGACCGCAATCATGTCCGCTCTTTTGTCTTAACTTTACAAGCGAGAGAACAACATATTAGACGTGAAAAAGCCAATTCCAATATTTGTTCTAATCAATCACTACTAGCCTTATATGCGACTGTTTATTTAAGTTTAATGGGACCAAAGGGATTAAAACAAGTCAATGAACTTTCTTACACTGGTGCACATTATCTCTATGATCAACTCATCGCTACAGGAAAATTTAAACCTGTATTTAATAAACCTTTCTTAAAAGAATTCGTACTACATACACATTTGAATGTTGAAATGATTCAAAAACATCTCTCGGACCACGGCATTTTCGGTGCTGTTAACTTAGGTGATTTTGATGAAAAATATCAAAATGTCGTTAACTTCTGTGTGACAGAAAAACGGTCCAAAGCTGAAATTAATCACTTAGTTTCGTTGTTAGGAGGTCTATCATGAAAAATTACGACCATCTAATATTTGAAATATCAGTTCCAGGTAGAGTAGGATTTACACTTCCTAACTCAGAAATCTCCGGATATAACCTATCAAGCCTTGATGCTTCTTTATTAAGAAAAGAAGTACCGGCATTGCCTGAAGTATCTGAACTTGATGTCATTCGTCATTATACAAACATTTCTCATAAAAACTTTGGTGTAGAAACTGGTTTTTATCCTTTAGGATCATGCACGATGAAATACAATCCAAAGATCAATGAAGAAATCGCAGCGATGAAAGCCTTCAATAGCATTCATCCGCTTCAAAAAGCTTCCGATACACAAGGCATTTTACGGATTTATTATGAACTTCAATCCATGCTTTCAGAAATCTCTGGATTACATTCTTATACGCTTAATCCTTTTGCTGGAGCGCATGGCGAATTAACGGGATTAATGATTATGAAGGAATATCATCTCCAAAGAGGCGATTTCAAACGAACGAAAGTGATTGTTCCTGATTCAGCCCATGGAACCAATCCTGCCAGTGCGACAATTTGCGGATTTGATATTATCGAAATTGAATCAACACCAGAAGGAACGGTTGATTTAGAACAGTTAAAAGCCGCATTATCCGATGAAGTGGCTGGAATGATGCTTACTAATCCGAATACTTTAGGTATTTTTGAAAAAGACATTATTGAAATTTCTCGTCTTGTTCACGAAGCTGGTGGATTAATGTATTATGATGGCGCAAACCTCAATGCTTTATTAGGCATTGTTCGTCCTGGAGATATGGGATTTGATATCATGCATATCAATCTTCATAAAACCTTCTCAACTCCACATGGTGGTGGCGGACCCGGATCTGGACCGGTTGGCGTTAAAGAATTCTTAGTGCCTTACTTACCAAATCCACAAATTAATAAATTGGATAATCATTATTTCTTAGATTGGAATAAAGATTCAATTGGCTCTGTATCTGGCTTTTATGGTAATTTCAAAGTATGGCTCAGAGCGTATGTTTATATCATGACACTTGGAAAAGAGAACTTACGTCAAGTAGGCTGTCTATCGACACTCAATGCCAACTATGTTAGAGTTCATTTGGAAGAAGAATTCAATTTACCAATCAAAGGATTCTCAATGCATGAATGTGTCTTTGATGGCTTAAAAGATCAATCGACTGGTGTAACAACCTTAGATGTTGCGAAACGATTGCTTGATTATGGCGTTCACGCTCCAACGATTTACTTCCCATTATTATTCCATCAATCCATCATGATTGAACCTACAGAAACGGAATCGAAACAAACGTTAGATAGTTTTATCGAAGTCATGAAGAAAGTCGCAAAAGAAGCTATTACTGATCCACAAATGATGAAACTTGCACCTCATACAACGCCAATCTCTCGGATTGATGAAGTATACGCTGCGAAGAAAATGATTCTTACTTACAAGGATTACTTGAAAGAAAATCAATAGTCAATCCATTGGGGGATGAATTATGAATATATTTAACTTGTTTGGTGTTATTGACGTCGTTATCGTTGTCGCTGTGCTTTTATTTGCTTATTTTGGATGGAAGAAAGGATTCTTAGTTAAAGCAGTTGAAATGGCTTCTAGCCTTTTTGGCCTCATTGCTTCGATTATCCTTGCTCGACCTTTTTCCACGGTTTTAGATAAATGGATTGGCGAATCCATTGGCATTAAGATCTATGATTATTTATTAACAAGATCTTCGATGTTCGCCGCTGAATTCACCTATGAAAACCGCTTAGAAACTGTTGAACAAGCGTTTGATGGCATGAACTTACCAAGATTTATGATTGAGTGGATTGCAAGTGCTATTGACGTTGAAACCATGTCAACGACCTTGGTTGATACGATGACACCCATTATTAAAAGTTTGGCATTGTTAGTCATAGCCTTTATCGTTTTATTCTTTGGATCGATGATTGTTTTCTTCTTGCTTAAAATTTTAGCTAAAATGATAACAAGTATTCCTGTTATTAAGCAAATCGATAAAGTCCTTGGCCTTTTATTTGGAATTGTAAAAGTCGGACTTGCTATCTTTATCTTATTATTTGTATTAGGATTAGTATTAACCATTCCTGCTATCAATGAAGCGATTGGAACTTTCGTCCAAAATGACATGCAACTGGGTGAAGAAGGTTTTAGGCTATCAAAATGGCTCTATGATAACAATATTCTAAAACAAATTATTAATGTCTTTGTAACGATAATATAGATTTATTAGACCGGCCGCGCCGGTCTTTTTTTTAAGCGTATAATTTGCTTTGACTCCTATTTTTTAATATACTTGAAGTGTTAATTAATTATTTAGGAGGAATCCATGAACGTTATAGATGCAATTATCAAAAGAAGATCACACCGGTTATTAGGAAATCACAGAATCGTATCAGATGAAGTGCTAGAAAAAGCGCTATTTGATGCTATCAAACATACGCCTAGTTCATTCAATGCTCAAAGTCAAACGGCCATGTTGTTACTGGGTAATCAACATCACCAACTTTGGGAGATTGTATTAGAGTCTTTAAGAAAAATAGTTCCAGAGACTCAGTTTCCAAAAACGAGTAAAAAAATCAAAACGTTTGATGATGCCTATGGCACCATTCTGTTTTTTGATCATTTAGAAATCACAAAAAATCTAGAAGATAAATTTCCTTTATATCGACACAATATTGAAAATTGGGTTGAGCAACAAACCGGCATGTTACAATCAAATATCTGGTTGGTATTGACCGAACTCGGATATGGGGCGTCATTACAGCATTATACTGAACTCATTGAAGAAGAAGTTAAAGTGGCTTTTAATGTGCCAAAGGCATGGAAACTGATTGCTCAAATGCCTTTTGGTAGTCTTATAGAAGAACCCGGAACAAAAGACTTTTTACCGATGAACCAACGATTTATTGTGAAAAAGTAATATTTTATTATCAACAGTTATTCGTGACTTTTTTCCTCATTTTTGGTAAGATATTGATAGACTAGTGAGGATACTAATGAAAAAAATAATCGGTTTTACCTACTCAACCTATTTTTTAGTACTCATGAGTACTTTTACACTCTTTATATGGAACAATAATTTGGAACACATTGGGATTCCAATTGTTTTAGTTTTGTTATTTTTAGTCTTTGTTTTATTTAAAGATCCGATGCCTACTGTTCCATTATTACTCAATGCCCTTTTTATGGTGTCACAAACGAATTGGTCATTTGATACAGCCCCTTTATTTATTTACTTAACTCCTGTTTCAATCGTCGGGGGCATGATTATACATAGTATTATCTACAAAGTTAAATTTGTTAAAGGTAAAATGCTTATCGGTGTTTTAATCATGTTTGTGGCCATGTTATTATCAAGCATTAATGCCAAAGAGTTATCGCTATACTATTGGTTCTATGCATCCGTTGGCTTACTATATGCCTTATTTTACTTATTTTATGTGAATACACTTGAAGGCAATCATATAGCTTATTTAATGAAACTAATGTTAATTCTCGGTATTTTAGTGAGTTTAGAAACACTTCTTTTTTACTTTAAAGTCGAAGATGTTGTTTACGCCGTTGAACATAAACTCATTAATCTTGGCTGGGGTATTTCCAATTACGTCGCTACTTATTTAATTATGTTTATTTCAATCACATTCTACTATATCAGAACGGCTAAATATGGGTATTTTTGGATTCCCGTGGCGATATTTCAAATGTTAATGCTTTTATTTACAATTTCAAGAGGCGGCATTGTTGCCTTTATCGGGCTCTTTCCGATATTAGTCTTCATGACGCTTTATAAGTCGCACCGTTGGTGGAAAATTCTCGTATTAGTTGTTGTAACTGGCCTTGTTTTTGCTGGTATTGTATGGGCGGGTCTAGACTTATTTTCTGCTCTTTTTGAACGGTTTAGCGTCTTGTTGCTAGATGATACTGGTCGAATTGAAATATGGGTCGATGCACTGGCTAAATTTAAAGAACATCCGTTATTTGGAGCAGGTATTTTCGCTCGTGAAGGAACACGGGATTATAACATGTATCATAATACGTTTTTACATGTGTTAGCGACCATGGGAATCATTGGAGCAGGTTCGCTCGTAATTCAATTATTTCAACAATTTAAAATTACCCTCGGTAAGTTTAAGGTAGAAAATTTCTTCTTAGCAGCTGCGCTCTTAGGCGCTCATGCACATGGGTTAGTTGATAACGTCTATTTAATGCCTCAATTTATGATTTTAATGCTTCTTATTGTATCGGTTGTAGAAGTTGCTTCAAGAACTGATTTAGAAAAGGTAATCGTGAAAATTGCATAAAAAATGTGCCACCAATTCTTTGGTGGCACTTTGTTTTAATAATCGACTATCGCTTGTTTCAACGTCTCTACAATATCGGCTTGTTTGACTTTCTTTATTTTTTCGCCGTTGACATAAAGTAATGCTTCCGCTTTACCACCCGCAATCGCAATATTTGCGCCCTTTGCTTCGCCAGGTCCATTGACGGCACATCCCATGATAGCGACGGTAATGTCTTTATCAATGGTGTCTAGAAATTTTTCAATTTCAGTCGCAATTGGAATCATGTCATATTGAATCCGACCACATGTCGGACAACTGACCAATTTCGGTTTTTTGTATAATCCGAAATTCGATAATAATTCTTTTGCGACTTTGATTTCTTCAACGGGATCAGCCGTTAGTGAAACGCGGATTGTTGAACCAATGCCTTTATAAATTAAGACACCTAAACCAGCTGCGCTCTTAATTGTTCCTCCTACCACTGTTCCAGCTTCAGTAATCCCTAAATGAAGAGGATAAGGGAAGATTTCACTCGCTAATTCATAAGCTTTGATGGTTGAAATCATATCGGTCGATTTTAATGAAATAGCAATGTCATAAAAATCAAATTTTTCTAATAATCCAACATGGTATTTCGCTGATTCAATCATGGCTTCAGGCGTAGGAGAACCGTATTTTTCTAAAATACTTTGTTCAAGCGAACCTGAATTAATGCCGATTCGTATTGGAATATTCTTAGCTTTACAAGCATTAGCGACCAATTTAACGTGGTCGTCAGAACCGATATTGCCAGGATTGATTCTGATTTTATCTACATTTTGATTAATTGCTTCTAAAGCGAGACGGTAATCAAAATGAATATCTGCAACCAAAGGAATATGAATCAATTTTTTGATTAACCCAATCGCTTTTGCATCTTCCATATCTAAAACAGCAACCCGAACAATTTCACAACCTGCGGTTTCTAGGGCATATATTTGTCTAATAGTACTTTCCACATCTTTTGTTTTCGTCGTTGTCATACTTTGTATGAGGATTCGATCATTACCACCCATTTGAAGATTACCTATCATTAGGGGTCTTGTTAAATTTCTATGAGTCATTTTATCACCTGTTATCTATTATACTATATTTATAATAAATTTTAAAATTGATATCCCTGAAATTACAATAAGGCATTCTCTATTTATTTTAATAAATAAATGCTTAAGAATAAGACATTATCGTAAATTTTAGGCTTGTTAATAAAGCGCTTTCATTGTATAATAGAGTTCGGTGAAGAATTTGATTCAAATCCTTGTAATAATCGTTCAACCTGAGACTTTTTTTTACACGTCAGGCGATTATCAAACGAAATACCGAGGATAAACTTAAGTGATGACGGCGAATTAGCCATACCGTCAATTTTTGTTACGTGAATCCATGCGATTAATCGCATACTATAATAGACAAGAGAGGTAATTCAAATTGTTTAAAAGTACGTATCTCAATGATTTCTATGCAAAATTGTCCCAAAGGTATCATGATCAACCAGAGTTTCTTCAAGCAGTTGAAGAATTTTTAACTTCAATGGATATGCTTGTAGAAAAAGATCCAAGAATTCAAAAAAATGCGATTATTGAAAGAATCGTCGAACCAGAAAGAATCATCAAATTCCGAGTTTCTTGGGTTGATGACGCTGGTAACGTTCAAGTAAACCGCGCAATGAGAGTTCAATATAACTCAGCAATTGGACCTTACAAAGGTGGTATTCGTTTCCATCATTCCGTCAATGAATCAATTATGAAATTTTTAGGTTTTGAACAAACTTTTAAAAACTCTTTAACAGGTCTACCGATGGGTGGAGCAAAAGGTGGATCTGATTTTGATCCTTCTGGCAAAAGTGATAATGAAATTATGAGATTTTGCCAAAACTATATTCTTGAATTATACCGTCATATCGGCCCAAGAATGGACGTTCCAGCCGGTGATTTAGGTGTAGGAGCTCGAGAAATTGGTTATATGTATGGCATGTACAAGCGAATTCAAAATGAATTCAGTGGAACCTTTACTTCTAAAGGCATTGAATCTGGTGGATCTTTAGGTAGAGCAGAAGCTACAGGTTATGGATTATGTTACTTCGTTGAAGAAATGTTAAAAGCCTTTAAAAATGATACATTTAAAGATAAAAGAGTCATTATCAGTGGTGCTGGTAAAGTTGGGTCCATGGCTGCAGAAAAAGTTCACGAACTCGGCGGAAAAGTCGTTGGCATGAGTGATATTTCTGGCGTTATTCGCGATGAAAATGGCATTGACCTTGAACTCATCAAAACGTTAGCTAAAACAAATTCTGTTGTGATGGACAAATATAGAGCTTATCATCCAGAAGCAACATTCAGTCCAACCACTAAAGACATTTGGAAAATTCCATGTGATATCGCAATGCCTTGCGCTACACAAAACGAAATCTATTTAGATTCTGCTAAAGAACTTGTTTCTAAAGGTTGTTGGTTGGTCGCAGAAGGCGCAAATATGCCTACTACGATTGAAGCAACGAAATATTTCCAAGATAACCATATCTTATTCGCGCCTGGTAAAGCTTCAAATGCCGGTGGGGTTGCTGTTTCTGGTTTAGAAATGACTCAAAATGCGATGTTCTTAAACTGGACATTTGAAGAAGTAGATGCAAAACTACATGAAATTATGAAAAATATATTCAGAAAATGTCATGAAGCTTCTATGATGTATACAGGCAAACCTGATGATTTAGTAACAGGTGCTAATATTGCCGGATTTATCAAAGTTTATCAAGCCATGTTACAACAAGGCGTATAATTTGGAGATTTGGAATGAATGTGATTAAAGCACCAAAAATTTTATTGCCAAAACAGTCGATTGACCTCAAAAAATGGTCAGTCATTGCTTGTGACCAATTCACAAGCGAACCTGAGTATTGGCAAGAACTTTCTGAATTGGTGAAGGATTCTCCTTCAACGTTACAGATGATTTATCCAGAAGTCTATTTAGGTAAAAATGAGGACGAAAGAATTCAATCAATTAATCAACATATGAAACAATACCTTCAAGACGGTAACTTTGAAGAACCTAAAGAATGTTTTGTCTTAGTTGATCGAAAGACTGCTTATAATGAAAGACGTTTAGGGTTAGTCATTAGCGTTGATTTAGATGCTTATGATTATTCTGAAAAAACCAATTCACTCATTCGTGCAACAGAAAAAACGGTTGTATCACGAATACCACCACGTGTAAAAATTAGAAAAGATGCACTACTAGAAATTCCTCATATTCAACTCCTCATGGATGATCGTGATTTACATATCATTGAAAATCTTTATCAAAGACGCCATGATTTTTCGAAAATTTATGATTTTGAGTTGAACATGAACGGTGGTCACTTAATAGGCTATCAAATTGATGAGACAAAAAATATTATCTCTGATTTAGAAAAACTCATAAAAGATAATCTTTTATTTATCGTCGGTGATGGTAACCATTCTTTAGCGACTGCTAAAGCTTGCTGGGAACTAATAAAGCCAACGCTTAATGAAAGAGAAAGAATGACACATCCGAGTCGCTATGCGATGGTTGAACTCATTAACATTCATGACGAAGGGTTAGAATTCGAACCCATTCACCGCGTTTTATTTCATGCGAATGAAGATTTCATCGACGGTTTAATGAAACTAGCGAATGGTTCTTCCGATTGTTTTATCGTTCATCAAAAAACCAAAAAAATCGATTTTCCAATCACCAATAACGCACCTGAAGCGATTCGCTTAGTACAAGACTATATTGATGATTACCTATCAAATCACAAAGAGGTTGAAGTCGATTATGTTCATGGTGAAGACTCGTTATTATCCATCTGTAAAAAGCATCCGAACGCAATTGGTATCACATTGCCACCCATCGATAAATCTGATATTTTTGAATACGTTGCACATTATGGTGTTCTTCCTAGAAAATCATTTTCTATGGGAGAGGCATCAGAAAAAAGATATTATTTAGAGTGTCGAAAAATAAAATAATTGAAAGGGGTACACAATGAAAAGAGTTTATAACTTTTCTGCCGGTCCTGCCGTATTACCGGAAGCAGTATTAAAAAAAGCGGCTGAACAAATGCTTGACTATGAAGGTTCAGGCATGTCAGTTATGGAAATGAGTCACCGTTCAAAAATATTTGAATCAATCTTGGAAACTGCAAAAGCTGATTTAAAGAAACTCATGAACATTCCTGATAATTACACAATTCTATTCTTACAAGGCGGCGGACACATGCAATTCGCCATGGTCCCGATGAATTTAATGAAAAACCGTGTTGGTGATTACATTGTGACAGGACAATGGGCTAAAAAAGCTTATGAAGAAGCTAAAATATTTGGTACTTCGAATAAAGTCGCAAGTTCTGAAGATAAAGCTTTCTCTTATATCCCTGATTGTGATGATTTACCGATTTCGCCTGACGCCGATTATCTTCATTTCTGCGATAACAATACGATATTTGGGACGAAATTTCATAAAATTCCCAATTCTAAAGGCAAAGTATTGGTTGCGGATATGTCTTCTTGTATCTTATCAGAACCGGTGGATGTCTCAAAGTACGGTTTAATCTATGCCGGGGCACAAAAAAATATAGGTCCTGCAGGAACATTAATCGTCATTATTCGTAATGATCTCTTAACTGAAGATACCTTACCTCAAACACCGACCATGTTAAAATATATTACCCACTCAGAAAATAATTCCATGTATAATACCCCACCAACCTATGGCATTTATATTTGTGGTTTAGTCTTCAAATGGTTGCTTGAACAAGGTGGATTACCCGCAATGAAAGCCTATAATGAGAAAAAAGCAGCCGTTATCTATGATTACTTAGATCAAAGCAAACTCTTTAAAGGCAACGTTGTAAAAAAAGATCGTTCGTTAATGAATGTTACCTTTGTAACAGGCAATCAAGAAATAGACGATTTATTTATTAAAGAAGCGAAAGCAGCGGGCTTTGACAACTTAAAAGGTCATCGTTCTGTTGGCGGTATGCGTGCTAGTATTTATAATGCAATGCCCATTGAAGGCGTCATTGCTTTAGTTGACTTCATGAAGGCTTTTGAAGCCAAGCATGTACAATAGGTGATAAAATGAAATTACATTGCCTGAATAATATCTCTCAATTTGGATTAAACCTGCTCTCTAAGAACTATGAAATTACGAAAGATGTTCATGAGTCTGACCTTATTCTTGTTAGAAGTGCCGTGATGCACGACATGGAAATTCCTCATAATTTAATCGCAGTCGGTCGAGCTGGTGCCGGCGTCAATAATATTCCTTTAGATAAGTTTGCTAAAGCTGGAATCGTTGTCTTTAATACCCCCGGCGCGAACGCCAACGGCGTTAAAGAACTTGTATTAGCCGGAATGCTTATGAGCGTTCGCGATATTCACGGCGGTTTAAACTGGGTTCATAATAATGCATCTGACCCAGAAATCGCAAAAACAGTTGAAAAAGCAAAAGCTCAATTTGGTGGAACTGAAATTTTAGGTAAATCCATTGGGATCGTTGGGTTGGGCGCAATCGGAATATTAGTTGCCAACGCTTGTCATGCATTAGGGATGAAAGTGTATGGATTTGATGTTTACTTCACCGAAGAAAGACGTCATCTCTTACCAACTGATTTTACATTTTGCGATTCTCTTGATGAATTATATACGTTAAGTGATTTTATCACATTACATGTTCCATTGACGCCAGATACCAAAGGAATGATTAATCAAGAAACGCTTTCTTTAATGAAAGATGGCGTTGTTATTCTCAATTACTCACGCGATTCCTTAGTGGATGATGATGCGATGGAAAAAGCACTCCAAGCAAAAAAGGTTCGGAAATATGTGACTGATTTTCCAAATCCAAGAACAGCGAATATGGAAGGCGTCTTATGTATTCCGCATTTAGGGGCTTCAACAGAAGAAAGCGAAGACAACTGTGCGATGATGGCGGTAAGACAACTCATGAATTACGCAGAAACAGGCTCTATCGCTAATTCCGTCAATTTCCCTGCTTGTGACCTTCCTCTTTGTGAAAGTGATGTTAGACTGGCTATTTTACATGAAAACAAACCAACGTTACTCAACACCTTAACTGAACTAATCAGTAAGAACCCAAAAACAAAAATAACGAAACTCGTTAATAATGTTCGAGGTGACGTTGCTTATACTGTTTATGATATTGATAATGCTTCTATCGAAGAGATTCAAAAAGAACTTAATTCTATTAGTGGCATTTTCCGGATTCGTGTTATAAAATAAGTGAATGGTGCGTCCAAAATGGTCAAATCCCATTTTGGACGCTTTATTACCAACCTGCAATTGTATTTGACAAATTAAATACTTGCATTTTTTGACAATAAAAGATAAAATATATAAGTGGCTGAATGGAGGATTTGTTATGAGAACGCAAATTATTTTGAAGTGTACTGAATGCAAAGAAGAAAACTATAGCACGACAAGAAATAAAAAACTGCATCCTGATCGTATGGACGTAAAAAAATATTGCCCCAAGTGTCAAAAGCAAACAGTTCATCGCGAGAAAAAGTAACTTCGATTATCGAAGTTTTTTTCTTTTTTAGGGCTTAATCGCCACTATAGAAAATATTATTTCATGGTATAATTATTGTTGGGATGGTGAATTGAATGAATAGATATTTATTAGGAGTAGATGTGGGTGGAACATCCATTAAAATTGGACGTTTCGACTTACAAGGAATTTTAATTGACAAATGGGATATTCCAACCGATAGAAGTCATAACGGTGAGTTTATTTTAAAAGATATAGCAACATCTATTATCAATAGGGTCGATGTTACTAACATTGAAGGCATTGGTTTTGGTGTACCAGGTCCCGTCAGTGATGGCGTCGTTTTAAACTGCGTGAATCTTGGTTGGGGAGAAAAAAATGTCGTTGAAGAGTTTTATCAATATTTTCCTTACCGTGAAGTAACCATTCGTGTATCAAATGATGCGAATGTTGCCTGTGCCGGAGAAGTATTTCAAGGCAGTGGTAAAGGTTATAAAAATGTTGTAATGTTTACCTTGGGAACTGGCGTCGGTGGCGGTATTTTAGTGGATGGTAAAATCGTTGATGGTCTAAATGGGGTTGGCGGAGAATTAGGGCATATGCTCATTGACCGTAAACATAATTTACCTTGTAATTGCGGAAAAACAGGATGTACTGAAACCGTCACTTCTGCCACAGGCATCGTTAATTTAGCCAAATTAAAACTTAAAGAATCAAATCAAAAAAGTACGTTAAGACAATACGATAATTTTAGTGCGAAAAGGGTATTTGATATGGCTAAACAAGGGGACGAAATTGCCCTTGAAGTTATTGAAGAGGCCGCTAATTATTTAGCCTATGCGATGAGTCTAGTCACCTTTACTTTGAACCCAGAATTATTTATCTTCGGTGGTGGCGTTTCAAATGCCGGTGAATTCTTACTTGATAAAATTAAAACACATTATTATCCTTATGTATTACCTTTTATCAAAGACCAAAAAATGGTTATTGCTTCTTTAGGAAATGACGCAGGCATGTATGGTGCCGCTTATTTGGTTAAATAATGAAACCGATTATTTTTCATCAAAATAACGCAAGTATTAATTCTTATTTGATAGCGTATAAAGAAGAATGTATTGTCATTGATCCAGGGTTTAACGGTGAAGAAATATTAGCTTACATCGAACTTCATCAATTGAAACTTTCAAAAGTACTCCTAACACACGGCCATTTTGATCATATCCGTGATATTAGATTACTTGCGAAAAAATATAGTTTCACCGTATTCATTCACTCGGCAGATAAACCAATGTTATCAGATGATAAACTGAATTATTCAACGATGTTTGGAAGTTCTTTTCGAATTAAAGATGACATAGCTATCATCGAGTTAAAACATTTAGATACGATTGAATTTGGCAAAGATAAATTGACACTCTATCATACACCGGGTCATACGATGGGAAGTTCGTGTTACCTTTATCAGAATATGTTGTTCTCAGGAGACACCTTATTTGAAGGTGATCTTGGAAGAACAGATTTAATATCAGGATCACAAAAACATCTTGAAAAATCAATCGTAGATTTATTTGGATGGATGAACAATGAGACTCTAGTTTATCCAGGACATGAAAATCAAACGAGCATCGGACAAGAACGAAAAAATAACTTATATGTAATAAGGATATTAAAAAATGCAAAATAAAAATCTGCCAGCGATAGTTGGCAGATTCTTTTTTTTAAAAGTACCCAGACACTAAGAAGACAACACCCGTGATGATAATGACGTAAATGACACAAAGCAAGGTGTAGGTTTTTATATATGTTTTTCCTTGATTAGGAAAATCCTTTATGACAAATTTAAAGGTGATTAGACTCGCTAGTGAAGCAAGTAACGTTCCCATGGCCCCAACATTGACTGATTGGAGTAATGGTTTCCAATACTGAGCATCAGTGAAGGTTGAAAGTAGTACAGAAGCAGGGACATTTGAAATAAACTGACTGGTGATTAATCCTGTAAAATAGACGGATAAGTTACTATTTAAGAGTGTTGATACAAAAGATTTAATGACCATCATCTGCCCCATATTGCCGGTGAATATGAAGAACGAGAAGAACGTTAATAACAACGTATAATCAACTTTTTTCAATAGATGAACTGAAAATGGAATGGTTAAAAAGAGCGTAATGATAAGAGCATACCACTCTGGGATGACCCTTAAAACGGTCAATAAGGCGTTGATAAATATTAAAAGATAGATAATAACTTTTTTTGATCCGATTTTTGGTGTAACTGTAATGGGATGACAAGGAACATTGGGAATGAGCACTAACGTCGTCACAACTAATAATATAAAACCAGTGATCGTAATAGGAGCCATTGTTCCTAAAAACGTTGAGAATCCAATATCATAAAAAGCATATAAGTAGATATTTTGCGGATCACCCATCGGCGTTAATGCGCTTCCTAAGTTCGCCGCAATGGTTTGCATAATGACAATCAATAATGCATATCTTTCCTGATTAGTCTGTTTGGTCACGTAGAGAGTAAAAGGTACTAATGTTAGCAAGACAGCATCATTTGTTATCCACATTCCTAAAAAGAAGGTCGATAACACAATAACTAGTCCAATCCATTTGACTGAATAAAACTTAGAAACAAGTTTGATTGCGATAAAACTAAATACGTTAGCTTCATATAAACCCGCAACCGCAATCATCAAAGTGAACATAATAATTAATACCTTAAAATTGATATAATCAATATATTCGAGTGACGGTGGAATAAAAAAACAAGATAATATCGCAAAAAAGAAGGCGATAATAAAGACCTTGTCCTTTAAAAAATAGTTGATAAATTGACGCACATTAACACCTCGAGATTCGCCAATATAATTATACTACTTGGATAAATATAAACAATATTTAAAACGAATAATCCAAGGTTATTTGACTTATAAAATCGTTTTCATTTTTTTTATACGAGATTTGTTAGCACTCTATGCTTGACATTGCTAAAAGCCTTGTGTATAATATTGTTAGCATTCAAATTATCGGAGTGCTAAGGAGTGAACGCGATGTTGAATGAACGTCAAGAACTGGTACTAAAACTAATCGTTGAAGAATATGTTCGCACCGCAGAACCTGTAGGTTCTAGATCATTATCAAAGCATATGGACGTTTCTCCAGCCACTATCCGAAATGAAATGTCAGATTTAGAAGAATTAGGTTTTTTAGAAAAGACTCATACATCAAGTGGTAGAATCCCTTCTGAAAAAGGCTATCGCTATTATATTGAAACGATATTAAAGAATTTAGAAAATGAAGGCGATTCATTCTCTGAATTCGATTCTTTGTTTGAGAACCGAGAGATTGAAAGAGAAGATGTCATTAAAGAAGCGATTAACTTACTCAGTCAAGCAACTAATTGTACCGCCATCGCTTTAGGTCCGAACGCTTATAACTCTCGCGTTAAAAAAGTTCAATTAATTCCGTTAAAAGCAACGTTGGCATTAATCTTAGTAATAACGAACTTAGGTTACGTTGAATCAAAACAAATATCGATTAGCGAAGATATGGAAATATCTGAACTCGCAAAAGTCATTGATTTACTGAACGAAATCTTAGTAGATACCCCAATTTCACAAGTATCGGAAAAACTTCATTATGAAATCCAACATCAACACATTAAAGAATTACTAAAATACCGTGAAACAATCGTTGATTCATTCATCGAAGCCTTCTCTAAATTTGCACAATCGCGTTATTATTTAACCGGTCAATCCAATATGCTTTATCAACCAGAATTCAATGATATCTCAAAACTTCGTGAATTTTTAAACACCATTGAAAATAACGAAATCTTTAAAATCGTTGAGACGAACGCTGATGGCATCAGCGTTAAAATTGGTAAAGAAAACACAATGACATCAATGCAAGATTGTACTGTTGTATCAGCCAACTACGAAACCAATGAAGGTGATCATGGCACGATTAGTTTGGTTGGACCTACAAGAATGGAATATCGCAAGGTTATCCCCTTGATTCGATATATAGCAAAACATTTATCAAAACTATATGAAGACGACTAAAGGAGTTTGAAATGAAAGAAAAAGACAAAGATAAGCTCAAGGAGAAACCAGTGGAGGAAACCACTGAAAATACACTAGAAGAAACGAAAACTCCTTCGACCGTTGATGAGAAACTAGAAGGAATTCAAAGAGAACTTGAAGGTGTTAAAGATAAATATCTCCGCGCCTTAGCTGAAATGGAGAATTTCAAGAAACGTAATTCTGAAGAGTTAAAGCGTGAAAGAAAGTACGCTGCGCAGCCCATCGCCGATAAATTGATTGATCAATTAGAAGTGTTTGAACAAGCGCTCAATATTCAAACTGAAGACGCTAATTTTAAAAACTTCTTATATGGATTCAAAATGATTAAAGATATGTTATTCAATGTCTTAGTCGATGAAGGTGTCAAAAAAATCAATTTGGTACCGGGTGATGCATTTGATCCAAACACCATGGAACCCATTGAAGCAATTTATGATCCGAATCAACCTGAAAACACAATTATTAAGGTTGTGAAGAATGGATACATGTTCAAAGACCGTCTGCTACGTCCTGTAACCGTGGTCATTAATCAAAAACCTGAAACAGAAGAACAATCAGAAACAAAAAATGAAAATTTAGACGGAAACGTCGCATAACCTGGAGGATAAAATTATGAAAAAAATTATTGGTATCGATTTAGGAACCACAAACTCTTGCGTCGCTGTCATGGAAGGCTCTGAAGCCAAAGTCATTCCAAATCTTGATGGTAACCGTACAACCCCATCTGTTGTAGCTTTTAAAGATGATGAAATTCAAGTGGGTGAAGTTGCAAAACGTCAAGTCATCACCAACCCCAATACCGTTTATTCGATTAAACGCAAAATGGGAACCAATCAAAAAGTTAAAATCAATAACAAAGAGTACACGCCTCAAGAAATTTCAGCAATGATTCTTCGTAACCTAAAGGAATCAGCTGAAGCTTATTTAGGAGAAACTGTTACAGAAGCAGTTATTACCGTTCCTGCTTACTTTAATGACGCACAACGTCAAGCTACGAAAGATGCTGGTAAAATTGCGGGTCTTGATGTTAAACGTATCATCAATGAACCTACCGCAGCTGCTTTAGCTTATGGTATTGATAAAAAAGACAAAGAACAAACCGTCTTAGTTTATGACTTGGGTGGCGGAACATTCGACGTTTCAATTCTTGAATTATCAGATGGTACCTTTGAAGTTATTTCAACCAGTGGTGATAACCATTTAGGTGGAGATGACTTCGACCAAAGAGTCTCTGACTGGTTAGTTGAAGAATTCAAAAAAGAAACAGGTGTCAATCTATCCAATGATAAAATGGCAGTTCAACGTTTAAGAGACGCATCTGAAAAAGCAAAGAAAGAACTTTCTTCAATCACTTCAACACAAATCTCATTGCCATTTATCTCAATGACTTCTAATGGTCCTGTTCACTTAGAAAAAACATTAACTAGAGCTAAATTCAATGAGTTAACAGCAGATTTAGTTCAAAGAACGGTAGAACCTGTTCGTAGAGCTTTATCAGACGCTAAAATGACGGCGAAAGATATCGACCAAGTCTTACTCGTTGGTGGATCAACAAGAACTCCTGCTGTTCAAGATACCGTAAAAAGCATCCTAGGTAAAGAACCAAACCGTTCAGTGAACCCTGACGAAGTCGTCGCTATGGGCGCAGCTATTCAAGGTGGCGTCTTAAAAGGTGACGTTAAAGACGTATTATTATTAGACGTTACGCCACTTTCATTAGGTATTGAAACGCTTGGTGGTGTATTCACGAAATTAATCGAAAGAAATACCACAATTCCAACATCTAAATCTCAAGTGTTCTCAACGGCCGCTGATAATCAACCAGCTGTAGACATTCACGTGCTACAAGGTGAACGTTCAATGGCGAAAGACAATAAGACATTAGGTCATTTCCAATTAGCCGATATTCCACCAGCACCCCGTGGTGTACCACAAATCGAAGTTAAATTTGACATCGATGCGAATGGTATCGTCAACGTTTCAGCCAAAAACGTCGCAACTGGAAAAGCAAATTCAATTACCATTCAATCAGGTTCAGGTTTGTCTGAAGCCGATATTCAAAAGATGGTTAAAGAAGCTGAATTAAACGCTGAAGCCGATAAACAAAAACGTGAAGAAGCAGACTTGCGTAATGAAGCAGATCAAATGATTTTCATGACCAATAAAGCGATTGCTGATTTAGGTGATAAAGTCACAGATTCTGAGAAAAAAGAAGCTGAATCACTCATTAAAGATGTTGAAAAAGCGCTTAAAGGTGACGATTTAGATCAAATCCGTAAAGCAAAAGAAGCGTTAGAAAAATCAACACAAAAATTGTCTGAGCGTGTATACTCAGAAATGAATAAAAAACAAGACGGTGGCAACGGCGGTAATACTGACGGCGGCGCTAGCGACGGGGATCAAGTTTTTGATGCCGATTACAAAGAAGTTTAATAACTAATAGAAGATGAAAAGCAGACCATCTGCTTTTTATCACGTTTACGAGGTGAGGCAATGGAAAAACGCGATTATTATGAAGTCCTAGGAATATCAAAAAGTGCATCGGATGATGAAATAAAGAAAGCTTACCGAACACTTGCGAAAAAATTCCATCCGGACGTATCTACTGAAAAAGATGCTGAAGCTAAATTCAAAGAAATTCAAGAAGCCTATGAAGTATTATCTGATTCAGAAAAACGAAGTCAATATGACCGCTTTGGTCATCAAGCCAATAATTTTGGTGGCGGACAAGGTGGATTCAGTGGATTTGGTGGTGGCTTTGATAACTTTGATTTTGGCGATATATTCTCAGCCTTTTTTGGCGGAGGACAAAGAAGTAGTGATCAAGGTCGTGCAAGACCCCGAAAAGGATCCGATATTCAACGGCGTATGACCGTTGCATTTGAAGAAGCAATTTTTGGTAAAAAAGAAAAAATAAAAGTTCCGACGTATGATGAATGTTCAACCTGTCATGGCTCTGGCGCAAGAAGTGCAAGTGACATTCACACCTGTTCAAGATGTAAGGGATCAGGTTCTGTTATCGTTGAGCAACAAACGTTACTAGGAAGAACTCAAACAAGAACAACTTGTCCAAACTGCCGTGGAACCGGTAAAGAAATTGTGAATAAATGTCCGTCCTGCGGCGGCGAAGGTGTTGTTAAAGTTAATAAAGAAGTCGAAATAAAAGTCCCTGAAGGCATTGAAACTGGGCAACAAATCCGATTAGAAGGATTTGGAAACAAAGGTTCTTTTGGGGGGCCAAATGGCGATTTGTACATTGTTTTTGAAGTAAAACCATCTGATATTTTTACCCGTGAAGGCGATGATATTATCATCACTGTTCCAATTTCGTTTTCTCAAGCCGCATTGGGTGCAGATATTGAAGTTCCAACCGTATATGGACCCGTTCTATTAAAAGTGCCTGCGGGAACACAGCCTAATACAAAGTTTAGAATTCGTGAAAAAGGTGCTCCCAATGTTAGAACCAAATATAAAGGCGATGAACATGTTATTGTCAATATCGTGACACCGACAAAACTATCGCCTGAACAAAAACACTTATTTGAAGAGTTAGAAAAAGTTAGTGGAACTTCTGACTCACAAAATGCATGGGGTAAATTTAAATCTAATTTTAGTTCTAAAAACAAAAGATAACTATAAATTATGTAAGCCTATGGAGTAATCCAAGGCTTTTTTTTTAATAAATTATAGATTTGTGTTTACATTCTTTTATGACTGCTTTATAATATAAACAGATTATGTATAAACACAATATATATAACGTGATTATGTATAGAAAGGAGTGACCCTATGAATCATTCAGGTGAATATGTCCGTGGTTTCACGGATTTTATTATTCTTTCTATCTTATCGAAATTCGATAGTTACGGTTATGAAATGACTAAAATAATCGAGACTGTCAGTAATTCAAACTTTCAATTGACGGAAGCAACTTTATATTTTGCGCTTAAACGATTGCAAGAAGATGAAAAAATTTCATCTTATACCGAAAAGAATAAGAAGGGTATGACCCGTAAATTTTATAGAATCACTCCTAAAGGTACCGAATCGCTTCAAGCATTCAGAATCGATTGGAAGATTATCGAACATAATCTGACAAATCTCGTAGGGGGGGGATTCAAATATACCAGAGAAGATTGAATCACCTCAAAGACTATCAATTAAGGAGACACCATTATGGATGTATTTAAAGTCATACCGCAGAATTTCTTTTCTTTATTAAATTCCAAAAATCAAGCGATTTATGTCAGAAGTATTTTCGCTGTCTATAAAGCTTATGAACAAGGTTCAATCCTAGGCATGGATAAAAGTGTTGCCCAACAAGCCGTCATCGATGAACTTGATTTAATGTCAGAAGATGTTGTAATTGAAGGAATAGAAGAAAACTTAAACAACCGCGATAAAGCCAATGCTATTTTAAGACGGATGGAAGAGTGTGAATGGATCGATATCGACATCAATAACGATTATGTCGAAATCTTGAATTTCAGAGACTACGCTATTACCATCATTCAAGCTTTAAAGTCCATTAGTCAAGATACTTTCTATGGATATGATGACGAAACACATGAGTTCAGAGGCTATATATTCACGGTCTTTTCGCTTTTACAAAATGAACACGCTGAATACGCGATGATTATCGATCAAGTTTATCGGAACACCATAGCATTCGTTCGAGAAATTCGTAAACTAGATTCAAGACTTAAATTCTATATCAAATCGATTATTGATAACTCAGAAATTAAAGATTTAATCGGGTTACTCGTCAATTATAAAGTTGAACTCGTTGATCAGGCGTATTCAAGATTAAAAACGTCAGATAACGTCAATAAATATAAACTATTCATTATAAAAAAACTGGAAGAGTATCAACAAAATCCGGTAATAATGGATATCATCTCACGCGAATATTTATTAACGTCAAACAATAATCTTGACTTAGCGAGAGTCAAAGCCAATAAGAAAATCGATGACATGATTGATATATATAATTCGCTTGAATATATCATCGATGAAATTGACCGTAAGAATAAAGTCTATGTTAATTCAACCATCGCTAAAATTAAATTCTTACTCAATGACGATCAAAACGTCATCGGTAAACTCAATTCGATCTTGAGATACACAGCTGATAACATTAAAAAATACAAGACCGAACAAGCACTTCGCACCATTTCACCGCTTGTGTCGCTTAAAACTCATAATGTCATCAATAATAACTCGTTATACACGCCAAGAGGGGCATACGCTCACTCAGATGCTCAATACTTGCTTGAGAATGACATAACGCCATCCAATGCTTTACAAGAGGCATTTTATAAGGAATTTGAAACCAATTATTCAGAAGATGTCATTAAGAAATATTTACAAGCGATGTTTAAACAACAATCCATCATTAAGGCCTCTGATTTGGTCAAAGACGATATCAGCGATGAAACGATTATGAGATTGTTGTACATCTTAGTATACGCCGATGGCGAATTGAATTACTTCATCAGACCGCTTGATTCGCAAATCCATCACAAACGCTTTAAACTCAATGATTTCCAAATAGTAAGGGGGCAAAAGAAATGATTTTAGAACAATTCGATTCATTAACCAATGCGCAAAAACAAATGTTTTCCGATACGTGCGTCAAATTACTCGCTAATGCATTTTTAGCGAGAGACAAAAAAGATAACAAGGAAATGTATTATTTTATCCTAAGCTTTAAAAACTATTTTGATGAATATTTTAATATCATCAATTATGAACTTGTTTTAGACCGTGATAGAGGTGCGATTCAACTCGTCACAAAAGAAAATCAAAATGTGCTAAAACTGAAAAAAGATGAATCATTAATCTTACTGATTTTAAGAATTTTATTTCATCAACATTTAGTAGAAACGTCGATTAATGATAATGTTATTATCACCATCGATGAAATTCATCAAAAGTATGACTCTTTAGAGCTTAAGAAAAAGATTAACAAAACGGACTTAGTGTCAATCTTAAGATTATATCGCAGATTCAATCTCATTGAGCCCCTTGGAGATATTACTCAAAGCGGTACAAGAATTATTATTTACCCCACAATTTTAATGGCGATTTCAACGACCAATATCAATGACGTCTTAGATGTCATTGGTCGTATCACAAGTAAGGATGGAGGTGTCAAAGACGATGAAACGATTAACTAAGGTTCGATTAATTAACTGGCATTATTTCTCAAATGAAACCATTCATATTAAAAATAACGCCCTCATTACTGGACAGAACGCGACGGGTAAGTCCACCATCGTCGATGCCATTGCCTTTGTCGTCACGGCGGGAGATCAAATCTTCAATTTAGCAGCCAATGAAAAATCAAAACGTGATCTCCGCGGTTACGTTAAGTGTAAACTAGGCATCGATAACCAAGAATATCTCCGTGTCGGTGATGTCACTGGACACGTTGCGCTCGAGTTTTACGATGAAAGAACAAAAGACTATTTTACCGTTGGTACTGTTATTGACGTATTCGGTGATATTGTACCACCCAAAGTCATCTTTTATGAATTTGATGGCAAGTTAACTGATTCGCTTTTTATTGATGAAGAATCACGAATCTTAACCACGTTGAATTTCAAAAAGAGTAAACTTGCAAGCAAAGTCTATCTCACTAGAAGAGAAGCGAAACTTGCGTTTAGACACCGTTTTGGATCGATTAATGAAACGTATTTCAGTTTATTACCAAAAGCGTTAGCGTTTAAACCGATTGCGGACGTGAAAGATTTTATCTATCATTATTTGCTTGAAGAAAAAACGTTAGACGTTGAAGCCATTAAAGAGTCTATTCATTCATACCGTGATTTAGAAGCGACCCTAAAAATCATTAAACAAAAAATTACGGATTTAGAAGATATGAAACTCACCTTTGAAGAAATTCAAAAAAATCAAAATCAAAAGCGTTTCTATGAATTTCTCATGAAAATCATCGATTTAGAAAACACAAAACATATCATCCAAAGCAAAATTAAAGCTTTAGAAAAACTCAATATTTCAACCGATCGTCTGAAGGGTGAAATTGCTGGACTAGACAGTCAAATTGAAGCTTTAGATGAGCGCGGAAAAGAAATTTACGCATTAATGCAATCGGATGATACTTTTAAGATGGCAGAAGTATACGATAAAGAAATCTTATCGCTTACGACCAAAATTGAAGAACAAAAAGAAATCAACCGCTATTTCTTAACCAAAGTAGCTAAACTTAAACCGCTTATTTTAGAACTCAAGAATGAATATGGCGATAAACTATACGATGAACTCTTAAAAATCGATTTTTTAGCCATCACCAATCAAAACGTTGATAAAGTTAAACTTGCTTTAAGCGAAATTGAAAAACGCTTAAGAGATAAAACCGACGCATCCATGAAAGTCATTGGTAAAGCCGAAACGACAAAACAAGATCTATTAGTTGAAATCAATGAAATCTATCAAGCGTTAAAAGAACTTGAAAATCAAAAATTACGGTATAATCCGATGGTTAAAGAGATGCAAAAACGCATCATCGAAGGTGTTAAGAATCGTTACGGCATTGAAATCAGCGTTCACTTACTCGCTGAATTAATTGAAGTAACGGATCAACGTTGGCATAATACGATTGAAGATTTCTTAGGACCCCAACGTTTCAATTTAATCGTTGAACCACGTTACTTTGATGAAGCATTACAAATCTATAACCGTATCAAAGATCAAATGAATCTTTCAAGTGTAGGACTCGTCAATACGAAAAAGATTTCACAGTTTATCAATTACCAACCAAAATCATTAGCCTCCATTATTACATCTGACAACGTTGATGCTAAACATTACATCAATATGACTTGCGGTAATTTAATCATGGTCGATGATGTTTTAGAACTAGAAAACTACACCCAAGCGATTACCGTTGATGGGATTATCTACCGTAGTTATACCGTAAGAAGTCTCAATAAAAACACGGAAAAACCGTTTATCGGGAAAAATGCCCATGAACATCAATTAGATAATTGGCGTCAAATGGCAATAACGTCTAAAGATAAATATGCGAAAGTCAATGACGAAATCACGAAACTCAATCAAGAAAATGATCTCATCAGTCAATTGAATTTAAAAACAATGATTGATTTATGTGGATCGGGTGTCATCTTAGAAAACTTAAAAGCACAGCTTGCGAATGCAATGAACAAAAAGAAGAATTTACCTGAAGGTAGCGTCAATGAAATGCGCGTTGAATATGAAAGAACGCGTGATGAAATCAGAACCATCAACAATCAAAAACGCAAAATATATGAAGAAACCGGTAAAATTCGCAGTGATGAAATCAAAATCAATGATGAATTAGTGGTTTTAGAAGATAAACAAAAACTGATTCGCACTGAACTCAATGAACTTGTCAAAGAAAACCTCAACCTTGAACAAGATGCTTATAATTTATACAATCAAGAAATTGCGAATGCGAAGGACATGCAAAAAGTTGAACTAGAATACCGTAAACGCATTGAGGTTGAACTGACTAGTTTAACGAATTTAGAAGATTCGCTCAAAAACAAACAGTTCAAATACACGAACACCTTCAATCTTGGTTATCCTTACGGATTAGAGCATATGAGTTACTACATGAACGAATTGAATAAATTGGTTAAATCCGAACTTGTCAAATATGAAAGCAAAGTTCGTGAAGCCAGAGAAGCGGCTGAAAAGCTCTTTAAAGAGGACTTCATCGCGAAATTAAGAAGCTATATCGTCGCTGCTCAAGATGAAATCACGAAGATCAATATCACGCTTAAAGCCATTCATTTTGGCGAAGATACCTATGAATTTATCTTCCCTAAATCAAAAGATTATGCGGAATACTACGACATGGTCTTAAGCGAAGATTCCTTACGGTCCGGAACCGAAATCTTCAATTATGACTTTGAAATGAAGTATCAACGTCAATTAGAAGAATTGTTCATCAATCTAGCCGCGGATGAACTTAACTCCAATGGCGCCATCAATAAATTTACCGATTACCGTACATATATGGATTATGATATCAAAATCCGCAATAACTCTGGTGAAACCATTCTTTACTCCAAAGTCTTTAAAGAAAAATCCGGTGGTGAAACCCAAGTACCATTCTATGTCGCAACCCTCGCTTCCTTCGTTCGCGTCTTCCAACAAGCCACAAGAGCCAATGTCAGTGATTCGATTGGTTTAATCCTCTTTGATGAAGTCTTTGACAAGATGGATACGTCCCGTATTAAATCAATGATGGAATTCATCAAACAACTCCCAGTTCAAATCGTCTTAGCGACTCCACCTCAAAAAATGGAAGTCTTAAGCAAGTATACCGATACAACGGTTGTGACGATGAGAGATGGCAAGGCCGCTCGTGCTTACGAAGTTGTTCAAAAATATTAAGATAAAATACATAACTTTCTCACAATGTTTTTGGTATAATAGTCGTGAAATGCATTGATAAGGAGCTAACCTATGTTACTGAAGAAATCGATTATCTCATTTTTACTTATTTTTACTATGTTTTCTATTATTGGATGTAGCCAAGAAACCACTACAACTGCTGGTCTTGACTATTCTGATTTTGATTATATCTCTGATTACAGCGAAGTCTTTAATCGCCGTGAAGGAGATTACTTGGTTTATGTTTATCAAGATACGTGTGCTGCTTGTATCAGGTTGAAAACGGATTTCCTCAATTTCGCTAACACGTATGAGGATTATCAAATTTATTTCTATAATGTTGGAAAAAATTCTGATACAACGAATCAAGCAGAGTACTTATCAATCATCGGTCAAACCCAAGTTTCTACCCCCGTTTTATTGGTCATCAAAAATAAATCATTCGATAATACGAATGTTTCTAGATATTATTTTGCGGGTGAAGTTAAAATAAGAGCGATGATGACTGACTTAGAAAAAGAATCATACCCTTACTGGGACTAAACAAATAATCGGAGAAATCCGGTTATTTTTTTTCGTAAATAAAAAAATCATGATACAATTATTAAAGAGGTGAGGTTCATGCAACGCTATTTTATTTCGTCAAGCCAAATTCAAGAATCTTATGCATTCATCACCGGTCAAGATCATCATCATATCAAGAACGTTATGCGCTCTAGAATCGGTGATGAAATAACAATCGTTGATGAATCTGGCAATGGGTTTTTAGCTAAAATATCTGAAATAACTAATCATTCGATTAAAGTAGATTTGATTAATCGACTGGATTCAAATATGAAACAATCAAAAATTACAATCGCACAAGCACTCATTAAGAAAGACCGTTTTGAGTGGTTTTTAGAAAAAGCGACGGAATTAGGCGTTTATTCGATTATTCCAACGTTATTTGAGTACTCCATCATCAAAATCGATGAAGAAAATGAAAACAAGAAAATTCAAAGATATCAAACCATCGTTAAAGAAGCCAGTGAACAATCAAAACGATTTGTTGTCCCGAGAATACAAAACGTTATGAAGTTATCACAACTTCCTTATGAACAATATGATAAAATCCTCATTTGTTACGAAGGCGCAAGCAGTGATGACTTTATTATGTCTTTAGTTCAAGAACTAAATTCATCGATGTCAATTTTAGTGATCATAGGACCTGAAGGGGGCATTTCTCCTAAAGAATTAGCTTTTCTTCAAAGTAAAAAGGGTGTTATTTGTAGTTTAGGGAATCGAATATTGAGGTCAGAAACGGCTGGATTACTCGTTTTATCCATAGTTAATTCGATTTGGGAGTGCTAGCATGAAAGTAGCTTTTTTAACCTTAGGGTGTAAAGTCAACAGTTACGAAACGGAAGCAGTTTGGGAACTGTTAGAAGAACGTGGATATGAAAAGGTTGAATTCAATGAACTAAGCGATATCTATATCATCAATACGTGTAGTGTCACCAATAACGGCGAATCTAAATCAAGGAAAATGATTAGACACGCTATTGGCTTCAACAAAGAAGCCATCGTGGTCGTGATGGGGTGTTTTTCGCAATTAAAATCAGAAGAAGTTTTAGCAATTGATGGCGTTTCAATTGCGGTTGGTACAAACCACCGCGATCAGATTCCTTTATTAATAGAAGAATACAAAAAAACCAAAAAACAAATCAATCATGTTAATCAACTTGCATTAGATGAAAGTTATGATCACTTATCAATTAATGCATTTGCGCATCATCAAAGAGCCTTTTTAAAAATTCAAGATGGATGCAATAATTTTTGTAGCTATTGTATTATTCCTTATGCTAGAGGAAGAGTTCGTTCAAAACGTCCAGAAGACGTCATCAAAGAAGCGAATAACTTAGTAAAATCAGGATTTAAAGAAATCATCTTAACCGGTATCCATACCGGTGGTTATGGGCAAGATTTCGAAGATTATCGTTTTTCTGATTTGTTAAGTGATTTAGTTAAAGTAGAAGGACTCAAACGGTTAAGAATCTCTTCAATAGAAATCTCAGAATTAACAGATGATGTGATGAAAGTCATTCAATCATCCAATGTTATTGTGAATCATCTTCATGTACCCCTTCAAAGTGGCAGTGAAAGAATATTACATTTAATGAACCGTAAATATACGAAAGCAGACTATCTTAAAAAGATTTTAGAACTTCGTCAATTGAAAGATAATCTTTCTATCACAACCGATATTATTGTCGGTTTTCCTGGAGAAACCGAAGATGAGTTCAAAGAAGCTTGTGAGTTTGTTCAAGAAATCGGATTTCAAGAATTACATGTTTTTCCCTATTCAAAAAGGGATGGAACTATAGCAGCTAAAATGCCTAATCAACTAGATGGCATCACAAAAAAAGATCGTGTCACTCGATTAATTGAAATATCAAATCAATTAGCACTTAGCTACGCCCACCTAAATGTAGGAAAAATGTTAGAAGTGATTCCAGAAAGTTACCACGATGGCTATTTAGTTGGACATACAAGCAATTACTTAATGATAAGATTTAAAGGCGATCTTGAACTGATAGGTCAACTGGTGAATGTCGTTATTACAAAAGCAGGATATCCTGAAAATGAGGGATTCTTGTCTGATAAATAAAATCCTTAAAGAATAATATGTGAATTGGTATGGTTAATGTCATTTTTCAAGCAATGGCAGTTACTCCACGAGCGTGGAGTCGGTCTCATTGCTTTCATTGAAATAACCGTCATTTTCCTATTGGCAACCTGTCATTTAAGCAATTAAGAGTATCAAATTATAATAATTTATGCCATCAATCCCATTATTAAGGGTTTTGCTGGCATTTTCGTATACTAAAGCGAAGAGTTAGATTATAACTTTTGGCTAAGGACTTTACAAAAATAACGGAAGCGATATAATGCTGTTTAGACTGAGAAATGAAGTTAAGTCCTTAAGAAAGATTTCTGAACATAATTATAAATTAGTTTCTTATAATAATATCGAGCTTATTGATGTACTAAAAAAAATCGATACACAACTATTATCAATAAATCCCAAAAATAAAGTTGATTAAAAAGCTTCGAACAAAAAGAAAACTCTTGAAAAAACAAAAAATAGTAATAGTTAGTAGTTTTATTTATTAATATGTAATGAATTGGTATGGTTTTTAATCAGTGGGTAAGATATGGTATCATATGGGTACAAACTGAAAGGAAGGTAAACTATGCCAAGTAACAATAGTAAATATTCAGATGAAATGAGAGAACGGACAGTTCTCCATATTTTGAATTCAGGAAAATCAGCGACAGCGGTCGCAGAAGAACTGGGAATTGAT
>PGXM01000006.1 GCA_002839155.1 Tenericutes bacterium HGW-Tenericutes-1
AGAAAGAATCTTCAACAATTTCATGTATAATTTTCTAAAAATTTTTTTTATTTTATTCAACTATTTTTTTCTCCTTCTACATAAATGTTTAAATATTTTGAAATTGAGTAGCTTTTATCATACTGAATTAAATTATCAAATATGAATTCAACATGATTTAGTCTTATTTTTTTTATAGTTTCATAAATTTCATATACAGAATTTTCAATAAGTACAACACCATTATGGTCCAACATTTCTGGGCTACCACCAGTGTTAAATGTTATTACAGGTGTTAGACAACATAACGCTTCAAGATTAGTTGTTGGGTAGTTATCCTCTAAGGTAGGATTTACAAAGATATTTGCTAATGAATAATATTCAGCTAATTGAACAGGACTATCTGTTTTCCCCAAAGCAATTATCTTACTATTCAATAATCTCATTTGCTTTTTTTCTAATCCAATTAAGATAATTATTTCATCGTCACTTAAATAATTTGATAGTTCAATAAAATATTCTAATCCTTTCCTTTTATCCCAAACGTTTGCAACGCCTAAAATTATATACTTGTCTTCTATATTATGAAATTTTCTTAAATTAGATTTTGTATTGTGAAAAATCGTTGTATCGATTCCATTGTTTATTACTAATCTTTTATATTCAGATAAGATTGATTTATCTAATTCATGATTTAACCAAATTGAAGGGGTAATAATTAATAAATTGGAAACGCCTAAAAAATATTTCTTTTTAGTTTTAAAATTAATAGATGATCTGTCAATATAGCTTTTTGGATAACTCATCATTTGTGGGCATTTATTACATACCGTTTTCCACTTATCGCATTGTGAATATGTGTAATATGCACAATGACCTGTATAGGACCAACAATCGTGTAATGTCCAAATTACTTTTCCATTAAAGGTCTTTAAATAGTTAAAAAGCACTTTATAATTTAGATAATACCCATGAATATTATGTAAATGAATAATATCAGGTTGAATTTTTATAATATAATTTACCATTTTTTTTGTTTCGAAAGTGGATGATAATCCGTGATAGTCAAACAACCTACTTAATAAAAAATGCCAATAAATGCTGAATTTGCTATTAATTCTAATTACATTTACATCGTTAACTTTTTTTCCTCTACCATAAAATACAATGCTTTCAAACCCATTATTTTGTGCAGCTTTGTGAATATCATTTACTATCCGGCCTGTACTCCCACGTCCAAATACACTGTTAATCTGAACTAATTTCATAAGAGTTCTTTCCAAACATTTGATTTTATATAATTTGTATAACTAATAATTATTTTTACAATTTTCTCTGACACATTTGGTGATGTATAATCCAGAACATTCCCAATGGCATATATAGAATGATTTTCTATATAACTTAATGCTTGTATGACCCTTTCTTTTTTCAAACCTACCATCATGACCACGGTCTCCTCCATCGCTTCTGGCCTTTCATGTGCTTCTCTAATATTAAGCGCTTTAAATTTCATTATCGAAGCTTCTTCGCTGATTGTTCCTGAGTCACTAAATACACATTTAGATTCAATTTGAAGTTTGTTATAATCGAAAAATCCAAGAGGTTTTAATGTTTGAATCAATGGGTGGAATTTTATGTTTTTTTCTTCTATCATCTTCTTTGTGCGTGGGTGTGTTGAAATAATAATCGGAAGTTGATATAACTCAGCAATTGTATTTAAAATATCTACTAAATCTAAGAAATTATCCGTATTAATATTTTCTTCTCTATGTGCTGATACTAAAAAATATTTACAACTCTGCAGTTGAAGTTTAGTAAGTATATCTGATTTCTCAATTTCATCTTTTTTACTCATTAATACTTCATACATGGGGCTGCCGGTTTTAATAATTCGATCCGCTGGAATTCCTTCACTAAGTAGATATTCTCTCGCAATTGAACTATAAGGAAGATTGATATCAGATATATGATCAACTATTTTTCTATTGGTCTCTTCTGGTACTCTTTGGTCAAAACATCTGTTACCAGCTTCCATATGAAAAATAGGGATATGTCGACGTTTTGCTGCTATCGCAGTTAAACAACTATTGGTATCTCCTAATACCAAAAAAGCATCAGGTTTTACTTCTTCTAAGATAGGATCTATTTTTATCAAGATATTACCTATTGTTTCAATTGCAGTACCGGTTGCTGCGTTGAGGAAATAATCAGGTTTTTTAAGATTAAAGTCTTTAAAAAATATCTCGTTCAGTTCATAATCATAATTTTGACCGGTGTGGACTAAAATATGCTCTATTGCTTCTGAAGAATTTAACTTATTTATCACTGCAGATAATCTAATAATCTCTGGTCTTGTACCCACAACAGTCATAACTTTTAATTTTTTCATGATTATACCTCCTCAAAGAATGTATCTGGTTTTTCTGGATCATACTTTTCATTTGCCCACATAATTGTAACCATATCATTATCGCCTAAATTTTCAATATTATGTGTGTACCCTGGTGGAATATCAACAACTTGTAGTATATCTCCACTGACGTTGTATTCAATTGTTTCTGTTTCATCTATTTTTCTAAAGCGGATAACACCTTTACCACTAACAACTAAAAACTTCTCGTTTTTGGTATGGTGCCAATGATTTCCTTTAACTATTCTTGGTTTTGATATATTGATTGATACTTGACCTCTATCTGGTGTTTTAATAAACTCAGTAAATGAGCCACGGTGATCGATGTTCATTTTCAAACCATAGCTGAATTTATCTATTGGTAAATAACTTAGGTAATTAGCATATAATTTCTTTGTAAATGAATTTTCTGTGTTTGGAATACTACAATTTTCTCTACTATTTTTGAATGAATAGAGTAAATCCACTATTTGACCCAGTTTTACTGTATGAACTGGTTCCACATGGCAAAACATATCATTTATGTTTGGATTGCCTTTAATAGCCTCAATTAGTTCCTCAACAACATCATCAATATAGATTAGTTTCATAACCACATTTGGATCGTTAAGAGTAATAGGAAGGTCATTAGCGATGTTATAGGAGAAAGTAGCTACCGCGCTATTATAATTAGGTCTACACCATTTTCCAAAGACATTTTCGAATCTATAAACAAGCACTTTTGCGCCAGTTTCATTTGAATATTCAAACATCAAATCTTCTCCAGCCTTTTTACTTACTCCATAAGGGTTATCAAGAAGGGCTTGAATAGATGAAGAAATCATGATTGTGCAAGTGTTTTTATATTTCTTTAATTTTTCAAGTAATATAGAAGTGAATCCAAAGTTGCCCTCAAGAAATTCTTTTGGGTCTTTGGGTCTATTAACTCCAGCTAAATGAAATACAAACTCACAATCTTTAGCATAATTATCCAAGTCTTCAAGTGATGAGTCTATGTCGTATTCATAAATATCGGTGTAATTTTGATTTTTAAGTTCAATAATTAAGTTTTTACCAATAAAACCTTTTGCTCCAGTAACAAGTATCTTCAAATCAATCACCTACTTAAATAAATCTAATTTTAATAATAATTTCTTCATTTCATCAATATTTAATCTTATGGTGTTGTGTGAATGGTAAGAATCTACTAAAACAAGTTCCTTACTACCTTTTTCAATAAATTTATCATAGTTAAGGTTTCTATTATCAGCTGGTATCTTATAAAAACCACCTAAATCAATTGCTTTCGTCATTTCTTCTTGAGTAACTAAAACTTCATATAATTTCTCACCATGTCTTGTTCCAATATAAACAGGTGGAATCTTACATTTTTTTAAATCAAGAACAGCTTTTGCTAGAACGTCAATAGTTGCAGCAGGTGCTTTTTGAACAAACAAATCACCCTGTTCACCATGCTCAAAAGCGTATAGAACTAAATCAACTGCATCTTCTAATGTCATCATATATCTTGTCATTTCTGGATTTGTAATCGTGATTGGTTTGTTAGCTGAAATTTGATCTAGAAATAGCGGAATAACTGATCCACGAGATGCCATAACGTTTCCATATCGAGTTAAACATAGAACGGTATCAGTTTTTCTAAGTTGACGAGATCTAGCAATAACATTTTTCTCCATCATTGCTTTACTCATTCCCATTGCATTGATTGGATAAGCAGCTTTATCAGTTGATAAAAAGATGGCTTTTTTGACTCCATTTTTAATACAAGCGCTAATAACATTATCACTACCTAAAACATTAGTTTTAACTGCTTCAATTGGATAAAATTCACAAGAGGGGACTTGTTTCAATGCAGCTGCATGAAATACATAATCAACACCAATAAATGCGCCTTCAATAGAATTATAATCTCTAACATCACCAAGATAAAACTTTAACTTGT
Source organism: Tenericutes bacterium HGW-Tenericutes-1 (assembly GCA_002839155.1). Taxonomy (GTDB): domain Bacteria; phylum Bacillota_I; class Bacilli_A; order Izemoplasmatales; family Hujiaoplasmataceae; genus UBA5603. Next base: position 4,335 of record PGXM01000006.1, read on the forward strand.
CATTATTATAATATTTCCTCATGTCCTCCTGCTTTTTTTCATCGCGCGACAAAATACGTATTTCTTTGATTTCCGAGTCTAAAAATCTAGTCGCTACAGCATTACCAAAAGAACCCGTTCCTCCAGTAATTAGTAAAATTTTATTTATAAACATTTTTAACCTCCATGAATTCAGCTTCTAAACGCTCAAAAAAAACCTTTTTCGTAAAATTTTTTTCATAATATTCTTTCCCATTTTTACCCATTTGAAATAAATATTCATTACTTCTTGCATCAATTATCAATTTGCTAAGTTGAAGATAATCTTCCGCATTACACACATAACCAGCTTTTGACTCTTCAATTATATTTTTAGTTTCACCATTAATTGCTGCAATTATTGGTTTACCCGAGGCCATATATGTCTGAACTTTACCTGGCAATGTCAATGATAACAATTTGTTTTTTTTGAGTGTAACAATTAATGCATCTGAATTACTATATACTAATGGCATTTCTTCGATGGCTTTTCTACCATGAAGTATTACATTATCAAGACTAAGAGAAACCTTTAGATTATATATAAAATCAAATTTTGATCCGCTACCGTAAATATTTATTACTATGTCTTCATAAATTAATAATTCCTTTGCAGCCAATAAAATAGTCTCTACAGATTGAATTTCTCCTATGTTTCCAGCAAATGTAACTACAAAATATTCATTACTTTTTTTATTGCACGGTAAATTGATGAATAAGTCTTCAGCATATTGCGGTAAATATACAGCATTAAGTTTAATTTTATTAAATTTATCAATAAAAGATTTAGATGTTACTAAAATCCTATCTACTCTTTTATAAATATTTGTTGAAATCATAAAAATGAGTTTATATATAAATGAATTTTCACTTATTCCACTAGAGGTAATACTCTCAGGCCATAAGTCTAAACAATATAAAATAGATTTGATTTTATTTTTTTTCGAATATCTAATTCCTGGCAATGCAGAAAAAATAGGTGATAATTGATTAATAAATACAACATCAAAATCCTTATCTATTTTTTTAATTATTTTCCTTGCGTAAAATGGAAAACTAATATAATTTAGAAACAGACAAATTGCACCCTTCCCTCGTGGGTATATTTTCGATCTTTTGATATTTACTCCATTAATATATGATTCCTGATATTTATTAACATAATCTGTGTAAATTTTTCCATCAGGATAATTTGGCTGTGCTGTGACAACAGTAACTGAATGTCCCCTCTTTACTAATGTTTCACACATATCAGTAATCCTAAATGGTTCGGGGTAATAGTATTGAGAAACAACTAGAATTTTCATGTTTTTTTACTTTCTTCTTTAATATTTTGATGTATTTTTTCTAATGTACCAGTTCCACCTTCAACAATACCATCTGAGGTAAATATCTTTTTTATTGTTCCAAAGAATATCTTTATATCTAACCAAAGACTAATGTGTTCAACGTAAAATCCATCTAGTTTAGCTTTATCTGGTATTAATAATGCATCTCTACCATGAATTTGTGCATAACCAGTTAATCCAGGATATAGTATATGTACATTATATTTGTCTCTTTCTTCAATAAGATCATATTGATTCCATAAAGCAGGTCTTGGACCAATAATAGACATGTTACCCTTTAAAATATTAATGATTTGTGGTAATTCATCTAAACTTGTTTTTCTTAAGAACTTACCAACTTTAGTAATCCATTGTTCTGGGTTTTCTAACATATGTGTTGGTGTTTCTTTCGGAGTATCAATCTTCATTGATCTAAATTTATAAATATTGAAATGTTTTTTATTACGGCCAACTCTTTTTTGCTTGAAGAGAATTGGCCCTTTTGAGTCTAATTTTATAGCAATAATGATAATAAGAAATATGGGTGATAAAATGATTAAACCAACTAAAGATAAAACAAAGTCATAAAATCGTTTAAATATTAAATAGAACATATATTCTAGTCCTTTTGATAGTATTGTACATACCAATCAGTAAATCTTTGTAAGCCATCTTGAATCGATGTTTTTGGTTTAAATCCAACTAATTTTTCTAGTTCATCTGTTGAAGCATAAGTTTTGTGTACATCACCCGGTTTAATAGGTTCGAACTCTTTTTTGAATTCAACTTTTTTACCTAATGATTTTGATAAACAGTTTTCTAAAGTACTAACAAATACCATTAACTTTTCAGGATTGTTATTACCTATATTAAGAACACGGTGTTTTGGTGAAATATCATTGGGTGGTGTGTTGGTTACTTTGATGATTCCTTCCACGATATCATCAACATAAGTAAAATCTCTATACATATCATTTTCAAAGTCACCGTTATTAAATATCTTAATGGATTCACCTTTAAAGTATTTATCAATGAAAGAATAATATGCCATATCCGGTCTACCCATGGGACCATAAACTGTAAAGAATCTTAGTCCGGTACTCGGAATGTTATATAGATGACTATAAGTGTGAGCCATTAATTCATTACTTTTCTTAGTCGCCGCGTATAACGATACTGGATGATCCACAAAATCTGTTTCTTCAAAAGGTACTTTTTGATTTGATCCGTACACCGAACTGCTTGAAGCATAGACCAAATGTTTAACTGGATAATGTCTACACATTTCTAAGATATTGAAAAAACCAATAATATTACTTTGTATATAGACATCAGGATTCTCAATAGAATATCTCACACCCGCTTGCGCTGCTAGATTAATTACATAATCAATTTTATGCATTTTAAAGATTCTTTCCAAGATTTCTTTATTGGATATATCTATTTTATGAAAAGAAAAATTAGCTTTTCCTACCAGTAAATCAAGTCTTGTCTTTTTTAAATTGATATCGTAATAATCATTGAGGTTATCAATACCCACTACAGTATTTCCTTCTGATAGTAGTCTTTCTGATAAGAAATAACCAATAAATCCTGCTGCACCTGTAACTAAATAGGTATCTGCCATTTTGTCACCTAATCTCTATTAAATAAGTCTCTCGTATATACTTTATCTTTTACTGAATCTAACTCTTTATAAAATCTATTTGAAACAATGACATCAGATATTTTAATGAAATCATCAAAATCTCGAATAACTTCAGATCCAAAGAACTCATTTTCTTTCAAAACAGGTTCAAATACTATTACTTTAATTCCCCTTGCCTTAATCCTCTTCATAATTCCTTGTATAGCTGATTGTCTAAAGTTATCAGAATCATTTTTCATCACTAACCGGTAAATACCAACAACTTTTGGCTTTCTAGCTAAGATCATATCGGCAATATGGTCTTTTCTTGTTCGATTCGCATCGACAATCGCTGACATAATATTTTGTGGAACATCATTATAATTAGCCAATAATTGCTTTGTATCTTTTGGTAAACAGTATCCACCATATCCAAAGGAAGGGTTATTATAATGCGTACCTATTCTAGGATCTAAACCAACTCCTTCGATAATTTCTTTTGAATCAAGTCCACGAATTTCAGCATAAGTATCTAATTCATTAAAGAAAGCTACTCTTAATGCTAAATACGTATTAGAGAATAATTTAATGGCTTCTGCTTCAGTTGAACCAGTATATAGAATAGGAACATCTTTTTTTAATGATCCTTCAAGTAATAAGTTCGCAAATTCACCAGCTTCTTTTGAATGTTCACCAACAACGATTCTTGAAGGATAAAGGTTATCTGATAAAGCTTTTCCTTCTCTTAAGAACTCGGGTGAGAAGATAATCTTTAAGTTTGGATATAGTTTTTGTTTTTCAATTGTATATCCAACTGGAATGGTTGATTTTATGATGATACAGGCATTTGAATTATAGACAGACACATCTTCAATGACGCCATCTACAGTTGATGTATCGAAGTAATTTAAGGTGGGATCATAATTAGTGGGAGTTGCGATGATAACGTATTTAGCATCCTGATAAGCAATTTTCTTATCTAAGGTAGCGAATAAACTAAGTTCCTTATTCTTTAAGTAATCTTCTAATTCAGTATCAACGATGGGAGTAATACGATTATTCACCATATCGACTCTTTCTTTGACGATATCTAATGCAACAACTTCGTGGTGTTGCGATAATAATACTGCCATAGACATGCCTACATAACCTGTACCAATAACTGCTATCTTCATTTCTATACCTCTATTCAAAAAATTCTATGATGTTCTTCTCTGGATATTTCATTGTTACTAATTTATTCTTAATGGCATCCTTATTCGAGTAACTAGATATTAATATACCATCATGAGGGTAATTTGATACTTGCGCTCTAGAGATAATAGGAACATCGACAAGTTTTGATCCTACCTTTGTTACATCATCATCAATGATTGCTTGGGCATTGATTGATATGACTAAACTGGTCTTTAAGGTATGTAACATCATTTCAGCGACTTCTCCTGCCCCATAAAGCAAGATATTCTTATATCCTTTATGTTCTATTTGAATCAGAAACTTCTCAATATTCTCTTTCGCTGAATTATAAAGTATTTGCGCAGAATTTAAATAACCGATGTTTAATACTTTTTTACGTTCTCTACCTTTTTTCGTGATAAAATACTCAACAGTTTTAGTTGAGAGGTATTTTCTTTTAATTAAACCAAACGCTTCATAGATGTCGAGATACGAGTTAATCATACTGGTAGCGACCCCAATCGATTGACTCATGGTTCTTTGCGTTATTTTTGAATCCTTTTCAATCAAATCGAGAATTAAAAATTCCTTGTATAAGGGCGTGGGTTTAAAGTAAAGACTTTTAATCAACATTTTCACCTTCTATTGTTCGATTAATGAATAAAGATATTCTACTACCAAAAAGGATGTATTTCAACCCTTTTATGAATATTTTGTTAAATTACCGAACAAATACTATATTTATAATATAATCGCCTAAAAAATCGTAAAAAACTAGCACACTGTGGCCTCAAGTGCTAGTTTGAAATATATTTGTATGATGCATTCTTTTAATTTCACATTATCATTTTTGTCAATTTTAGTTTTTATTTTTTGTCATTTCAAATTGAAGATTTTTGTTATTTAGAAAGAATTAATTTCGTTTTTTACTCCTATTCAAAAATAAGAAATTCATTGTCATCATGGTAATGATAAGGTTCTTCCTTTAAAATAAAGGCATCGATTTGACGTTCTGAATCATCTTTCATGCGTTCAATATGGTGGACGTAGACTAAAGTTGATTCAATACAAGTATGTCTTAAAAATTGTTTTGTAGATTCTACCGTCCCTCCTCTGAGTAAATTCACAGTGGCGGCAGTATGTCTTAAACAGTGGGGTGTGATTCCAAGATTATCTAATCCGCATTCTTTTAGAACACTTCTAAACATATGCATGAAAAACATTCTTGATAATGCCTTCTTTGTTATTCCTTTTTGATGCGTGATAAACAAATAAGGGTTATCATCATGACGTAGATTTAAATAGTCATTCATGGCCAGAGCTGCCCCCTTTGATAATTTAACATACGATTCGGTTGAGTTACTCTTGTTTGACGGAAAGTAAAGTAGCCATCCACCATCAACAAGCTTATAGTCTTCCCTTTTAGCACGTAAAATTTCATAACTTCTTAATCCCGATGTCAGCATCAAGTATACAATAGCGTGATTCCGGTAATGCCAAAATGACTTTCTGATTTCTTTGGTGTGAAGAATCATATATTTTGCCTGTTCGAGGGTCAAAATTGGTTTTTTTATGACTGGATTGATTTTTTCGTTTTTAATAGGAATCATGATATCGTAAGCGTATTCTAAAGGTAACACAAAGTTTTTTTGATTGATTCTTAAATAACGGTACAAGCCTTTTAATGCACTGATCTGAATGTAAATCCAAGTTGTGGAATACCCTAAATTTCTTTTAATTTCACGGAATTTGATGACATCACTGGTCTTTGCGAATTCAATATCGTGTTCTTTCAGATACTTGATATAATGCATAAAAGCAAATCCGTAAGACTTGACTGTCGAGTTTGAAAAGTTATTTTCACTAAGATATCTTTTTGATAAATCTTCTAATGGATGATTATTCACATTGGTTTCCTCGATTCTATGACGTTTTGCCTTATTAATCCGAAATTTTATCTTCTCCTAAAATATAGTCTTCAATCAGATTTTCTGAGTCATTTTTCATACGTTCAACAAGATGAGCATAGATGAGGGTCGTTGACATATTTGTATGACGCATGAATTGTCTTGTTGATTCGAGTGTTCCGCCCCTTAATAAATTTAAAGTCGCCGCTGTATGTCTTAAGGAGTGCGCAGTAATGCCCGTATCCTCAAGCCCTGATTCTTTAAATATCCGCTGAATCATTTTATTAAAGAAAGACCTTGAAATCATCGGATTAGTTGTCCTGTGTCGATACACGATAAACAAATACGGATTTTTATCTTTTCGCTTTTTAAAATAGTCATTAAGCGCCTCTTCAACTCCTTTCGATATTTTTACAAAATCATCGGTTGATCTTCTTCCTTTCCCTTGGATATATAAAATTAACTGATTATCAACGATTCTTAAATCCTTTCTTTTTGCCCTGCGAATCTCAACACTTCTAAGTCCGGTCGTAATCATCAAATAAAATATCGCGTAATCACGGTAATGCCAGATATATTTACGGTTGTTTTTGGTAAATAATAACAACTTTTTTGCTTGTTCAATCGTTAAAATGGGCTTGGAAACTTTATGGTTTATCCGCTCGTTTTTGATGGATTCAGTGATATTTTGAGCGTACTCTTCTGGCAATTTTAATCTTTTTTGATTTGAACTTAGATACCGATACAATCCTTTGATGGCGGTCGTTTGGTGATAAAGCCAGTGGGTTGTATATCCTTGACCTCGTTTCCATTCTAAATAATTGATTATATCTCTTGTTTTAGCGAATACGATTTGATTGTCTATTAAATACTTTGTATATTGTTTAAGAATCCTAATATATAAGTCATACGTTCCTGAAGTAATATCTTTTTCAGCTAGATAATTCAAAATCAATGATTCTATAGAATGTTTATTCATCACATAAGCTCCAATCAAAAAAGTACCTATCAAATATTACATTGATAAGGTACTTTTTACTTGAAATATCTCATTTTTTAGTGAGTCATGAATGTTAAATCATTCGATTTTTATTGAACACTTTTACTAATCTCAAATAGACTAGATATATTCATAACGGGTAACATATAAGGTGGTATATTGCCATTCATCGTAATAGTAGCAAGCAATGTTCTTAAGTAAGGGAACATGATTGCTGTTGCATTGTTTATCGCAATACTATTAGCTGCTTCACTTTCCCAATTGCGTAACTCAAAAACAGATGAAATAATTACTTCTGCATCAAATGGAATCGGTGCTTTATTAACGTCATTTGAGATTTTGATTGAGAGTGTAATTTTATAATGATTATCATCAATATTCACGATATCTCTATTGAATGATGGCTGGATATCAATCTTCTTTGATTTAAATTCAAAATCTTCGTTCAATTCGAACATTGTCTTCAAAACCTTGTAATTGAGTAGTTTCATTTCACTAGCACCCGTCATAAGTTAATCCCCCATTAATAGGAAGCGTTGTAGTATATTTATAACTACAGGGTTCCCTATATTCATAATTAGTTACAGGTAATTTATTGATTAAAAATCTTGATGAAATTTTAAAGTTTTCAGTTTCAGTAAGATTCTCTTTATTCATAATCCATAAAGCAAAAAAATTATCTTCAATATTAGCAAGCCTTAACAAGTTATCATGAGTATTATCTTGAATAGCCCCATTTTCGTAACGGGTAATGGTTTTTAGTCCGAATCCCATAATTTTTGAAAAAGTAGCTTGAGATAAATTATATTTTTCTCTAATACTAATAATCTCTTTAGATGTTAATAAATTTTGCTTTTTCTTATACGAATCAAATAAAAGTATGTCGTTGCGTATTTCAGTATCTTTGTCAAATACTTCTTCATTGCAATGTGAACAATACAAAATAGTGATTTCAGCAGAAACCTTGGTTTTATTGATTTCGTATTCTCTCAGTTCTTTTCTTTCAGTGACCTCGTGCATTGTTTCACAATTACCACAAAATTTTCTCATTTCTACAAATCCTCCTATGGTCTAGTTACATATAATCGATATGACAACTTAGACACCTAATTACAGTGGTTCCTTCTACAAAAATTTTTTCTTTAAGTTTTATATAAAGCATGTGTCCTTGATAATTATGCTTGAAAACCCATATCATACCAGTTCTCGAGGTATCTTTATCATTTGATGGACCGCTATAATATTCCTCTACTTTTAAGCTTCTTACTAGTTCTTCTTGATCATAAGTTGATAAACCAATTGAGAGTCTAGTACGGCGATTTTTGTCTGTTGGGACAAAATCAATAATATCTGCATTTTTTACATCTTGCAGAAATTGCTTGATTTGTGTTTCATCAGCCATATTATACCCCCTTTCGGTATCACGTGATACCATTATACATCAATTTTTGTTTTTCAACAACATAATTATTGTATATTTATTTATTTATTTTTTATATATTTAAATTTGACCAATCAGTATTCGATAGTGTTAAGGATGTAATGCACTTTCTTAAAGTTAAAGTATTAAGAGTCCTTTGTACTAAAGTTTTTGTTTTAATATTATTGTTTTTGATTTTATTCATTAACTTTAGGTAATTTCCCTTCTTCATAGATGAACTTATTACCAATATATTCTAATTCGATACCACTCAAGTAATAATTTTGTGTATGACTTTCTATCTTATATAATTCTATATTCTCATAATTGCCAACTATTTTAATAAATCCTACTTCTTCACAATAATAGAGTTCAGTGATGTTATTTCCATTGAATGCATACCCTACAACACCGCCGATTATGAGATTATTTTCCTCAGTTATCATATGACCAATAGGGGTAATTGCAAGTGATCTCATAATACTACCCTCATACATCACATAACCCGCTAATCCCCCTGCATTAACATAATCAGTCGTATTCATATCAATTGCTCCTAAAGAGATGGAGTACTCAATTAATCCAAAAACGATCCCAGCAATCCCTCCAACTCTTACTTGTAAAACTGAGTCATCACTAGTTCTATTCGCAATCATATTGGTTTCATTTGTTGAATAAAGGATATCGCCAAGAGAAAAACCAGCGATGCCACCCATATATAAGAATTGGTTGCTTGATGCTTCATCGATTGAACCATTAAAAGTCATATCTCCAACTGCTTCAGACTTCAATACCTTCAAATCATTATTTCCCACAATCCCACCAATCGTTAATCCTTCATCATCGCCATAAGCAGTAATATCGATATCTGAATAACAATTAGTGATTTCTTTACCCTTTCCCACAATCCCACCAATGGTACCATTGTTGAGATGAATCGACATCGACCCATTAACACTTACTTCTTCTATACTTGAGTCTTTTTCCATATACCCTACTATCGAACCAACAAAACTTAAATAATTATAATCAATGTCAATCTCAATGTTATCAAAATTGATATTCTTAATACTTGCTTCGCTTCTTAAGATATCAAACAATCCCACATACATCCGTTGATATTCACTCGCATGACCATCAGGGTTTTGAATAACAATATCATGAATTGTATAACCTTTTCCGTCTAAATGGCCAAAAAAAGAACCTAGAGTGATATTAATAACAACTTGATCAGTATTATAGATATCATTTCCTAGTTCGTAATAATACATGGTTGAATTGTTAAGATGATATAAATCATCATAGGTTCGAATAATAAAAGGATTGTTTTCAGTCCCATTTCCTTCTTTAATTCCTACTGAGTATCGATTACATGATGATAACAATCCAATCAATAAAAAGATAAGTCCAATTCCAAGTTTTTTCGTCACTATGAACCCTCCTAATCAAAATGAAAAAAACATCCTCATCCATGCCCTTGTTAGTATTTTATAGACCGCGTATAAAAAATAGTGATAATTTAAATACAATATTGAGTTATGTTTATTTTATCACTCAATAAAATACTTACAAGTAACTTTTGATATTTATTTATCAGATTGATTATAATAAATAAAAAAACTTCCTGGTATTTCTATCCAAAAGGTAGAATTAATCCAGGAAGTATTTTTATTAATCTTGTTTATGTTTCAGTTACTTATAACGTCAATTATTTATAAGGAGCGAAATCGATGTTACTGAAAGCAGCTGAATCTTCTTTTTTGTATCCTGTTGCGAATATTAAATCATAAGTTTTTTGTTTGTCATCGATGGTTAATACGTCGATTGCTGTGTAAGCTGTGTCAACGCCATCAATCTTAGGACCAGCTGTTAATCCAGTTAAACCATCAACACCGTCAACGACGTTTTTAGCGATTTTAACTGAGTTAGCAACGAGTTTAGAAGTATCTTTAAATACTGTCATAGTTTGTGTGCCTTTACCTTTAACAGTGTCGCCCATTAAGCTAGCTAATGTAACGTCTGAAGCATCTTGTCCTGTTGTATAGTAATTAGCATAAGGGTTAGCCATTTTAGCAAATTCTTGACGGATACCAGCTGAAGTATCATCGTTTGGAGCTAATACATAAACATCTTCTGCAGATTTGTCAACATTACCTAATTGAGCAACTAAAGCAGCCGCTTTTGTTGCAGCTGTTTCAGCATTCCAGTCGGTATCAACTGGTTGCATAGCAGCTTGTAAAGCCGTTTTAGCAGCGTCTGTGAAAGTCGCTTCTGTGTAAAGTGATAATCCACTGAACGTGTCGTTAATGTTGATGATATTGAAGATTGCCAATTGTGGTTGGATTTCTTCAAATGCGCCACCGAAGAAATAAGTTGCATTTGGCCAGTCAGCAACACGACCAGCGAAGATTGCTAGATCGCATTTGTTTGCAGTTGTACAACCGTTAGCGACAGCTTCGTCAACGAGATGTTCGCCCATTGCTTTACCAACATTCCAGCTATTGAAAGTGGTATAGTAGTCAGCGATTGTCGTTAAGTCTTTTTTAGCCATACGGTCATGAGCGATTAAAGTGACACCAGCGTCTTTCGCTGCTTGAACAGCGCCAGCGCCAGAACCTTCAACGGTGATAATGATGACTTCTGCGCCTTTAGCGATTAAAGCCTCAACGTTTTGAACTTCTTTGGATTCGTCACCTTCACTAAAAAGGATTTCGTATTCATAACCAGCACCAAGAGCGTCTAATTCTTTAATAAAGAATGCGCCGTCTTGATTGGCCCATCTTTCCTCTGAAGCATCAGGAAGGACGACACCGATTTTGATTTTTTGGCTCTTACAGCCAACCAAGGTGAAACTTAACATGAAAATTAATGCCATTACTAATACTGTGAATTTTTTCATTTTTTTTCTCCTTTTTTATTTAATTAAAGCACAATATTTATCGTACTATAATTTTTGTTAGTTTAAGCTCTAATGTAATCTTCTTCTTTTGCGGAACGGATTAATTCTCTAATCTTCGCTAGTTCTGCGGTAGCGTTGGTATATTTATACTCATAGTCAAGTAGATTTGGTTTATTATCTTTTTTCGCTCTTTCAAGTTCCAATTTAACCTTCGCTTGTTCTTGTTTTGCACGAATTAAATCATTTTTGAATTTCATCTTTGCATAATGCATGCCCACTAAATCAGCGCCACGAACGTTTCTCGTATAGATATCAAAGACTACTGCGAGGAGTAATACGGACCCTAAAACGATAGGTTCAATGTTCGCATCGACACCGGCTAACGCCATGCCGTTTTTTAATGACATGATAACAATCGATCCAATAACGGCATTGACAATCTTACCAAATCCACCATTGGCCGATGTTCCGCCAATGTATGCAGCTGCGATGGCATATAATTCCCAGAACGGTCCATGATTAGGGGAAGTATTCTGCGTTCTTGAAACGTACATAATACCAGAGACTAATGATAAGATACCCATTGAGATAAAGACGAATACAATAATCTTCTCAACACTGATACCCGATAGTTCTGCGGCTTCAGGGTTACCACCCACCGCATAAATTCGGCGTCCTAAGACGGTTTGAGTGGTGATGAAGAAATAGATAACGACCACAATAATGGTAATTAGAAGTAAATACGATAAGCCTTTATAAATTGCTAAGTTATAGGTCAAGAAAAAGATAATTCCTGACATAAACACCATTTTAGTTAAGAAGATTTCTAAACGTTCATTGGGAATACCTAATGCTTTTTTCTTTCTTCTAGATAAAGATGATCCAATGATGAGTGAAGCAATTAACGATAATCCAAATATCAATGAAATTAAATCAAAACCACCGATTTTGATGCTGGTGAGATAACCAATACCAATTTTGTTAAAGAATTCATTGGAGGTTGAAATCGTTCGGTTATTGGTCTTTAACATTAACAACCCTTTAAAGATGAACATCCCCGCGAGCGTTACTACGAACGATGGTACTTTAATCTTCGCAATCGCAAATCCTTTGATGAAACCGACCGCAATAGTAATAATTAAGGCAGATACTAATGCCCACCATACTTTTTCATCATTGTTTTCAACAGCGACGACGACATAAGCCCCAAGGTAAGCCCCTAAGAATCCCACTGATAAGTCAATTTGTCTCGTAACGATGACGAGAGTCATCGCAACCGCTAAGACAGCGACATAAGCCGTTTGATTGAGCAGGTTCGTAAAGTTAATCGGACTTAAGAAGATACCGCCCGTCATGATCGTAAAGATGATAAATATCACAAATAAAGCAATATACATTCCATAATCACGGATGTTGGTTCTAAACATCGAGATTAAGGTGTAAAAATAGCGTAAAATCGGATTTATTTTTTTTGTATTTTTCATTTTATTCACCTATAACGTTGCCTTTTCCATGATTTTTTCAGGTGTTGCATCTTCAATGTTGAATTCTGCTGTTTGAACACCTTCAGCGATAACGTAAACCCGGTCGCACATGCCCATAATTTCAGGTAGTTCAGAAGAGATAATGATAATACTCATCCCATTTTCAATGAGTTGATTGATAATCGTGTAGATTTCAAATTTAGCACCGACATCAATACCCCTTGTCGGTTCATCGAGGATTAATATTTTCGGATTAACGCAGAGCCATTTACCGACTTGAACTTTTTGTTGATTACCACCGCTCAAGTTTCTAACTTTTTGCAAGACTGAGGGGGTTTTAATTTCTAATCGTTTGACATAACTCTCTGTGACTTGAGCTTGTTTGATGAAATTTAACACACCATTTCTTGAAATGCTCTTTAAAGCTGCGATGGTGACATTCTCAGTGATGTTTTCAGTGAGAATTAACCCATTGCGTTTACGGTCTTCAGAGACATATGCAATGCCATTTTCGATCGCTATTTTGGGCGATGATAGATTCACTGATTTACCAAATACAATCGTATTACCGGTTGTTCGGTATTTTCTCGAATTACCAAAGATTGTAAGAGCGATTTCAGTTCTGCCCGCTCCCATTAACCCCGCAATACCAACGACTTCACCTTTACGAACTTTGATATTGACGTCATTGACAAGAAATCGGTTCTTTTCTTTATCATAAGCATTGAGATGCACCGTTTCAAAGACGACTTCTCCGCCTTCATATTTCTTCCGTTTGGGGAAGATATCGGCGATTTCACGGCCTACCATGTTTTTAATAATTTCTTGTTCGTTGATTTCAGAGCGTTCCATTCTGATAATCGTCTTTCCATCTCTTAAAACGGTTAATGAATCCGCAATTGCTTCAACTTCTTTGAGTTTATGCGAGATCATGATTGAGGTAATGCCTTCATTTTTTAACGTTTTTAAGAGTTGTAAGAGGTTTTCACTATCATCTTCATTTAACGCAGCGGTTGGTTCATCTAAGATTAAGAGTTTTACATTATGACTTAACGCTTTTGCGATTTCAACGAGTTGTTGCTTACCAACACTCAAAGATCCGACTAAATCATGAATATCAACGTCTAACCCAACCATATCCAAATATTTCTTAGCGGTTTCTTTAGTTAAATCCCAGTCGATAAGACCATTGCTTTTACGGATTTCATGACCGACAAAGATATTTTCATATACGGTTAAGTTTGAGAATAACGCTAACTCTTGATTAATAATAACGATGCCACAGCCAACGGAATCATTAATCCCATGAAAATGTTTAATTTCATTGTTCATGATAATATCCCCGTTATAAGTACCCGTTGGATATATACCACTCAAAACTTTCATGAGCGTCGATTTACCGGCGCCGTTCTCACCCACAATGAAATGAATCTCACCTTGTCTAACATTGAGATTAACATCATCTAAGGCTTTAACGCCTGGAAAAGACTTACTGATCGATTTCATGATTAAAATATCATTGTTTTCCATACGAACCTCTTTATTAAGACATGCTGCCAGGGGGCAATCAACAGGAGGGGAAGTTGATTGCCCCCTTAACGGAATAGCCCTTTGACAGCTGGATATAGTTGACTAAATTTATCATACTTACGTTGATATATTTCAACCCGGTTTGGATCAGGGGTATATTTCGCATTTGTTTGAATGATCGCTTTACATGCGGCTTCAACACTTTCATATTCATGACTTCCCACCATCGCTAAGATGGCTGCCCCAAACGCGGGTCCTTCATCAATTGATATGGTATTGACTTCAACATTTAAGATATCAGAAATCATCTGGCACCAAGTCTTGCTTTTAGCGCCACCACCGGTAATCTTGATAGAATTGATATCAATCCCTAATGATTTAAACAAGACGAACGAATCTTTTAAGGCGAATGTGACGCCTTCAATGACACTTCTGGCTAAATCATATTTATCATGTTTCATCGATAAGCCAAAGAATACGCCTTTTGCATAAGGATCATTAATCGGAGCTCTTTCCCCCATTAAATAGGGTAGAAAGTACAATTCTTGACTTGGATCAATCTTATCGATGGAATCAAATAATAATTCATAATTTTGACTGTCTTGAATCTTTGAGTTATACCATTCCACCGATCCTGCAGCGGATAACATCACAGCCATAATATGGTATTTGCCATTGGCGTGGGCATAACTTTGTAAATGACTTTGATGATCTATTCTAAATTCATCGGTTGAAACAAAGATGACACCACTGGTTCCTAAAGAAATATTGACATCATTGTTATTAACGATTCCAAGACCGATAGCGCCAACTGCCTGGTCACCCCCACCGGCGATAACCAATACATCATGCGATAGTTTTAAATAGGCTTTGGTTTCATCAGATAAGGAACCTATCACTTCATAACTTTCATAGACTTTAGGGAAACATGATTCGTCTAGTCCCACTAAGTCTAGTATTGCTTTAGAATAACGACGGTTCAAAACATCATAATAAAGTGTGCCTGAACTATCGCTCACATCAGATACAAACTGATTTGTCAGTTTATAGACTAAATAATCTTTAGGTAATAATACTTTAGCGATTTTTTTGAAATTCTGGGGTTCATTTTCTTTCACCCAAAGTAATTTGGGTAACGTTAATCCGGTTAAAGCAATATTGCCCGTTTCTTGAATGAGTTTATCGATTCCATAGACGTGATTTAAGTAATCTACTTCTTTGGTTGTCCGTTGGTCATTCCAAAGAATGGCATTACGAATCACGTTTCCATCTTTATCGAGTAAGGTCAATCCATGCATTTGACCCGAGAAACTAATCCCTTTAACGGATTCTTCTAATCCAAAAATCAGTTCCTTTAAGCCAATAAGTGTTTGTCTGTACCAATCGATGGGATTTTGTTCGCTCCATGATTCTTTGGTCATGAAAACATCATATTTTTTGACAACTGTACGGTAGATATGACCCGTCTTATCAGTTAAGATTAGTTTTACGCTTGAAGTCCCAAGATCGATACCTACATACATGAATAACACCTATCCTATCATATATTGATTAATTAAAGCCTCTAAATATTCTTGTTTTCCAGATTCATTAGGATCTAGTTCTTTTTTATCCATGACATAAGCTTCTAATTCTTTAAATCCGACATTCGATTCAACGATTTTTTTGCCAATGCCTGATTGATAGGAAACATAACGTTGTTTTAAGTTGTTTTCTAGGACTTGGCTTTCCCATAATTTAGCCGCTATTTTTAATCCAGCAGCGAAAGCATCCATACCAGCGATATGGGCTAACATCATATCTTCAACGGTAAATGAAGCTCTTCTTGGTTTTGCATCAAAGTTTAATCCACCCGTTGATAATCCGCCGGCTCTGATGATTTCATACATGACCATGGTTGTATCATAGACATTGGTTGGGAATTGGTCCGTATCCCATCCAAGGAGTAAGTCACCTTGGTTTGCATCAACGCTACCAAGCAATCCTTGATCAGCCGCGATTCTTAATTCGTGATTCACGGTATGCATCGCAAGCGTCGCATGATTGGTTTCAATGTTTAATTTGAAATGTTTGTCTAACTTATGTTTAATTAAGAACGAAATAACCGTTGCGACATCATAATCGTATTGATGTTTGGTTGGTTCTTTTGGTTTTGGTTCAATATAGAATTGACCTGTAAACCCGATTTCTTTTGCATAATCTACAGCCATATGGAGTAATCTGGCAAAATTATCTTGTTCTAAAGCCATATCGGTATTGAGTAAGGTTTCATATCCTTCTCTACCGCCCCAGAAGACGTATCCTGAGCCATTTAAGCGTTTGGTAATCTCCATTGCCTTTTTAATGGAAGCGGCCGCATAAGCGAAGATATCCGCATTAGGGCTCGTTGCTGCACCATTGACATAACGTTTATGACTAAAGGCATTAGCTGTACCCCATAAGAGTTTAATACCGGTTTCTTTCATCTTTTGTTCGATTAAGTCGACGATGATATCAAGATTTTTGTTAGATTCAGCGAGTGTCTTACCTTCTGGTGCGATATCTCTATCATGGAAACAGAAATATTCAATTCCCATTACTTGCATGAATTCAAAGGCGACTTCAACGCGTTTCTTCGCATTAAGCATTTCATCTTCGCCATCAATATCCCAAGGTCTTTCCATTGTTGCTCCACCAAAGGGATCTTGACCTGTACCCGTCATCGTGTGCCAATATGCCATCGAGAATTTCAAATGTTCTTTCATTGGCTTACCAAGAATCATTTCATTCTCATTATAGAATTTAAATGCGAGGGGATTAGTGCTTAATTTACCTTCATATTGAATCTTTGGATATTTGTTAAAATACATATCTATGTCCTCCTGTGGATAATATATAACTTAGTTTAAGATTTAATCAAAGTTTTTTTGGATTATGCTATAATAGAGCTATAAGGCTCAATTTCGAGGTAAAACAAGTGATGCATACAGCTAATTTACAATCTGTTAAGATGATGAACATCCAACTCGTGTTGGAAAAGATGATTGAAATCCGTGAAACAACTCGGATTGAATTATCACAACTCACAACGTTAAACAAAGCAACGATTTCTTCGATTGTTCAAGAACTGGTCAGTCGTCATTTCGTATTAGAAACGGACAAAACGGTTAAAACTGCTGGACGTAGTGCGAATGTGATCATTTTGAATAAGAATGCGGGGAGAATCTTTAGTATGGAATTACTTCCTAAAGAACTCTATGCGATTATCACCAATTTATACGGTGAAATCTTATATGAAATCCGTAAACCCATCGTTAATCCTGAACTCAATTATTATTTAACTGAAATCATGAAAACGATTGATGAGCTTAAGCAAAATACGTTTGATTCGATTTATGGAATCATCGGTATTGGCGTCGGCGTTTACGGGATTTTGTCAAAGGATAAGAAAATTAAATTTACGACATTCAACTCTTGGAAAGATGTTGAACTTAAGAAAATCATTGAAGATTATAGCGGTATTAAAACCTATGTCGAGAATGAAGCCAACATTTCTGCATTAGGAGAAAAAATATCCTACCCTGATTTTGATTCTTTAGTCTCTTTAAACATTGGAACGGGTGTTGGGGTCGGTATTATCATTGGAAATGCCCTTTATACCGGTAATGATGGTTATGCCGGCGAATTCGGTCATACGATCATCGTACCCAACGGAAAACAATGTATTTGCGGCAATAAAGGCTGCTTAGAACGTTATACGGCCAATGACGCTGTGATAGAACGGTATTTTGAACTTACGAATGAAACGATTACCCTAGAAACTTTCATCAATAAATATAAACAAGCAGATAAGTACGTCATTCAAGTCTATCAAGAATTTATTAATTACGTGAGTATCGCTATCAATAATATCGCACAGACGATTAACCCTAAAGCGATTATTATCAGTAATAAGATTGTTGAAGATATTCCAGAAAGCATTTCACTGATTAAAAACGGATTAAGGTCTAAAATTATGAATTTAGAACTTTTGACAACGTCTAAGTTCAAATCGAAAACAAATGTGTTAGGCTTAACGCATTTGTTAATACAAGAGTTCTTCAATGTTTCGAATTTCTATTCAAGAAACTAATAAAAAGGGTTGTTGCCGAAGTTAAAAACTTAATGACAATCGATAAATTCAATTAAATCAATAGCACTATAGCGCTTTCATAAGTTAGTTTATCAAACAAATTATGGTATGTAAACAACATTTTTTTCATTAAAAAATCAAAACTATAATTTCTAACTATCGATTTATCTCGTAGTTTAGGCCATAAATCGGTGAAAAAAATTAATGCTTAAAATAAGTTTTAAACTAAGTTAAACGTATTGATTTATAGCGATTTTTTCACTGTTAGATTTTTCATTCTCTAGTTTAGTGAACATAAATAAAACACGACAAAACGCTGTCGTGTTTTATTATTGCTTTTTTATCGAATTAATCACTGAATTTCAATAAATTAAAATACTGTACTGTCAATCATAATCTTTCTTGATTCATTTGAACTTAAAGTAGCTAATTCTAATAGACGGATAACTTTCG
This sequence comes from Tenericutes bacterium HGW-Tenericutes-1, assembly GCA_002839155.1. GTDB lineage: Bacteria > Bacillota_I > Bacilli_A > Izemoplasmatales > Hujiaoplasmataceae > UBA5603. The sequence continues at coordinate 23,288 of PGXM01000006.1, forward strand.
CACAAAACTCAGGTTTGACCAAAAGTTCTTTATTATGGACCATTACTTCATAGATATTATCAAAATAACATTGATATTGTCCCTTTTCTGTAACTATGACGTTTGAAGTGATTATGTTATTATCATAGACAGTCAAAGTTCCATAATTTTCAGGCGTATCTTCACCAAATCCTAAAGCATTGGGTTTCATTCCGTTAATCAAAGCTTGTTCTTGAACATCGGTTCCTACTTTTATAAAAGAACCTTTTTTACCCCATACCGCGAAATTAGGGAATCTTCCAATCGCAGTTTCACTGGCGTATACTCTCACTTGCATAGAATCATAAAATAATATAACTTGGAAATAATCAATCGAACCTGATACTTCTCTTTCTTTCCTTAAATCGGCGTATATTGCCTTAGGAAATCCAAATAGTGTGACTGCTTGATCGATAAGATGGACTCCTAAGTCGTATAAGACATTGATACCAACGCCGCCGGTTGCTTTCCATACTTTTGAACTCTTACCAACAACGAAACGATTAAAACGAGACTCATAGTTCACAATATCGCCTATTGTACCTTCATCTATGAGTTTCTTTACAGTTAGAAAATCTCCATCCCAACGCCTGTTTTGAAAGACAGAAAACATAACTTTATTATTTTTTGCAATTTCACAAAGTTCTAAAGCTTCTTGATACGTGATGGTCATGGGTTTTTCAACGATCACGGATTTATGCTTTAATAAGGCAAGTTTAGATAATGAGTAATGTGAATCATTCGGGGTACAAATAATCACTAAATCAATATTACTGGTTAGTAATTGTTCAAATTCATGAACAACAGTGACGTAAGGATACACCTCTTTTGATTTTTCAGTTGATCTCTCATATACCTTTACCAGATTAAAGCGTGGATCAACATCGATGAAAGGCGCATGAAATACTCTCGCAGACATTCCAAATCCAGCAATACCAACATTGATTATTTTCATTCATAGTCCTCCAACTTTATTTTAAAGATGTTTATGGCATTCATTATATCATGAGAATATCCAATAAAACCAATTAAAATTGACTTAATAATAACCGATTTGTGGAATAACTTATAAGTTATATACTTCAAATAAAGTCTATAAAAATGTGAAATCTGGATGGTTGTAAATCAAGAGTATGTTTCTAATCAAGTCTTAATAGCAAAAAAGTAAAAGTCAAACAAATAGATAATAAAAAGATACTGTCTTGATGTATAAATGTTACATCCAACAGTATCAATATCAACTTGATATTTAAAACAAATCGGTTATTATGATTGAAAATTATAAGGAAGGATCACAGAAAATGTTGTTCCAACATTCAATTGACTTTCAAAGGAGATGGTTCCACCAAGTTTCTCAACGATTTTTTTCGTAATCGATAATCCCAGTCCATTTCCAGATTGATTTCTAGATTGATCAGAGATAAAAAACTGATTAAATATCTGTTTTTGATCCCCTTCACTAATTCCCGATCCAGTGTCGGTAATCATGAAATGAATTCCATTTCTTGTATGGAGTGAAATGGTTATTTTTCCACTCATAGGCGTGAATTTAATGGCGTTTCCAATTAAATTCTGCCAGATTTGAAATGTTAATTCTTTATTTCCTTGCGTCTTGATTTCTTCAAGGTCCAGCTCAAATTCAATCAACTTGCCTTCCCAATCTAATTGCGTTAGTTGGAGTACGTTACGGATTTGTTCATCGATTGAAAAAGTATCTTCTTTTTTAATAATCTCAACGCTATCGAGTAATGAAATCTGTAATAAATCATGGGATAGTTTTGAGAGCCGGTCAATTTCATGAATGATAATATCCGTATATTCGATGGTTTCATCTTTTGTCAATTCACCATGATTGATTAATTCAGCGTAGCCTTTAATTGAAGATAAGGGCGTTTTAAATTCATGCGAGACATTACGTGCAAAATCCTTATTCAAGTATTCATTGGCTTGAAGTTCTTTAGCCATCAAATTGAGATTCTTAGCAAGCGTCGATATTTCATCTTGGCCACCAATATCAACACTAATCTGGTAATCACCTTTCTCGATGTCAAGAATCGCAGTATTTAACTTTTTAATGCGACGGACCAAGATGAAATCAACTCCAATCGCAAAGAGTAAAAGGTTGCTAAAACCCATTGAAATCATAGCAAGAAAGAATCCGCTCGTGCCAATTAAATCTGGAATCGTTGTTTCTTCGACGAAAACGATGAGAATTCTCGTAATCAAGGAAACGAAAAAGAAGACAAGCAATAAAGTACCAATGATTTTAGTCGATAGTTTTTTCATTTCAACACCGCCTTATAACCAATTCCGCGAACAGTCACGAGGTCAACGTCTTCGCAGATCAGTTTTTCCCTGATTCGTTTCATGTGAGTATCGATCGTTCGGTCTAAACTTTCACTATCAAATCCCCAGATTTCATCAAGTAACTGATTTCTTGTAAAGATAATGCCTGGATTAGAGATAAGTTTATAGAGTAATAAAAACTCTTTTTTGGTGAATTCAATCATTTCGCCCTTTACGCTCACCCCATTTGTGAGGTAATTGAGTGAAAGACTCTTATAATCGATTTTATTTTCACTGGTAATTTTATATCTTCGTAATAATGCTTTAATTCTTAAAACTAATTCTTTCATATCGATGGGTTTAACCATATAGTCATCGGTTCCGCTTTGAAACCCTAATTCTTTATCTTCATAGGATTCTAATGCGGTGAGAATCAAGATGGGAATGTCTTTATCCATCGACCTAATTTTACGTGCTAATTCTGTACCTGACATCTTTGGCATCAAGACATCGGTGATTAAGAGGTCAAAGTGTTGATTCATATAAGCTTCAAACGCCAATTCTCCATCGACTGTCCCAACAACATCAAATCCGTTTTGGGACAGATGGAGAGTGATTAATTTCCTGATAAAAGGGTCATCTTCAGCGACTAATATTTTAAACATTTTATTGACCTCCTTTTAGAAATATATCATCAATTACTTTAATTATATCTCATTTCAAATGAATCCTGTTATTTTATTCAGTTCTTAAAGCGACAACTGGATCTTTCTTCGCTGCAATTTTACTTGGAATAAGACCGGCAACAAACGTTAATCCAACGCTAATCACAATGAGACCTACCGCACTATAAATGGGAAGTTTAGAGAAACTACCAACCCCAATCAATTTTTGAATGACGAGATTGAGTGGGATGTTAATGAACAAAGTCATTAAGATGCCAAAAACACCGGCTGTAAAACCAATAATGATGGTTTCTGCATTGAAAATCCTTGAGATATCTTTCTTGCGTGCGCCAATGGCTCGCATGATTCCGATTTCTTTGGTGCGTTCAACGACCGATACATACGTGATAATTCCAATCATAATCGATGAAACTAATAATGAGATAGCCGCAAACGCCGCTAAAATAACGGTTATAGTGTTAATGAGTGATGAAATAGTCCCAGAGATAGTTTCAGCTAAATCAGTATAAAGGACTTTATCTACTTCTTCTAATGGCGCGTTATAAGCATCTAAATAGGTTTTTATTTCTTCTTTGGTATCAAAAGATACGGGATATATTTGAATACCGGTTGGGGTAGAATCCCCACCTAATGTTTTCATAACCGATTCATAGGTTACATAGGAATTAAACGGTGTTCCGGTTAAGACATTGATCGTTGGACTCGCTTCTTGAGCAACAACGATATCGGATTCAGAAGCGTTCTCTAAGATTAAATCCGTTAACATGGTGGTATATCCAATACCGGTTTGTAAGAGTTCGCTTGAAGATGTTTCTTTAACTCTTAAGATTCCGACGATGGTAATTGTCACAGCATCCGAACTTTGACTCATGGCCTCGTAATCCGTCCCTGGTGAATAGACGAGGCCGTTAGCGACATAGTAATCGTTATTGGGAATTATTGTGAAAGAAAGACCAATTAAATCATCAAAAGTATATTCATCTTGAACGGTGATGCCAAATTCAGCGAGTAAACCGACATCGACACGGTTTTGTTTATCAACAACTAAGACGATTTCTTGAGCAGTTTCGGGGTATTTTGAGTTTGATCCTAATAAATCATATTGCGATTCAATGAAGTCACGACTATTCGGAATTTCATTGAAATAACTAGGCGCGAAGAATTGCGCCATTCCGCCTGAAGAGACACTGGTTTCAACCAAACGGTAACCACCGTTTTCGGTTTGGGCGATCAAATTTAAAGCAACGGCACGAGAATATGAAATCGAATTATAAAGTGATGGATCGGTGGCTGCGACGTAAGCAAGATAGTCGTCGGTCAGTATATTCGTATGATCGGTTGTATCAGCGTCGGAATCATAGGAGACGACTGTCTGATCAGTTGGGAAATCATTGATATCGATTAAACTACCCGTGACTTCGCTCATTCTCGTTCTTGGTTCAGAAAGCATTGCGGAAGTCGCGGAGACCGTTTGATTAATCGAAAGCGGAAAACCAGCCAAGGTATCGCTTTGCATGTCGTTGACATAAGAAGTCATTCCATTGGAGATGGCGAGGACCAACGCGATGCCAATAATGCCAATACTACCAGCGATGGCTGTGATTATGGTTCTCGCTTTCTTACTAATGAGATTTTTGAAACTTGATTTAAGAGCAGTTTTGTAAGACATTGAAGTTTTCTTCTGTTTATCTTCTGTCTTTACTGTAACAGTACTATTAGAATAAGGTTCACTGTCTTCCACTATCTGACCATCGAGCAATCTTATGATCCGGTCACTATAAGCATTAGCGAGTTCTTCATTATGGGTCACCATGATGACTAGACGGTCTTTGCTGATCTTTTTAATCAGTTCCATAATCTGGATACTGGTTTTAGAATCAATCGCTCCGGTGGGTTCATCAGCGAGGATAATCTTCGGATCATTGACCAATGCTCTAGCAATAGCAACTCTTTGTGCTTGACCTCCGGACAATTGATTTGGACGTTTATAAAGTTGATCTTTTAATCCGACATCAATCAAAACCTTTTTCGCTCTAGCAATTCTTTCAGCGGCTGGAACACCCGATAAGGTTAAAGCAATTTCAACGTTATCAAGTACCGAGAGATGCGCAATTAAGTTATAACTTTGAAAGACAAACCCAATTGTTGAATTTCGGTATGCATCCCAATCGCTATCTTTAAAATCTTTCGTTGACTGACCATTGATAAATAAATCACCCGTGGTATATTGATCAAGACCTCCGATGAGATTGAGTAACGTGGTTTTTCCACAACCGGATTGTCCTAAAACGGAAACGAATTCATTCGTGCGAAATTCTAAATTGATATCGGTGAGTGCTTGAGTAACGGTGTCACCAACGTGATATTCTTTATTGACATTGACTAATTTTAGCATTTTTTATTCTCCTTTTATAAATGATGGGCTCATTATATAGTAAGTTTGTGAACTGAATTTGAACTAATCATAAGTTATTTATTTAAAACCACCCAATACATCTCCTTTTTGACTTGAGTCTTTTGATAGTTTGAGTGGTCTATAGACATAATAAAAGAGATGAATAATTAATTTATCTTAAATAAAATAACCTTCATTTAAATGAAGATTTTTAATAATAATGGATTTATCGAATTATCACCATCGTGTAATATTCTAGCGATGGCAGCACAAACTCTACATAGTTTCCAAATGCATCTGAACCTAGCGTATAAGGAACATTTAAAGATATTCCTTCATACCTATCAGGCGATGCAACAATGATTTCTGTAGGTTGAAGAGAATAATAATGCTTAACGTTCAAATTCGTTTGAGGAACTGGTGCCATTTTAATTCGCTTTGAATCAACCCAATCGATGGATGTTGTATTTAACAAATTGATAAAATGAATCACTTCAGAATTATCTTCTTTTATTCTTGAAAAAGACCATATTTTTCCTTGTTCTGCTGTATTTGATAAATCATAGTTCAATATCGTTGTTAAATTATTTGAACGCACAAGTCCTGGACCTCGCAAATAATTTTCATAAGCAACTTGAAATGAATAAATATTATGAAGCTTTTCTTGAAGCTTATCGGTCATTTGAAGCATCGTTCCTGGATAGTATTCTTTACTTAACATTCCTGTATCGACAAGTTCAAGGTGTGACCCGCCTGAGGCGATAATAACAGAGTTTGTATAAATAACTGATGCCTCATTAAAGAATCCGAATTCATTCCCATAATTCATATAGGCCGCTAATACCGTGCCAATATGACCTTCTGTTGAATCATAGATATTAAAGAGAGTATTTTGTAAAGAGTTATAATTTCCTTCCCAGATTTCTACATAGATAATATCGTTGAAATTTTGGCTTAGTATTTCATCCAAACCATAACCATCAACTGGATTAAAGATGATTTGAGTTTCCAACTCCAATTTAAGTCGATTCAATAGGTTTGAATGAAGTTTATCAAGAAATACGATATTTCCAGCATAATCATACCGAATACCTCGGCTCCCCAAAGAATCGGCTTGGATGCCATCAAAATCATAAACATTTAAAAAATTAGACATGACTTGAATATAATAATTTTGCCAATTGACGTCTCCTGGATTAAACAAGTATAGTTTTGAAGTTTCCCAACTCGAGGGTAATGGATGAAAGTCTTGTGTTGTGTGTAAAGGATCGACATAAAGCCCCCATTCAGGTTTGATTCCGCGAGTCACGTAAGATTCATACCCTCCAAAAAGCAAATTATAGACGAAAGACTGCATTTGATAGGTATGTCCCAATTCAATATAATAATCTAATACTGTTTTCGTGGCTAGACTTCGATTGATTGTGTTCCAAGATTCATCAGGATGAAGGGTGTCTCCTGCGAGTGGTTGATCATGACTGTCAATAACATCATAATACATTAAACCATTGATGTGAAAATCTTTGAAGGTTCTTAAGACTGTATCAACATCTTCTAAATCCGTATAATCATAATGGGACAAGGCCGCATACCTTGGAAAGACATTCCAAGTTGATGATACATCAACGCCTGTCATCGCATAATCAATGAGTGTATCATTCTGATAAATGTAGATTTCTAAGGAATATCCCTGATAATCATAATTGGGAAGTTGGAATTCATAAGTTTTCGTCAATAAACCTAATTCAAGAGTAAAATCGTTTGTAAATTCAGTGAAAATCTCTGACAATTGCTTTAATTTCACTACCATCTTCAGTGTTTTGATTTCTAAAGTTGGATTACTTAAATCGACTGATAAATATAAGGTTTCACCGGGAAGATATACCGATTGATTCGTTGAAAGATTTTGTATATACCGTCCTTGATTCTCAATGGGCAATAATATATCTATACCATCATTTTTATGATTACAACTCATTATTAACAATCCCAAAATAAAGGAAAAAAAGAAGACCGAAATCTTCCTTGAATAGTAACCATATTTACGCATGGTTACTGTTTATCATAAGTACCCTAACTTCATACGGTTGAAATTGATTTCCATCATTAAAAGTATTTGATAGAATCATTGAATGACTTCGCCATTCGTCAGGATATTCTAAAAATTTTATTTCCTTAGTCATATTGCAAATAACGACTATCTGTTCTAATTTATAACTTCGTTTATACACAAAGAACGAGTCGTTATCAACAAATAACGGTTCAAAATCACCATAAATTAAGGTTAAAGAAGTTGATTTCAATTCAATCAGTCGTTTATAAAAATGAAGAATCGAGTTTGAATCTCTCATAGCTTGTTCAACATTAATTGTCTTAAAATTAGTGTTAACATTAATCCAAGGAAGAACATCAGAAAATCCGGCATACAAGGAATCATTCCATTGCATCGGTGTCCTTGCATTGTCTCTCCCTTTCTTCAAAATTCCTCTCCATGCAAAATCAACAAAATCACCTTGAACCGCATTTTTCATGAACTGTAGACTTTCAATATCACGGAGTTCTTCAGTTTTAGAAAAGGGGTAGTTTGTCATTCCGATTTCTTCGCCTTGAAAGATAAATGATGTACCTTTTAAGAAATGCATGGCGACGCCAAGCATCTTCGCTGATTGAACGCGGTTCAATTCATTTGAATCATCACCAAAACGTGATACCGCGCGCGGTTGATCATGATTAGACCAAAATAGGCTGTTCCATGGGATGGCTTTTTGCCATGAAATCATTAACTGTTTAAATTTGACGATATCAAACGGGATATAATCCCATTTACCATTTCGACTATCGATATCCATCAATTCAAAATGGAAAAGTAAATCTAATTCTTTTCCGCTTTCTACTAAGGATAAAGCATTTTTCGTTGTCACAAAGGGGGTTTCACCCACACACATAGAATCACGGTGTTTGAAACATCTTTCTCGCATTTCCTGAAGATGCTCATGCATTTTTGGTTGCATGGCAAAATGTTCATCGGCGAAGACATAGGGCCCATCCTCAGATTTTGTCGCATCAGGAAGCCCAACTTTTTTAGCGATTAAATTGATGACATCCATTCGAAAACCATCAACACCTTTATCAAGCCACCGATTAATCATTGAATAGATATCTTCTCTTAAAGTTGGATTTTCCCAATTGAGATCAGGTTGTTTTTCTGAGAAAAGATGAAGATACCATTCATCTGTATTATCATCATATGTCCATGCGGAAGGGGTAAAGAAAGAAGCCCAATTATTTGGTTCTTTTGTATTATTTCCTTTTTTCCAAATATAATAATCTCGAAAAGGATTATCCTTTGATTTTCTTGATTCTAAAAACCATTGATGTTCATCGGATGAATGATTCACAACTAAATCCATGATGAGCTTGATATCGTGTTGATGAAGTTTTTCGAGCAACTCATCAAAATCATCCATCGTACCAAACTCGTTCATGATTTTTTCATAGTGACGAATGTCGTATCCCATATCATCATTCGGAGAGTCATAAATCGGATTCAACCATACAGCTTTAATTCCCAACCATGACAAATAATCGACTTTTTGAATGATTCCTTTTAAGTCGCCAATGCCATCATGATTAGAATCTTTAAAACTCCTTGGATACAGTTGATAGACAACCGATTCTTTCCACCATTTTCTAATCATAACGACCTCTTAATAATATGTTTTTGAATTAAAGGATAAATGATAAAAGTACTAACAAAAGAAGAAAAAGAGAAAACTATCAACAATAACAATGGCGTTGAATAAGGGAAAAACCATACGCCAGTTCCGACAATTATGAGCGATATTATCGCACCAAAAAGTGATGTTTTTGGGTACGAAAAAGTCAAAATAAACGAATTCTTAATTAAGGCTTTCATGGATAGTTCAACTGATGGTAGCATTTGATAAGCAATCATTGACACTGTATAAAGTATTAAGAATAATAGAATACAAAAGATTGAGAATACCAATAATAAAATCGAGTCTGAATTGAGATAATAAAAATAAACTCCATAAACAATTCCCATCATTAAAATCATGATCGGAATTCCAAACAGACTTGACTGAATGAAATTGGCTTTAAAAGTTGAAAAATAGACTTTCATATTTGCTGGATGATCACTAGGTGAAATAACCCTTTGAATCACTTTTTGCATTGAAGTAATCGAAGCAGGAATGGTAAACAGAGGAATACATGTCAATATGAAAAGGAGGTTTAACGTGATTAAAAGGAGAATTTTCGTAATAAAGAGGGATAAAAATTGATTGATGGGTGTTTTCCTCTGTTCATTAAGGGGTTGAATCATAGAGATCACTCCTATTTTCATGGGTCAGGTTGTAGTACTGTGTCGGAGTCATATTGGTGATTTTACGAAATTGTCTTGAGAAATAATAGCGGTCTTCTATGCCGACTAAATAAGCGATTTCACCAAAATCGAGATTTGAAGTTTCAATTAACTGTTTTGCATTTGTTATTCTAAGTTGATTGATGTATTTAAATATCGTCATATCGGTTATTTTAGAAAAGACGCGATTAATATAATCAAAATTCACTTCAAAAATCTCTTCTAGACTATCACTCGATAATTTCTCCATATAATGATGGTTAATATAATCTAAGATTTGTTCAGCAACATGTTCTGCTTTTTTGCTAGTTGATGTCGAGATATCCGAAAGATGATTCAATAACATCTCATGTGACAACCCTAAAAAGAAACAATGCATCTTGGTCGAAGTATGGACTTTATAAAATTCTTCACGCTTTTTATAAAGTTCAGTAATACTTTTTAATTCATGAAACATTGAACTATTCGACGAGTTCATGTATTTAGGCAAATAAGACATTGGATCTAAACTATTGTCTTCAATTAAGTTATTGCTCATTAAGCATTTTCTTCTTTTTTCCATTAAATCTAACAAATCTTTATCATTTTCGTTCGTTGAGGGATGAAACTGTGGATGTTTAAAATGAATATAATAATAGTCACAAACAGCGCTTTTGTACCCTACATGCTGAAGGTATGGTTCAAGGACAAAAATATCACCTGTTTTAAGATGATATTCCGTTCCATTTTCCTTAATGAACATATCTCCATCTTTGATGACATACATGATATATTCATCAATTGTTCTGGGAAAATGTTTCCAAGGCGTCTTGTAATTAATTCTTCCAATTAGACGTACCTTGGGAAAGATATCAGTATGATAGGTGAAAAGTTTCATGACTTCACTCCATTTCTATCCAGACTGTAGTCCAGTTACTCAAGCTTGGAATTTGAACAGTCACCCATTTTCCTCGGTTCGTTGATTCTTCTAAGTAGTTGAGACTTTGCGCCATCAACGATTCATCGGGTGAGGCAAAATAGATTCCTTTAATGATTCGATCCAGATTCAATTTAATTGTAATATCTTCAATCTTTTCATTTTTATTTTTTGGTTGATTCCACATCGAGTTGTTATTTGATAGATTGATGAGTTGAATTGTTATCCGGTTTTGCTGTTCTCTCACAATTGTCCAAACCGTATTATCTTTTCCATTGGGTGAGAACGAAACTTGATTGGAAATAAATTGAATATCTTCATTGATTCCAGACGTCGCCGTCATTGAGATATCCATCCCGATATCATTGTATAATAAGTCAGCGTATCTGACTAAAAAGTCAGCGTAATTTTGGATTTTTAATTGAAAGTTTTCACTAGATACAGCGTAATTTGCATAATAACTATCTTGTAGTATTCCATTTTTCTCACCAAAAACTAGTTGAGTTCCACCTGAAGCATTGATAACTGCATTCGTTAGTAATAATGCATTCTCGGCTTTCTCAATCTCTAAGGGAGTTTTTGCATCTTTAAACGGATGCATATAAGCCGCGAGAACAACTTGATTATGGCTTAAATATTTTGCTTCCCGAATTAACCGATATAAATCAAAATAAGAATCGTGCGGTGGCCAAACTTCAATATAGATAGCGTCTTGATTTGTATTTGCTATTTTTTCAATGGGCCAGTTATTAACACAATTAAAAATGACTCCATTTTGCGGATTAATTTCTTGGATTTTTTGACTAGCTCGATTGATTAATGCAGGAAAATGATCAGCTAGAGCAATGTTTTTTCCATTATAATCATGAACGTTCTTTGGAAACCCATAGGTATCCATGTGAATACCCATGAATTTCACCGTTTCGATAGCGAATATGAATTGATTGATAATATAATCACTCCAACCAGAATTGTTGGAAATATTCATAAAATTTAGCCAATCAAAGAAAACTAAAGGTTGATGGTCTAAAGTATATAGTCCCCACTCTGGATGCTTTTCATATAATGTCTTACTTGAGGCGTAAACAGCTCCGTAAGCAAAAGGTCTCATTCCATATTCAATACACTTTTCTATCTTATGTTTAATTGTCTCGAGACTAGTGGGTCTACCAAGTGGATCTAAATAATTGATGTCTTTTGATACTAATTGATCATGAGTATACATCCAATCATAAAATTGAACAGTATTCAGGTGAAGATTTTTAAGGTTTTCAACATCAAGAATGTCATTTTCCTGATTTGAAAAATCACTAAGGAACCCATATCGGACACAGTCTTTATATGATGAGACAATATCAAACGCTGTTTCATAAAGTTGGTATCCAATTATGACTTCAACTCCATAATTTCCAATTGGCAAAGAACTCAATTGAATCATTAATTCAACGGTTGAGTCATTTTTTTGAATGTATTTATATTGATATTCAACCGCAATATGATGATGCAGTTGATAGATTTTAACTAAAATAGTATCTGAAGCAATCTGATTAAGTGCAATCGTCAATATTACTTGATCATTTATTAAATATTGCGCTTTATTCAATACAATGCAATTTTTCATAGTCATCTTCCTTTATGTTATTCTTTGACGGCTCCTTGTGTGAGTCCGCCAATGACCAATTTTTTTTGAAATACAATGAATAATATGATAATCGGAATTAAAGCAAGTAACGAGGCGGCAAATACCCATTCCCATCTTGTCGCATGCTCTCCGTTCAATCGTTGTAGTAATAAGGGCAAAGTAATCATCGCTTCATTTGCTCCAACTAATACTTTTGCGGTAAAATATTCTTCCCAAAAACCTTGTAAAGCAAAAATACTCATCGTACCAATTGCTGGTTTTGAAAGGGGTAAAATAATTCTGAAAAAAATTGAAAAATGTCCGCCACCATCAACGACTACTGATTCTGACAATGCTAATGGTACATTCTTAAAAAAGTTTCTTAAAAAGAAAGTATGACCACAAATACTGGTTGCCGTATAGATTAAAATAAGTCCCAACCTTGATCCAACTAACCCTCTTGATAATCCAGGAATAAAGGTAATGTTTCTCAATACAACAAATTGTGGAATAATATTCAAAAATCCTGGCATCATCAAAGTAAATAGATATACTCCAAACAATAATTCACGACCTGGAAATTCAATTCTAGAAAAGCCGTAAGCAGATAATGATGAGATGAAAACAGCAACCACAACCGTAATTGACGTGTTGATAACACTGTTTTTAAGGGCAGTCATAAAATTGTGTTGTTCTAAGACATATCGATAGGCCGCAAAATCTAGACTTGTCGGAAATAATTTCGGTGGATAAGGTAATACATAACTAAACTCTTCAAATGAACTAGCAATCATAATTAAAAATGGAATCGAAAAAACAATGAGCGCAATAATTAGAAATGTCCATATGAAGATTTGGGTAATTCTATTTTTGGTTTTGAATTTGGTATACTGATTATTTACCATCATCTTACTCTCCATTCCCATTTCGATCTAATAGAAATGCTTTGTTTAAAATGATTGTTAATAAGACGATTGTGACAGCTGAAATTAAACCAATCGCTGATGCTTCGCCAAATTCGAACTTATTGAATGCGCGGTTATAGAGTAAATACTGAAGTACTGATGTCGTGCCATTCGGATTTCCACTGGTCAATAACATTACTTGAATAAAAACATTAAATGATCCAATAATCATATTGACCATTACAAAATAAATGGTCGGTTTTACCGCAGCAATCGTTATGAATCTAAATTTATCCCAAAGGCCTGCACCATCAATCGATGCTGATTCATAAAGTTCAATGGGGATACTTTGAAGTGCAGCCAAAAAGATTAGCATCGCCCATCCCATATTTTTCCATACACCCATCAACCAAATTGCGCCATTACCAGTCCACTCTCGATATAACCAAGGTACATATTCATCAAGAATGTGAAAAACATCAACAAGTAAATAATTCATTAAGCCGGTATTTGAATTTCCAAACATATATTTGAAAACCAAACTCACAATCACCCAAGAGGTAATTACTGGTAAATAGAAACCTACTTTGAAAATGCTTTGTCCCTTTTTAAGATTATTGACCAAATAGGAGAATATTAATCCCCCAAATATGATGAGTGGAACGGTTACTAAAGCATACAAAAAGTTATTGCGATACGCATACCAAAAATCTTTTGTTTCAAATAAAACGTTTTTAAAATTTAAAAGACCGACGTTTGTAATTTCTCCTGTAACTATCCGGTAATCTGAAAATGAAATTTTGATGGTAAATAGCATTGGGTAGATGATGAATACCGCAACCAGAATCAATCCAGGCATTATGAAAGGTAAGGCGCTTAGCCACCCCTTCATCCCTTTTTTGATTCTTTTTTTCATCGTTAAAGTCATCTTCATGAATACCTCCAAATGTATTTATTCAAGAACAAAGTCCCGCTTGAGATACCCATAGCGGGACTGAGCTCTATTTGAGTAATTTAGTCTAGTTCAGCATCCATTGCGGTTGCAGCTGCCGTTAATGTAGCAGTAACATCAGCACCGTTTAAGAATATTTCAGTCATCGCATTACTCCAAATTGTTTTAATTTCATCATTATTTGGACTAGGAATTCGAGCCTGAGCACTTTCAAGTTGTTTCATGTATACAGACCATTTTGGATTAGCTAATACAGCATCACTTGTAACCAATGATTTTAAAATTGGTAATTGTCCGACGGTTAACATCGCAAGTTGAACAGCTTCAGATGTCATGAATTTTGCAAACTCATAAGCAGCTTCAGGATGTTCAGAGGTACTAAATACAGATATATTTTCGCCACCAACAACCGAAGCGCTTCTCCCATTATAAGTTGGAATCGTAGCTGCAACGATATCTTCAGAGAATCCATACCAAGGACCTTCAAAGAACATCACGTAAGTATCTTGAATTCCAGCCCATGCATCAGCGGTTCCATCGATATCACGAATGGTAAAAATATCTAGAGCGTTTAATTCTTTTAATTTGTTGATTGAAGCAATACTAGCTGCACTATTAAGGTATCCAGTCGCTTGTGTAAATTCATCGTTTGTTAAACTTCCACCAAATAACCAGAAATATGGATAGAGATCCCAGTCACCGACGCCAGAAACATTAATAGAAAACGTTCCTCTACCTGTGGCTGCCGTAATAAATTCTTCCATTGTCGCTGGAATTTCAGTTAATCCAAGTTCGCTTTCGAGTAAATTCATGTTGACGACAGCGGCTTTACAGTTTGTATCAAGTGGTAATCCGTAGTAAGAACCTTTATAAAGGCTGGTTGACAACGGGCCATCTAAATATAAAGCAGACACTGTGTCAAAGTCATCAAAAGTATTCAAAGCAACTAAGCCACCTTGTTCGGCATATGAAGCCGTGTTACTAATGTCAATACGTGCAACGTCAGGTCCGTTGCCAGTTCCAAATGACATTACAACCATTTCATGGTATTGGCTACCATCTTGTCTAACTGCATTAATGGTAATGTTGGGATGAGCTGCTGCCCAAAGTGGTAATACAGTATCTGTTAAAACTGCTTCTTCAGAATCACCATAAGTATGCCAAAATGTAAGAGTAATATCTTCTGGTACGGTTGTAGTATCTGTACAAGCAACCATGGTGAATAAACCTAAAATCATGAATAGTAATAAAGTTAATGATTTTTTCATTCTAATTCCTCCTATAGATTTTATGTAAACGCATACAAAATACGCTACAGGAGAAATTATAAGGCCATTACTCCCCAAAAAAAATAAATAAAATCGATATTTTTTGCATTTTAGCGACTTTTATGATTTTGTAAATTTTATGTCAATGTTCAATAACGCTTCTTTTAACTTAAATTGTTCGATTTATAGCCAAATATTTGCATATTCATTAAATGATACATAGATGCATTTTAAAAATAACTGCTAGTCCTACTCTTTTAAATTTTATCATACGATATTTCATTTAACAATCATATCATTATAAATAAATATATTATTTACAGTTGATAAAAAAAGTTGAAAGGTATCACTATTGCCTTGAATCATCCTAAGGCCTGATATAAAATTAACGAGATAGTCTATTAAAACATTTTTTCAAATGATTTTTGAATTTTATATGATGAGACTCAATAAAATAAGTAGACCATTTTTTTAACTTGTGTCTACTTATTTGATTTATTATAAAATTTTTCACATTTTATAAATATACTTATCCTTTTATCGCTCCACTTGTCATTCCACTTATAAAATACTTCTGTAGTAACAAATAAAACGCAATTACTGGAATCATCGCTAACGTCGTCATTGCAAATACATATCCCCAGTCAGTTCTACTATGGGCTTGAAAGAACATCGTAATTGCGACAGGTAAGGTTCTTAACTCATCGAGTTTAAGAATTTGCTGCGACCATCCTAATTCTTCAAAGGGATATAAGAAATTTGAAATACTAATGGCTGCGACGGCTGGAGAAGCGATTGGTATAATTATATACCGGTATACAGAAAAGATACTTCCGCCATCAATAAAGATGGATTCATCCATTTCTTTTGGAACGTTATCTTCTATATATCCTTTTAATAAAAACGTACTAAAAGGGGTTACCCAAGCGGCGTAGAATAAAATAACACCCCAGATATTATTAATCAGTTTCATTCTAGCTGCTAACTCAAACTGTGGAATTATCATTGCTAGTCCTGGTAATAACATCACGGAGATAATAAAGCCAAATACAATCTTCTTTCCTGGTATATCAAGTCTAGCAAATGAATACGCTAAAGTCGTTGATACAACGATTGCGATTAACACTGTCATTATTGCGACAAACAACGTATTTCCTAAATACCTAAAGAATGTAACGTTTTCTAAGATATATTGATAATTATTTAAACTTAATTCTGATAACGAAGGAAATAAAACTGGTGGATAGATAAATGTTTTATCGTTGTCTTTTAGTGAAGATAAAACCATGTATAACATCGGGACAATCATTATTAATAATCCTAGTGTTAAGATGATATATCTTGGAATCATCATCTTATCTGTCATTTTATGATTTTTTTTCATTTTAATCCCTCCGTTTCCATTTAGATAACGAAAATAACGTAATCGTAATTAAAATGATAATGATTGCGACAATCACACTGAAAGCGGCTGAATACCCCATTTTAAAGGCATTAAACGTTTTGAAATACATCCAGGTTAAGACGACTTCCGTTTGATGTGCGGGATTTCCACCTGTGAGTACCGTAATCGGTGTATACGTATTAAAGGCTCCAATTGAAAGCATGATAATAACAAATAACATGGTTCCTCTAATATTTGGCAAAGTAATCATAAAGAATTTTTGAATGCGGTTAGCACCATCAATATCAGCGGCTTCATATTGATCTTTCGGAACGGCTTGTAATGCGGCTAAGAAAACAACCATGTTCCAACCAACGCCCTTCCATACCCCAAGCATCATCGCCGCAAAAAGGGCACTCCACCTTGAACTTAACCAGCCAATCGGTTCACTCGATAAATGTAAGATATCAACCAAGAAGTAATTGAGTAATCCAAAATTAGAGAAAATATATCGAAATAATAATGCAACCACAACCCATGAAGATATCACTGGGAAATAATACCCTAGTCTAAATCCAACACTACCTTTAACAATTCCATTGATTAATACAGCCACTAATAATCCAATGACAATCTGTAACGGAACCGTTACAAACGCATAGGCAAAGGTATTTACAATCGATAATCTAGCAATTGGATCTGATAATACATCAATATAATTTTTAAACCCTACAAAGGGCGATACTTGATTAAAACCAATCTTCCAATCAAAGAAGCTCATTACGAGCATCTTTGCCATCGGATAAAAGGTAAAAATAAAGACAAAGAGAAAACCTGGCAAGAATATCACTAAAGCTCGCCAGTCTAATCTTCTCTTTGTCTTTTTGATGATTTTATCCGCTATTGTAATCATGTAGTTCCTCCAGCAAATGAAAATGCGGTATTCAATTCATTATATATCAATTTGAATACCGCATCTCAATTTTTTTACTTAGTCAGCTAAAATTGCATTGATTTCAGTTGCACATTCATCCATTGCAACTTGTACGTCTTTTTGTCCGGTAATGGCTAAAGCAACTTTTGTAGCGATGACATTTTCAATTTCGCTCCATGAAGCGATAACTGGTCTTGCTTTTGCGGTTGCTAAAGCAGTTGCGAATACTGGTAATAATGGCATAGCAGCGATAGCTTCAGCATCTGCTAATGCTTCAATATTAACTGGCATTTGTCCAACTTTTGCCATTTCAACTTGTGCATGTTTATCAGTCATGAACTTCACAAATTCCCAAGCTGCTTCTTGTTTAGCAACAGCTGAAGTTTTAAATAACATGAAGTTTTCTCCTCCTAATACCGATACTGAACCTGCACTACCTGCTGGTAATGGAATGGCTTCATAATTGACGTTTGCGGCGTTATTTGAAGCGGCTCTCCATGGACCATCTAATTGCATAGCATAAAGTCCTGAAGCCCATCCGTCTGTATCGCCAACTGCACCTGGATCCATTGATGGTCCAGCAAGTGCGCCAGCTGCGTATAAATTCTTGAGTGTTGTGATAACGTCTACGACAATTGAACTGTTAATGTAACCAGTAGCGGTTGAATAATCAGGTGCTAAAACATCGCCACCATTACTCCAAATATAAGGACCTACGTTCCAAATACCAGTCCATGGTTCAACATAACCGATTTTACCACCAGTCGTTAATGTTTGTGAAGCAGTCCAAACTTGATCTAACGTGGTTGGTACGCTCACGCCTGCGTTTTGTAATAATGTTTTGTTATAGAATAAAATCTTCGTGTTCGTATTTGAAGCAATTCCATAATAATCCGTTCCCATTTTATTCGAACTGTTTGGCGCGGTTAATACTTTCGCTGCTGCTGTTTCATAATCATCAAAGTCAGAGACTTTTAATAAAACGTTTAATGATTGGAACTGTGGCACGAAAGCAATGTCGCCTCTTAAGATGTCTGGAAGTACACCGGTATTAGCGCCTAAAGCGACGCTGTCTTTGAGTGCTTGCCATTCCATGTAAACAGGATGAATTGTAACATTTTCATTTTCTGCTTCAAATTCATCGATGAGGGTTTCTAATACTGCGACTTGACCGTCACTGGCTGAATAGTTATGCCAGAACTCTAACGTGATTGCTTCACCTGTTTTATCAGTACAACCGATTAAAACGAGTGATGTGAATAAAAACAAAGATACGACTAAAAGCTTTTTAAACATTTTTTCTCCTTATATATTTTTATTTGAATAGATCAAGTGATCTATGTATATCTAAAGAATATTTGTAGTTATCAAACTATTGTTATAAGTCATTTTGATTAACTTATAACCAAAAGCGGCAACTTTCGTATTGATTTCAACCTTATCATTGGAGACTTTACAATCTTTAAAGTAATCTGCAGGATGAAACACTATGTAAGCGTCTTTTTCATATCGATTAATTAAGATTAAATAAGCTTCATTATCATATATTCTTAAGAAAGAATAGATATTAAAATCAAGAAAGACTGATTTATACTCGCCTATTGATAAAGCGAGAGTTGATTTTCTTAATTCAATCAATGATTTCGTAAACAGGTGAATATCATTGTTAATCAAATCCCAATTCATGGTTTTACGACATAAGGGATCATTCTCGCCATCAATTCCTACTTCATCGCCATAATAAATAACCGGTAATCCTGGCAGAGTCATTTGCATCAAAATAGCTAATTTTAATAATGATTGATTGTTATGTAGTGCCGTGATGACTCTTTCTGTATCATGACTAGAAACATGATTATATAAGACGTTATGTGTAATCATCGGATACTCAAAAAATAGTTTTTCAATGCGATTATTTAAACGTTTGACGGTGAGAGCATCATGTGTTAAGAAATTGATTATCAATTCTCTTAATTTATAATTCATCACTGAATCCATCTGATCGCCTCTGAGTAAGTCTTTACCATCTTTCCATGTTTCAGCGACTAAGATTAAATTTTCATTTAAAGGTTTTAGTTCTCTTCTAAACTCGCACCAAAACGTATAATCGACTTCATCGGCAACATCGAGTCTCCAACCATCAATATGAGCTTCTTCTATCCAATATTTACCAACATTGATGATATACTCTCTTAATGATTTTGATGCATAATTAAGTTTAGGCATCCATTTATAATCGCCAACACATTCATAATTGACTTTTTCAGTATCGACAAATTCTCCACGGATATAGAACCAGTCATAATAAATTGACTTAATGCCTTTATTTATGACATCTTGGAAGATTGATGAATAATAACCAATATGATTAAATACCCCATCTAACACGATTTTCATTCCGTGTGAATGAATTTCATTCACAAGGGATTTAAATTCATCTATTGTACCATAAGCTTCATCTATTTCAAAGTAGTCAACGGTATCGTACTTATGATTAGAATGAGATTTGAAAATAGGCAGTAAAAACAAAACGTCAATCTTCAAATCAAGTAAATAAGGCAGTTTTTGTCTTAATCCTTCTAAATCGCCGCCAAAGAAATTTTCTCTAGTAGGGATAGTGTCCCAAGGTACGATTGATGATGGATCATTTAACGGATTGCCATTATAAAAACGATCTAAGAATAAATGATACCCAATTTTTCCTTGAAAAGACTTTACTTCGGTAAATAAATCCAGTGAATTAACATACATATATTCAAAGAACTTTTGGGGTTGATCAGTCTCAATTCCCCAGGGAGTATAATACAAAGTTTCTTTTAAATTGGATAATTTGAAGTAATAACGAATGTAATGAATTGGTTCGGTTGCTTCAATGATTCCTGTGAAGTAAGGACTATTACCATCAATCGAACGGTTAATCATCAGACTAGAATTCATCTGATATTCATGAAATCTTTTCCAATAAATAATAGAGACTTCATAATTGTCTTTTGAATTTAAATAAAGTTTTAAATATAACGTATTTCGATTAACGGGATAGATATATTCTCTTGTTTCATAATGTTGAGCAATCATAGAGTTTTAGTCATTTTGCTTAATTTAACAAAATGTCTCCTTTCGCAAATCATTGACACTTTATTTCGTTGTTTCTCGTTTGTTTAATGAAGCCGAAATTAACACACCTTGATTAATCGATTGATGATTCTCGATTTGATCAAACAATAATTTCGCGCATTGTGTACCCATTTCAAACATATCGACGTTTACGGTAGAAATGGATGGATAGGATAATTCAGCGATTTTGGTTTCATCATATGAAATCAAACCAAAATCTGATGGAATTGATAATCCGTTTTCTTGAATCGCTTTAATTGCTCCAAAACTTAGTTCTCCATCAGCACAAAGAATCGCATCAGGTCGATTACCGAGATTTAACAATGTTTTTGTATGGTTATATCCATTATCTTTCGTATTATTACATTCAATGATATAGGAAGGATTGATTTTTATTTTTTCGGATTCTAATACATTCAAATAGCCTTCATATCGTCTTTGATTGAAAAGTTTTGTATTATCATAACCAAGATATGCGATATTTTTATATCCGTTTTCAAGAAGCGAATAGACTGCAACTTCTGCCCCACGTTTATTATCTATATCAACCCATGTAATGGAATCTTTTAAATGAATTGGTTCTCCAATTGATACAAATGGGATTTTATCTTTTCTTAAGCTCTCGACAGTTTTACTATCAAGCATCGATGAAGGTAAAATAACCCCTTCGGTTCTTTTACTACGAATTAACCAGTCTAAAACCGATTGTTTCTTCATCATCGTTTTTAAGTTTGCGACGATGAAACTATATTCTTTGTTATAAACGTATTTTTCTATACCATGCATGATTTCATAGAAAAAAGGGTTTTGAAATGATTTTTCATCGTCAACGTCAACGATTAGGGTAATTGTATAGGATTTATTCGTTGTTAAACTTTTGGCATTTTGATTTGGAGTGTAATTCAGTTGTTTCATGATTTCAGTAATTCTCGCCTTTGTTTCAGCGGGAATTGAAGAACTGTTATTGATGGTTCTTGAAACGGTCGAAGTTGAAACTCCTGCTGCTTTCGCAACATCTTTAATATTGGCCATATATCCTCCAAAATAGTAGATATAAAGCAACCGGTTGCATTCTTAATAGGAAGAAAACGAAGAGTAAAAACGTTTGTATATGCTATTTTATCATATAATTGAGTTTAATCTTACGCAACCGGTTGCGTGATTACAATAACAGTTTATCACGGCTTAAAATATGTGTCAATATTTATTTGATAATTATTTTCCAATAAAAAAGGATGCCACAAATTATGCAGCATCTTTGAACAACGGATTATGATTCAACAAAAATGATAAATAACCACTATCGCTGAATAATTAAAAAACTGATGATTGTATCTTCTCCAACTGAAAATTCATAGCCTATGATAATATTTCTTGTTGGATTATCTAAAAATAAAGGATCTAAACAACTTGAATTAATGGTTAATATATTATTTTCAAATGTATAATCAGTTCCTTCGATACCATTGCCTGACAATCCAATAAACTCGCAATTCATAATGTCGAACCGAATCACAACATCTTCACCCATGACTTGTTTCAATGTTTGACCATAGATTGGATAAGGTCCGGTATTCTCAATCAACGTAATCTCTACACTCATCACTCCGGTCGTAAAATATACTATAAATAGATAACCGCCAACAGGAAGAGACGATAAAAATTCTTGATTAATTGATAATATATCATCTTCAAACTCCCAAAAACTTGAATTTTCGTCGGTATCTGATGGTATATGGTTGTATCGGATATCAAGTATATCACCATAACCTATTAAATCTAAATAATAATCACTCGTAGAATTAATGGAGTAATAAGTATTAATCGTTTCGTCAATTGTATCAAATAACTGTAGCTCCATTATTTCTGAATAGAGTGATTCATTATTTTGATTAATTGCCTTTATTTGAATATCATAAAAGTGATTATGCTCCATTGTTGATAAATCATAAGACGTTTCTGATACCGAAATTACTTGATCATTAATTTTTATTAAATATGACGTTGCTAAATCGACAGGGTCCCATGACAATACATAAGATTCATTCATCGTAATATTTGACGGTGTAGCTAATACAATTGGTAGAGTAGTATCAGTTGACAGAGTAGTTGTTGAAGATGAGGTATTTGTCGTTGAATCATTAGATAATGTAGTAACATTTGTACATCCTATCAATGACATTAAAATCAAGAGGGATAGAAGTGCTTTTTTCATTTTATACTCCACTTCCAAATATCAATTCAACCCATTCTGGATGATCAATAAATGGGTTTCTATTTCCTTGATATGAGTATACTAAATTATTTCTCAATACTTCTGCTTCAGATACTGGATCTAGTTCATTCCATAACAACAACGTTGTTAAATCGCCTATATTATTAGACACTGAGGACGTTAAACCATTTAATAACTCTAAATCGATTTCTCCATTATTTCCTTCATACCTTACTGCCATATAAAATAACATCCTGGCAACATCGCCCTTAATGTCATCTCGTGGTTCAAAATAAGAATTACCGATATAATTATAGGAACTTACGGCACCATAAGTATCACTCACTAAAGTAGAACCATCATGGGTTGATACGATACCGAAATCCAAATCACCACGCTCAGCATTAACAGAAACATCAGTCGCCCGGATATGGTGAAGATCTGAATAAGCTGGTAATGCTTCATCAATGCCATGGGACTGTGCCCAAATATGTTCTCTGTTCCAATAATCTTGATTACCTGTTGAACCAACAAACGTCTCGGCTGACTGACTTCGATTTGTGTAAAATAATAAAACATTTCCAGAAATTGCTGGATCAGCATCTACTACTTTTAATATATCTGTTATAGCAGTATAAGAATAACTTGTATGGCCATCAATCACAAGGGATAATGCATCTTTAAAAGCACTGGCTGTAATAATACCCGTTGAAGAAGCATAATAATACCCTGAAGAACCGGTCGTGTTAAGAGCATTATGCCAATAATCTGTATTTGATATTTCCATGGGATTACTCTCATAATAATCAGAAACAATTGCATAACCCGTTCCATTAACACTCACAGTTATCGTTCCATTACGTTGATTCATTAAAGTCTCGGAAGACCAATTACCGCCAGTTACTGCATATATTGGTACTAAATTTGAATAAGAATAGATTCTTGCAAGTGCATCATAAGTTGGATGATTATATTCATTTCCTAAGAAATCACCATTGGTCACAATGGCTACTTCAGGGGTAATGTTATTTAATAATGTTGACGTTGTTGCATTAACAGTACCGTGATGTCCTAGTTTAAAGATATCAACATCACCCACAAGCGGACCATAGACCGCTTCTTGGTTTTGTTCTGCATCACCATTAAATAAGACTCTCGTTCCAAAGGCATCTAAGACAAAAACAATCGATGAATAGTTCGCATTGGCCGTTTGTAAGTAATTCGTATTGATAAATTCTAGATTAACCCCTTCAGTGATTGTAATTGAAGGATCCATGGAGGTAGCTAAGTCATAAGCATAGTAAACTGTTGATCCTTCTGCTGTTACAGCCGCTTCAAAGGTGTTTCTAAGTACCGTCGCAATTGAAGCTGGGGTTGAGTATAAAATCGCGTTAGTGACGTTATATGCATCAATCACTTCAGTGAAGCCACCAATGTGATCAGCATCTTGATGTGTTGCGATGATATATTCAATCGTTCCATCGGTGATAGTTGATGATAAGAAGGCTAATAAAGCATTTGTCGCAGCTGAAGCATTTTCACCAGAATCAATTAAGATATCAATTCCATTATATTGAATTAGCATCGCTTCTCCTGGTCCTCCGCCTGTCGCACCGATATCAATATAATGAATCAGTAAATCAGTTGAAGTTTCATAGGCTTCTACCAAGTATGTCAATGTATCCGTTTTTCCTTGATAGGTGATTGTCAATGTTTTTAAACCTGAAGTATTCGATGAAAAATCAGTTATCATTTCACTTGTTAAAGTCAAAATAGTAGCTGAGCCATCGGAATAAAAGACGCGTAAATATCCATTTGTTAGATTAATGGAATCATTGATTTGATAGGTTCTATTTGGTAAGTGGGCTTCAATTGTTGAAATTGTTTTAGCACTTGTTCCAGAATAAGTATGTGAATCTAGTCCCGTTGTGGTATCAACCGCAAATCCATTCCATTCGATGGAAGGATCAAAAGCACCTGTATCCGTTCTTCCAGTATAAATATCTGACTTTCTACTTAAAGAATTATCAGCTGTAGAGGTTAATCCACTTCCCCATTCAGTTCCTGGGTCAACTCCCACTTGGCCAATAATATCGATAACTGTTGAATTATGCAGAAGTTGAATCGCATCATCACCATTGTGTTGAAGTGATCCAGTTGTTAAGTTTGCCATGCCTAATATTGTCGAATTTGCGCTTGTATTCGCTATTACATAAACATCATTCGTCGCTAGTGTTCCAACGAGTGAAATAGTATTTGTTGCTGTCGATGCGCCATTTGCATAAACTTTAACTTTGTATAAAGATAAATCTACAGTACTACCAGTTCCATTGTAAATCGCGATTGCTTTGTTATTACTAGAACCTTCAATGTAATATGAGAAAAACAAATCGCTTGGAGCAACAGAACTACTCGTTACTAATTCATTGTAAACAGTCATTAAATCACCGTCTGAATTTCGAATGATTAAATAACCACGATGAGATAACCAATTTGTGACAGTCGTTGGAACACTCATCACAAATTCGTTGGTTAATGGATTATATTTAGATCCTTGATATCTTGTAATACTTGTTGAATTTAAATCAATGACTCCTACTTCTGATGAAACGATTAATCCATGTTCAACATATTCAAAACCTGTTGGAATATGAAATTGTCCTAAATATGTTTGATATCCACTACGAGCAATTAAATCATCACTAAGCGTAACCATAGGGAACTCTATCACAGATTCATCTGAAAAAATAGCTTCTATTGAGACATCACTAACAACTGTAAAAGCATAATTTGATTGTCTTGAAACGATTTTATCTCCCATTACCCAATATTGGAAATTTTGTCCTACTGGAGCAGTATCAGCTGATACCGTGATGACTGAATCATATCCATATGTTCCATCACCACTTCCATTTAGAACGGAAACAGTATAACTCGCTGAACTACTAAGTTCATATTGAAGCATATAGATCATATTGCTTGTAACGTTTGTTAATGATTTATCCCATTTTGCTGATGCAACAACATATCCTGGTTTTGATGGTAATGATTCTAAAGGAATATCAGTAGCGTTTCCACCCGATGAGACATACTGTATATCGATTAAATGTCCATTAGCGTCCATAAACAAACACGCATATTGATTATTGGGTCTAAACACTGCAATAATATGAGCGTTAGAAGTTACTGTGAATGGAGTTTCAACAAACAGACCTTCTTGTACAACGCCATTGTAAATCCAATAGGCAAAGGTATATCCTTCTAAAGACGATATACTACTTTGAAAAGAAACTTTAGAACCGATTTTTTGATTTGTTAATTCAGTAGATATAGTATTGAACTCATCAAAGTATGATTCAATTTGGACTGTGACGTTAGATTCCGCTTTAACATTATATTTATGAAAAGCAAAAAAACCTCCTATTGATAAGAGTAATAAAGCAGTCAATAATCCATATCTTCTTTTCATAAAATAAATCCCCCATAATTACTTATAAAAATATTATACCAAATAATGATCTCATTAGAAAGAAAAGGCGCAATTGCTCATTGCGCCAAATAAAATTACTACCTCATGCCGTAAATTGTAACATCATCAATATATAACCTAGCTTTATCTGCGGGTGTCGTTGTATAAGTAATTTGGAATTTAACTCGAACATCTAATCCTGTTTCACTTATGTTATATGTATACATGGTTTTCGTAGACGTAAGAGTAAATGTTTGCGGATTAATGTAAGTTACTCCATCATCAATCGAGTAGGATACAATAACATTAATTGAAGAAGTGTTTGCTGCATAAAAAGTAACTTTTGTTGCATCTAATAAAGTGAAATTTGTAAAGGTATAGCCAAGATTTGCAGGCGCGGAAGCATACCATCTCATTTGCATTGACATTAATTCATAAAGGGGGTTCGTTGTTGAAGCCGTACCATAATAGGTACCCCACTGTTGTCCAACTGCACCATCTAATTTTACTGTTGTATTGTTATAAACTGAACCATTAGTAAACCCTTCATCAGATTCAAAACCAGTAGTGTAAATGCTTTGTTCTGTAGGTACAAGAGACTCTTCAAATGTAACAACAACACTTTGATCAGTGCTTATTGAAGATAATTGATAGGTCGATGCGCCATCTAATTGGACTGTTGTAGTTCCGTTAATTGTCAAGAAATCAGTTCTATATCCCGATGCCGGAGTGAAAGTGAGTGTAGCACTTCCACCATCCATAACGTTGGATACAGAGGAACTTACAGTTCCATAAGTTTCATTGTTTGATGAAACTGAAATCGTATTTAGTGGATCAAAAGTAACAACAACAGTTTGAGTTGCAGTAATATTATTTATAGTAAATGTATTTGTTCCATCTAACTGCGTATCTACGCCATTAACCGTAATATAATCAGTATAGTAACCGACAGCTGGAGTAATCGTGATTATTGAACTACCTTCGCTTAAAACACTCGTTGGAGACGCACTCACCGTACCATGTTCTGTATTAGATGAAGTTGCATCAACATCATAATAAGTTGGTGCTGTAATAGTCCACCCAGCGCCAACATATAAGTCAGTATTAACCGTTGAAGTAGCATAAATCATTACATTACCTTCTGAAACTGCAGTAACAAGGCCATCTGCACTGACGGTTGCAATACTTTCATCATCGCTCGTCCAAGTTACGCCACGAATAGAATCAAGCGGATCATCGTAAATAACAACTAATTGTTCTGTCTGTCCAACCATCAAACTTAAGGAACCATCATAACCGATACCCATTGGTTCTCTATTTTCATGATAACCAAGATTAGAAATATTATCTTGAGCTAAAACATACCAATCCATGGACTCCCATGCAGATGTTGGCTCAAACAAACCAGTGTCTCTAATAAGTGTGTATTCAGCAGTAGCTCCTTCATTACATTCCCATGAAGTACCCGGATCTACACCGATGACGCCAACAACATCAATAATCGTTGTATTGTTTACATCATATATACCAATAGCGTCATCACCATTGAAATTAGTAACAGAGCTAGTAACATCTGCTAGTGCTAATATAGCTGGACTAGCTGATGCATTGGCTATAACATAGACATCACCAGGAAGTAAAGTACCAGTTAAACTTAGTGTCGCACCAACTGAGGTAGCTCCATTTATAAATAATTGAATTTGATAATTTGAAAGATCAATCGAATCATATAACGATGGATTGTATATTTCAATCCATTTATTATTACTTGAACCTTCACCATATTCTGAAATCATCGGATGATTTGGAATAAGAAGTGTATCTGATTGTTCGTTTAGTCTAGAAACAGATTCGGTATAGGACGCATCAATATAATAGACATAGATATTAGCGTATACTCCCCATAATGAGTCAAATGACATGACAAATTCATTGGTTAACGGGTTCAAATTTGAAGCTTCATGATAGACATCAATGTCACGGTAATTGGTAATGTGAATTCCATATTCTATGAGCGTACTACCTTCAGGTATATGGAAATGGCCAACAAATGTTGTTTTACCCTCACGCAAATAAAGTGGATCACTTAATGTTGCATATCCCATATCTTCCCATGTATATGTATCATATACCGCGTTGATTGAGGCATTTCTATAAGCAGTAAATGAATAAGTCGGAAGAATACTAACTAGATCTCCCTTTTCATCTTCCCAGTAACTGAATTCAAACCCTTCTGGGGCCGGATCAGCGGTGATAGATACAATACTATCAAAAGCGTAACTTCCACTTCCTGTACCGTTGGTAACACTGATTGTATATGTGTTAGGTGTTTCAACGGGTTCGTAATGAATCATGACAAAAGTATCGGTTGTAATATTATTAAAATCAACACCTGTTCCCCAAGGATTAGCTGCAATTACATATCCTGGTTTTGAAAATTCTTCTAAAGTCGGAACTTGTGCCGAAGTAAATGGACTTGCGGTAGTACTGTATTGCCAAGTAATTAATTTTTCATTGGAGTCCATAAAACAAACAATTTCATCTACAGTTGGACGGTAAACAGCCACAAGCGCTAAGTTTTCAGTGATGACAAATTGATAATCATACGTTAAATCTTGACGAACAAATCCATTCACTACCCAAAAAGAAAAGACGTAACCCGCAGGCATTCCTTCAAAATAGGATGCCATGGATACTTTGGATCCATAGGTTTTGGTTAAGTTAAAATGTGCTGCTGAATTTAAAGGGTCAAAGTAAACGTCTAATGTGACTGGAACTGACGTGCTTAATCCTGGTTGGCCGTCAAGTTCAATTTCAAGTTTCGGTGTCGCTGAAACAATGCGAGCGAATAAGGTCAACAAGAACACTAATGTTAAAATCCCAATAATGGTTTTTTTCATAGGGTTCATCTCCTAAAACACTTCTTCGCCGCAAAATGTAGATTGGCCAAGCGTACCACTCGTCGCAATGCTTTCCTCGAGCTCAAATTCAATGACTTCTAGTTCAGGTCTCTCGTAATCAAGTAAAGTTTGGTTATCATTTTCTTTTCTCATGTTTGCCCTCCGACAATAAAAAAATGGAGTAATTATACATGGAGTCCAATCATATCAAAAGCATATTATCATAGATAAATTAAAAATTAAAGTAGTTTTTCTAAAAAATTTTGTAAATTATTCGTTTTACTTTTTACAAACCAAGTTTTTTATAAAGTTCACTATTATCTTGAATCAATTTATCGCTTAAATTGTACTCTTTTAATTTTCGTAAACTTCGACTTGGTTGTTTAAAAATCCAATTAAACCACCGTGATACCCAAGCAATTGGTAGAAGCCATTTATGTCTCTTAAGATAAGTATACGATATTACAATTTGATCATATCGAGGAAATACAGTCGATAAAAAAACACTCAATTTTGGATGATGACTTTTTGGGTTTGAACGCATTTCGGATGTAAAACGAGGTAAAGTAGAATTAAATCCTTCTGCTTTTCCATGTACCCCAGAAGCAATAATATAAGTCTCAATTCGATTAAATTCCGCTTCTGATATATCACAAGGTTCAATATCATTCAGTAAAGGAATAATGTTAAACCATCTTTGATTCAGCCATGAAATTGATATATAGAAACGATAGAGTTGTGTTTCTCTTAGTTTTGAGATCCATTCACTATTATTTAGGGTACTTCTAACGTGATTTTCCCAAATGCCGATATCTAATATTTGTCTCATACCAACACCAGACGAACGAAAATGTTTCGCTAGATGAGCTAATAAATATATACCTAAATCAATGTCATTTAATCGATATGAAAATAAAGTATCTTCTATGACTCTATCCCATAAACCAATTAATGATTTCAAGTGAAGCGGATCAAAATGTTGATCAACTTCAGGATGAACTTCAACATGAATTCTTCCCTTTTCAAATACATCATGGGTTGGCCCTTCTGATGTTTTTGAAAATCCTAATGATATCATTACTTTTGTAGCATTTAATTTTTTCTCTTTTGGAATTAACACATCGATATCACCCATGGAACGCATCGATGTGTTGGGATAAAGCCGTTTCATGTATGCCCCTTTAAGAAATACATGAGGAATTTGATTGGAAGCAAATGCATTAGTTATTTTGATAATAGCATCTTCTTGTAGCGCATCAGCTTTGGTATACCGATAAAATTCATCTCTTAACTTGATTTTGAGCGATTCATTCGTAGATTTTCCTAATGCTGGATAAAACATCCCTGATAAACCTTGTTGTCTGGCAATTAAGAAAAACTGTTCCTCATCATCAATATGAATTGAACTAGTTGTTTGATTCAAAGCTGCTTTTGTATATTCTAATAGAGCTAAAAAGGTGGAATCCAAAGTTATCTCCTCCTTAAGTGATGGTTTATTCTTAACAATAATCGTCTAATGGGTTTAAAGAAGACCCATAAACGAACTTTTAATAGGTATTTAGAGTCTGTTACTAGAATGGTTTTGTCACCTTCTGTGAAAGACGACACAACCGCTAGTAATTGATTTTTAGCCACCTTTTCATTCTTCATTAAAGCGTCACCACAGATAACGAAATCATTATCAACCAGACGAATAAAG
The DNA here is from genome assembly GCA_002839155.1 of Tenericutes bacterium HGW-Tenericutes-1. GTDB lineage: Bacteria > Bacillota_I > Bacilli_A > Izemoplasmatales > Hujiaoplasmataceae > UBA5603. Next base: position 54,434 of record PGXM01000006.1, read on the forward strand.
CGGTGAATAACGTAAAAACCTTCTTTTGATTGATACAAGACAATATCAAATGGTTTTAACTCATTCGTTATTTTACTTAATGTAACTATCGTCTTGTCACTTTGAAAAAAAGGACGCATACTCGTTCCTTTGATCTTAATCGATACCTCTCCACCTGATTGTAACTTATCAATGATAACAGGCATGAGTTCAGACATTGACACTATGGATTTATTCATGAATTACCAATAAATGATGATTTATCATCTTATTTATAAATGCTTTTATATCAAGAGCAGCTGTTTCTTTTGAAACGTTATAACGTGATAGCATTTTATCTAATAATTCTTCTTCTGAGATATCGTTTTGTAATAACTCCCACAAATAACATCCAGACTCATTTAATGTGATGACACCATTTAGATTGAGAGCAGCTTCTCCTACAGGAACAACAACATGTTGCCCTGCTATTTTTCTTAATAAATATCCTTCTTTTAGTCTCATTTATTCAATTCCTCCATATAAGTATTGATATATGACTTTAAACCCTGTTTTTGAAACATTTGTTTTGTATCCTACGATGGATATTTGAGATAATAAGATTTGATTTATAAAAGATAGAATTGTACTAGCTGTCAATTCATCACGAGATCTAAAACCATTTTTCAATAATAGAATTAATTTTTCTGATTCATTGAGTACTTGAATCGAAGGTTCTTTGCTTTGAGATATAAAAACGATAGCCTTCACCGGAAAACTTAAATTTGAAGTATGGTCAGTCTTTCCTGACCAAGGAGTTCCAGAAGCAATTAACTGATTATTAACAAAGGATAATAAGGGTTTATCATCATTTAAGTATTTAACGTCTGATAAGTATTTTTGCCATAAACTTGCGTGCGTTGATTTTCCAACACCGGACGGCGCAGAAAAAAGAATGGCTTCATTTTGATAACTTATTGCGGATGCATGAAAGGGATATTTACCCTCTCTAATCGCGATTTCAAAGAAAAAAATACCGGTTGTCAAATATTCTATTTCTGGAAGTCTTTCTTTATAATCCGGACTCAATAATATATCAATAGCTTTGTAATCTATATCGTAAGTGATTTTTTGCATTAATTGAGTTCGGGAGTTATCAGAAAAAATGTATAAAACAAATAGATTATCTTTTTGATATATCAGTTTTGAGAGATGAGAAAAATAGGGTAATTCATCCGGTAACCCACCAATATCACCGATTCGTGTTTGCATTTTTCTTGTAGGTATATCTTGATTATTTGCTTGAAACATCGGTAAACGCGTCTTAAAATAGTCATCAAAGATGGGTTTAAAATCTAATAAAATACCCGCAATATTATAAACCGCCATGATATACTCCTTTATGACTTTCAGCAAAAGCTTTTAGATATTCACTACATTTATTCAAACCACCTTCGAATTGTTTTCGAGCAGGACATTGAAGACATTCATGCACTAAATGACAGTTATTACATGGATTATCTTTATTAATTTCATTCCATCTGATTTGTAATGATTGATATATCTCTAGAAATTGAGACGGTATTAATTTGGCTTTAGGTTCATCTGCTAGTGAACAAGGATGCATATAACCATCATGACTAATAAAGCATCCAGTTACTAAAGCTTGACAACTTGAAGAAATGGCAGACGTTGAACATTCTTTATGCTTGTATTCTGTAAAAGCATTGAGAATCATTTGCTCGAACTTAATTAACTCAGATGAACTTAACCGTAAATGTGAAGGGCTACTTTGATTTTTAGAAGGAGCGATATATAATTGATAGCCAAGAAATTGGTTTTTGGATTGGACATATTTTATTAACTGAGGAAGTGATGAATATATCGGTTTTATCGGTAAAGTTCTTAATATAAATGATAAATTATATTTAATTAACAAATCAATGCCTTGATCAACTTTAATAAACTGATTTTTAACCCCAGTAACATTGAATGTACTTTCTTCATCATATCCGTAAAGGGTGACTGTAATCAATTCGGGTGGATTTTTTTTAAACCGAGTAGCGACTGATTCGTTAATGAAAGAACCGTTTGTAAACACGGTTATTTTAACACCCTTACTCATTAAATATTCATACAACTCCCAAAAATCAAGTCGAGATAAAGGTTCCCCACCAGTTAGGACGAAATAAAGTGCTCCAGAATTAATTGCCCCATCAAAAAAAGACTTCCATTCAGAAGTTGGTAAATCTTGATAAGGTTGATTATCATGGACATAACACATGGCGCATCTAAAATTACATCCAGTTGTCAATTCACATTCTACAGTCAAAGGAAATTTATTTTCTTTGGCAAAGTTAGCTAGTTGACGTTTCCATTGTAAGTAATTGGGCATCAGTATCACCTTTGTATTATATTTTACCAAAAGTCGTTAAAAAAAGATTTAATTAATTAAAATAAAAGAACAAATAGGTTCATATTTTTTCAATCATTGATAGATATAAAAGAAAAGTATATATTTAAATTCAGAACATTCAATTAAGTGAGTGTCCTTATAAAAATATATACACTTATTAAAATAACTATTTATTGAATATTGTATTTTTTATTTACAAGACAAATTTAATGCTTATATTCAGGCATGAAATCATTGAATCTTGGTAATTTACCGACTTGATAGTCAGCCTTATCTTCAAAGTAATCAAGTATTTCACCACTCATGTAATATCCAATCGAATGACTCTCAATACCTACTAATAAACTGTCATCAATATTACCTACAGTATAAAAATCATTTATTTCTTCATTGTAATAGATATTTATAACATCTTCTTCACTTGCGATATAACCTGCAATGTTCCCATAGTAATTATTTGGATTTAAATCACCCAAAAGATTTATCTGGGTTAGTATTAATGAATATCTTACATCACCCATATAACTAGAGACTCCTACTGCTCCTCCGATATATACAACCGAATTTGTGTCAGTCGTTATCGTTCCAATAGAAATACAACGGAATATACTTTCTTTTAATTCACCTGCTATTCCGCCTATAGAATTAGTAATTAAATTGAGACTATCGTTTTGTATAAGTGTTATATCAGTGTCATTGACTGAATAAGCGATTGATGCTTGCGAGATTCCAGCAATTCCGCCAATGTCATAGACACTGTCATGGAGGATGGTATGATTATTTCCAACAACGTGAATATCTCCTTGTGCCATTGAATTGATGATTTGAGATTTACTATACCCGACAATTCCGCCGACGGTAAGACCGGATTGTAAACTAGTAATGCCCATATAAACATCTGATAAAGCAGAACTCACTCTTTGGCCAATTCCTACAATCCCTCCAATGTTTCCATCTTTGATATTAACATTCATTCTTCCAGTGACACTAACATTTGATATTGAAGATTGAATAGACATCGATCCTGCTAAAGACCCAACATTGGATTTTCCACTGTAATAAATTGAAATATACAAATTAACTAATTTTAAATTAGTGATGGATGAGGATTTTCCGATTTCACTAAACAATCCAAAGTTCAAGACTTCATCATCCATTGGAACGTATTTATTCGTCAAATTAATAATAATGACATCATTAATTGAATGGCCATAGGCATTCAAACTACCATTAAAAACTCCTAATGATCCATCAATAATTTCTTCATTGGTGTTATACAAGTCGTTGACAATTTCATAATAATAGAATTCAGTACTATCGAGTTTAAATAGATCGTCATACGAGTCGATGATGAATGGATTATCAATTTCACCAGTCCCCATTTCAAATAGAGGTTCAACATTTTCTTCTTGACAACTCACCATGAGTGATGTGATAACAAAACATCCTATTAAAATCATTATTTTTTTAATCATTAATCTCATCTACTTTCATTTCTAATATTATTCTGATTATGGTTCAAGGGTATGTCGGTATTCATACGTTGAATTATTTAACTGAGGTAATTGACCTTCTTTAAATAGAAATACAAAATCCAAATATTCTACAGAAGTGCCACTGAGATAAAATTCTAATGACTTTGGGGTTTCTATGAGAATATTAGGAGATAAATTGCCATAAACTTGATCAAATCCCGTTTCTAACGTATAAAAAAGCATATTATTATGTATATTCGTTGCTTCATATCCTGAGATCACACCGATGAGATCATCATCTGTTTTATCTCCTGTAGTTATGACTTGGGTTAAAGCAATTGCGAAATCCAAATGACCACTACAAGTTATAGAACCCGTTAAACCACCAATTCTTGATTCATAATAGAGCGGAGATATGATACCTCCTACAGATATAGAATCAGATATATTTCCACATATCGAACCAACGATTCCACCAATACTGATATTATCGATATAGTTAGGGTCATCATTAATGATATATTCGATATCGGTATCATTGACTCCTCTTGAAATCCTACCATTTCCACTCCCTGCTATTCCACCCATGAAATGAAGATTATTGGATTCATTTGATCCAATCAACCTTGTCAATTGAATGGTTCCTGAAGCAATTACATTATTAAATGTTCCTGCGATTTCACCCGCAATACCACCTACACTTAATCCGTTTTCTAAAATAGTAACTTCCATGGAAACATTGGAATATGCATTTGTGATATAACTTCCTAATCCGACAATTCCGCCAATGGAACCTTCTTTGGCTTTAACTTTCATGGATCCACTAACTTCAACATTATCAATGCGACTGTCAGGATTCATAACGCCAGCTATGGCACCAATTAAGAGGTAATTACCGGTATAGTCGACATTGATATCAACATCAACAAGATTTAAATTAGTAATGATAGAATCTTCATAAAGCGTATTAAATAATCCAAAATTTCTGTCACCAGAAAAAGAGTAATTGTCAGAGTTGATTATTATGAGATTATGAATGGCATATCCATTGCCATTCAATACGCCCTTAAATACCCCTAAAGATTCAATGATTTTGATGTTTTTATCATTATAAATATCAGATTGTAATTCATAATAATAAAACTCTACTGCATTAATCTTAAATAAATCATCATAAGTTTGAATGACATAAGGGTCATCTTCTGTTCCTACACCTAATTCAAAATCTAAGTCTTTAACCTCGTTACAAGCAGTTAATGATAGAGCTAGTAACAACATCATCAAACAAATTACAATTTTGATTCTCATGATTTCACCTCAGAATTGTTACCTTTATTTATTGAATATTGTTTTCTTATATTACTAATTTTAGCCAAGTTTTAAATCAGGAATAATCCTGGGTAACTTTCCTTCTTCAAAGATGAATTGACCATTCAAATAGTCTAGTCCAATACCATTTAAATAATAATTTTGGGTATGATCTTCAATGCTCACTAGTTCGCTATTTTCATGATTACCAATGGCTTTAAGTACGCCAACTTCCTGACTATAATATAATTCATATGCAGAAGCAATATCACTAGTAAATCCAACGACACCCCCGATATGTTCATCATTTTCATGGCCACCGATAAAAACTATCACAGATAATGCTAAAGAATTATGGACCAATCCATCATCATAAATAAAACCACTTAAGCCACCAGCCATCACAACCCCATTTGAAATTGCGGTTATATTTCCATCAGACATTGAATAGGCCAAATCACCATATAACCCACCGACAATGCCACCAATATGACTATTCATAGAATCGTTTAATTCATCAAGTTCGAATATGATATCGGTACTGTTTTGACAATTCTTAACTTCGCCATCAGCTATACCTACAACACCGCCAATGGAATAGTAGTCATTTCCAAATTCAGGATAGAGTCCATCTTCAATACGAATTTTCCCATAGGCATTTCCATAACCCAAATATTCGTTATTATAACCAACAATGCCACCAATCGATAATGCATTACCACGGCTAATAATAGTCATATCAATGTCTGTATAGACATTTTTAAGATATTCGCCTGTACCTATAACACCACCAATAGTACCATCCTTGATATTGACTTCCATGACGCCATTTACAGATATATCTTCTATTTTACTGTCCTCTTCCATATAGCCAGCTAATGATCCAATATAACCAAATTGATCATAATCGACTGAAACAACCTCATTAACCAATCTTAAATCATGAATATATGAACCGCTTTTCATCATACCAAATAACCCTACATATAGATCGTCATTTTCTTTATCAGAATACCTGTGAAGGTTTATTATTTTTAGCCCATAAATCATATAATTATTTCCGTCTATTACGCCGTAAAAATCACCGACTGAAGAATCGATTGTCTTATCAAAAGTATTAACAATATCATTTTTTAATTCATAATAGTATTTGGTAGTACTCGATAGTTTATATAAATCATCAAAGGTTTCGATGATAAAAGGATCTTCTGAAGTACCTGTTCCTAAATTAAAAGAGGGTGTATCATTTGTTTGGCAAGCAATTAAAATGATAGATAAGATAAAAACCAAAGACAAAAAAAACATTTTATTTCTCATTTTAAATCCTCCGACAAAAAAAATATATAAATCCTAACATAGTAATCACAGATTCTCGTAATATTATTATTATCAATCAATCAAAATGAACTTGACCAAAGATAAATACATTTATCTATATTTTATCACTCTCAAAAAATCATGCAATACAATTATGAAATTTCACTCTCTCTATATATACTTATTTCAAATCAAATGTATTAAATATCATAAGAAAATTCATGCTTTAACATACAAAAAACCGAAATTCAGATGAAATTTCGGTTTTTTGATTTATTGTATAAGATTTAGATTCTACGATCCATAAAATACTTTCATTCCCATCAGGTTCGAAAAATGACTATCCTCATTAAATTTATCTAAACAATGTTTTAGTTCTGTAATCAAACTATCAGACATTTCATTCATTTGATCGCAATCGTTGCAAGTCTTAATCTTCTTCCGATATTTTAATGCCGTTAAATTAAAGCGTTCCTTCATCAACTTATTTAAATATTTATGATCAGAAAAACCTGAATTGATTGCGATTTCTTTAACACTTGTTTCTGTATTTTTTAATAATTTCAAAGCACTTTCAAATCGGACATTTTGTAAAAAGTCTCGATAAGAAATCCCTAATGAATCCTTAATGAAATGAGACAATCGAAAAACTGAGATATGGGTCATTTCTGCTATATATTCTAACGATATTTTTTCTCTAAAATGCCGATATGTGAATTCAATAACTGTATGGATTCGGTTCAAGTAGGATTCAAAATTAATATGTTTTACGTCTAAATATCGTTCGGTGATAATAAACCGATATAAATCAACGATATACATCGTGTAATAGCCAATGATTTTATAACGGTTCAAATCACTTCGTTCTTCAGAGACTAACAATTTAATGATTTCAACTATTAATAACGGTACTTGTTTATATTTTAAAGCGAGTTCATCAAATGAATAGACTCGGTTCACAAAAGGGACTTTCTCAAAAAACAAATTATGTTGGTGTAAATATTCTTTCTTTAATCGGTACGTAATGATAATCGAATCAGGTTCAGAATTAAAAGTGTGTTTCCGGTACATATAGACCAAAAATACCGTTTGCGGCGATAAAAAATACGTTTTGTCATCAATTGTAATGATTGCTTTTCCTTTAATGACCCAGATAATTTCGATTTCCTCGTGAATTACAATATCATGATGAACTTCACTCGATAAATACGTTTCAAACGGGAGATTTAAGTCTTTAAAGATATCTAAACAGTTCGTTTGCATTTTATCACCATTTCTATTATAGCATAATATGACTTTTTTGCTAAGAAGAAGAAAAACTCGCACTTGTATATAAAACCGCTCTTAAGTAAGATAGAGATGAAGATATTTATATTATAAAAGGAGATTATATTATGCCAGCTTTAAGTTTTATTGTGTCGATGGCAGTCTATATGTTACTGCTATTTCTGTTTTTAGAATTCACAAGAGAAAAACAAGGATTTTTCAAATGGTTCTTCATTATTGCCTTATTTACAATTCCTTTATGGTTTATTAACCTACATTCATGGTTTCGCTGGGCAAAAACTATCAGTGTACTATTACCAATTTGTTTAGTATCTTTCGTCCGTATCGCTAATGATGGACGTCATGATACATTGAAATGGGCTTTCTTACAAAAGAAATGGACCATGTGGTTTTTATACGCTATTTTATTTTTAAATATTGCGGAAGCGACAAAAACCGACTTCGAATTGGGTAATTACTTCAACGCTATTTGTGGCATTATTCTTTGTATCACCATTCCGCTCCCTATTAAACACTGGCGAATCGCTAAGTATGATGGTAAAAAGAACTTCGCCGAATTGATCGCTGATTTACCCTTACTTTGGTGTTTGCTTTATGTGACTTGGAATGCAGCGTTCGTATACGCTGAAAATACCAGTTTCTTTGCTTCAAGTATCTGTATCCTTATCATCCCAGAAATATGGATGTTCACAAAGAAAAGAACGGATCTTTGGCTCATGGGCCGAATCTATACGCTTGCGTTACATATTTTAATTCGGTCAAGCTATGACATCTTCTCACCCTTGATGAATTCTTCTGCTTGGTGGAATCCTGATGTTTGTAACTATTGGGGACTTGCAAATTTAGTGCTTCATGGAGGATACTTAATCTACTGGTTCTTCAAACTTAGAAACAAAGATTATGTCATCAAACATTCCGCCATGGCTTATAACTACTAAGGATTATACTTATGGAAAAAATTAGAATCATTGAAATTCAAAAACGAGTTTATGCTAATAATGACGAAGACGCTAAAGTCTTAAGAAAAGAACTTCAAGACAATAAAACATTCATGATGAACTTGATGTCAAGTCCAGGCAGTGGTAAAACGACCATGCTCGTAAATACCATTAATAGACTCAAAGATCAATTAAAAATTGCGATCATCGAAGCAGACATCGATAGTGATGTCGATGCTTACACAATCCTCAATAAAACCGGTGTTACAGTCAATCAATTACATTCAGGTGGGTCTTGTCATTTAGACTGTGGAATGGCTAAAGAAGGCTTAGAAGATATCCGTTATAAAGATTTTGATTTCGTCGTCATTGAAAATATCGGTAATCTTATTTGTCCTGCATCGTATGATCTAGGACAAGCGTTAAATGTCTTAATATTATCCGTTCCTGAAGGCGATGACAAACCGTTAAAATATCCAAAGATGTTTACGAAAGTGGATTGTTTACTCGTCAGTAAAATTGATACGCTTTCTGTATTTGATTTTGATTTTATGGCGTTAGAAACAAACGTAAGAAAGTTAAATCCAACCATCCAAATCTTCCCAATATCAGCTAAAACCAATGAAGGTATGGAAGCTTGGTGTAATTATTTAGTAGAAAAAATTAAACAATTTAAAAAGGCGGACTTTAAATAATGACAGATCAAATTAAGTTATTAGAATTTATCAATATGGTTTCAAAAACTAAAATGGGATCTAAAAACGGTGTTACTGACGAAGATCCTCGTTTTAAACTTCTTGAAAAAGTCGTGACCGAAGAAATGGCGACTGTCGCTTTAAAACTTGGATATCGAGAACCACAAACGCCCGCTGAAATCGCTAAAAAACTCAACTGGGACATCGACAATACTTCTCGTCTTTTATGGGAGTTAGCTTACGCTGGTGCGGCTTGCGTCAGTAAAAAAGAAGGCGAATTTAAGTTTTGGCATGAAACATGGGTACCAGGCATCTTTGAAATGGTCGTAAACAATAAAGATAATGTTAAAAAATATCCTCAAATCTCCAAAGCATTTGATGACTACGGATTAATGAGAAACCCCATCGCATTCGGTAAAATTCCGATGGGAAACGGATTGATGCGCGTCATTCCCATTGCTTCTTCGCTTGATGGAACATCTAAAGTCGTTACGGCTGAAAAAGTTGACTTATATTTAGAAAAAGCGCGTTTAATCTCTGTCTCCGATTGTTCTTGCAGGACTTCTCGTGAAGAGATGGGACAAGGTTGTGGTCACTTAAAAGAAGACATGTGCATTCAACTTGATGACGCCGCTGAATTATATATTAGAACTGGCAGGGGCCGTGAAATCACGGTCGCTGAAGCCAAAGACATCATGCGCCGCGCTGAAGAAAATGGTTTGATGCATCAAATTCCCAATACTGAAGGTGAAGGTCATACGCATGCGATTTGTAACTGCTGCGGATGTTCATGTTATGCTTTAAGAGCCGCAACGATGTATTCCAATCCCGATATGGTTCGTTCTAACTTCACCGCTGTTGTCGATGAAGATTTATGCGTGGGTTGTGGCGAATGCGTAACTTATTGTCCAACCAACGCTGTCAGACTCGGACAAAGACTTACCAAATCAGTCGCAGAACAAAAAATCGTTCATCATGATAAATCAACTGATACTGAATGGAATGAAGAACTTCATTTCCATCCAGATTACCGCACAAACCGTAAGGAATCACTCGAAAGCGGTTCTGCTCCTTGTAAAGCTGAATGTCCTGCCCATATCTCCATTCCTGCTTATATTCAACTCGCTGCCAAAGGAAAGTATAAAGAAGCTTTAGCCTTAATAAAAAAATACAATCCATTCCCTGCAGTATGCGGTCGTGTATGTCCAGCCTTATGTGAATCGGCTTGTACAAGATGTGCTTTAGATGAAGCAGTTGCTATCGATGATATTAAAAAATTTATCGCCGAACAAGATTTGAATCAAGATACCAGATATATCCCTGAAATCAAACATAAATATCAAGATAAACATATCGCTATTATTGGCGGTGGACCAAGTGGACTCTCCTGTGCTTTTTATCTCGCTATTGAAGGATATAAAGTCACTGTTTTTGAAAAAGAAAAAATCTTGGGAGGAATGCTTCAATTTGGTATCCCTGCATTTAGATTACAAAAAGACGTCATTCAAGCTGAAATTGATATTTTAAGAGAATTAGGCGTTAACTTCCAAATGGGTGTAAACGTTGGTGAAGACATCACGATTAAAGAACTGAGAAAATCTGGATTTAATGCTTTCTTTATTGCTATTGGAGCACAAGGCGGACGGTTCTTAGGTTTAGAAAACGAAACGGCCAAAGGCGTACAAACCGGCGTCGATTTCTTAAGAAATGTCGCGTTAGGAAGTGCTTCAAAGCTAAGTGGTCGTACGATTGTTATCGGTGGGGGTAATGTCGCTATTGACGTTGCGAGAACAGCACAACGGTATGGTTCTAAAGATACGCAAATGTTTTGTTTAGAATCAAGAAATGAAATGCCAGCATTAAAAGATGAAATTCATGAAGCTTTAGAAGAAAAAATTACCATCAACAACTCCTATGGCCCAAAAGAATTCTTAGTTGAAAACAATCAAATCAAAGGCGTCGTCTTTAAAAAGTGTCTTTCTGTCTTTAATGAGGCAGGTAAATTCCAACCCGTTTATGATGATAATGACACGATTACCGTTGAAGCTGAAAATGTATTAGTCGCTGTCGGTCAAAAATTCAACTGGAATAATCTTCTTAAAGATACATTAGTTGAATTAAATCCTAACGGAACCGTCAAAGTCGATTCATTTACCTTACAAACCAGTGAGCCTGATATCTTCTGTGGCGGAGACATCGTCACAGGCCCAAGATTTGCGATTGATGCCATTGCGTTAGGTAAAGAAGGATCAGTCTCAATCCACCGTTATGTTCAAAGAGGTCAAAGTTTAGTTTATGGTCGTGCAAAACATGCATATATTAAACTTAACCGTGATGAAGTAGATTTCAGCGGTTATGATAAAATTAAACGTGAAAGATCACCACAAAAGCATATCGATAAACTCAAAGGGAATTTCACGGATCCAAGAGGAATCTTAACTGAAGCGCAAATTGCAATTGAAACCAAAAGATGTTTGAAATGCGGCATTGCAGTCGTTGACGACTGGATGTGTGTTGGTTGTGGACAATGTACGACTAAATGCCAATTCGACGCCATTAAACTCGTCAAAACTGCTAATATCCATGGCGTTGACTTCACTGAATTAAAAGGTGTTGTCATTAAAAACGTTTTAAAAAGAAAGGTTCGAATCACTACGAAAAAAATAGGTAGTGTATTCAGAAGAAAAGAACAATAATGCATGAATTAGGTCTTGTTATTCAAGTTATTAAAACGGTTGAGAAATATATGAAAGAAAACAAGCTTTCAACGGTAGAATCCATCGTCTTGCAAGTGGGTCAGTTATCTGAAGTCTATCCTAAATACTTGAAAGATGTTTATCCGATTGCAGTTGAAGATACGCTATTAAAGAACACTGAATTAATTATCGAAGAAACTGCAGGTATTGGTCAATGTGATGATTGTCATTTTAACTACAATCTCGTGGAAAATTCTAACGAATGTCCTGTATGCAGTTCAAAAAAGTTTAGTATCATCAGCGGAAAAGAATTCTTGATAAAAGAACTTCATGCTTATTAATACAAAAAGCTAGAATCTGCATTTGATTCTAGCTTTTTATTCATTTTTTCATATGTACATTTTTTAAGGAGGAATCAACATGCTTAACATGAAATCGTCACCTTACAGTCTTTATCAAGAAAAACAAAAACAAAGATATCTCATTTTATTCATGTTAATCCTCTTACTAGTCTTCGTTGCGATTGTTTCGGTTTTTACAGGTAATTATCACTTAACATTTTTTGAATCGATCCGTGCTCTTTTTAAAGTCACTGATAATACTTCTCACGATGTATTGATATGGCAAATGCGACTTCCTAAAACAATCATTGCGATTATAGCAGGGGCAGGATTATCTATTTCTGGATGTATCATGCAAACGTGTCTCAAAAATGATTTAGCTTCTCCTTCAACCTTAGGAATTACGTCAGCTGCTACTTTTGGTGCAAATTTATCTATAATTCTATTAAGTACATCTGCGTTATCAATCAGTATTTTTAAAAGTCTCACTTATTTAACTTCGTTGTTTGCTTTTCTTTTTTCTATAGTGGTTGTTTTAATCATATTGAGTTTATCAAAATTAAAATCATTTACTTCACAAACCATTGTATTAGCAGGAATTGCAATGAATTCCTTATTCCAAGCCTTCACGACAATGATTCAATATTTTGCTAATCAAGTGACATTATCTGCGGCAATTTTTTGGACATTTGGTGATTTATCTCGAGGTAACTGGCAAGAAATCATTATACTTTTTATCATTATCATTCCAATATTTATATTTTTTATAATGAAATCATGGGATTATAACAGTTTATCCAGTGGAGAAGATTTAGCAACCAGTTTAGGAGTGAAGGTGAATCGATTGAAATTTGTGTCGATATTATTCGCTGCATTAATCACTTCTGTTTGTGTTTCGTTCTTAGGAATGATTAGTTTCATTGGGTTACTAGCTCCTCACATCTCTAAAAAAATCTTTGGTAAAAATCATAGTATATTAATTCCTGCTAGTGCAATTACTGGTTCAGTTATTCTGGTATTAGCAGATATATTATCAAGAACAATAATCAAACCTATTGTACTTCCCGTTGGCGCAATCACCTCTTTAATTGGGGCATCATTATTTTTATATCTATTAATCAAAGGAAGTAAAAAACATGAAAATGGACGTTAATGATTTAAGTTTCGCTTATGGAAAAGATCACATTTTAAATTCAATAAGCTTTTCAGTTGAAGAGGGGGAACGGTTGATTATCATAGGCAACAATGGTGTGGGAAAAACCACTCTCTTAAAATGTCTTAATCAAATGCTTGAACCAAAAAAAGGACTAATAACATTTAATGATATCAATTTAAATACCTATAGTCATAAAGAATTAGCAAAATTGATGGCATATGTGCCACAATCTATTTCATATACGGAACAAAATGTTTTTGAAACAGTACTTTTAGGAAGAAAACCTTATATCAACTTTCAACCAAGTATCAATGATTATTTAAAGACAGAAACCATTATTAATCAATTGTCATTACAACATCTTGCGTTAAAAAACACCAATCAATTAAGCGGTGGTGAAAGACAAAAAGTTGCCATTGCTAGAGCACTTAACCAAGAATCTAAGATAATCCTAATGGATGAACCTACCGCAAATTTAGATATCAAAAAACAACTTGAATTATCAGATTTTATCATCGATATTTCCTCTAAAAATAAAATAATGATGATTATATCAATGCATGATATCAATTTAGCATTAAGAATTGGAACGAAATTTCTTGTCTTAAAAGAATCAAACATCTATGCGTTTGGTGACAAATCGATCATCACGAAACAACTCATCAATGATGTTTTCAACGTAAACTCAAAAACAGTGTATGACAATGATACCCTTCATTTCATCTACGAATAACAAGGAGAAAATATGATACATAAAAAAATAGCACTCTTTCTATGCCTCTTAATCTTTTCTATCTCAACAATTGCTTGTACTAAACAAACAAGCGTGGTCATAGATACAATAATAATTACTGATATATTAAACCGTGAAGTTAGAGTAAAATTAAATGCTTCAAGATTTGTTTGTTTAGGGCCGAATTCACTCAGATTATATACTTATATAGCAAATATAGAAAACATTGTTGGAATTGAAAACTTCGAAATCATACAAACACCAAAAGGAAGGCCCTATATTGAGCTCTATCAAGACAAAATTCTATCATTGCCAATTATTAGTGAAGGGGGTCCTAAGTCAACCCCTAATTCAGAAAATATTTTATTGGTCAATCCTGACGTAATAATTATGAGTAGTTATTATGATTTAAATGTCATTGAAAATATCGCCAATACAACGAACATTCCTGTGATTGTCATATCAAATGATACCTCAGAAGGAACAATCTTTAATGATGCTCTTTTTAAATCACTTGAAATACTGGGTGAAGTAACAAATAATCAAGCACGTTCTCAAGAAATTATCAATTATCTATACTCGGTTAAAACGGATTTATTAATAAGAACTAGCATGATTCAAAATCCAAAAACAGCTTATATTGGAAGTTTGTCAAAAGCAGGACATCAACTCATTACTTCTACTTCTGGGGATTATGAAATGTTTGATTTAGTCAATATCACCAATATATCCAAAATTAATGATATTCATAATCAGGCGATGATTGATAAAGAGACATTATTAAAGTGGAATCCTGAAATCATCTTTATTGATGCGAATGGGTATGAATTATTGCTTGAAGACATGTCAATAAATCCGTCATTTTATCAATCATTGAATGCTTTTAAGAATCATCAAGTTTATCTACAAATGCCTTATAATTTTTATTCAACGAATTTAGAGATTGCATTACTTAATGCATACTACTGTGGATCAGTTCTTTACCCCGAACAATTTAATGATATCGATTTCGTCCAACTCATCTCTGAAATTTCAAATTTTTTTGTTGGCATAGATATCAATGGCATTCTTATCCAAGATTATTATGGTGGATATCAAGCCTTAAACATAACATCGATATAAAGCTTGTAAATCATCAGTTTTTGCGTTTACAATGCAAATAAACCTAGAACATTATTCTTCAATAATAGGGTTCTATATGGTATACTATTTGTTGTCAGAAAGAAGGTATTATTATGTTAGAATATGTTGGTTATTTAGCATCGGTTGTTGTATTGATTTCGCTTTTAATGAGTTCCATTAAAAAATTAAGATGGATTAACTTATTTGGATCCATTACCTTTGCGATCTACGGTTTTTTAATTGGATCCGTTCCTGTGGGTGTTTTAAATATTGGTACGAGTCTTATCAATATTTACTATCTCTTTAAAATCTTCAACGCAAAAGATTTCTTTACATTATTGCCCGTTTCTAAAACCACACAATATTATGACTACTTCTTAAACTATTATTCAAAAGACATCATGAAATTCATACCAGATTTCAACGTTAAGATTGAAGAAGCTGACGTTGCTTATTATCTTTTGAGAAACGCTATTCCGGTCGGCATGTTTGTCGGTTCTAAACATAGTGAAGATACCTTACTCGTCAAACTTGATTATGTGATTCCTCCTTATCGCGATTTTAAGATGGGTAAATATGTGTATACTTCACAAAGAGAGTTTTTTACCTCAAAAGGATTCAATAAACTCCTATGTTTTTCAGATAATATCAACCATGAGAAATATCTATTAAAAATGGGATTCAAGAAATCAGATGACTCTACAACATCAAATCAATCTGAATTTTCTTTGTTACTAAAATAATTTTTTTGAAAATATCATTTCTCATAAAATAAAGTCCAATTTGAATAATCTCAAATTGGACTTTTGTATATTTTAATAGGTTAATTAGATTGAATCTTCTTGATTAAATAACAATTGAAATGAAACGCTACTTCCTTGAATGATCGATAATTCAAAATCAGAGGTAGGCATTCTTAAACTAACAGAAACAGAGACTAACGCTTCACTTTCTGAAATCATTTCAATCGCATAATCAAATAGTAACAAGTCATTGACATTGGTAAAAGTTTGATTTCCATTTTTAAAAGTTATATTATGTGCCAATACATCAAGCGTATTGCCTTCAGTCACATCAACGTTAAAGGTATAAGTAACTTCATTAACGTCATTGACTCCTAAAACCGCTCCAACTGGGACTAAACGTTTTCCAGTTGGTGCAGATAAAGTAATAACTTTTGAGGTGTGAGAATAAGCTACATTCTCACTATACACTAAATTCGAGTCGTTTTCTAACCAATTTTGGTAGGTAAAGTACGTCCCTAACAAAAGGAATAAGAAAACAAAAAAAGACACCCATGACGGTCGCATTTTGATCACTCCTATATATAAATGTCTAGTACGGCAACTGGCAATCCCAGAGGGACCCTATAGTTTTCTGTCGCCGGATTGCTCCGGGTTTAGCTTTATCAAACTAAGCACTTATACATGACCATATGCGTCAGTACGGCTTGTCTTTGATACCTCTAATATATCATAATTATTTTATTATGCAACTACTTTGTATAAATTTGTTCCGTTTGTGATTTTAATATTGTTTTTTACCAAACAAAAAACCACATAAATTATGTGGTTTTATTATTTAATTTCTGATTAAATAGAGTCTTCCATTGCCATCTTGATTCCATAAATCATTCGCAGTATAAAACTCAGAACTAAAGGTATTCCACCATGATATAGAAGGCATTGTCGAAGCATTGACAAGCGTTGCACTGATCCCTCTTAAGGTCGTATCTGGCGTATAAATAAATGCGCCTGATGCTGATCTAAATGAAACCATCGAGTAATACGATCTAAGTAATGTTTGAGAACCGCTCGTTCTACCTAAAGCCGTACCAACATAACTTCTATTGGCATTGGTATTGGGATAGAGTGATCCAGTAAAGAATACATCGGATATTTGTACGTTCGTACTTGAGGATTGATTATATCCAATGAATCCGCCTAAATAACGGTTTGAATATTTCAAATTATACGTTGAATTGGTCTCTAATGTATTTTGTGACGTCATCTCAACGATGGCACGATTAACAAAAAATTTCCCACCGCTTGTTATTCTACCAACGATTCCACCGGTATAAGATGATGTTGCATAAGAATAAACTTCTCCTTGAATATCGATATCAGCGATGTTAACGGTAGCCCCACTGGTTCCAACGGTACCAACGATACCACCCGTATAAGAACTCTTATTAAAGACTTTTAAATTCGTTGCTTTTATGTTATCAATATTAACAACCGTCGTCGATGTCGTAACACTGCCAACAAGTCCGCCTGCGCCACCCGTACTCGTAGCTCTGACACCTGCATTTTCAATGGTAATATTTGATATTGTATTGGTTAATCCGTTTGCATTACCTGTAATTAAACCTGCTCTGGTGGACGTTCCTCCTAAAGCTGTATTCCCTAAATCCAAATAAACATTTGATAATGTTAAATTATAAACAGACCCGCCTGTCATTCTCGGAAATATCCCAATATACTGATAAGCGGTTGAGTTATGGAATATTGTTAAATTTGATAATGTTTTACCATTACCATCTAATGTTCCTCTAAAAACGACTGCATTATTTGTACTATTGTAACTCCAGTTAAAACCAGTAAAGTCAATATCATTAAATAAGTAATAACGATCTGTCGCTACACTGTCGGTCTTCGTTGCGAAATCATAAAATTCTTGAGCCGTAGTGATAGGGATTCCCCAATCACCGATGTTTAACGTACTGGCTTGTGTATTGATCTTGTCATCCCAATAAGCATAACCCATCATCAAAGCAGACGAAAAACTCATTAGAAATACAACTAACAGACTAATTTTTAAGATTAATTGTCTTTTCAACATGTTATTCGCTCCTTTCGATGACTTCTATTAATATAAAGAGAACCAAAGAATTAAACTTGTTCTTCGGTTGATGGACTTGATTCGATTGGTTTATCTTCTTTTTTGGTTTTCTTACTTGGGAAAGCAGACATTAAAATATAGATGATGACTACATCAGCGATAATCACAATTCGGCCAATCGTTGATTGTGCAAAGAGTAAAATCGGTCCTACCTTACCAATGGTTGCGACATGAGCTCCAACGATTTCAAAATCTTGTAAAGTCCATGGGTCAAGATCATCATTGATTTCAGGTCTTGTTCTATAGGTTCTTACACCGTCAGTTGTGATAATGGTATCCAAATAGTGTACCACGACGACTTTCTCACCATTGCCGCGAATATCGGCATAAAACGCGATAATTTGACCTTCTTCAAGGTCTTCATGATCAATACCGGTATCTATAATAACGATGTCACCGACATTAATAATCGGCTCCATACTATTGGTCGCAATCACATAATGATTGTATTTCGCAATGAAAGGCACATAATTAAATACCAAATACCCAATCGTAAAGATTAGGATAACGCTAAAGACAAACTTAATGGCATTTAAAGTACTTTGGTTTAATGCTTTACATTTCTTATTTTTCAATACAATCACCAAGGATTCATCCAAGAAGGATTATCCCTCTTGGATGACTTCGATTTTTAACTAATAATCTATTATTATTTTAATTAAGCGATTGAACCTGTGAAGGTTAAATCAAAGGTAATATCTTGGTTCTTGATTACATCATAAACAGCAACAGTTGCTGGTTGATTTAATGTTACTGTAACTGTTACTAATACGTTTGTGCTATTAACAGTTGGAGAAGCTAAAACGATGTCGACATTAACTAAACCAGCATTGACAGCTGAACCACCAATTAAGATGTTTGATGCAACAACAGATAAATCAAGATCAGCTAAAGCTGCTTCGTCTAATTTAACGTTATAAGTTAAAACAACTTCATCGACATCATTGGCTTTCATAACAACACCGTTTGGAACTAATACTTTTCCTGCAGGCACAACTGCGACAGCTGCGACTTGTAATGTAACACCATTACCAATTTCAATAATTTCTGATTGTTCTTGTGCTAAATTGTCCCAGTAAGCAAACGCTAAAACGGTACCACTTAATAATAAAGCTACAACTAATACTGCAAATAATTTCTTAAACATTTTTGAATCCTCCTAATATTTTTTTTATATTTTTTTTAAAGACATATGTTAATTGCTTCTTCTAAAGAAACAAAAAAAGCCAATACGGGTAGATGATGGCAACTGGCTGTCTTAATAAGACCCTCTAGCTTTCCGTCATCAGATCGCTCCGATTTTGGCTTTTGCATATCGCATAGTTTGTAATTGTAACTATGATAATTTTTTTTATAAAAAAAACCATCATCCTAAAACAGATCATGGCAACTGGCTACCATCCATTGGAAGGCCCTATAGCTTTGCGTCGCTAACTTTCGCTAGTTTTGCTTTTATTATTTACATTTTATTATGATATAAAACATTTGTCAAGAAAAAAGATTCAATTTTACATTATTTTTACATTTATAGATAAAATCCATTTATTTCCGTTATTATTATCTCTAAATTTAGCAAAATAATATGATTTAACAGTCGTTGAAATAATATCCTTTAATATCTTTTAATGTTTATACGTTATACTTTTATTTTATTCCGTTCTAATTATAATACATTATTAAATGAATTAGTATTGATAATGACAAATCGATAGATAAACTTAATTGATATTGATAATATCTCATTAAAAAATTGAATTCACTGGCTTGTAAGTTTCTATATTAGTGCTATAATTGTATCGATTATTTGATGAATCTTATTGATTGTCATTTTTTCGGAGGTTCTATATGCCAAAAATTGGATTAAGAAATATTAAAACCGCACTTGCAGTTTTTCTAACAATGCAAATTAATCTTATCCTATATATTATATCTCCGACCTTTGCTTCAACATGGTATTCGCCATTTTTTGCTTCAATTGCTGCTGCTTATTCCATGCAAAGAGATAATTCAAAATCATTCTCTCAAGCAAGAATCAGATCCTTCGGTTCGATTACGGGAGGGGTATTTGGCATGCTTCTAGTATTATTCTATGAGGCATTCATTCAAACATCGATTATTGAAACCTATGGTGCTATTGGTAATATGTTCTTTTTGTACTCTCTCACCGCGTTATTTTTAGTGATATTGATTTATATGATGGTTCGGTTCAAGTTTCATGAATTTGTGTTTGTGGCTGTGTTAACATATTTAAGCGTCACCATTTCACTTAGAAACAACTTACCTGTCGTTCCATTCGCATTAAACCGAATATTATCAACGATTATCGGAGTGTTAGTGACCCTTTTGATAAACAATCTAAATCTTGCTCGTTTCAAAAACACCCATTTGTTATTTGTTAGTGGCTTAGATCAGTGCCTTTTAACTCCTGAAAAAAAATTAACCTCTTATACTTCCTATACATTAACCAAATTGCTTCATGATGGATTAAATTTCACGATTTCAACGTCAAGAACTCCTGCTTCACTTTCAAGAATTTTAGATGGCATTCCTCTAAAGAACGAATTAATGATTATGAACGGGGCTGTGAGTTATGACATACAACATGAAAAGTATACGGACATAAAATACATTAATAAACCAGCTCAAGCTTTCATCAATGCCTATTTTGCATCCATCAATCGCAATGTATTTACGTATACAATCATCGACCAAGCATTAAGTATTTATCACACTTCATTTGGTAATGAAGCTGAAGAAAAATTTTATCTTGACCGCAAAAACGATTATTTCAGAAATCATATTAAAGGGATAATTGGTTTAAAAGAAGATGCAGTCTTTTATATCGTCATCGATAAATTAGTTACGGTTGAAACCTATGCTCAAGATTTATTAAGTCAATTTAAAGATGATATTACTTGTCAAATTTATCCTTACTCACTCATTGACGATTATTATTACTTAAAAATATATGCCGCTGGGATTTCAAAAAAGACGGCCCTTGATGAATTTCTCAATAAAAATCAAGAAAGTGCCGTCATCGCCTTTGGATCAAAAACATTTGATATTGATATCATGAAAAACAGTGATTTATCGATTGTATTAAATAGCGCTGATAATGAAGTCAAAGCAATCGCTGATATCGTCATTCCATCAGAACAACCCGATGAATTGATTAAAATTATCAAAAAGATATTTTATGCTCGCGATTACAAAAAAACACTTTTGAAGCTAAAAAACCGTTATCAAACAAAAATTTAATCATAACCTATAAAAAAACGACAAAATTTATGTCGTTTTTTTTAATTGGTTTTGATAATCTCTTTAATTTCTTTTAAAATTTTATTAGGATCCTCATACCAATTCATATGGAAGATTCTATAAATTGTCCAACCTCTTGATTTTAAGAATTTTTCTTGGTGGAGCAGTTCTTTCCTTGCGGTTGTATCTTGATCGACATATAAATCACAAATAATCCCTAATTTATATTTCTGTGTTTCAGAATCAAAGATTGCTAAATCAATCTTGAATTGTCCAATACCGATATTAGCCGTCGTTTCATAGCTTAACTTCAATAAGCGTTGTAAGATATCTGAAGTCATTTGATTTAAAAGATTTGAAGCGGTGATAGATTCTTTTTGGTAAAGACTTCTTAAGACTTCGACGGTTAATTCATGATTACCGCTTGATACATAGAAACAATAACGCATGAAATCTTTTAATAGTTTGGGACCTTTGCCACTTAAGTCATCGACTTTGAGTTCTTCTGGATAAAGCGAGGAAACAAAATAGATTTTCTTTCTCGCTCTCGTAATCGCCACATTGAGTCGGTTTTGTCCGCCTTCATGGTTTAACCATCCAAAACGTCTTTTTACGGACCCAGTATCATCTTTTGCATATCCCATGGAAAAGATGATAATGTCTCGTTCATCCCCTTGAACGTTTTCGATGTTTTTCACAAATAAACTTTGATCACTTTCAGAAGAAGTTCGGTACACTTCTTTTTCTAGCCGTTTTTGATGAACACCAGTTTTAAATAACTCCGTATCAATTTCATTAAGGATTAAATCTCGTTGATTCGAATTGAAAGTAATGATTCCGACAGAATCATTTTCTTCTTTTTCTAACAAGACTTGTTTTAAAATCTTGATTACTGTTTTTGATTCTTCAATATTACTTCTTTTTAAGAATGTTCCATCCTTAACATAAACATACGTGATTGGTTGTGTTTTCGGGGTTAAAACATTCGGAGAGATGATAAGTTTACCTTCATAAAACGCGTGATTTGAAAACTCTATCAACTCCTGGTACTGACTACGATAATGATAATTGAGAATACTTTCTTTATAACGATATCTCGCTAAGTCTAGTAAGCTCTTAGCATCAAAGGTCACATTCTTTAAAACTTCGTCTTCATCGAATAAATCTTCTTCATCTAATCTCCCCATGCCTAAAGAGGAAGGTCTTAACTGTTTAGGGTCACCCGCAATCACAACTTTCTTCGCTCGATAGATAGCGGGTATTCCTTTTTCAACATACATTTGTGATGCTTCGTCAAAAATGACTAAATCAAATAAGTTAAGCTTTAACGGAATAATCGAAGATAAAGCTTCAGGGGTTAATAACCAGACTTTAATATGGGTAAATAATTCGGGGTAGAATAGTTCAAAAAACGATTTGACCGAAGGTAATTTATCACTTTCTAACAATCGTTTGATATCCATAATCCGTTTCGTATTATTAAAATCAAACGCATGTTTAAACAGAGCCATTTCAAAGGATTCTTTCGCAACGCAAAGTTTCTCCTCCATCAACGCTTTTAATTCATTCATTTTCTTTTCATATTGATGGATGATATAAAGATACTTTTGATTGTTTGCTTGATATTCTTCTAAGAAACCTGAAATGTAAGCATCAAATAGATAGATTCTTAGTTTTTCATTTAGTTCAATGGATTTAAATATATCATCTTTATGAAGCATCGATAAAAATGATAGTTCTAACTTTGTCAGTTTTAAATAATTGGTTTTGATTTTGTTCAAATTTTTGATATCTTCGATGAAGAAGCGATAGAAACTTTCATCAAACATCAAAGCGGATAGTAATTTCTTATCAATCGATTTTTTTGTGGTAATAAAGGATAACTTCATCGATTGATTTGTTAGAAATGCTTTTATTAACTTTCTTTTTTTAAAGAACCAAGCTTTAGCATAGTGTTGTTTAAATGATTCAATATCGGTTTCAAACGTCGATAAATCGATTAAACTGCTTCTGACAATCTTCGTTTCAATCTTTGAAAACCAAGGATAAGATTGTAGGGTTTGATGATAAGCTAAAAATTCTTTGATTTTCTTGTCTTTATCAAAGGTTTTCTCTAAAGCTTCGATATCATCAAAACTGGGATTTGATAAATATTTATTCATCACGTGATAAACTTTTTTTGGGGTCAAGTTTTGAAGAATGTCTTTATCTTTAATATATCGTTCATAAAAATAGGCGATGGGCTTATTTTGTCTCTTCGTCTTATAAAGCAAATTGATGGCTTGATTAAACTGTAAATCAAGTTCTTTGATTTCTTCTTCGATTTGATAGATGTCATTATTATGTAACCGTACTGGCGGTGTTTGGTGAATGAGACGCTTTAATTGGTCGTAGAAGATGAGTTTCGCTGAAGCGTCGTCAATGAACATGGCATACCTTGAAGCGTTGCCTAAACGGTGATAAATCACATCTAACGCGACTTTCTTCTCACTCACGACTAAGACATTCTCATTTTTTAGAATTTGATGGGCAATTAAAGAGGTTATGGTTTGACTTTTGCCAGTTCCTGGAGGGCCCCAAATAACAATCTTCTTTTCTTTATCGATTAATTCTAAGACTTTTTCTTGAGAAAAGTTCATATCATTGATATAGATGAGTCCGTATTCATCCGCGTCTTCTGAAGCAACTTCAATCGACAAAGATTTTTCTTGATCATAAAGGTTGGTTTCATCAATGAGACCTTCTAATAGCTCATTATAAGAATTAGATTCAATAATATCAGCCATATCCTTTTGAATCATCGATGAATATAGGAAATATCGGCCAAAAGTTATATAAGGTTTTAACACAAAATGATATTTCTTTGATTTTAAAAACTGATCTTTGAGCTCATTTTTATAGGGGATAAAGGGTTCTTTTTCATGAAGTTTTAACTCAAGTCCATTCGCTTGATAAAATGGAATGATGACATTCTTAAGCGTGTTCACTGATAAATCAAAAATTTCAGGGAAGACGGTTGGCAAACTCGACTTGTCAAGTTTCGCAACCGTTAACAATAAATCGCGGTTAAAAACGATATCTTTGGTCTTGTCGAAAGATAACGTATAAGTTTTTTTACTCCGTTCTAAACGCACAGGAAAATAAACTAAAGGTGCTTTTATCGGAAACTCTTCTTTTTTATAAATACCTTCGACATAAGGATAGCCAACATATAGATGATAGATCCCTAAGTCCTTATAATCTTTATTGAGATTACGGTAAAGGGTTGTTAAATGTTCAAAAACGGATTCATTTAAGGCATCAAATTTAAGGGTTGATTTCTTTAACGATAAGAAATTTTGAAGTTCTTCGATTTTTGTTTCATCATATAAATCAAAACTTCTAACTTTATCAATTCGACCCATATATAAATTCGGGTTCGATTTTGAGATATCGGTTAGTCTATCTTTATACCTATCTAAAGCAATGCCGGCTTCTTTTGAGAATCTTACCGGCTTAACGTCTTCTTTGATTGATTCAAGGATGACGTCTAAAAATAGATACGCATATTGTTCTAAAAAGTCTTTATCTAGTCCAGGAATGGCTAAAAAATCACTTAATCGTGAGGGCTTTTTAATCGACATTTCTCTCAATGCTTCTTCAGTACAAATAGTCTTTTTTTCATTTTCAAGTAAAAGTCTATTTCTCAACTCATTTCTAAGTGAAATCAGTTGATCATATAAGAGATTCTTTTTTACAGGCATCGATAATCTCCTTTTCTAAGTCGTTTAATACTTTGTATCCTTGAAATAGATTTCAGACGTTAAAAACCGTTGAAATAAGCGTTTGCGAATCACAATTTCGTGGGTATCAAAAAAGAAGAGTGAGAAAGCTTCCCAAAGTAAAAACCAACCGCCGATAAAAAAGCCCTCAATTAAGATATTGGTGAGGATGGACAACCCCGCTGTATTTCTTAAAAAATAGGCAGCGATTAAGAAAATAATGGCAAAGATGATATAAACAAAAAGTCTTCGATAATTTTTCTTAATCTGTTTTTCAATCATCGCTAATTCAACGCGAAAGTTATTAATAATTGCTTTGATGCTTCTTGTCTCTTTTTCTATATCTCTCAAAGGCGTTGGCATATAAAAACAGAGTTCAATTTTTTCTCTCACTGGGATCTCCGTTGAGGCTTGTTCGAGATAATCCATCAGTTCTGGTTCTAGTCCTTTTCTTTTGACTGGAGAAGCATCCCATCCATTGAAGAGTTCACTATAGTCATCTAACGATATTTCAATCATATAAGCGGACGTATCCGTATTTTGATTATAAAGATTTAAGGTGTCGATTTTCTTTTTGTTTTTCATAGAAATCTCCTTGGTTTCACAATAATAAGATTTAATCCTACTTTCAATTATACTATAAGACTTCCATTAATTCTCAGAAACTCGAAAGGTATTTTATAAAAAAGACTGATATTAACATATCAATCATGTTTTATTATTGCGACTAAAAATATTTGTTATAACGCTTCTTCTAATAACTTATCTTTTTGTTTTTGATACTCATTTTGACTAATTTCGCCCTTTTCTAACAATGTTTGTAATCGTTCAATTTGAGACGAAAGTGCAATCTTTGATTTCACATGGTTAAACGCTCTCACGTTTGATAGTCGATTCTTTTCGATTACTTCAAGGCTCTTTTCTGGGATTAATCCATATAATTCACTATAAAAATAATGATCAAACATGAGACTAATGACATGGTTATCGATATCTTTCGCTACTAATATCGTTTTATTTCCATCCTTTTTATCATAATCAAAATATTGAATAGACTCTATTGGGATAATTATATGAATCGGTTGATGATAGTTGATATGAAGGGGAGGTTGTTCATAGAAATGAAGTTGATGAAAGTCTTCCCAAAAATAGACGGGAATCTCATTTTTTATAATTTGTCCATTCACGATATATTGGGTTATTATCGGATAAAAAATCAATGTGATATTAGAAAAAATATCGTCTGAAACACTTTTATATTGTTCTATCACTTTTTCATATTTTTCAATCTGATTCTTGTTAAAAATGACTTTATCTTGGGTCTTACCTAAGGCGACAATCATGATAGCAATCAATCCACCAATGATATACCACTTTATCGGTTGAATAAATTCTAATAATTCTTTAATAATATTTGAATTTATTATATATAAAGCAACGATGACAATCGCCAAAGTTATTACAAATAAACTAATAATTTTCAATAGCAGAAACCATGGACGTTTTACATCATGTCTTCTACTGAAATCTTCTAACATAATTTCGTATCGAATATCCAACAATAGATCCTCCTAAGAGTACAGACTAAAAAATTAAAATTTAGATGCTTCTTACTATAAAATCATGTTAATAAGTTTATTGTAAACATTAAGACGGTAGCGTTTCATCACTTTTAATGCTCTTAACGTATTAAATAGGCCATACTTTGATTCTTCTAATTTGAAATGAATGAGTCCTGATATTTGACTTCCTTTTGGCATGAAAGGGCCTTTGAAAGCATGTTCAATGATATTTAATGCATCATCCATTCTTGAATCAAGTGGAAAATTAATCGAGTCTAAATACTCTAGAGCTCTTAAAATATCGTATTTCCACCTAGGGGGATAACTGGACTTTATCATCGCTGGATGAATTGGTGTTTTTGTTTGGTGTGCTTGATATAAATTGCGTTTCAATAAAGTTTCAATGCCCATATTCATCGCAAGTTTAACTTCATCGATACGGTATGAATATCCGTTATAAATATAATCTCTCAATGATTCAAGAATTGAGAGTGTCGTATGAACGGATGAAATTTTGGGAGAAGGTCTATTTTCCCAACGACAATTCCATCCACCATCCGTCATCACATGACTTAAGATATAATCAATCATTTCATAATTTCTATCATCATCTTTTTTTCCATAAGTCGATAACGATAGTAACATTCCAGCAATACACATATCAAGATGTGTTTTGCGGTTATACATCCCATCTTCTTTCCATAAATGACTGAGTAATGTATTTAAAGCGTCTTGATAAATGGAATTCAGTGGATCTATTTCCATATATCTTAATTCCATCATCGTATAATGTGTTGAAATCCATTTTGGGCCATAAACGCCATTCCCCCATAAATGGGATTTAGGTTCATATAAATCAAAGTATCTTTGAATATATCCCTGGTTATCAAAAATTACTTCCTGACTTAACAAATACTTTTCAGTTAATCTTTTTATTACAGGATCACTTCGAAGCAATTGATCAATGACATTCATAATTTCCCCTTTTCTCAACAAGAATAATACAGTTGATTTTGATTCAGTACATCATTCATAATAAATTAATTTAGCAACTCTGTCAACAAACCCTATGATATATAAAAAAATTCTATCTCAAAGTTAAATTTAAACGAGACAGAATTTTTATGTTATTCATATATGTCTGATTTAACTAATCCATATATCTTCTTTAATGTATTGGCGTGATGATACGAAATATATGCCCCGTCTTCCGTTAATAGCCATGCTTCTTCCTCGTGGGATTCATCGCTGATGTGTTTTGAAGTCTTGACTAAGAGATGTCCCTGGATTTCTTTGATAATAGATTTTTCTAAATCATCAAAATTCTTCAATGATATTTTCTCTTTTGATTTATAAATTTGATATTTGTAGTTGGATAGATCAATCGTCTCTTTGATTAACTTCCCTTCCACTAAGAGTTTATCGACTAGTTGATAAAGGGTTGAAACAAAAGGACCTTTATCGGCTTTTTGATAACTTAAACCGGTGATTGAAACGGCATCATGATGATAATGACTAAAATCGGCGTAAAATAAAGCTTTATTAAGTTTTGTCATCGTCGCTCCGTTTTGACAGAAGAATAAAATCATATCAATAATTTTTTGGATATTAAAAGAATTATACCCTTGATACTCCATTGAATCTTCTCTCAAATACATTGATTGCGATGTGAATGAAAACGCATTAATTTTTAATAATTCTTTCTCAGTAAAATATGATGAACTATTTTTAGCAAATAACTCTAGTGTATTGGGATTATTAATCACAATTCTTAATATTTGAAGAAAATGATCATTAGGAATCGCTTGTTCGGTCTCATAACTAACGAGTGTTTTTTTTGCGATACCTATAATTTTTGAAAAGGTGGATTGACTGATATTATATTGATTTCGAAAATCAATAATCGTTTTGCCAGAAATACCATATTGAAGATTATAATGAGCAATAGCTTTCAACGAAGCCTGATTGTCTAATTCGTAATCATACATTTGATTTTTACATGTTTCACAAAATAGAGCGTCTGCTAAAAAAGAAACGAATTTGCCGTTATGATTAAAGTCATATTTTTTTGGTGCAACAAAAGTACTTGTCTTACTTTGACAAATATCGCAATATGAAAAATTATCTTTCATTTTATCCTCTTTCTATTCATCTTTGTGAAACGAGATGCAAACAACTTCCTCACCTGTATGAGCCACTTCAATCTTAATTTTAATATAGGCTAAGACACCATTAACTATTCTTTTAAATACATAAGCCTTACCATTATTATCATAACTTGGACGATAATCGATACAAATATCTTGTTTTCTTAGTAGCTTTATCTGTTCCCATGCTTCCTTAACGGTAATACCAAAATCATCAAATAGTATCTCGAGGTATGATTTTCCATTGCGTATACGGTTAGAGAAAGAACAATGATTCGATCGAATCAAAACTCTCATATTCGTTAAAAATACAACTATTTCATCAGGCATTTTTCTCCTTTTCTATTTTATACCTTTATTATATTCCATTTTAATATATGAGTCAATTATTTTTGGTAACAATTGTAACCGATTTTATATAATTATCAGATATTTATTTATTTCCCCAATAAGATACGTACTTCATTCGTATAACAGTTGTAGACATCACCAGGAGGTCGTATTATGTTATTTAATTCAAAACCTGAGATTAACCAATTTCATATCTACAACTATTGTCATGCCTTGCAAACCATGAAATTACTATATTAAAGCGAAATTTTACCAAAAGAATATAAACATCAATAAAAGATATGGACTGTAATCGATAAAAGACGTAAAATATAAACGATTGTATTTTGTTCATAACAAGGAGCAATTAATGGAATTAACTAAATTTTCACAATTTTATACTCAACTCATGACTCATTTTGAGACTGAACTCAACATCGATAAAGAAAAATTATCGATGATTTTGCATTCTAAAGTCATTGAACAAACAATTGATTCGTTATTAAATGAAATAAAAGTTTTATATAAAGCTTCTTCAATCGAACTCTGGTTTTTAGACCCGACTTATAATCGTTTTTACTTATTCGATTCATCCATTTCAATTCCACATATCTTTCGTTCCATGACCCGGTCTTTATCAACATTTCATTTTCAAACTTTTTTTAAGAAAAATTTTGATTCTGTAACCAATGAATTTGTGACTGTAAAAACAAGAGATTCTTTCATCTTTTCAAATCAAGTTAATGAGGATCCTGTTATTGCAATTGCCATTGATGAAAAACAATCGGGTGTCATCTTTGTTTTTAACCCTAAAAAAACGACTTTAGATAATCAAATGCATTCGATGATAAAACAAAATTCTTCATTAATCACGACATTACTTTATACCGATGATATCGATTATTCGCCCTATTTAATTATGCAACCATCGATTAATATTAATGCATTGAAAGCTTTAGAACAATTAGTAGATCCTAAAACTTTTCTACATGAAGATAAAGCATCAAAAATTTCAAGGGCCATCGCTGGGTATTTTAAATTCCCTTCATATACGGTAGATCGCATTACAATAGCGGCTAAAGTTCATGATCTCGGAAAATTGTTTATTTCAAAGACGATACTAAATAAAGGGGATAATCTCAATCCCGACGAATTAAAAATCATGCAAACCCATGTTACAATGGGTACAGAAATGTTATCCTTACTTGGCTTTTCTGAAGATATCACTAAATTAGTCCTTGAACACCATGAACGTCTAGATGGTAGTGGATACCCTTTAAAACTCAAAAATCATCAACTCATCATCGAGAGTCAAATTATCGCTATTGCCGATGAATTGTCCGTCTTAGTCTCAAGAGATTCACATCATGAAAAAACATCTGAAGCTTCTTCAATTTTTGAACTCGTTCAATACAAAGGAATTAAATACAGCAACGAACTCATCGATACGCTTGAACAGATGATTAAAGATAAAGTTTTGCTTCCTCTCATTAAATGATGATTTTAACCACTGAATTAAGTGGTTTTTTTATAATAAAAATGCACAAATTTAACTGTGCATTTTTATTTGTGACAAATTTTATCTATCCGAATACAAGAAACTGAAACAATAAAACTAGTACGACATAAATAATAAAAGAAGTATTCAATACCTTTTCTTTTGACTTAAACTTACTAAAGAATGCTAGTAATACAAGAATAACCAATTCTATATAAACGATGAGTATTACATGCTGCTAAAGCAAAAATACCTTCAATTGCGAGTATTGCGACTAATATTTTTTTCATTTTTTGAATCCTCCTATAATTTTTGTTTCACTAATTATACGTTTCCACCATTTATTTCATTGGAAAATAAAAAAAATAATCAATCATAATAAAAAACACCTGGGAAAATCCCAAGTGTTAAAACTTAATTTGTTGTTCTTTCTTTCCCAATATAGAATAAAGCTAATGTTCCTAAACCTGAATGTGCCCCAATAACTGGTCCAATATAATTGATTAAAACATCTTTCACATCGATTTGTTTTAATATTTGTTCTTTTACGTATAACGCATCTTCTAGACAATCGCCATGGGATATATAAATGAGCTGATTAGCAGGATTTGTAATGGTTTGTACTAAACGATCCACCATTTGGTTCATCGCAATTTTTCTACCTCTCGCTTTCGCAATGGGAACGAGTTTGCCTAACGCGTCTACATGCAATAACGGTTTTAATTGAATCAGGGTTCCAATAAAGGCTTTACCAGCCGATAACCTTCCACCCCGTTTTAAATGATTCAAATCTGAAACGGTAAATAAATGACAAATAGATTGTTTATTGCCTTCAACCCAAGCAGATACATCTTCTAAAGATTTACCAGCTTGTTGCATTTCAGCAGCGTACGTCAATAACAATCCTTGTCCCATCGAAGCACATAATGAATCGATAGTTATAATCTTTCTGTCAGGATACTCTTTTAATAGCTCATTTCTTGCCACAACCGCCGATTGATACGTTCCAGACAGTGCGCTTGAAAATGATATTGATAGAATATCTTTACCTTGTTTTAATATTTGTTCATAAACAGTCATGAAATCAATCGGTGATAATTGAGAAGTCGTTGGAACTTCTTCATTCCTTAATAATTGATAAAAATCTTTAAACGTAATGTCTCTTTCATCAGCGTAATTTTTATACTCTTTACCACTGATAATAACCGTCAAAGGAATGACTTCTAACGATAATTTCTTAATTAACTCTAAAGGTAAATCAATGCATGAATCGGTCACAATCACGTAATTTGACATATGTAATTCTCCTTTTTAATTGAATAGATTTATACTATTATGATACATTATTTAAAAGAGATTTTTTCTCTATTGATTTATTCAAAACATATATTTTGACAATTTCGATAGTAGAATATGTTAAAACCCACTCTACTATGAGTAGAATAACACTGTTTTTCATTGAATTTCAGCGTATTTTATGCTAAACTCATCTCATGATGAACGAAAACGAACTTAAGTCCTTAGTGGCGAAAAATTTAATGCTTTACCGTAAAGCCAATTCTTATACACAAATTCAATTGGCTGAAAAGCTCAATTACTCAGATAAATCCGTCTCCAAGTGGGAGAGAGGCGAGAGTTTACCTGATCTTTTCATATTGAATCAATTAACTCAGTTATATGGAATTAAAATTGACGATTTATTAAGCGAAAAAAAAGCTCCCCTCAAACCTAGAAGAAAAAGAAATAAATTCATCATTCCTTTAATGGCTGCGACAATCGTTTATGCCATCGCAACCATTGTCTTTGTCTTCTTAGGAATTTTCGCACCGATGCTAGAAAAATCATGGCTATCATTTATCTATGCCATTCCCGTCTCTTTAATCGTTTTTGTAGTGTTCTCAAGGATGTGGGGAAACAAACTCATGGTCTTCTTCTTTGGATCAGGAACCATTTGGACCATTGCAGTCTCACTCATTTTGTCCTTTAATCATCCGAAAATATGGCTTTTCTTTATCGCAGCGATACCCTTTCAAGTCTTAGCTTTCTTATGGCTAACCTTAAAAACAAAGAAACAAGAAGCAAATTAACTTGATATTTCAATAAAATGCGCCAACCCTATTAAAGGATGGCGCATTTTTTATGGATTCATTTTTTTATAGTCCTGATAGTGTTTTAATGCGCCTAGAAAGGACATTTCAGGTTTTACTTTAATTATTTTTTTGATGGTTTTTTTACTGGCGATAGAACATTTCATTCGAATAGAATAATTCTTTTTAAGTTCTATAGTATCCATATTACATAAATATACCATTTTATCCATGTCCATACCCTGTTCCAATTTATCTTTTCGGTGCTTTTTATAAGCGACTAAAAAGTCTTCAGAATTCAATTGTTTTAATTTAATATAATAAAAGAAATGGGGTTTACCACCTTCATAAACATCACGACCAAGTCCAATAAAATGGATTTCATATTGATTATTCGGAATATCATTCATGGAAATCCCGAGTCTTTTATCAATTGTTTTTTTGACCATGGTTTCTATTTCATTCATAGAAGTAATTTTATGGTTCGGGTTATCTAATATAACCCTCGAAGCAATGGAAGCAGTCACTAAATTTTTAGAAGTTGTTGAATTACTTTGACGTTTAGGAAAAATGACTCTACCATCAGAAAGTTCTACAAATCCGATGATGCCAAGATGATTTGACATTTTTGATGTTTTTAATTCATTGAGTTTCGGTCCAAATTCAAATACTCCTCTCAGTGTCAATCCGTTTTTTATGGGATAATCAATGGCGCGATTAGTTACTAAATGATTATAGTAGGTACTTCGCGATAACATAATAGAGTATCCATCTTTATTTTTTTCATAATCCATTAACTTTAAAGTAATGTTATTCTCAACATAACTTGCTTTATGCGCTCCGAAAATATCAACGTAATAGTTTTGGATAAAGGGATCAAGTTTCATCATCGCTTTTGGATGATCATCAATTAAGATGTTTAAGTTTTTTTGATAAGGAATACATTCATCATATAAAAATCCTTTATCACTTGAATTTTCATCGAGATGATGTAAATAATGATTTTCATTATATATTTTTTCTAAAAAATCATTGTCACGATTACATTTTTTTTTATCTTCTAAAGCCATACGAATTGTATCGAAGAACGTAATCGCAATCTTACTTAAGAAAAAACCCAAAACTACTGACAAGAGTGTTCCTAAAGCTTCTTTTCCAAATATGAGAATAAAAATCGCAGAGATTAGTACATTTAGGACTAAAAAAATCGTCGTTTTACGAATACTTGAATACTTAAATGGTCCACTGATGAATTGCCAAATTTTACTCCATGTGCTATCTTGATTTTTATTTATTTCCATCGTATTTGACCTTCCTAACTCGATTATAATTAAATGCAAGCTCATGTATTAGTAAATTAGTCCTCAAATCAATCGTATTTGATTTTAATACTTGATTGAAGTAATTAAGATAGTGAGTTGATAATCGATCGAATTGATTACCTTGGTAGAGAAGCACATCATTATGAGTAATTCTTTGAAGTGAATGATTTATTCGATATAGCCCTGTATTAGTTTTTATTTCAGTCAATTTAAAATTCTTTTTTTGTGTCCACCTAATATCAATCACAATAAGAATTAATTCATGTTTAAAAACCATATAACAGGAGAAGGGTAATCCTGATGATTGATCAAATTGATACTTTTGTTGTATAAGTTCAATCTGCTCAAGAGGAATAACTTGATGAAGCATCGAAAAAACATTTATTGAAGAATCAATCCAACATCCTTCGAGACTATAAAATTGAGGGTCAATGACTCCCTTATTATTTAAATAAGGATCATTTATGTGAATTTTGATAGATTGAATATCACCAAATAGATTTCGATTTTGATAAAAATATTGAATTTCGTTGGCATAACACCAATGATAGATAATCTCAAATCTTATTCCACTTCTTTTTGCAATGTCCATCAAATGAATGATTTCTATTATATTCATCGATCCCGGTTTTTCTAATAATACATTACACAAATGATTTAAACAATTAGAAGCAATCTCGTAATGGGTTTTTGGAGGGGTAGCGATTAATACGAAATCTAAGTTTTCATGTTGAATCATCTCGAGGTAGTCCGTGTAAAATGGAAAATCACGGTATATAAACAGATTGGATGCAGATAGATTTATATCGCAAACAGATACTAATATAAAGTCAGTGTTATGGGATAATCCATAATAATACTTTTCGGAAACATGACCCAATCCTATAATACCTATTCTCTTTTTCACTGATATCACCTCTATATTTATACCTGCTTTACGAGGATAAGTTAACCATATGATAATCAATCAATACTTTATTGTCAATAATCTAAGTTTATTTATTCTACAAATTGCATTTCCGTGTAAATATCTTCATCCTTAATTCATAAAATCAGTGTATAATATTCTTAAATAGCGTTTTTTCATCATGACTTGAAAGAAGGAATTAAATATGAGTATAAAAATCGTTGAAACCTCTTTAAGAGATGGTCATCAATCCCTTTTTGCGACACGCATGACCACTGACGAAATATTAAATGTATTACCTGAACTTGATAAAGCTGGTTATTATGCTTTAGAAGTTTGGGGTGGTGCGACGTTTGATACGTGCTTAAGATTCTTAAATGAAGATCCATGGGAACGTTTAAGAAAAATTAGAGCCATATGTAAAAACACAAAACTACAAATGCTTTTTAGAGGACAAAATATATTAGGATATCGTCATTACTCCGATGATATCGTCGATAAATTCGTTCAAAAATCTATCGAGAATGGTATTGATATCATTCGTGTCTTTGACGCTTTAAACGATATCCGCAACTTAAAAAGCGCTGTCGATGCGACCATCAAATATCATGGTCACTGTCAAATTGCTTTAAGTTATACGACGTCTCCAGTTCATACCGTCGATTATTACGTTGAATTAGCTAAAGAGATTGAAGCTATGGGTGCCCATTCTTTATGTATAAAAGATATGGCAGGAGTATTATTGCCTGAAGATGCTTACGAACTTGTTTCTAGGTTGAAAGCCAATACATTACTCCCAATCGAACTGCATTCGCATTGTACGGGTGGCATGATGGAAATTACTTATCAAAAAGCCATTGAAGCCGGCGTTGATATCATCGATTGTGCTTTATCACCCCTTTCGGGAGGAACCTCGCAGCCCTCCACTGAAGCATTCGTCTATGCATTAAAAGGAACGAAATACGATCCGCACCTAGATATTGAAATGTTAGATCAAGCAGCAATCAAAATGACTATTACTAAGGACAAATATCTCGCAAATGGTTTACTTAATCCCAAAGCTTTAACAACCAATCCAAGTATCTTAAAGTACCAAGTTCCAGGCGGAATGTTATCGAATTTGATGAGTCAACTAAAAGAACAAAAAGCCATGGAAAAATACTTAGATGTTTTAAAAGAAGTGCCAAAGATTAGGGCTGAATTAGGCTATCCACCGCTTGTCACTCCGTTGTCACAAATGGTGGGAACCCAAGCGGTTATGAATGTGTTATCAGGTAAAAGATACCAAATGGTTCCTAAAGAAGTCAAAGAGTACTTAAAAGGCCTTTATGGAAAATCACCCGCTGAGATTGATGAAACTTTTAGAAAAAGTATTATCGGTGATGAACTTGTCATCACTCATCGTCCAGCAGATGATTTAGCCCCTGAATTTGAACAAATAAAACTAAAGTATCAAGACTTAGTTAAATCCGATGAAGATGTCTTATCAATTGCTTTATTTGAAGCTGTTGCGGTGAAATTCTTAGAAAATAAATACAAACCCATCCCCAAAGTTGAAGTTGTTGAATTTAATTTACTGATTGGAGATGATACCTTATGATGTCTATCTTACAAGATTTTGCCAATGGGTTAATCATGTCACTTTTTAGTATCATTCTAGTTTTTATCATTCTTTATCTTTTAACGCTTTCTGTCTCATTATTAAAAAAGACTAAAGAAGTACCGAAAGAATCTATCAAACAATCTAATCATTCTTTAAAAATTGAAGATATCACCGATCCAGACATGATGGTAGCTGCTCTTGTTGCTTCCATCGATTATCAAGAATCTACTAAAAAAGATGTTCGTCTTGTATCAATAAAGGAGATTTCAAAATGAAACTATACAAAGTTAAAGTTAATGGAAAAGTGTATGAAGTCGAATTAGAAACCGTTGAAGAAGTTAAAGGCAGTATCACACCTTCTACGACAGAACAACCAAAAAAAGAAGTCAAATTAGATGGTCACGCTGTCGTCGCCCCGATGCAAGGGACGATTCTTAAATCCCATGTTCAAGTCGGGACAAAAGTTTCTAAAGGCACCAAACTTTTTGTCTTAGAAGCAATGAAACTTGAAAACGAAATCTTGGCTCCTCATGAAGGTGTTGTTACTGAAATTCTCGTTGCACCAGGTCAAAAAGTTGATTTGAATCAACATCTTTTGATATTAGGTTAATTTTATGGGAGAATTTATCTTAGAATTCTTTGAAAGTACCGGCATCGCCTATTTCTTTGAAACCGGCGGATGGAAGTATCTTTTAATGATTATCTTGTCATTATTTATGCTTTACTTAGCGATATTTCGTAAATTCGAACCCTATTTACTTATACCGATTGCTTTTGGCATGTTACTAGTGAACTTACCTGGTAGTGGCATGTTTGTAAAAACAATCACGAATACACCAGATGGCCAAGTTATTGAATACAGTGGTTTATTAGGTTATCTCTATTATGGTGTTAAATGGGGAATTTATCCTTGTCTCATCTTCTTAGGGATTGGCGCAACGACTGATTTCGGTCCGTTAATCGCTTATCCGAAATCAATGTTACTTGGTGCTGCTGCGCAAATCGGGATATTTATTACCTTCTTAGGTGCCATCCTTCTTGGCTTTACTGGTCCAGAAGCAGCTTCAATTGGCATCATCGGTGGAGCTGATGGCCCTACAGCGATTCTTCTCACCAGTCAATTAGCTCCGGATCTTTTAGGTCCGATTTCCTTAGCGGCTTATTCTTATATGGCTTTAGTACCTTTTATTCAACCACCCATTATTAAAGCATTAACGACAAAAAAAGAGCGTTCTATCAAAATGGAACAACTCCGTGTTGTTTCAAAAAAAGAAAAGATTTTATTTCCCATTGTTACCGCATTAATTTGTATTCTTTTAATTCCTTCAAGTGCTCCTTTAATTGGCATGCTCATGCTTGGTAATTTAATTAAAGAATCCGGTGTTGTTCCTAACTTAGTTGAAACTGCTGGAAATTCATTACTTTATATCGTGACCATTTTATTAGGTCTTTCTGTTGGTGCTACTGCTTCAGCTGATAATTTCTTAAAGCTTGAAACATTATCGATTATTGCACTTGGTTTATTTGCCTTCTCAGTTGCGACAGCTTCAGGGGTCTTAGGGGGTAAACTCATGAGTAAATTATCCCATGGCAAAATCAATCCGATGATTGGTGCCGCAGGGGTGAGTGCTGTTCCTATGGCGGCGAGAGTCGTTCAAATCGAAGGACAAAATGAAGATCCATCGAATTTCTTATTGATGCATGCGATGGGACCTAATGTCGCAGGCGTTATTGGCTCAGCAATTGCGGCTGGATTACTTTTAATGTTCTTCTCATAAACGTATGGTTAAAATTCACTTTGAATCGATTGATTCTACCAACACTTATCTAAAACAACACTTTAACGAATTGCCGAATAAAACGGTGATCATTGCAAAACATCAAACTTCAGGAAAAGGCCGTTTAGGGCGGGTTTGGGAAGATGATTCAACACAAGCATTGTTCAGTATATTACTCAAAAATAACCTCAATATTTCTGCCATTGAACAATACCCTCTTCTAACAGCAGTCGCTGTTCATCAAGCCTTGGTGAAGTACATACCAACCTTAAAAATCAAATGGCCCAATGATATTGTAACTCATGATTTAAAGATTTGCGGCATCTTAACCGAAAGCGTCTTTAATCAAACCCTTCAAGCATTGATTATTGGGATTGGTATTAACGTCAATACAAAAACCTTCCCATCCCACCTTGAAACGATTGCTTCTTCACTTCATCTTGAAACGCTTCAAACTTTTCAAATCGAATCAATTATCGACGAAGTTATAGATTCGCTTGAAGATGTACTAGAACGTTTTTCAAAGGATAAACAGTCCCATATTGAATACTGTAACCATTATTCGAGTTTAACAAACCGACTAATTACCTTTACTTATAACGGCTTGATTCAAGAAGGTAAAGTCAATGAAATCAACCATGAAGGTGGATTGAGCATTCAAACAATTAATGGTATTGTTCATATCTCAAGTGGTGAAGTTTTAATAAAAAATTAGAT
Organism: Tenericutes bacterium HGW-Tenericutes-1; assembly: GCA_002839155.1. Classification (GTDB taxonomy): domain Bacteria; phylum Bacillota_I; class Bacilli_A; order Izemoplasmatales; family Hujiaoplasmataceae; genus UBA5603. The sequence continues at coordinate 93,747 of PGXM01000006.1, forward strand.
AATCTTTGTCAACGTTTTATTTGAATTCAATGTATTTAAATAAAAGGCATGTCAAAATAACTGAATCGTTTCAGTTGATTTTGAA
>PGXM01000017.1:0-20991 GCA_002839155.1 Tenericutes bacterium HGW-Tenericutes-1
CGTTGTCAAACCGGCATCGCTATACCAACCTCCGAAAACATAACTGGTCTTTGTTGGATCTACAGGTTGTATAATCGAAGTTCCATAATCTTGAGTAATAGAACTTACGATTGTTCCACCGTTTGTATCGAAAGTAATTGTATATTGATTGATGGTCCATTTCGCATACAGTGTAATGTTTTGTGCTTGCATTGTGCTGAATGTATATGGGGTTGTGAGTCCAGCATCACTGTACCAACCAGCGAACGTATATCCTGTTTTTGTTGGATCACTTGGTGCGCTGACAGAGGTGTTGTAATCTTGAGTAATCGCGGTGACCAAAGAACCACTATTACTGTTGAAAGTAATCGTATATTGGTTGATAGTCCATTTGGCATAGAGTGTGAAATTCTGTGCAGGCATCGTACTGAATGAATATAGAGTAGTTAATCCTGCATCACTATACCAACCATTGAACGTATAACCAGTTCTTGTTGGATTACTTGGTGCACTAACTGATGTATCATAATCCTGGGTAATTGATGTGACCGAAGAACCACCATTACTATTGAAGGTGATGGTATATTGATTAATACCAACCATTGAACGTATAACCAGTTCTTGTTGGATCACTTGGTTCAGAGATAGTAGAATCATAGTTTTGAGTAATTGAACTGAGTGCTGTTCCACCATTACTATTGAAGGTGATGGTATATTGATTGATGGTATAGGTTGCTGTCAAGATAATGCTATTGGCTGGCATCGTGCTTGGTAATACACTGTCCCATTCAGAGAAGGTATAACCGGTTCTAGTTGGATTTGCTGGCGGTGTGAGGCCACTGATGTCAGATCCATAATTGTGATTACTGAAATGTAGTACAGAACCATCGATGTCTTTATAAGTAATTTGATATTGATTAACCGTCCATTTAGCAAACAAGGTAATGTTATGAGCCGGCATTGTCGAGAATGTATACGGTGTTGTGAATCCCGCATCACTGTACCAACCAGCGAACGTATAACCCGTTCTTGTAGGATCGCTCGGCGAACTGACTGATGTGTTGTAAGTTTGGGTCATTGAACTGACTGCTGTTCCACCATTACTGTTAAAAGTAATCGTGTATTGATTAATTGTCCATTTCGCATATAACGTAATGTTTTGAGCAGGCATTGTACTGAATGAATATAGAGTAGTTAAACCGGCATCACTATACCAACCAGCGAACGTATATCCTGTTCTAGTTGGATTACTAGGTGCGCTGACTGAGGTATTATAATCTTGAGTAATTGATGTGACCAAAGAACCAACGTTCCATTTGACATAGATATTGATATCATCCGATGACATTAAGCCAAATATATAGGGGGTTGTATATCCCGCATCACTATACCAACCATCAAAGGTAAATCCAATTCTAGTTGGATTGTCTGGAGTTTCTAGTGTAGTATTGTAATCCTGCGTAACGGTTGTGTACGTCAATCCACCATCCGTACTATAGCTGATTGTGTATTGATTGATTGTATAGGTAGCTGTCAATATTATGTTATTGGCTGGCATCGTACTTGGTAATACACTGTCCCATTCAGAGAAGGTATAACCGGTTCTTGAAGGATTAACTGGCGGTGTGACGCCACTAATATCCGATCCATAATTGTGATTACTGGATTGTAATAAAGATCCATTGATATCTTTATAAGTAATTTGATATTGATTAACCGTCCATTTTGCATAAAGTGTGAAATTCTGTGCTGGCATTGTCGTAAATGTATACGATGTTGTGAGTCCAGCGTCGCTATACCAACCAGCAAACGTATAACCCGTTTTAGTTGGATTACTTGGTTCAGAGACAGTAGAATCATAGTTTTGAGTAATCGCGGTAATCAACGAACCACCATTACTATTGAAGGTGATGGTATATTGGTTGATGGTCCATTTTGCATAGAGTGTGAAATTTTCTGCAGGCATCGTATTGAATGAATACAGAGAGGTTAATCCTTCATCGCCATACCAACCAGCAAACGTATAACCTGTCTTTGTTGGTTCACTTGGTGCACTAACTGATGTATCATAATCCTGGGTAATTGATGTGACCGAAGAACCACCATTACTATTGAAAGTGATGGTGTATTGGTTGACATTCCATTTGACATAGATATTGATATCATCCGATGACATTAAGCCAAATATATAAGGGGTTGTATATCCCGCATCACTGTACCAACCATCAAAGGTAAATCCAATTCTAGTTGGATCGTCTGGAGTTTCTAAAGTAGTATTGTAATCCTGAGTAACGGTTGTATAAGTCAATCCACCATCCGTACTATAACTAATCGTATATTGATTAATTGTCCATTTGGCATAGAGTGTTAGATTCTCTGCAGGCATTGTACTGAATGAATATAGAGTAGTTAAACCTGCATCACTATACCAACCAGCAAACGTATAACCCATCTTAGTTGGATCACTTGGCGCGCTGACTGATGTGTTGTAATCTTGAGTAATTGCGGTGATCAAAGAACCACCATTACTATTGAAGGTGATGGTGTATTGGTTGATATTCCATTTGACATAGATATTGATATCATCCGATGACATCGAACCAAATATATAAGGGGTTGTATATCCTGCATCACTATACCAACCATCAAAGGTAAATCCAATTCTAGTTGGATCGGCTGGTGTTTCTAAAGTAGTATTGTAATCCTGTGTAACGGTTGTATAAGTCAACCCACCATCCGTACTATAACTAATCGTATATTGGTTGATTGTCCATTTCGCATACAGCGTAATGTTTTGAGCTGGCATCGTACTGAATGAATATGGTGTCGTTAGTCCCGCATCGCTGTACCAACCAGCAAACGTATAACCCGTCTTAGTTGGATCACTTGGCGCGCTGACTGAAGTGTTGTAATCTTGAGTAATTGCGGTGACCAAAGAACCACCATTACTATTGAAAGTTATGGTGTACTGATTGATTGTATAGGCCGCTGTCAATATTATGTTATTGGCTGGCATCGTGCTTGATAATTCTACATCCCACTCAGAGAAGGTATAACCGGTTCTCGAAGGATTAGCTGGCGGAGTGACGCCACTGATATCCGATCCATAAACATGAGTGCTCGTTTGAAGAACAGTTCCATTATAATTTTTGAATGATATCTCATAAGTGTTAATCTGATAAGTAGCGGTGAGATAGAGATCGCTTGCTGGCATTGTACTCGGTAACAATGTATCCCAGCTATTGAATGTATATCCGGTTCTCGATGGATTTGCTGGTGGTAAATCATTTGAAATATTAGCTCCATAGTTATACAAGGTTGTTTTTAGAATTGTTCCATTATAATCGCGATAAATCAGTTGATATTGGTTAATAGTCCACTTCGCATAGAGAGTAAAGTTTCTCGGAGGCGTTGTAGTGAACGTGAATGGATTTGTCAACGCTTGATCTGTATACCATTCAGCGAATGTATACCCTGATTTTGTCGGATTCACAGGAGGTACGATTGCTTGACCTTCTTGACTGAAAATCGGAGTAACGGCTGTTCCGCCATTACTGTTGAAACTGATGGTATATTGAATGATGCTCCATTTAGCATATAAGGTCATATTTTGAGCTGGCATTGTCGTAAATGTAAAAGGTGTTGTGAGTCCTGCATCACTGTACCAACCAGAAAACATATAACCTGTCTTGGTTGGATTACTTGGTGCACTGACTGAGGTATTATAATTTTGGGTAATTGATGTAACCAAAGAACCACCATTACTGTTGAAGGTGATGGTGTACTGATTGATTGTATAGGTCGCTGTCACTATTAGGTCATTGGCTGGCATCGTGCTTGGTAATACACTATCCCATTCAGAGAAAGTATAACCGGTTCTAGTCGGATTCGTCGGTAGAATAACATCGGTAATATCCGAACCATAGAGGTGGGTACTAGTTTGTAAAACCGCTCCGTTATGATCTACAAATTCAATTTCGTATGAATTGACTTGATATAGAGCAATTACAGTAATATTTGCTGCAGGCATGGTAGCTGGCAACGCCCTATCCCAATCGATAAACGTATGTCCGATTTGCCCTTGTGGAGTTGGTTCTATGAGGTCTGCTAGTGACGCTCCAAAGACATGATTCGATGTCGCTAAGACAGTTCCATTGTAATCAATGAATTCCACTTTATACTCGTTAAAAAGCCACCTAGCATATAATGTAACATTTTTTGCCGGCATTTGATTGAAAATAAATGATTTTGTGAATGTTAGATCCGTATACCAACCAGCAAAATTATATCCCACTCTTGATGGATCGGAAGGCTCAAGTAGTAATGAATTATAATTTTGTGTGATCGAAGCAATCGATGATCCACCATTACTGTTGAATGAAATCGTATACTGATTGATCGTCCATTTCGCATACAATATCAATATATTTTGGGCAGGCATTGTATTGAATGTGTAAACTTGAGTCAAACCAATGTCTGAATACCAGCCATCAAATGTATAACCTTCCTTTGTTGGAGAAGGTGGCGAGGTAATGACGGTCCCATAATTCTGTGTAATGGGATAAACCGGTGTACCACCGTTGGTCATAAAAATGATGTTACAATGATTGATTACCCATTTTGCATAGAGTGTGACATTCTCACCAGGCATGGTTGGGAAAAAATATTTGTTTTCTAGCGTGTCTTCCCTGTACCATCCATCAAACGTATAGCCTGTTTTTACAGGCACACTTGGTTGGGGTATATTCGCGTTAAATAGTTGAGTGATAGGAGAAACAATACTTCCACCATTCGAATTGAAAGTGATAGTGTACTGATTAGTCTGCCATCTGGCGTAAAGTATAATATTTTCATCTGGCATTGTTTCTAATTGGAATGAAACCGTCTCTTCAGAAGAGACATACCAGCCTAAAAAAGAATATCCATACTTAATAGGGTCTTCTGGATAGATAATAGGGTCCCCATAGGCTATCGTCATTTCATCTATGATTTGTGTCTGATCGGTAAAGGTAATGGTGTAGTTCAAAACCTCATATTTGGCATACAACTTTGTTCGTTGAACGAGAACATCGCCCGGTTCAATTGGATTAATGAAGTTCTTATCATAATACCAACCCAAAAAAACATGTCCTGACATGCTTGGCTCTGGTAAGTCACCGATTGGCATACCCAAATCATAATTGACTTGAGTCGTTGTCAATTCACCCTCATAGGGTTCAAGGAGAATACTTGAACCTCCATATTGTATGGTTTCAATGGTCGTATCAATGAATTGAAGTAAGAGTATAATACCTACAATTACTGAGAAAATCCCAAAAGATATGGTTTTGATTGATTTCATCCGCTCACCCCTACCTATATGTAAAAAATAACACGATTGATAAAATCGAAATGATAAACCACAATGTCTTCAAAATGTTCAATCTTCTTGCTTCAAAACTATTATTGAATTCGGGACCTAAATTAGTACAGTCACATCGATTTTTACGTAGTACCTTCATCAGTTTTTTCAATTTCTTTTCCACAAAATAGTATCGACTTTCAAGCACAAAAATGTAAATGGCTAATACTGAGACACTTACGACTAAAAATATTTTGAGTAACAATCCAGACCAGATTAATAGTATCACTGGATAACCACTGAATAACATCATTGTTCCTCCTTTTTCCCTTTGAGGATTATAAAACCCACTGCAAACCAGAGAAGAGCAAGAATAATTATCAATATAGAATTAAAAGTGTACATATTTCCACGTATAATTAAAACTGTTAGATCACAGGATTAATTATGTCTCCTTCTTAGATTTATTCAAAGGGGATAGTCATATAATAGCTATATAGGATCCCAGAATTATTTTTTTTGATACTACGATGATTCGAGGTGAATTAAACGATCTTTTATTCTCGTGTTAGCGTGAATAAATAAACTGCATCGACCAAAATCACAAATATGTTTGCTTATGTACCCAATCAGTATTGATATCTCCAAGTACAAGCATGTTTTTTCTTAGTAACGGATGTAGATGAAATGATTACTTTATATATATAAAAATTATCTCATATTATAACATAAAGTTCAATTACTAGGGCGAATGTCGCGTTATTTATATTGAGATGATATCGTTATGATTAAATTGATAACATTGTTTAAGAATTGTCCATCCACTTGTCTTGGGTTCAATTCCGGCATGAACCACCCTACAGCAAGTAATCTAGTCCCTTCTTCAAGAATTTTTTTGCATTTAGACGGTATTTAGAAAACACCTTTGTGACATATAGATAAACAAATATAAATCGAATTTTGTATAGTGAATTTACTTGGTTAATAGTTTGTGATATACTGAATTAAATTTATCTTTTATTAAAAGGATTAATATATGCCAAATCTACTAGAGTATAAACGAGTAACGAAATCACACTTGATATTAATTGTGGTTATTACGATTATTCTTTTTGTTGTCTTTACTTTTGTTTATAAATTAATAACTATCGCACTTCTGGTGACAGTTTACTCTGGGCTTAATCTACTGTATATGTATTCGCTTGATAAAAAGGTAAAAGCATCAATTTCATTACCTATATATTTTATATTGTTAACAGGTCTCTTTATTACATTATTTTTAGAGCTATTAAATCTATCTATGCCTTTGGCATTAAATTTGATTATTGTGATTACCATTTATATATTAATAGTATTAGGAGGTGTCCATCTAATAAAAATACCACCCTATGTTGTTGATGGAAAATATGATATTGAAGATGCGAAAAAATATATCAAAAAATATAACATTAAGATGTTAAAGATATTGTTATTGATTACTGCAGTATTATTCTTAGTTTTGCTTATTCTTACTATATTCTTAAATTTATGGAGAAACAGTCTTATATAAAAACTAGGAACTTATAATCGAGAAAGTTGGTATGGATTATGGAAAAATTTTATTTAATTGATAACCTTTGTCGCGTTGAAGAAATTGAGAATTGTGCACTTAAAGGTGATCTCGTTTGTTCTTGTGGAAACGAATTCTTTTCAGTGTTCTATAATGGAAAACTAACCAAGGGAATTTTGGCTTCTGACCTTGTTAGAAACAAAGGAACCTTATTTGTTGAAGGAAGATGTACAGTCTGTGACGAGAATATCAAGATCTTTGATTCTTCTACCATGGGAAACCCAAAAAAACGTGCAAAAAGTGTTCAATCAGATATCATTGGACAAAATTTGATTCAATATGGATTGAGACCATTTAACGTTAGAGTGTTGTTGAATTATATGCCAGATAAAATGAAATCTGATGATTTTGAAGAAATATTTATTGAAGTTAAGGAAATGAATGGAGCTAAATGGAAACGGATTGTTGAGGAAAATAAATAGAAATAGAATTTCATTAAACGAATTTGAAACCAATATTCATAAAACATACTATTATTTTTGTATAATCACCAATATCATTTTTCTATTAACACGAATCAAGTATAGAACAATGATGGAAAATTATATATATTCAGATGATGAATATTAGACGCTATTCAAGGATTCTTAATATAGTAAATTCGGAGGAATTTGATGGAAATTAAACTTCGTTCAAGCTATTTAATGCCTATAATTGTTGGTATATCAGCTGGCCTATATTTTTTGATGCTATATATTAGAAAAGATACCCTTTACTGGATAATGGCAATTACATATTCTATCTGGTTTTTGACTACGATTATTGTATATTTAGGGAATAAATTAACGATCAGTGAAGGCGTCCTCTATTATCAGCAGACATTTTTTCGCAAGTTTAAGATTTCTCTCAGTGAAATAAAAACAATGACGATTCGAAGACGTAAACGCCATGAATATTTAGAAGTCTCTACCGAGGAAAATAAATATTCTATCTATCCTTTATTTACGGCTCACTTAATTGATATACAAAGTTTAATTATTGGAAAGCCCTTTGATCCAGAGCATGCCCACAAATGTATAGTTGATTCTGAAAAAAAGAGAAGAATAGGTGATTTCATAGTACTATCTGTGGTTCTTCTTACGTTATTTGGATTATTCACTTACCGATTGGCAGCGATGAATCACGCTAAGGTCGAAACTTTATATCCATCCAGTTACACTCCGGAATTTCCATCCGAACTAGACTTAGAAACTAATTACTCAGTTTTCGTATCTGAATCAGTAATACAAAGTGAAGAAGATGCAGCTAATGCTGCATTAAATGCAATATCGCCTGAATTGAGTTTCTTCTCAAAGTTAATGAATAATACATACGATGTTTATTATGATGAAATCCACCATTTTTATTTGATATATTGGGATGGATTGCCTAATCGACTGTCTTATAAAATTTACATACGTAAGGGAGACAATATCATCTATTATCATTCATTTATGTATTAAATTAATATAGAATCAATTATCTATAGAAATCCTTTCTTTTAATTAACTTTCTGATTAAATATCAAAAGACCCTAAAGGCATTAACACTTAATTATATTTTCTTGTTTGACATTTCAAATAAATTGGGAGTACGGCGATGAAATTTAAATGCCCACATTGTGGAAAAGAAACGATTAGTTTTAAACAAAAATTTTTAAGTGGATACGTTAATCGAAAATACGCGTATTGCAAAGAATGTGGTTCTAATTTTAAATTTAGCATAATTTCAGATGTATTAGCTGTCATTTTTGCATTGGTTTATGATGTTTGCATTATCTACATATTGTACAAACTAAATAATGAGACTCTTTGGAATATGTTACCTCTGTTTCAAATTCCGTTGTTACTAACGATTCCTTTTATTGTACATTTTGGTAAACTTGTAAAAGGCCATAAATTATTGACAATAGAACCAGACCCAACTAATATTAGAGAAAAACTGATTAATATTGATAAGGATATAGATAATTATAAAATAAAACAATAATAATTTTTTTGATATATAAGATTTAAACGATTATGTTTTTCAGATTTAATAACCAATACTTAAAGAATTCTCTTTCAGAAACGACTGAAATCCGTTTCTCAATAAAGGAGTAACATGATGATTGATAAAGATGACTGGAGACTCAGCGGACAAGATAAATATTTGATAGACAAAAAGCTCTACTTTAAAAAATGGGAACCATATAAGGATAATTGGGATCATGATCATTGTCAATTTTGTTGGGAAAAATTTTCTGATTTTCCTGGTTCGCTGTATGAAGGTTATACAACAGAAGACAATTATGTTTGGATTTGTCCAGAATGCTTTATGGACTTTAAGGAAATGTTTCATTGGACAGTAGAGTTGGAATAGAATATCTATTGAATATAGTTTCCTTTCTATAAGCGACTGAAAATCCATGTGTATACTCTTGTTCATTCACTCTTTATACTATTTAGTATCCAAATATAATATGAAATTTCAATAATTATTGAACAAATAATTTTTTCAAAGGAGAATAGATAAATGAAATTATTAGGAAACATTCTTTGGTTTGTCATTGTCGGACTGTTATCATTTGTACTATGGATTCTTGTAGGTTTGCTTTGGTGTATTACGATTATTGGAATACCGTTTGGTGTTCAGTGCTTTAAAATAGCATCTTTTTCACTATTTCCATTTGGAAAAACGATTCAAACAAATTTTGATTCACATCCAATTGCCAATATCATATGGCTGATTTTATTTGGTTGGGAAATAGCAGTTGGTTATGTGGTAGTTGGTATTATATTATGCATCACAATTATTGGTATTCCTTTTGGTAAGCAATGTTTTAAATTAGCATCTTTGTCATTATTACCATTTGGAGCTCAATATTAAGATATAACTTTGAGAGGATTCTACGAATGAAGATTTTTATGTCAATTTCCAAAGTCAAACGAATATTAATTGCACCAGTTATATCAATCTTGATTCTCATTTTTTTTGTCATTCAATCAGTTCGTACGGGTATTGTTTTATATGAAGTGGGAATCTATATTTTAATAGTTATCAATTCTCTTTTTTTAATGGTTCTTATATCGTTTTATAAGACAAGAATCGAAATAGATAAAGATGAATTATATTTCCCAAGTTATCTTTGGTATCAAGATTTTAAAATTGATATTAACGATGTTCCTATGTTCAAAACCATAAAAATTACGGACATTTTATCCATTGATATGATAGATATTATTATAGAGGTATCTAGTAAAACAGATAAAGGAATGCTAGTAAAAATCAAAAATAAATATGATGTTGTAGTATCGCTGGATGGTTACTCACAAGAAAAGCAACAAGAGATATTTGATCTCATCACCAAGAAACTTAAACAATAGATATATGAACTGGCTAATATCCATGAGTGAAGGAGTAAAATAAAGCATGATATATTATTGTATCTTTGCATTATTTGTCGTTTATTACATATCTTATACAGTATTGAGAAACAAACATCAATTGGGTTATGTATTTGCTTTAATCCCTGTAGCGATATTTATCGGCATTTTTTGGTATCTGATTCAATTTAAGTATTATGTAGCACTCATATTTACACTGTATGGATTGGGCTTATTTTTAGTCCTTGTAACTTCAATTATATTGATTATAAAGAAAAGAATTATAGCAGCAATATTCTCGTTAATTCCTCTAATTCTGAGTGTTTCCCTGTTTTGGTGGTTTGCTAGCGTGAATTATTTTGCTACTGAGACTTGTGATACTTCGAATGGGTGTATGAATGAAACGGGGATGATAATGTTCCTTAGCAACTTCTTCATGGTCGTCGCATTCTTCATTAGTTCCTTTATGTTCATTTTGGATAAATACATTATTAATAAAAGTAGTATCAATTATGTGAAGTGATAAGATGTTAACAGACAATGAACTATGAAATATTCAGAGAATAAGCGAGATTCAATAAATGTAAATAACTGTCATTACATTCTAGAATTCATGGCGTTTTAGCTAGGAGAGATGATGAAAAACAAGATATCAACTATTGTCCTTTCGATAATTACAATTGCATTTGTAATAATCTGCTTCTTTTTAGGGGAAAAGATTTTTTTTGCATGTATTGGAGGAATGTTACTTCTGTCAAGTATCAAACTTATAGTAAAAAGGATTCGGTTTCATTTTGCCTCCAAAGAGATAGTAATTGGAGAGGTCATAAAAATAGAGAAGATTATTGGCGATGAAGGTGGATATTCGTATCAACCCATTATTTTATATAAATACTGTGATATAGAATATTATTATAAAAACCAAATTGCTTCATTCACATTCAAAAAGAAGTACAACGTCGGTGAAAAAATAGAATTACTCGTAGATGTCAATAATCCCAAAATAGCAAAGAGAAATCAGCCATTATACTTGAATCTAGATTTCTATTTATCAATCATTTTTCTCTGCATTGGATTATTTGTTATTTATATGAGTATCAAATAGTTTAACCAATTCAAAAAAATCATCTACCCTATAAATTTAATTCAGGTATCATGGATTGTCGTCATGAAACAGCTCATGTATTTCCGCTTCAATTTCTACGCCTGTGCCAACTCACGCTTCAAATATTGCCCTTTTTAGGGCAATTTTTATGTCACATGATAATGATTCTTTGTAGCTAATAAAATAGATGATGTTGTAAATAAACTTGTATAAAAACTTTAAGAGATTATTGAAGTCAACGATTCCATAATTTTTATATGCTCTCTAAGTGTTAATATTATTGATTTATGATAAAATTATCTATATTAACGATTTAATAAGGAGCCTATTAGATGTATTTACTAGAAGCGTTTATCTATATTTTAACTATAACTTTATTTGGAATATTAATCAGTAAGAAAGCTATCAAGAAACAATATGTGATTGCATTATTGAACGTGACAGTACTAGTCGTCGTATTGCACGTTATTATCGACGGAATTAGGTGGCAATTGTATTTGCTTTACCTAGCATTATTTTTGATAAGTATTCTCATTACTATTAAAACTTTTTTAATTATTGATCTAAAAAAGAATATCAAAATTATTTCAAATATCGTCCTTATATCGCTTTTCAGTTTCTCGCTTATAGCCGCAATAGTATTTCCTATCTATGAACTACCTACACCTAGTGGCGAATATCTAATTGGAACCGAATCTTTTGTCATCGAAGATGAAAATCGATTTGAACATTATGGTGATGATTCTACTGAATATAGACGAATAAAAATACAAATATGGTATCCGGCAGAATCTATTGAAGGATATGAACAAGTGCCTTGGTTAGAAGATGGAACCGATGTTTCAAGAGGCTTAAGCAAAGATTATGGTTTTCCTACTTTTATGCTAGATCATATGGCAAATATAATGTCGAATTCTTACTTAGAAGCTCCGATTAGTAGTTCATTACCCAATTATCCCGTGATTATCATCTCTCATGGTTGGAGTGGATTTCGTAACCTTCATACGGATTACGCCGAAGAGTTAGCGAGTCTAGGCTATATCGTTATTGGAATTGATCACACTTATGGATCGGTTGCGACTGTATTTGGTGAGAACGATATTACCTATAAAAACCCAGATGCACTACCTTCTAGAGAAACGACAACTGATTTCTTAGAGTATGCAAATCAACTTGTTTATACCTATGCTTCAGATATCACATTGACAATTGATTATTTAGAGTCTTTAAATGATAATACCATTCCATCTAGATTTAACGGAAAATTCAATTTGGATAAAATCGGATTGCTTGGACATTCTACGGGTGCTGGAGCGGGAGCTGCGGTTGCGATCAATGATGATCGAATCGACGCTATCATTGGATTAGATCCATGGGTTGAACCCATTGATGCAACTGAAATTGATAAAGGATTATTAGTACCATCCCTGTTTTTAAGAAGTGAAATGTGGGAAACAGGAGATAATAATATTAATCTATATTCGATCATTGAAAACAGTGCTTTCGATTCTACCCTCTATCAAATCGATGGAACAACCCATTTTGATTTTACAATGATTTATATGTTTTCTCCGCTTACCAAATACATTGGAATGTCTGGAACAGTTGAAGATGAATATCTTAACTCGATTTTAAAAAGTATGATATCAGACTTTTTCAATCAAACATTAAAGAATGATACAACCAGTCAAATAAACATAGAATCTTGGAAAGAAGTCCGAGTCATACCGGTTCAATAAAAAGAATACAACAAAAATTATTTTGCCATCAGATTTATCTGGATGTTTATTTTATAAAAATTACCAGTCTATCACTTTTATTGAACTGTGTAAGAATTGCATAAATAAAATAGAAAAAGTAGGCAAAATGATATGCCTACTTTTTAAATTTCAATGTTAATGTAATACGTTTGATGATAAGGAACGGTTTGAGTTATTTCTTGATTGGTTTTTGCGCGGGTTTTACTTCCGGCTTAGCAGCTGGTTTTACTTCTGGTTTAGCAGCTGGTTTCACTTCAGGCTTTTTGAATTCTTGTTTTTTCTCCATGATAAACCCTCCTTTCATCATCATTTCATTCAGCCTCTTACCTTTTGGTGGGAAGCCTAATGAAGTCATGATATCCACAATTTTCATTATACGCTTCTTATCAAATCTTTCAAGTGGCAAACAGCCACTTTTAGTCAAAATATTTATGTTTCATCTTTAATAATAAAAAATCTAATTTTTTTGATATAATATTCTTATGGTAATATAGAATTAAGGTCATTTTTCCACCATTTAAATAGTTTTTTTGATGTTGATACTCTATTTTTTAAACTCGGAAAAGGTAACCGTAAGTGTTATCAAACATAATCGTTCGGTTAATAGATAATTTATCCAATCCTGTGGAATTTTTATGGTTGGTTTATATAGTCATGATTTGAAGTTAAATAATCCATGAGCTTATTTGAAAGGGATTTATAATATGTTTAATAAATTGAATGTTGATAAAGAAAAGTTTATAGCGAAAATTAATCCGATATTTATCTATGCTATTTCGGTGCTGTTAATCGTATTATCTGTTATATTTTGTGATAAATTATATGCTTCTGAATCACAGTCACGTTTTATTTGGGCATTGATTTGTGTCGTTTTATCGATTATGATGTGGTTAACCGCTGTGACAGGATTTTATTCTTATATATACGCTTTTAAATATGACGTAAAGAAATCAATTGTGTTTGTTGCTATATGTTACTTATTAATAATAATTGGAATCGTTTCATTTTATATCGTCTTAAAAATAATGCCTTAACTTTTTTCTTTGAATTTTCCTTTTAACCCCATCCCTTTTGGGATGTTTTTTATTATATTCAAAATAAACTAGTGGATAATCAATATTATTTTAGTATGAATTTCATTAATTGAATTGAATATGATGACAGATAATGATATCATTTATAAATGTGAGCATTTACTTTTGTTTCTGATTATTAAAATTATATACATATACTTATTGCTAACTTATTTGAATTTATCAAATCTAATGATAAGGGTGATAATGAATGAATAAATTATTTAAAAATGCAAAGGCTTTTTTGGTATTGATGCTTGCATTGTTTTTATTATTTAGCATTGACAATGTAAATAGTCTTGATTTTTCTGACCAAAATACTATGTATGAAACTTTCGTTGCCAATAAAGAAAATTGCCGATATGAAATTGAAACTACATATAAAATTACGAGCAGTTCTTATGGTACAACTTATAAGGATGTATACATATTTAGTGAAGATTATGCCTATTATTTGAATGAGTATAAAGAGTCTTTCGCCTACAGTGACTACCTTGAAAAACTCATTGTTCATGGAGGTAATGGCGATGAATATTACTATCGGTTTAGAAAATCGAACACATCTTCGATTAATGACTTAGGCATTGTGCCTTATTTTCAAACTGATGATATCTCAATCGTTGAACCCGTAATGAGTTTTTTGAATAGCCCCCTATTTTACCTCGATCAATATTATACGGATTCTGTCATAAGTTTTAGTATTGATGTTTCAAAATTAAGTTTGGAACATCGCGCTTATATTCAAACCGACATACAATCTAAATATCCTGAATTAGTTATACCGGGAACAGGGAGTATTTATTATACTGTATTTTTCAATGATAATGGAATATATCAAATTACGATATCCTATGGATCGTTATTTCCTAATGTCTTTGGATATACACAAATAATTAAAATATCCAGTAACAATACCTTAGACATAGCCGCTTCATTAACAGATAAAATCGATATTCGTAACGTCTCTTCTTTAACAAATAATCTACACCCAACTATTGGGTTAAATCAAACCATTAATTTTCAGTATAGTTGGAGTAGTCCCATTTATCAATATGTATTTTTTGAAATTACCGAAGCCAATGAATACGTATTTTCACTAACAGATGATAATGTTTCTGTCGATCCTTTTTGGTATCTGTTTGACTTTGATTTAAATCAATATCATTCAATCTTGGATATAGAAGAATATTCGTACTATTTTAAGAGTCACGATGTTTCGATTTATCTAGAACCAGGCATCTATTATCTCTATTTATGTCCAAGAAGAGTTGGAATGAATACCGCAAGTATTACTTTAAAAAACCGTAATGAGATGGATGATCATTCAAATGGATTTAATCCTGAAGAGGCATTAATAACAGAAGATACAGTAGTCAACTTTACGACTGACTACGAATATGATTACGATGTTTTTACAGTCGCGGGTGATTACGACTATGTGATCATTGAAAACATCAACGCTTTAGGTTTGGCGATTGAAAAAATATTGGACATTGAATTTACTAACTTGTCTTATCACTATATCATTGAAATGCCTGATACAAAGCAACTGTCTCTCTATTTTTCAGGTTTTAAAGAAGGGCAACATCAAGTGAACATTCGTTTTATTAATTACAGTACTGTACCAATTCCATATTCTGAAGCTGAATCAATCAATCTTTATACTTTGAATTCGGTTCAAAGATCATTTGGATGTCTCGGTTTATCATTTGCGGGTGGCGTAGATAGATATACCTTTGACATAACAGAGGAATCAAGACTTTATATCGAATCAAGAAATTCAAAATCAAGGATCTTTGATGCTACATTAACTCAAGTCAATATCACCGAAGAGAATTATTATTTATTAACACCTGGTGAGTACTACGTAGAGTTCTATAACTTTAGTGAACTTTATACGGTTTTCAGTTTAACACCTGAGATTGTTTCTGATGACATCGTTATTTTGAATCCAGGGGAGGAAGGGTACAGAATATATGGTCATATCGATAGTATCAATGATGAAGATATTTTCCAACTAACCATTCCAGTCGATAGTGTCCTTCAATTTGATGATAATTCTATGAAAAGTCTCTTATTTTATGGTGTTGACAATCCAAATATTTACCTCTTTAATGTTAATATTGACTTACCATTCTTTATAAAAGCAGGAACCTATTATATAACCCCTCCATTATCTAGTTTTCCATATTACTATAGCTATCATTTTGTTTTTAATATTTATCCATATGAAGAAGAAATGAATGCAAATATTACTTACACAGAAGTGATTGATAACATTGATATAACAACCTATCATTTCTTCGCAAGTTTTGACTATTATGGTGATGAAGAAATCCTTATTTTTGATGTTAAAGCAGGAGATATACTTAATTTTACTTTTCCATCAGTTCTTAACAAAGCGGTTTTGTCATACACTCCTGTTCATGGTGTCACTCAAACGAGTACTATTAGTCATAGTGGTTCGGTGACATTTAATCAAGATGGACAAATATCAATTCTTTTTGGGCTGTATAGTCAAATAAGTTTCTATCAAATTGGAAGCGATAATCAATATATGATAGAAATTAATGTTTTACACTAGGGGTGATGACGATGAAAAAATTGTTCATGATCGCATTCAGTTTGTTTTTAACAATGTCTCTTGTAGCTTGCTTGGATATCGTTAGCATGAGTACAAGCATAGACACAAGTTCAACTACCAGTACGAGTACATTGACAACAACAACTGATCTTCAACCAACGACTTCTCTCAGTGTGACTGAAGTTCAACCTAATAGCGATGTCGTTAAAACCTACGCAGAAAATGTCGATATTGATATTTATCACCATTTTTCAAATGAAGACTTGCCAGAAGTGTACATTGATATCGAATTCACATTGATTACATATTCACCGGTTTTAGATCAAGTTTGTGTACAATTCGATGTTCATGACGATAATCCATTACATGCTTCTTATTTTATGTTATTGCATGATGTTAATAGCTTTTCATTCAAGACACAATCGCAATTTTATGGTGGCGGGAAAAAAGACTTTTCATCTGGGGGATGTTTTAATATCATTGATCGTTCTTTAAAATATCGTCTTCATATCGGTAAGTTTGACTTAGATAATGAAGACTTTGTTTTTGGACAAATCGAAGTCTCGGCTTATATTGATATTAGTGACCAAAATATCTTAACGAGGAAAGCAGTAGAAGTCCTATCTAGTTCAGATAAAACACCAGATTATTCTCAATCAATGACAGAATCAATTGCTTCTTTTGAGTTTGTGCTAAAAGACACCTCTGATGCGATATCCCATATGACCGTCGTTATAAAAGAAACATTAGGAAATACAGTTGATTCGCTTGAATATGATGCGGCGTCATTAAGACAAAATGACTTAATAACCGTAACTGGAAGTTTTGACAAACTCGCTCCAAATGTGGAATATACCATCTATGTTTACGTGGATGGCAATGACGGTTATGATGACTTTGAGCATGAATATGTCTTAAAGAAGACTTTAATATCTGCTTATTTTGAGGGACAGTCAACCGTCCATAGTTCGAAGGCTTATCACGATTTATACGCAGTTATTTATGATATTGAGTATTCTGATACTGAAGCAACCTTACATTATTATTATGTCAATAATGACACAATTAAGTATACAGATACAAGTGAATTTTTGAATCTTCATCTTGAATATCGTGATGAAAAAAATCAATTAATAGAAATATACGAATTAGTTGAAGGGGATAATGCCATCACCATCCCAATCGATTTAATTTTTGAAAATAATCGTTTTGCCATTTATGATCAAAAAAAGGCTAATCTCTTTGATTTAAGATACATTGAGTCTAAAAAACCGAATTTTATTCTCTATAAAATAAGTAACAATGAATTTGAAATCCAATTTGAAGGTCCATATGAGAACATTGTAGATTTTGATATTGAAGTCTATGTTGAAGGTTATGTGCCTTGTATTGAAAGTTATCAAGATTTTGATATCATGAATACAAAAAGCATCTATTTGTATCATGATTTTACAAACATTGATAATGATCTTATTTTCTTAATTACAATTACCTATGAAGCCTATGGAAAATTAGTGACATACACTGACCATATTGAAAAATAAAATGATTAACTCATCAAAGATAAATTGAACTTTTTTATGAACAAGTTCTATTTTTGCTTTTAAACATTACATAATAATAGTGTCATTAATGGTTGTGAGTATTGTAAATGAATTTCGTAATATATATAATGTATAGTAGAATATTTAAGGGTGTTATTAATTATATAGAGCTTAAGTCTTTCCTTTAGGAGTGCGAAATGAGACAACAAAAAAAGTTTAATATATTATGGATGATTATTATAGTTTCTTTTATTGCTATAGCGTGTGATAATACATCAATCACAACGCCTTCAACGACATCTGATGAAATTACTTCAAGCATTACCTCGACGACGACCTATGAAAATACAACTAATGTCGTTAATAATGGCTATTTAACCTATTATACTTGGTCGCATGATGGTAAAAACATCATGCCAAACAAGTATGCAGATATCCATTTTACTAATGTTACATATACACCCTCTAATAAGAAACTGTGTTTCGATATATCTGTATCTGATTTAAGCTATTCATCATCAGATTATTATTTAATCACAAGAGAAAGAGGTTCCACATTAACGGAATCACAAATCAAATTTAATATCAATTCGACCTCACAAACACTTCATGAGTGTATGGGGTATAGTGTCGCTGATGAAATTGTTGTGATTAAAGATAATTCAGAGGATTTAAATCCTTCATCGGCATTTGAGGTGATGGCACTCGTTAAAGTCGATGATCAAATGGCTGAATACCGAAAGTATCCTGATGATGGTGGGTATTTTACATCAAACTATGTGACGTCTATCTCTGCGGAAGTAGGAACTCCGTATATTGATTTCAAGTACCATTTAGTTGATTCGGAAAGACTCATTGAATCAATATATATTGAAGTTTATTACCGGGAATTTGATTTGGTTGTCGCTGCGAAGGAAATCGAATTTACTGAAGCAATGTATCAAAACGATGTCATTCATTTTGATCACATCGTTATTGATGGACTATCTCCTAATACTGAGTTTGAAGTTTTTCTTTACTGTTCTGGTACTGACGGAGTTGAAGAATATGAATACCTTTATTGGGCATCACGAAATGCGACTTCAAGCGGTATTATAAGTGAATCAATGATTGTTTCTGCACGTCCTTCGCTATGGGGAACAATCTTTAATTTTGAAGTTGGCGATACGACGACTGAATTTGACTATTACCTCGATAATGATGGAGTAGTAAAATATCAAGACGCTCCACTCGATGTCGTATTAAGAATTTATGATAATCTCAATCATAAAGTCGCTGAGTATCCTATGGAATCTGGAACTAATACAGTTCAAGTTGATAAAACATATTTAAAGGAATATTACACGATCAAAATAGAAACAGTTCAAACACCGATTATTTTATCTTCGCTTTATATCAGTTATGGTGTTCATGGGTGTTTAGATTATTTTAGTTATCAAAATAAAATATTTAGATTCATTTTGAACCCAACAAATGTCGATATTATCTCGCTTTATATTTCATTAAACAATAAAGCGACAGGCACACCCTTTTTTGAAAAAACCATAACTAATCCGGAGCAAGGATGGTTTAATTTACCTGTTAGTTCTAGTATTGTAAGTTCTAATGATTTATATATCACCTATACTGTGACCTATTATGGCTTTTCAGGGATTGAAACATTTACTTTAAGCCCTCATGTTACGTATGGTGGATAAGAAGATAGACTTGCCTGTTAACAAACTCTCAAAATCAAGTTTGTTAACATTTTTTTCTTTTTTTAATGAATAGAATAGCGTTATTTTAATATCTTTTTATGAAATGTTTGATATAATAGCGATTAATACACTTCATCATGACTAAAAGGAGCTTATACATCATGGCAAAACATGACTTGAACAAGAAATTAGCGTTTGCTTCAGCGGATATCTTTGGTGGCGGATCATTTAATATCATTAATTTTCTTTATCCAGGATTTTTAGCGATTACGGTGGGTATTGATCCTTATTGGATTGGAGTTATCATTTTAGTTGCCAGAATTTGGGACGCTATTACCGATCCACTGATGGGTCATATCTCTGATAAAACCAATTCAAAACTCGGGAAAAGAAGAATCTATTTAGTATTAGCTTCTCCCTTGGTTTTATTATCGATGTATCTATTATTCTTCCCTTTTTCATTTTCATCAATTGCTTTAAGAATCATCGCTGTATTAGCGTCTTATCTTGTCTTCACGACAGTTCAAACCTCCGTCATGATTCCTTATTATTCTTTATCAAGTGAGATAAGTAGTGATTATCAAAAACGGGCGTCTTATAATTCATACCGTTTAGGTTTTTCGATCTTCTCATCCATTTTATGTGTTGCTGTGCCTGGAATTATCATCGGATTATTCGATGATAAAGCCATTGGATATCAAATCATGAGTTTATCCTTTGGGTTAATCTTTGCCTTATCAGTTTTAGTGACAGGACTATTTGCTAGAGAAGAAATAAAAACTCCATTAGTACAAACAACTTTATCGGTGAAAGAACTCGTTAAACCTTTAAAACTCAGACCATTCCGTCAGTATTTAGGAATGTTCTTAGTTTTACAAATGTCGATGGCAATTATGAGCGGACTCTTTTTCTTCTATGTTGATTTTTATATTGTTAAAAGCGAAACATTTTTAGG
>PGXM01000017.1:21117-41797 GCA_002839155.1 Tenericutes bacterium HGW-Tenericutes-1
AAAATTCAATGACCGCCTTGATGGACAAATGAGTGGCTTCACCAATTTTATCAATAAAATTGCGCAAGCCCTTGGTTTAGCCCTTGTCATGTTCTTAATTGGATTAGCTGGTTTTCAGGAACAACCCCTAGGCGGAGATCCAATTAGATCACAACCTGATTCAGCTCTCTTAATGATTAGACTTATCATGACGCTCACACCTTTAATCTTTATGAGTATTGGTATCTATATTTCCTATAAATATAAGATAACCGCTTCTAAACAAAAAGAAATCGCTGAAGCTATTAAAGATTCATCACTTTCAAAAGACGTCTTATTAAGCGAACTTTAATTCTATGAAGAAACCTAATTTTTTGTTGAATCTGTTTTTAGGAGGATTAGTCAAAATCTTCTCTTTCTTTAAAGGTCAACGAATCATCCATAAATGTAAAATCGAAGGTCCGGCGATTGTCTTATCAAATCATACCTCATTTTATGATTTTCTTTATACCCACGCGGCATTATATCCAAGAGCCGTCACCTATTTAGCGGCGAAAAAAATGTTCTATGAAAAGAGTACCGGCTTCTTTTTAAGACTCGCTAGAGCCATCCCGAAAAGCTTAATGCAAGCAGATCCGATTGCGACGATGAATGTCTTTAAGATATTAAAGAAAAATGGCCTTATCTCAATCTTTCCCGAAGGTCAAATATCACCTTCTGGAAGATCACTTAAACCTTCATTTTCAATCGCTAAATTGCTTAAGAAAGCCAACGTTAATGTCTATATCGTTAAGCATTTTGGGGCAGGACTTGTCAATCCTCCTTGGACGAAAAAAACATTCAAGGGCCGAATTGAAACCATAAAAGAATTGATTATTTCAAAAGAGACGTTATCACAACTATCCTTAGATGAGATTTACAAAATCGTATGTGATAAACTCTATTATTCGGCTTATCAAGATAACGCCATTAAGAAATACAAGTATAAATTAAATGATATCAGTAATCTTGAAAATGTAATTTATCAATGTCCGAAATGTCTTCATGAGGGACTTTTGTCAAATCATCATCAAATCATTTGTCCCGCCTGTGATAATCATTTAACTTACGATGCTTATGGCTTATTAAATGGAATTGGAGTAGATGAGTTGTTTTTAAATCAAGAGGCACGTGTAAGACAAGAGATTGTTTCAAATAAAGAATATTCATTATCAGGATCGACAAAGGTCATGTCGATACGTAATCAATTGTTAGTCGTCGTTGGACAAGGAGTACTAACCATCAAAAATGGGGAGTATATTTATGAAGGTAGTATTGATAACGAGATAAAAACATTAACCTTCAAAGCTAATAGTATTCCCTCATTACCCTCTGATATTGGAAGAAACGTCCAAATCTATGAGGGAAATCAAATCTATCAATTTGAGATGGATAATAAATGGTTACCAACGAAAATGGTTCATATGGGTGAATACCTTTATGAGTTATATCACACTCAATAATCGTTTCAAATAATATAACAGTAAATAATAACCAATAAAAGATTCGTTTTAATTGTTCTATTGATAGACTCACTGTATTTTGAGGAGAATATCGACAATGAAACGAATCTTATCTTTTTTTATTGCGGCTATCGCATTATTGCTTGTAGGTTGTACAAAAATATTGCCGCTAGATAATCCAGAACCTGAATTATTTTCTACCTTCCATGAAGGCGATGATTTTACTATCCTAAAAAGAATCGATATTGATCCAAACCAAATCTATTACTCGATAGGGTTAATCATTAACAGCCCTAAAGGTTATACATGTTTGGTTGGCGAGTATGAAAGATTGAATTATCTTGTCTTATTTGAAGATGAGTACTATGACATCATTAACGGTAGCTATTTGAATCTATATACTGCCAATGAATTAATAGACTGGGGAATTAATGCTGGTTGTCATTTGGATGAATAGATACTTTTCTTAAAAATTATCAATAAATTTTTAAGCGGTAAATTTACTTACATAGCACTTTGTGATATCATACTTTTATAATGAAATTGTAATAGAGGAGGATTTATCAATGTTTAAGAAAGTTTTATTGTTTTTTGTCATTGTTTTTTCTTTTATTGGTTTAATCGGTTGCAGCGAAGCGTATGATGGTTCCCTGAGTAATGAAGATTATTATTCTGATGCGAACGGCTCAGGCGTCATTATTCTGGCCGATGATACAACCCCAGAGCGTAAGATTTTATACACGGTTGATATTTCATTTGATGTGAATGATCTAATTGAAGCAGAAGATTTCTTAAATACACTAATCGCATCAGATGAATGGTTTGACAGTGAAAACTTAACTTCTACTCGATATACCTTTAAAATTAGAATTAAAACCGATCGTCTTGATGATTTTATTACGGCACTGAAAGAAGAGTTTGCATTGAGAACTTACCAAAAAGAAGGCAAAGATATTTCTCTTCAATATCAAGATACGACAAATAAGATACTCTCATTAGAAGCTCAATTAGAAAGATTATTAGAATTATATGATCAAGCAACACTCTCAGAAATGATTATCATCAATGAACAAATCTCTGATATTGAAGTTGAATTACAAAATTTAAATGGTACTTTAAATCAATTTGATAGTTTAGCCGAATATAGTGTTGTGAATTTGGTTTTCTATGGTAGTGCAGTCACTTCTGATTCACCATTTATCAACCGACTCGGTAATGCCTTTGTGAATGGATTTAATGGGTTAGTTAGTTTCTTTGATGGATTACTCATCATTATTGCGACTGTAGTGCCATTCGCAGTTGTGATAGGTGTTGTTGGAACCGTAACAATTATCATTTATAAGAAAAGTAATAAAAAAAGACTGAATACCAAAAAACCAAATAGTGAAGAAAAGTAAAGTGAATAGATAGATTGTCATTGACGCAACCCATGGTTGCTTTCAGATTGTAAACAAAAAGGAACCTAGTTATCATCAACTAAGTTCCTTTTTGTCTACACTTTGACATGCAGTAATTAATACTGCATTTTTCTTTCTATATTCAATTGATAGTTTCTGTCTATAAACCTTGATATAAAGTTATCATATCGGAGAAATAATCGAACTTAATCATCGATACCTTCTTCAATTTCATTCTCGATTTCGTTCTCATCTTCATATTCATCCTCATCTTCATATTCATCATCGTCATCATCATAAGTCGAATTATTTGTTGTGGAGGTTGAAGATGTATTTGTTACGATTACATCATACCCTTCTAAAGACCCTACCACTTGTAGTGAAGTTAATAAAGAAGCACTGTGAGGGCTTGATGCAAAAACAGTAGTAGCGTCAGTTCCACCTAGTTGCATTCCTTGATGTTGTCCATTTGTAAAAGCATTCGTTACATTGTAAATTACGCCATTGACAGCGATATAAGCAGTCGTTCCATTAGCACCAGTATATTGTGCTAATTCACTCAGAGTAAAAATAGGAAGGGTCACTTGTGTGGTATTCGATGTTTGATTAGTCGAAGTTAAATTGGCATCATATGTTCCTACAACAGGTAATGACGCTAATAATGATGCACTGTGAGGGCTTGATGCAAATACAGTAGTAGCGTCAGTACCACCCAGTTGCATTCCCTGATGTTGACCATTTGTAAATACACTAGTGACATCATAGACAATACCATTAACTGCGATATAAGCAGTCGTTCCGTTTTCACCAGTATATTGTGCTAAATCTGTCGGACTAAATATAGATGATGTTTCGTTGACTTGCGTGATGAGCGATTGTGCTTCTGATACATCACAACCTACGAGTACAAAGCCTAATGCCATTATCATTGTTAAATATAATAATTTTTTCATAATTTTATCTCCTTTTATTTTTTGATACCCCTATTCTATGATATGAATATTAAAATCAGATTAAAAAGATTAATTACTTGCATTTTAATCAAATTTTAATCTATTTTGCGTTATGATATATACTGAGGTGATAACATGAAGTTGCTTATCGTTGAAGATCAAAATGAATTAAGAAGTTTATTAAAGAAAAGATTGAATGAAGCGGGATATATCATTGATGATGCGGCTGATGGCGAAACCGCACTTGATTTCCTCAGTTATTCTGCTTATGATGTTATCATTTTAGATATTATGATTCCCAAAATTAATGGGTTAGAAATACTAAAACAATTAAGAAGTAAAAAGAATGCAACACCTGTATTACTTCTAACCGCCAAAGATACTATTCAAGACCGAGTTAAGGGACTTGATATGGGGGCTGATGACTATTTAGTAAAGCCATTTGCTTTTGAGGAACTGCTCGCAAGAATTAGAACCCTTTTACGTCGACGAGAAACGGAAGTTCAAAGTATTTTAACCCTTGATGATCTAATCTTAAACAGAACATTAAATACGGTGGAACGGGCTGGGAAGCCGGTTAATCTATCAAAGAAAGAATATATTTTACTTGAGTATCTTCTGTTAAATAAAGATATCGTAGTATCAAGAGACCGTCTTGAAAGCGTTAGTTCAAATTACGATTATGAAGGATATTCAAATGTTATCGATGTTTATATTCGCTTTTTAAGGAAGAAAATCGATGAAGGTTATCAAAACAAATTAATCCATACCGTCAGAGGGTTTGGATATGTTATGAGAATAGAAAAATGAAAAAATGGTCGATTAAGAAAAAAATCATAATTATCAACACTTTCTTTTTTGCAATATTGTTAGGTATTAACCTATATATACTTAAAACAGCTTCATCGCAAATATTAAGTGATCAAACAAGTCGAGAAATTATCGATGCGACTTTAGAAATCGCGAATGAAATCAAAATTGAAGATGATCAAGTATATCTTGAAGAATCAGAAGATGATGAAGTGTTTCGATATTATCATGATGGTGTTGTTTTTTTAGTCTATGAATCTTCATCAGTTGCGTTTGGACCAGTTCCCACGAATTTTAATCCAAATATTCCGATTGAAATTAATACGATTCAAACTCAAGAAACCGGTGGCATTACTTGGTTGGTTTATGATGTCGATTTAGAAAACGGATATATTTTAAGAGGTATCTACGACATTAACCCCATGGCGGATTCCGTTAGAAACGTCATAATATTTGCGACAATCTTTTCTCCTATTATCATTCTTTTGTCGGCTTTGGGTGGGTATTTAATCATTAAAAGATCATTTAAACCAATCAAAGATATATACTCAACGGCTTCAATCATAAAAAATGAAGAGGATTACTCGAAAAGGATTCCAACCCATTTTGCAAAAGATGAAGTCTACGAATTAGCGGACATGGTCAATCAAATGCTTGATCAAGTCGAACAATCGATTAATCGAGAGAAACAATTTTCATCCAATGTTTCACACGAGTTAAGGACACCACTGACAGTTATGAAAGCACATGCGGAATACTTGCTGATAAAAGAGAAAGATAAATCAGTAAAATCTGATATAGTGACCATTATGTCACAAATATCATTGATGGAAAATATAGTGAATCAATTACTAGAATTAACAAGAACTAGACACCTTTCGAGAAGTGAGTTAGATTCAATTGAATTATATGAACTCGTGAAATTAACAAGTGAATCATTCACACAAAAATTAGAAGACAACCATATTTCATTAGAAATAATCCCTCCTAATTTTGATACTTCAGTTGTATGTAATCAAACCATGATGATACGAGCATTTTCAAATCTTATCAATAATGCGATAAAATATAACCGACCGAATGGTTCGATTAAGATTATGTTTAATAAAACCGCCAACACCATTATTACAACCATAGCTGATACGGGTCTTGGAATCGAAAAAGAGAAAATTGCTAAAATATTTGATCCATTTTATCGTGCCAGCGAATCACGCACTCAAGATGATGCCAGTTTAGGATTAGGACTCGCACTTGTCAAAGAAATCATCCAAATTCATGATGGAGTCATTCAAGTTCAGAGTGTGGAAAATATCGGAACCAGTTTTTTTATCTCCTTACCAATCAATAATCAAGAATAGACGAATAAAAAAAGAGCCTCCAAGTTATCAGTTGGAGGTTCATTTTTTTAGGATGTCAGTTTTCTAGTTTTTAGTTTTTTCTTGATTGTCTTATATTTTTTAATGATATCTTCAACGAGTGTTCCAGTAAAACTAAAAGCTTCATATTCAATTTTTACTTTGGGGTATTTAGAATGTATCTGTTTTTTTAGAGTCATCACCATGGGTCGAGGTCCACACATAGAAACAATACAATCATCATCTATCTCTAAATTCTTTATCGATAGAAATCCTTGTTTTGAAGCTTCAAATAAGGTGAAACGGAAGTTTTCTTTTTGATTACTTAGTTGACGAAGCCTATCTAGATGAACAGCTTCACTTTCATAATTAACGGAATAATAGAGGTGTGTATCTGAAGTGAATTCTTCAGAACTCCTTAACCTACCCAAAAACGGCGTAATTCCGATACCTCCCGCTATCCATACTTGTTTTTTTGTCGAGAGCGTATTTGTCATATGTCCATACGCTTGGGTAATATGAATTTCTGCTGGAGTGATTAAGTTTTTCTTAAGAGATTCGGTAAAGTCTCCTAAAGATTTGATTGTAAAGTAAATGTAATTTCCCTCTTTACCCGAGATTGAAAATGGGTGTGGTTCTTGATCAAAATCATTCATTTTGATTTTGATGAAGGCAAATTGCCCAGGTTTAAAGTGGTAGTGTTTGTCCATCTTGACTTTGAGTTCAAGGGTTGTTGCGTTTAATTCGACTTTCTCTTCAATTTGACCTTTATATCGAAAAGCTGATCTTTGAAATACAAATAGCATATACAAAGCCGAAGCTAATCCGATTGAAGACGTTAGTAACATCCATATTGACAAGGTATCAAATGAGAATAAATTAACCCAAGATGAGAAGAACCCATGATAAAGAGCAATCATGTAAGGAATGACTAGAAAACGGTGGATGAAGCGGAAGTGTTCATATTTAAAGAATTTTGCGAGGAGGGCAAATATTACAAGAAATAGAAATCCGTTTCGCGCAAGTTCACCTGCTTCACCGGCGTTTCCAAATAAAAGAAAGTTGTTTGAATTTGAAGATAGATTGCTAATCGAGGTAATTCCATGAAGAAAGATGAGTGCGGTTGTTCCCATCGCAAGAAGTCGATGCCAAAAATAGACGCCATCTAATCCGCCAAATAGTTTTTCAATCCATTTCGCTTTGGTTGAAAGTAAGAAGACTAGAAAGAAACCCATCAATAAAGTGGATCCTAGGACTGAGGTCAAAATGCTTTTCTCGTTCAAGAAAGCAGCATTCATTTTACTAATCCATAGGATAGCGTTTATTGCCATGATGCTTGAAACAAATAGAATCGGAATAATATTTTTTTTTAATGTTTTCATGTTTAATCCCCCTGTATATGTCAACACTTTAACATATGATTATTAAAATTAGATTAATGCGGATAATGATATTATTTATTTGTTTTGACTAAATAAACTATGGTAGTGTCAAGAATCATGTGTACTTTTTTTAGTTAATGTGACTTATCATTAATGTCATATAGCGTATTTCTTTGAAATCGAATTGCATATTCTCCCTTCAAATGATATGATTTGTATAGATTATTAAAATACAATTATAACCACCAAAATATACTTTAATAGGAGAACAGAAATGTCGAAATTGAAAGCATTAAGAATCGTTGATAATTTTTACCAAACATCCAGTTTTTTCCCAATGCCAACCATCCTCATCTCAACCCTTGATGATGAGGGGAATACATCATTAGGCGCATATTCCTTATGTTTCCCGTATTACGTTGCCGGAAAAAATTATTACGCAATGATTTTAGAATGCCGTAATAGTTCTAATACGGCACAAAACTTACTAAAAAGACCTAAATGTGCATTAAATTTCCTACCTGATAATAAGAAGTATTTTAAAGAAACAGTAAGACTTGGTTATCCTGGTGATACTTCAAAAGAAAAGATGAGTAAAGTTTTATTTTCATTGGAAGAATCACAATTGAGCGATCAAGCAGATAGACCAAAAATCATATCTGAGGCTTTTCAAGTATTTGAATGTACATGGATGTCTGATTTAGATAATGCCTTGAATGACAAAGCGGGTTCTTTAGAAGGGTATGAACCGCCTTACCGCAATTTTAATGGAATTACTTCTAAATTTGGGGCACACTTCATTTTGAGAGTTGATCAAATATTGATGATTGATCAATATCGAAATAGTATTATCAACGGTGTAAAATCCAATAATTTTCCAAAATTACCTGTCGATTATGGTTATCGTGATAATACGCATTTCTGGTATTCTTCATCAAAAAAATATTATTCAGAAGACGTACCAGCACCGAAAAATATTAGTATTGATACAGTACGATATGCAGTTGATCGAACAGATCCGACGGTAAAATTTACGGATGAAGCTTGTATGCGTCTAGCAAAAGTTCCGAGAGTATTCTTAAAAGTTGCGATTGATGGTTGTGTTAAGTGGGCTAAAGAAAATAACGTTACTGTTATTGGTGAAGCAGAGATGGCGATTATCAATGATAAACGCAGTAAAGAGAAAAGATAAAGCTTCAAATAGATAATAAGAGGTGTTCATATGGCATTATTTGAAACAATTAAATACAAGGTTATTAAAAAAGATAAAAAAATTGAAATTAGACAATATGAAGATATTTATTTAGCGAGTACAAAAACAAATGTCAATCCAAATCTAGATTCCGGTTTTATGAATGTCTTTCGTTATATCTCTGGAAGTAATGATCAGGAAGCTAAAATATCGATGACGACTCCGGTTGTGACGTATGAAGAAAATCAACAACTCGTCACCGGTTTTTATGTGCCTTCTAAATATAAGAAGGCATCCATTCCTAAACCTAATGAAGACCAAGTGTTTATAAACGAACTTAAGAAATCTTATTACGCAGTGATAAGATTCAGTGGAAGTTGGACAAAAAGTAACTTTGATAAGCAAGATCAGTTATTATTGGATTACATAAAAACTAACAAACTCATCATTGCTTCTAATCGCTTGATTCTACGTTATCAACCACCGTTTGTCCCATCGTTCTTAAGAAGAAATGAAATTGCTTATCAAATTGAAGCTATCGAAGAGTCATTGTCCTAATTTCACAATGATTCTTTTTTTCATTTTGACGTTAATTGATAAAGATACAAGAAGATATATTTAATTAAATACAATTATGTTAGAATTTGTCTATCATTATTTATTTTTTATTGGCAGGAGGAAGAAACTCTATGAAAAAATCGATTATCTTTTTAATGGGTGTTATTTTAGTATTTTTACTGGTGGGTTGCGATAAAAAAACAACTACATTACTTAGCAATAGCACCACTGCAGCAACCACATTAACATCCTCTTCAATAGTA
This sequence comes from Tenericutes bacterium HGW-Tenericutes-1, assembly GCA_002839155.1. GTDB lineage: Bacteria > Bacillota_I > Bacilli_A > Izemoplasmatales > Hujiaoplasmataceae > UBA5603. Next base: position 30,509 of record PGXM01000017.1, read on the forward strand.
ACATCAACCTTACCCTTAACGACGATATCGCAAACAACTACAGCCACCTTAACGACCACCACTGAGTCGACGACAACCCAAGAATCCACAACGATAACTTCATTAAAAACCGTTGAATTAAGTTACTTATCTTCATCATCTTATTATGGCAATACGAACGGTAATGCCAGTAATCATGGATTGGTTGCTTACGATAAAACGAATAAACTCCATTACTATGCAGTGGGGCCACATGTTTATTCTTATGATCCAGCAACGAATGAATCTTCAATTTTATTTTCACTCTCCGATGGTGGAAATGTTCGAAACTTATGTTTGACAGAAACCGATATTTATTTTGTTTCTACACACGATTTATATATGAAAAAATATAATATCGAAGCAGAAACAATCACATCGATCAATGAAGCTGAAACCTATTATCTATCAAGATATAATAATTATATTTATGTCAACTATACTCATAATGTCTACGAAGTTATGGGCTTTGGTATTTATCGTCACGACAATCAAGCGTTTCTATCAAACTTTAGCAGCGGGGCTACTTTACTTAACGTTAGTGGAACAAAACTGCTCTATTCAACCAATAACGGCCCAGCCATTGAATTAATGGCTGATACCTTTATGGGTAAAACAACAATTAAGTACTTATCAGGTAATTCGATAGTAGAAATCAATGAAATGTTACTCATCAAAGAAGGCTACTCATCGCCTTACCCTAGAACCTTTGGCCTCATCGCATCTACCAGCAGTGAGACGGCTTTATATCTCTATACAACCGATACAGACGCACTCATTACCATCGCTACTGGAAATTCACTGAGTGGGTTAAATACCGACGGAGTTAACTTATACTTTATCAATGGTGGCGAACTTTATCGATATATCATTGAAACGAATACCACGGAAAAGATGATGAATTTATTGGGTGATTCTAAGTATTTGTATGTTATTAATCATTGGATTTATTTCAGTAATGCGACATTTTCAACATTACACCGTATCAATCCTGATACGCATGAAATTGAACAATTATCAAACTAATATAAAACTTGGAGAATATTATGAAACAATACGTAGAGTTATTAAAAGGCGGTACGATTTATGTCAAGAATCACGATGATGCCCAGTTATTTTGTCAAGGATATCGTGATGATGCCAATGAAATCTTAATTAATCAAGAGACAAGTTTTCCAACCGCTTCTGGTGGGAAATTCTTCGTTGCGATTGGAATCATGAAATTAATTGAAGAAAATAAACTATCTCTTGATAGTAAAATAGGGGACGTTTTGTCATTCGATTTACATCAGATTGACAAAAATGTGACCATCAAAGAATTATTAACCCATACATCTGGCATTCCAAATTATTTTGATGAGTTAGTTCATAGCGATTATAGTCAGTTATGGACTGATTTTCCAAATTATAAAATCAGAGCTTCTAAAGACTTATTACCATTATTTATTGATAAACCGATGGAATTTAACCATGGCGATCATTTCTCCTATAATGATAGTGCCTTTGTCTTGTTAGGGATAATCATTGAAGAAGTGACAAAAAGACCTTTTGATGACTTCTTGAATGATTTAATCTTTAAACCTTTAGGAATGAATCATACAGGATACTATGAATTAGATAGACTACCTAAGAATTGTGCAAATGCTTATATCTTTGATTCAAAGACCAATAGTTACTATACCAATATCTATAGCGTTGATGCGAAAGGCAGCGGCGCAGGCGGAGCTTTCACGAACGCTTTAGATATTGAGAAACTATGGAATGGATTTCTAAACTACAAGTTATTAAAAAAAGAAACAGTAGAATTAATGTTAACGAAGTATGCACAGTCAAAAGATGGTGGGTATGGTCTTGGGGTTTGGTTGGATGATGATTTAAATCCTTTTATTGTGGGAGTAGACCCGGGGGTAACCTTTATTAGTTGGCATCATCGTATTAATAACCAAAGCATTACCATTAACAGTAATTATTATGACAATGTCTTTAAAATCTTTGATTTGATAAAAAAAGATATTCTATAACGCTTAAAATGCGTTTCAATTTCTAGTAAACACTTGATTTTATCGATGGAAACATTACAATTACAGTATAGAGGACTAAACTAATTCTTTTTGAAAGGACAGTAGTTTATGAAAAAATACATTGCGTTGTTTGATGTTATTATTCTTTTGACCATTGGGTATATCATGTCGATCAATGTTCCTTTTCCGAAAGATACTGCGAGTGGAGTTTTTTCCATTTTCGACGCGCTTTATAGCGAAGAACATTATGGTGATACTTTATATATCGCAATTATGCCAAATCAATATGAAGAAGAAGATTTACCTAAATTTGTCTTTCTAATGAGAAATTATTGTTTAAAAAATGGCCATCGATTATTAGTTAAAAACTTTGATGAACTTGTTGATGAAGGGTTTATTGTCAATGGTGGGTTTGAAGATGGCATCATTTTTGGTCTAGAATCCTATACGGCTTCTGAAAACCGTGTCTATGCGCATGCGTATATTTATAAAGGTAATCTTTCTTCATTTGGAAGAGAATTTACCGCTACATACGCCGATCATGATTGGACATTAACGTCTCCGAATCGATATTGGATTAGTTAACAATCATTTATCCTCAAGTCATAAGAGTCATATTAGAGTTTTCTAGTATGACTTTTTAAATTGTAATATAAATATAAAAATTAGTATTGTGTTTTGCACACTACTGTAGTAAACTAATAGTGTGTTATACACGGTAAGGGTGAATTTATGAAGAAAATGTTGCTTGAACACAAAGGGAAATTTATATTATATTTAATTGCTTGTCTATTCCCGGTCGTTAGAAATTTAGCTCAAATTGCGATTGTATCGTTGATATTTGAGATTGTCCAACGTGAATCCATGTCGTTTTTTTACATGGTATTAGTCATCTCGGTTATCTATTTAATCTTGGATGGGGTCTTCTTTGTTGTTTCGAGATTAATGCGAATTTCTTATATGCGAGATATCTTGCTTTCATTAAGAATTAGAGCGTTTAATAAGATTATTCGGATGAATTATAAACAATTCAATAAACAATCGAGAGATGTCTATGCTTCTAATTTAATCAATGATATTAATACGTTTGAAAACTCGTTTTTCTTATCACTCATCAATTTCATCTTCCGATGCGCCATGTATATTTCGGTTATGGTGATCTTAGCCTTCGTGAACTGGCGCATCGCGATAATCATCTTTGGTGTTTCAATCTTTGTCTTAGTCGTTTCTAAACTGTTTGAAAAAAAGACCGTTTCCTTACAAAAAGACGTTTCAACGGCGAATGAACAATTCACGGTGAATGCTTCAAACGTGTTCACAGGTCTTGAAATCTTGAAACTCAATAATATGGAAGAAGAATTCCTAAAAAAGAATCGAAAACAAATCGCTACTCTAGAAGGCAAGAAGTACTCTTATAATGTCTTTACCTCATTTCAATTGAATTTTAATTCGACAATTGGGTTTTTCGTACTAATTGGTTTAATCGTCTATTTAATGTATATGACACAAGCGGGAGTTGGTTATGGATTAATGATGCTGACCATTCAACTGGCTTCATCAGCGATTTTCCCACTTGTGAATATGTTTCCTTTAATCAACGTTTTAAAATCATCGAAAGCAATTTATGAGAAAATCACCAGTGAAGAAATTGATGAGAGTATTGATGAACCAAAAAACCCCTTTGTCTTCAATCATCAGATTGATGTCAATCAAGTTAGTTTTAAATATGACCATACCTATGTATTTAAATCCATTCAATTTTCCATTGAAAAAGGGAAAAAGCATTTAGTGAAAGGGCCTTCAGGTGCGGGTAAAACTACTTTATTTAAACTCTTGTCCAATATGATCGATGATTATGAAGGAAATATTCTCGTAGACTCATTGGATATGAAGACCATTTCATCGTCTTCATTCAACGAGAAAGTATCTTATGTCTATCAAGATGTCTTTTTGTTTGAAGCGTCGCTAAAGGATAATATAACGCTTTTTAAACCCTATTCAGATGAAGATGTCATCGAAGCTTGTAAGAAAGCAGGGCTTATCGATTACATTAATTCATTAGAAAATGGAATCCATACCATGATTTCAGAAAATGGGAAAAATCTATCTGGCGGTGAAAGACAAAGAGTCTCCATTGCGAGAGCACTTTGTAAAAAAGCAGAAATTCTTTTCATTGATGAAGCAACCGCTTCCCTCAATGAAGAATTAGGTAGACTGATCGAACAAACGATTCTCGAACTAGACGCAACGGTTATCGCCATCAGTCATAAATATTTTGAAGGTATTACTGAAAAGTATGATGTTGTATTTGAAATCAAAGATGGATATTTGACAAAGTATGATGGTAGTGAATACTTTTCAGAGGCAACCGTATGAAACGAAAAATAGTGTATTTTAAAAATATTTATCTCGCCGTTATAATCTTTGTGTTATTTGCTTATATCAACTTTAAACTCTCTTTTGCATTATATGATTTAATCAATATTGCTTTAGAGGGATTATGGGATCAATTCTTTGAACAAGCCAAATACGTGATGTTATACGCCGCGTTATTATTACCTGTGAATCTCATCACCTCTTTTATCAAAAGTTTTGTGATCAAAGATGTCATGGTTCACATGAAAGGTGATTACATTAGAAAAGTATTTCAAAAGAACATCAGTGAGTTCCAAAATGAAAACAATGCGCTCTATGTATCAGCTTTGACCAACGATTTTAATCTCATCGAAAAAGATTATGTCGAACAGATTGTAGTACTAGTTGAAAGTTTTATTAATTTTGGTACTGCCATTCTAATTATCTATTTGATTAATCCTTTAATCTTACTCATCGGCGTAGCGATGATTGGACTCAATGCGATTGTTTCTGTTTTTTCATCGAAACCGATCAAAAAACATAATACCGAACGTTCAGAGATGATGTCAAAGTATAGTGGCTTTATTAAAGAAGTATTATCTGCTTTTCACATCATCAAAACCAATGATTTAGAATCAAAGATTACCACAACCTATCAAACAGAAAGTAAAAAAATCCAAGATAAGAAATATGTTATTGATCGCATCATGTCTTATATCTTTGCGATTCAAAACATGAACTTCTCCATTACCTTCTTTGGACTCATGTTCTTTGTCTCATTCTTAACTTTAAAAGGATTGATTTTGTTTTCTGGCGTCGCCGTCGTTGCGACGAATTTAGACAATATTATCGGACCTGTCGCTCAACTTTCTGAAGCATTACCACGAATCCTATCGGTTAAATCGCTTTTTGTTAGAATTGAGAAAACTTTACAAAATCAAACCGTGTACGAAGAAACAAAATCATTTGAGGGTTTTAATCATCAAATTGAATTTATAGATGTCTCGTTTGCCTATGATGAAAATGTCGTTTTAGATCAAGTCAATTTGACCTTTGAAAAGGGGAAAAAGTATTTAGTCGTCGGTCCAAGCGGCGGTGGAAAATCCACCGTGCTTAGACTGTTAAGAAAATACTTTTCACCCAAGAGCGGAGAAATCCTTATTGATGGTGTGAATTTGATGGACATTAAGAAAATCGATTATTTTTCTAAGATAGCCAACATTGAGCAACAAATCTTCTTATTCGAAGAAACATTAAAGAATAACTTAACCCTTTATAAACCTTTTACCGATGAAGAAATTTGGGATGCGGTTGATAGAGCCGGACTTCATGATTTTGTCTCATCTAGTGAAGAAGGTCTTGACCGGATGATTTTAGATAATGGTAAAAACATTTCTGGTGGCGAGAAAAGCCGGATTGCGATTGCGAGAGGGTTACTCAATAAAGCGGATATTTTATTCTTAGATGAAGCATTTGCATCTTTAGATTATGAAAGAGCTAAAGAAATCGAAAAAGGGTTATTATCTCTAAAAGATGTGACGATTGTCAATGTCAGTCATGTGATTATTGAAGAAAATAAAGATATGTATGATGAAATTGTTTATGTGAAGAATCAAAAAATAACCTTCGCTCAAACAAATGTAGTTCAAAACAGTTAATAAATAAAAGACAAGGATAAACTCAAGGAATCATTTTCCTTGTAAAAATCCTTGTCTTTTTATATAAATTTAAAATGTTTGATTTCTTATCATGAAAAGCATAGTATAATCATACTATATTTGAATCTAATGACATTGCCATATAAGGAGCTATATATTATGCCAAGTGAACAAGTAAAAGCATTAATAAGACAAGGACGTGAATTCTTAAAATCCAATGATTTTGGAATTGAAGAAATGTCTGATCAACAATTAAGATTGCCACAACCACCGTTAGTTAAAGATAAGATGACTGATAAACAAATCAGTTTACCACTTAACTTTGATGAATTACCGATTGATCAAAATTTCTTAAATGTGATCAATAAAAGAGTTAGTCACCGAGTTTATACCGAAAAGAAAATAACTTTATTAGAGCTATCTTATTTACTCTGGACTACGCAAGGAGTTAAAAGTATCAGGGGTAACAATTACGCGACTTTAAGAACGGTTCCTTGTGGTGGCGCAAGACATGAATTTGAAACTTATTTTATCGCGAAGCATATTGAGGGTTTAGAAGTAGGTGCTTATCATTATCTTCCAATGACTCATGAGATTGAGTTCATCAAATCAATTGATGAAATAGACGAAACCATCTCAAAATCATTAGAAGAACAGAAATGGGCAACGAAAGCCAGTGTCATTTTTTATTGGAGTGTGATTCCTTACCGTTCTGAATGGCGATATTCTTATTTTGCCCACCGAATCATCTTAGTTGATATCGGTCATGTCTGTCAAAATATGTATATCGCATCAGAATCGATTGGACTAGGAACTTGCGCCATTGGGGCATTTGATAGAATAATTTGTGATACCCTATTTAGTCTTGACGGTGAAGAAGAATTCACAATCTTAGTATCGCCTGTTGGTAGTGTATCTATAGAAAATGATGCGTTAGAAAAAGATTTTTATGCGTTCTTAAAGACACAAGATGAATAACCATATTTGTATATAATAATGGGAGATATGAATGATTAAAGAATTATTAAAATACGCAAAAAAACCAAATCCTTATGAACCATCTACGTCCAAATTTTGGGATGATGAACATATATCAAAAGGCATGTTAGAAGCACATACTAATTTAGATAGTGACGTCGCCACAAGAAACCGTCAGTTTCTAGATGAGTCTGTCCATTGGATTACAACAATCGCTTCACCATCAACCCATAAGAAACTACTTGATTTTGGATGCGGTCCTGGACTCTACTGTGAAAGATTTTATCAAAAAGGATATCATGTAACGGGTTTAGATTTCTCAAAAAGATCGATAGAATATGCCATTAATCAAGCAATGACTAACAAGTTTGATATTAATTATATTTTTACTAATTACTTGGAATTTGAAAGTGATCAATTATTTGATGTCATCACTTTGATATATTGTGATTATTCCGTACTTTCAAAAGAAAACCGAATGATTATGTTAAAGAAGATTCATAATTTATTGGTTGAGGGTGGTAAATTCATCTTTGATGTCTTTACACCATTTCAGTACCTGAATCGTGAAGAAAGTTCTTCTTGGTATGTATCTTCAAGCACAGGATTTTGGAAAGAAGGAGCTCATGCTTCTTTAGAGAATCATTATATCTATGATAATCAACTGAGGTTAGATCAATACATCGTTATTGATCAAAATAATCATATCGATGTCTACCGTATATGGGACCAAGCTTTTACAGTTGATAGTATTAAAGCAGAACTTGCAGAAGCGGGATTCAAAAAAGTTGATATTTATTCAGATTTATGTGGAATAACCTATTATCCTGAATCAAAAACCATGGCCATTGTTGTTACAAAATAGCATTTCAATGATTCTAGTATTTTATCATGTCGTATAGTAATTTATAATTTAACGTTGTATAATTAAAACCAAGGTGATTTTGATGATTAATGAGAAAGGTAACATTAACTATTTTCAAGTATTAAAGGCAGCGATTGTTCTGTCACTTTTGCTTGTGGGTTATATGTATATCTCTCAATCAATCATTATTCCTTTAACCACGGTATACTATATTCTCATGTCCTTTGTTTGTTTGATTGCTTTTAGTATTCTTCATACAAGTTTATTAGAAGTCAAAAGAATCTTTAAATCCTTGATTATTAAGTTTCATGAAGACTATCAATTTTCATTATCGATGAAAGACATTCAATTCTCTGAATCGATATTGAATTTTTATCTTTTACCGATAAATAAGAAACTACTTTGCGTCTTTCGTTGTTGATGAGTGTGGAGTTTTATATCACACAAAAACAATAACGAAAGGGGAACATTATGTTCACATTAATTGATTACATTGTAAATAAATACAATGGTATTTTGAACACGAAAAAATTATATGACTTTAGAATTGATAAGAAATACATTTATATCAATGCCTTTTTAATCATGGCATTATTTATAAGTGTATTTTTACTGATTGGATTATTATTTGATTTAAATCACACGATTAGTTATTTGTTTTACGCTGTTGGCATTAGTATTATATCAACTTATTTTCTATTAAAAATCATGATTGAAGTCAAGTTTCAAAAACGATTTAAACTTGACTACAAAATCAAGTATCTCATCATTTATGAGTTACTATTTGTGATTGGCATCGTTAGTGGGGTATTATCATTTATCTTTGTTATTATAATGCCAGAAATAGCGACAGTACTTGATAAGATTCTAATACCTTTTATCTTCACATTCATTGCTTTGTTTTTTTATATGACGTATCTAGCAGGATACCGTGAATATATTTCTTATTTCTTCCAATTAATATATTTTACCATTTTACACTCACTCCTATTTTTAGTCTTACAGTTTGTTGTTAATATTGGAAACCCACTATTATGGATCTTTGCTTATTTGATAATTCTAGGTGTATTTTATTGGATTAAAGACCAGGTATCTTACAAAATCGATAGGGTAAAACCAACAACAAAATCAACCTTAGAATGGATAACTATTTCTGTTATTTTGATTTTATCTCTCAATATCATCCCTATCATAAAAGATATACAGGGACTAGTTTCAAAGAAAGCTGTTATCCAAGATGAAATTGTTTTTCCAGAAGTGTTTGAAATTTTTGATTTGCGAGTGACTGACGAATACTACTATGTCATTGATACGACGGATGATCTTAAAATCTATACAAAAGAATTTGAGTACATCAATCATTATCCTTTTGATGATTCTATAATGTTTATAACTATTCAAGATGAACTTTATTTATATAATATGAATATCATTGAGAATACGACCTATTTTTATAAACTTACCGGCCCCATACTAGAGATTATCAATCATTTTGAAGGCACCGCTGAAAGAAGCATGGACCGTCAATTTCCCATCATGATTGATAATGAATACTATCTCGTATATTTTGAGCGTTTTAATAATGTTTTAGGTATGTATACATCTACAGTAACAGAGGTTGTGTTATTAGAGGATCCAAACATAACACTTGATTTATCAATAACCGACGACATTTTATATCAAGACAATGATATCTTTATCGCAAGATATAATAAAGATTTACCTTACTCAATTAGAAGTTCGGATTGGTCCACGGGTAATACGACACTACGTTATGCGAATGGAATGTTTTTTGATTATTTTAAAGTGGATGATTCACGCTTACCATCATTTTATGTAGAAGGATTCAGACCTAGTAACGTCTACATTAACGATGATCTGATTGTTCTATCCGTAGATTACTATAGTGCAGATTTGGTTGTTTATACTATTGATGGCGAAATACTTTCTTCTATTGATGGTAATTACATGTTTGAGAATGATTATCGAAAAACATTTTATCTAAATCAACTATTTTTTTGGGGAAATAATAATAACGGAAAAATTCTTGTTTTAAATATTGATGAACTTAACCATCCAGCGTTCCAAAAGTTAGTTTTGACAAAATCATTTCCTGACGATGAAAAACAAAGACGGGCTTTAGATAATATTGATTATTTTTGGACTAATGAATTACTTTATGTCTATTTTGATTTGCCACTAATCATGCTTGTTTTGTTACTAAAAAAGAAACCAAAGATTGATACCTCAGTCAATGATTATGTAAAATTCAAAGACTTAATTAAGTGATGTTGCTATAATATACATGCATGAAAAATACCATTGAATTAGGAGAGAGACAATGATGTTCAGACCAATGCGTAGAATTGATAAACAAATGAGTGATTCAGATACGTTAGCTTTATTAAAAAGAGGTCAAGAAGGAATATTAGGAACCATTAGTGAGAATGGTTATCCTTATACGTTAGTGGTTAATTATGTGTATTATAATAATAAAGTCTATTTCCATAGTGCTTTAGAAGGACATAAGATTGATAATATAAGAAGTAATGATAAAGTATCATTTACCGTTTATGACAATGTAGAAGTCGTAGGAGAAGAATTAAATACATATTATCAGAGTTTAACCTTATTTGGAAAAGCGAAAGTCATTGATGCTACATATGATATCTTAATGGCACTAATAAAGAAGTATGCCAATATTCCAGATAATATTGCTAATGAGATGATTCAAAAAGAAATAGCAATTACAGCTGTTGTTGAAATAGAAATCATGCATATGACCGGTAAAATCGGTAAATAAGAATTATTGATATTGAGTTGCCTTGTAAGATTGTATGGTTAGTGATATTTAAAATCTATTAGGAAACACATTGCAAAAATCCAAAAAGAGGACTATTATATTAACAGTTGACATTATTCGATATTACAAAATAGAAAGGACATTCATATTATGAGTTTTATGAGTAAGTTAAAAGATTTATTTAAAAGAAAAGATTCATCACTTAAAAAGGAAAAAGAATTACCAGACTTAATTTCTGTTCAATCTATGGAAATGAAGTATGAGAAAGAAGATTATATTGGAGCGGCTAGAGATTTAAAATCCTTACTAGAAGCTTATGGCCGAAGAAAAAGCAAAAATCATCATTATAAAGGCAGAGTATTTATTTCCTTTATATTAAGCAATAAGCATCAAGATTTAAAAAATGTCGGATATACCCACTGGGAAAACTTGATTGATTTCATCAAGTTGAACCATGTGAAAGTATATCCGTATCATAAGAATAATTTAAGAAACGCTATGACTTTCTTTGAGAAAGAAGTCAAAGGTTTATATGATATTAAAATGCCAAATAATCAATAATAGATCATTAAATGATGAAGACTAACAATC
>PGXM01000018.1 GCA_002839155.1 Tenericutes bacterium HGW-Tenericutes-1
TTTAATGAACTTATCTAGTTCTTCCATAATCGCATTGGCTTCATTTTCGTTTTGATTTTTATAAACTGTTTCACATGTAATATGTCTGGTTTCAAAACGACGCTTAGTATTTAAGTATTCGAATTGTGGATAAGATCTCGTATCGTCTTGTAAAGCTTTATTGTCATAAACGTAAGTACGAGGTAACTCAGAGATTTCTGGATGCATTCTGTACTGATACTCTAATGAAACAAACCGATTCACTCGATCTTCATCTGAAAACCCTTCGTTCAATATGGTTCTTTTAGGATTATTTGATTTCTTTTTTAATCCGTTTTGAATCAGAGTAATAATTGAAGGAAGTGCAATTTCAGAAATGGTTGCTATTATGTCATCATATTTTTTTGAATCTTCTTCGTTTAAGTAGTTTTTAATACTGCTAATGTAATTATCATAGCCAACCGTTTTGTTGCTTTCTCGGTTGTTAATAAGCTCGTACATACGAATTAATCTCCAGATAATTTCATCTTCAAGTTTTTTACCGTATTCTTCAGAAGACTTTGTAATCAAACCATAAAGTTCTTTATTACGATGATGTAATATTGAAAAATCCTTGAAAATTTCGGATTTGAATGAACCTACGTTTTCTTTGTGACTCAAGACTAGATATTGATTGTTCATGTAAGGTAGAGCCTTTTTAACAAGTTCATCTTCACCAATAATAACCATGTCTGGTATAGACAGTAATGTCAACTTTGAGCTGCAATTTCTGATATCATGTGAATTTATTGTTTCAACGTTGTTTAAATGTGTATCCGTTAATGCGATTAGATTGGCTGTTTTAATAAATGCATCAATATACTTAATCGATGAACCCGACATCATGAATACTTTATTAATCCATTTTCTCTCATTTTCAATTAGCTTTAAAAAATAGATGGCTTCTCGATGATCTCTATTATCCAGAGGTTTAGAATAAATCAAAGTTGGAACTAAATCGTTTTTTTCAACGTATGGAGCTAGTTGTTTAACATCCCCAACAATGACCCATCTTTTAGCAAATACTGCAGGAACAAGAAACTCGTTAAATGTTGTTTTAGAGGCTTCGTCAATGATCAAATAGTCAAACATTGGATCAATACTTTGTGTATTATTTTCGTGACCTAAAAGTTCTTTAAAGGGTGGAAACTGCAAGATTCCTATCGTTGTTCCACAAACCAAATTAAAACTGTCTAAAGCAATATCCTTATAGTTGTCAGGTACATCACTCATCAATCTCTTGTAACTATACTGCTTGACATCCTCTACATAAACATTGTCTTCGTCTCCAACTCTAAGCGGATTAATGACTCTTAAAAATTCATCTTTTTGTTTATGTTCAAGCATTTTTTCAAGAACATTATCGATTGCAACATGAGTCGATGCACATAATAAAACCTTTTTACCATCTTTAAGTGCTTGATAGATGAACTCAAGGATTGTTGTCGTTTTTCCGCTACCTGGAGGTCCTTCAAGAATCATAAAATCAGGAGTTTGAAGTGTTTTCTGAACAAATTGTTGCTGTATAGAGTTGCCTTTTTTTGAAGAATCTGTTAGTACTTTATAATCAATTGATAAAGTTGAAGCATTGTTGAATCTGCTTAAATAGGACTTACTCTTATCATCACTTAAAAGTAATAATGGATGGTGATAAATGCTGGGACGATCAACTAGGATGCTTAAGGCATTTTTTTGACATCTAAGTTGATATGTGTTATTTTTTATTGATACAAATCCGCTATCTTCAATTTGATCATTTTGCTCAGCCTTTATAACAAGTTGTCCATATTCTTTTAGTTTACTTGCAATTTTGAATTCTTTCTTTTTATTTTCGCTAAAATAGATGCTTTCGATATCTTCAGAAAAGAACACATCATATATTGAAAAATCCAGCGAATCATCATCTTCTAACTCAATTGTGATTGTGTTGAATTGATCTTTATCATTTGATTTTGTCAGTTTGTAGATGATTTGAGGATACTCTGGATGTGTTGCTTCATTATAACTATATTTTTCTATTACAACACGATTGTCTTTGACAGGAATCAGCTCACCATTATAGATAACACTAGTTGGTGTAATATGATCAAACGTTGGTTGGATTTCAGTATTTTGATTGAAAACCATCTCACCATCAGTTTTTTCAATTAGAAGTGTTTTATGATCTATTCTGATAAATTCGACTGATTTGCCATTAACTTCTATCGTTTCCAAAGGTACATCGTTTACTTCTATATCGAATTCAATAGCATTTTGAATTTTAGTTTCATCAGAAACCAGCTTACCTTTAATGAGCTTTTGTGTTGAAGTAATCTTTATCCAATGATTTAATTGATACTCATGAGCTTTGTTAATTTTTGTGTATTTTGCAGAAACCCCTTCTTTTTTACTTGCAATATCATGAGCATTATTTAGAAATGATGTGAAATTTCTATAATCCACAGCAACAGTATTCTTAGCTCCACCAGAAGCAGGACCATAAATTGCTTCATAGCACAAATCTTTAATCTTATATTTGGGATTTATCGTATTTGATTTCTTTGTGTATTGTTTATTTTCCATTAGTCCTCCAATAGCGGATTATAGCTTTCACTCTTAAGTCTTACTACTTTATCTGTACCAGTAAGCTCTTCGTTAAATTCGCTTCCGGCCATTCTTGCTCTATTTTTTGCCCAAGAACGGATTGAAGTAATTTTCTCCGCCATGACTGTTGATAAAGGTGTTATCTTATTTCTTTCGTTAATAATGTCTTTGTCTACCAAATCGCTTTGATTTGAAAAAGATGTGAATAATGCATCGGATATAATCGACCCAATTTCTGCACCTGTTAGTCCACTTGTTTTTTCAGCTAGTAAATCAAGATTAAAGTTTTTAGGATCTCTTTTTTTTCCACTAATATGTATTCTAAGTATTTCTTTTCTTTCTTCTTTGGAAGGAAGATCTACGAAAAAGATCTCATCAAATCTACCTTTTCTAAGTAACTCTGGAGGTAAACTTTCGATATTATTTGCTGTAGCAACCACAAAGACTGGTTCTTTTTTTTCTTGCATCCAAGTGAGTAATGTCCCAAAGACTCTCGATGCAGTACCACCATCTGTTCTATCGGAACTACTTAACCCCGATAATCCCTTCTCAATTTCATCAATCCAAAGCACACATGGTGCAATTGTAGTTGCTACATCAAGTGCTTTTCGCATGTTCGATTCACTTTGACCTACAATACCACCGAAAACTTTGCCAAGATCAAATCTTAATAAAGGAAATTTCCATGTTTTTGCAATACTTTTTGCAGTTAAGCTCTTACCACATCCAGGTAAACCTAACAATAGAACCCCTTTAGGTGTATCAATGCCGTATTCAAGCGCTTTAGGTGTAAATGCATTCGCACGAACTTTTAACCATTCTTTTAGGTTATGCAAACCACCAACACTATCCATACTCTCTTCTGCACGATAGTATTCTAATAAACCTTCCTTTTTAATGATATGTTCTTTTTCTGTAATCAAATAGTCGATAACTGAATTATCTAACTTACCAAATTTTTCAGCTGCTTTGAGAAATGCAAGATTAACTTCTGTTGTAGTTAATCCTAACACACTACTCAATAACTCATCAGTGATTTCATAGTTTTTTGATTCAAGTTCAGTGTTAATAATGACACTTTCTGCTATCTTCTTAATGAATTTTTTGTTTGGTAACGGCATATTTAAAATTACCATTTCCTTTGCTAATGCATTAGGTATACATAGTTCTGACGACTCAATGATGATAGTCTTATTGAATATCTTCTTCATTTTTACAATTTCAAAGAGCAGATTAACTACATCTGGGTTTTGTAAGTAAAAATTAAAATTTTCAAGTATAAGATGGCTTGATTCATTCTCATCTTTAAATTTTTTTAAGATCATCAATGGATCTTGAATCGGTTCTACATTACCTTCACTATCGATGAGGCCGACAGCTCTATTCCATCTTTTCCATTTTGTCATCTGTGTCGATGAGATGGTATTTAATAAACTTTGTAACCTTTGCCACTCATGTGTCACAACTTCAATTAAAGGTGTCTTGACCTTGAGTAAAAGTTCAAATTCTTCTTCAAAATGTGTCATATCTCATATCCCCTTTTATGATTTTTACTATTCATCGTTTACTTATAATACTATTTTATACTATATTGAATTAAAAAGTCAGTCTAAACTGTGTTTACGTTAAGAAAATAAAACAGCCCCTTAGTTAAAAACTAGGAGGCTGTCAACAGTGACACCAAGAACTTTGCTGATTTGAGCTATGCGCTGAAGAGTCAACTTATCACCATTTTCATAGTAATAGATCGAACGATCATCACTTAAGCCCAATTCATTTGCTAGGTCGAATTTGGATATACCTCTTTCTTCCCTAACTTTGCGGATATTGTTTCCAATACTCCAAAAGTCCAATTGGTATCTATCCTGTTTTTCACCTTTCATCATACGCTTCTCTCCTTTTCACGAAAGTATTCGATCATTGAGTTGTATGATTAAGGCACTTTGATTATACACTATTTATTAGTATCTTTCAAAGTGGTAAACAGAATATCATCTGCAATAACATCAAAGAAATTACAAATCTTTATGAATGATTCTAGAGATTTGATTGCTCCTTTGATTCCTAGTTCTGCTTTTAAATCATTAATTGATATATGGTTTGCTTTACATAAGTAGTCTAAATTCTTATAAAAATGCAGTTTAACATCTTTATCCATATGGTTTTTTTGTATTCCATAAAACTATATTAGTTGATAAGAATACTCCTCTCTTCCTAGCTGCATCAATTTTTCTGTCCAAAGTAGTTCAATTTTTTGCTTTTTCAAGATATATTGAATTCTATCTGATTGTTGTTTTTTTATTCGCTTTTGTTCGTCATCGCTTACAATCAGTTTATCAATATCTGATATCAAGTGTCTTTGTTCTTGTTTACTTGAACATTTTAAGTAAGGGTTATTTCTATTGATAGCATTGATTTCCTGGAATTCATTGAAATCAATTTCGACACATTCAAGAACGGCGTTTTTATTATGATGTTTTACTCTTGGAATCCATCTTGCAATAGCTGCAGCTTTTTTTCCATCCTCAGCTTTGATTGCAAATGTAATTGGTATGTAGTTATTCTTTTTTACGTGCCCACATTTTACAGTCACTTTATATAACTTGTTATTGTTTGTCATTTGCTTCCCCTTCTTTCTTTGACACCTCCATTTTAAGATAAGATTGTAAATGTTGTATTGAACTACTGGTTCATATTTGCAAAGCTGTTTTTATCTTATTGAACTTTTGATTTCTTTTCCATTATTTAATTTAAAGGTAATGCTCTTATCCCTATGCATCACTGCACTTTTAACCAATAGCATCCATATCGGTTCATTCCATTCAGATACTTTATCATCGACTCGTTTCAAGTTTGATAAAAAGGATTTCAAATTTAGTGCTTGGACTTTCTTATTGTCTTTTGCTTTGATGAGATCCTCATGTCTTTCTTTCGTTCGTTCATAGCGATTTGTAAGTTCTAAATACTTCTTCTTATAGTCTTCATGGATCATATTAGATTTCGAATTTTCTTTAATCAATTTGTTTAAGAGTTCTGAAATGACAAGCAACTCATCGTTTAAATTGTCAATGTCTTTGTCCAACTGATTGGTACCAGTCAACAACTCTATCATCTCATTCGAGTCTTGGATGATTCTCTTTTTATCTTTCATCGTCAAATTGTAAACCTCGATGAACTTGAGCTTGATGTCGTTTTCCATGAGATTAGGAGTATGGCATGTCTCCTTCCCTTTATCAAACTTGCGGTTGCATTGATAGACGAACCTGGAATACTTACTGTTGGAATGCCATTTCTTTTTGCCATAGAAACCACCACAGTCTTCACAGATGAGCTTGGATGCGAATATATCGCTTGATGAATACTTAGCTCCCAGTTCATCTCTTCTAGTTAGTTCAATCTGAACTTGCTCCCACATGTCACAATCGATGATGGCGGGATGATTGTTTTCAACATAGTACTGTGGAATCTGGCCAGTATTTTTGACTAAGGTGTGGTTCAGATAATTAATTGTATATTTCTTTTGTAATAAGGCATCTCCTTTATACTTTTCATTTCTAAGGATTGAGTCTATGGTGTTTTGTGTCCATTTTGTTGATTTCCCTGTTGGTGTTTTGATATGAAGTGAAGTTAGGCGACTTGCAATCCCTGAGGCTGATTTTCCTTCAACTAGAAACATACGATAAATCATCTTCACTATCACTGCTTCATCTTCATCAATGACGAGTTTATCATTTTCTTTTTTATAACCAAGAAACGACTTATAAGCAAACGATACCTTACCCGATTGAAAGCTTACTCTTTTTCCCCATGTTACGTTTTGGCTAATCGATCTTGATTCTTCTTGAGCGATGGATGCCATGATGGTCAAGATGAGTTCGCTCTTTGGATCTAATGTCCACAAGTTTTCCTTTTCAAAATATACTTCAATCCCCTTGTCTTTCAGCTTTCTTACAAATGAAATTGTGTCTAGTGTGTTACGTGCGAAGCGTGAGATGGACTTGGTAATAATCAGGTCAATCTTGCCTTCTAAAGCGTCAGTTATCATTCGATTAAACTCTGTACGTCTTTTTGTATTAGTCCCACTGATGCCTTCGTCAGCGTATACATTCGTATACTCCCAGTCACTTCTTTCTTGGATAAACTTCCTATAGTAATTAACTTGTGCTTCATAGCTTGTGTATTGCTCGTCGGTATTGGTGGAAACTCTAGCATATGCAGCTACTTTTCTTAAACTGATTGATCCTATTGGTAACTGCGTATGTTGGTTCTTTGTTGATGGAATGACTGTAATCTTAGCCATGTTGGACACGTCCTTTCATTTGATTGATTCTTCTTATTCGAGCCTGTTCTCTCATGTCTTCTGTCCATGACTCGCTTCTGGATGTATTCCAATGATAGTCTTTACTTGTTCCATTCTTCAAACGAAAGATAAGTCTTTGCTCAGGCATCACTTCAATGGATTCAACTTTTGATTTAAAGTAGTTTTCATCAAACTCAGTTCTGTTTAGAACGTGATTGGATGCTTTAATGATTTGATTGTCTGGGACTTGTTTTGAAGCACATGCTTCTATTCCTTTAGTGACTGAAAGTGAACATTTCCATATGTGTTTTGATGGTGTTGTTTTACGAACATAGGCTCTACCACAAATTTCACATCTCATCATTCCTTTGAATGGATAATGCTTCTGAATGGATGGTGATACTGATCGCTCTCTTTTCTCTTTTCTAACCCTTTGTGCTTCAGCAAACACTTCATGACTGATTATCGCTTTATGGTTGTTTTTGACCAAATATTGATCGAGCTCACCTGTATTCATGACTTTTCTTTTTGTTAAGTGGTTGTCTCTAAATGTCTTTTGAAGAATCAAATCCCCTGTGTAATTGTAGTTGGAAATGATTTGCATGATGGTTGAACGACTCCACTTGGATGCGTATTTAGGTTTTACACCTTTGCTATCAAGTATCTTACCTATCGTATCAGCACCATGTCCTTCAATATATAATTGAAAGATTAATCGCACGATTTCAGCTTCTTCAGGAATCATTTCTAACTTTCTGTTTTGAAGCTTAAAACCCAGACAAGATTTACCACCCCAAATGATACCTTCATGAAAATCCTTTTGGATTCTCCATTTCATATTCTCAGAAGCACTTCTCGATTCTTCTTGTGCGAATGTAGCAAGAAACGATAAAATCATTTCACCATCACCACTGATTGAATGGATGTTCTGCTCTTCAAAGAACACATCCACATGGATCGCTTTGAGTTCTCTTACCGTTTCAAGTAAGGTGACTGTGTTTCTTGCGAATCTAGATATAGATTTGGTGATGACCATATCAATTTTCCCTGCTCTACACTCGTTAAGTAGTTGTTGAAACTCTGCTCTTGAGTCTTTAGTACCTGTGAGTGCTTCATCTGAATAAACACCAACGAAATCCCATATATGGTTTTCACTGATCAGTTTCTTGTAGTAATTCACCTGTGCTGATAAGGATTGAAGCATTGCTTCTTTACCATCAGACACCCTAGCATATGCTGCAACTCTAACTTTCTTTGCTAACTTTGGTAATGTGCTTATACTTGTGATTTTCCTCTTCATCTTTGACCTCCTTGAATGATACTCTATCTATCACTCTACTAGAGGGAATAGTCAAGTCAATCAGGCGATAAAGGTTACCCTTTTTGATACAATACTTTTCAGCCAAATAATGCTCTGCTTGGTTGTATTCTTGTTTTGCCAAAAGACCCATATTAAACATTGTCTTTACTGGTACAACTGATAATAAATACTTCACTACATTACTACGATCCATCGTGAACTTCTCCTTTGTTTAGTTTGAACTTGATATAACACTCATGGCTGCAATAAACTCTCTTGTTGTTTCCATAAGACGTAAACTTTTTATTGCACCATTTACATACATGCGTATAAAACGCCTTTTTGTCAACTTCTTTTTGGTGTTTGTTCCACCAATCCCATCTGCACCGATCGGAACAAAATCTTTTTCGTTTCTTACCTTTGATGGATTTGATTTTAATACCGCACTTTTCACAATGACCTTCAAGTAAGTCCTCATCACTCATTTTGTTACATGCATACCTGACGACACTCAATGTGAGATCTAATTCTTTGGCTATTCTCTTATAGCCATACCCTTCACTTCTTAATTGTTTGATTCGGGTTTTAATTTCTGCTTTCATAGTTTAATACCTCCTATATCTTAGTCCGCAGAAATCATCTTAAAGTTCGGGTTTTTAGTTAAGATTATTCTGCTCACTAGTTAAATGGCGAGGTATCACCCATTTTGCCGGTATTCTGCCAACGATTTGTTCTTTTTGTTTGACTGAGTATGAATTCGAGGTATAGAGAAAAAGCCAACAAATCAAATCGTTGAGGCTTTATAAAACAAAAAACACCTATTCAGCTGAAACAATTGAATGCGTGTGTGATTGAAAATGATGAGGTTGAGTTGTATAGGTTGTAATGGTAATTCTATGAAGTGTGTTTTAGGCTCAACGTTTTGTTTGAATATTAAACCCTAGTTTCTATTCAATCTAGTGGTTAAATACCCACACATCAAATCGTTGAAGGTTTATCAAGCGGATTATATGTCGATACTGGCTCACCAAAGTTATATCTATACAAAAATAGAAATTATCAGGTATTAGTTGAAATGAATTGGTTATTTCCTACTTATTCCAAGTTTTTATCAAAATTCAGAACTAATTTTCAGATTTTCAAAAAATAGGTCTCGTGTAAATGAAATGCCCCTCGGACGGTACCCTAGCAACTCGATGTCCCATTGACCGGGGGGGTTATATTGTCTTTAAAAAATCCAATATTTGAAATTCGTTTTTAAAATCATATTTATTTGTTTCATTGTTTTTTTGAATAGCAAAATCATCCATTTTAACAACTTCTGTTTCAATATTAAGTAGGTAATAGATTGCATCGACTCTGTTTGCTAATCTCTTATCACATGTAATAAACTTTGAACATTCACGTGCATTTATCATGTGAGTAACGTCATATATACCAGATGTTGCTGTTTGTATATTAGTATCAAAATTATAACCACATGAATTTAGTACATTTTTTAGAGCAGTGAAAACATGTGATACCTTATTGACATTTTCTTCTTTAAAATTTAATAATTTTAATTCCACATTGTCCATTTGAAAAGCGATCATCATATCTTGGACCATTTTTAAAGACCAAAGCTCATCTCTTGATAAATTGTTAATATTTCCAAACTCTTTTGAATAATTAATCTTGTTTAGTTCCCTGTATTGTGAAATCACTTTATGAGCTAATTCACCATTCGCATCAACTAAGTCTTGTGTTTGATAATTCATTGCATTTTTAACAATTTGATCAATTGAACTTATATCTTTAATCTCGACACCTGTATTAGAGCTTGGCCATATACACTTACTCGTAATCTCTTTTACTAATTCTATTAATTCATTACATTTTTCTGACTTAACTATCTCTTCAATGATAACAAATGATACGCAAAATTTTTCTCTATTTAGTCTCATATAGTCAAAACTACTATTAAAACCTTTATTTTTTGCTTTTCCAACATTTATAATCACATTATAATCCAAATAAACCATTCTATCACCAC
This sequence comes from Tenericutes bacterium HGW-Tenericutes-1, assembly GCA_002839155.1. Taxonomy (GTDB): domain Bacteria; phylum Bacillota_I; class Bacilli_A; order Izemoplasmatales; family Hujiaoplasmataceae; genus UBA5603. Next base: position 10,234 of record PGXM01000018.1, read on the forward strand.
CTGCTTTTATAAACATTATATCAAACAATGTTTACTTTACTTAGGTTTTTCTGGATTTATTAGCTAGCAGTAATTATCATAACTCTGTTTTTTGAAACTCACAGAAATAATTGTAATTGCTAACCGGTTTTTTACTTTTTTGGTTTTTTTCTTTTGCAGGAAGGCGAGTGCTAACGATAATGCATTGTTTGGGATAGGGCAGGCTCTCAAGCCCTATCCTACAAACATGCGTTAGCGTGTTGGTTACATCCAACTATATAAGGCCTATCCGCCAGTTTTTTTGGTAGTTTGAAGATAGGTGTTTTTACCCTTTCTGCCAAAATCAGGAAATTGTGACGGAAATTGCATTTTTCCCTATTTTCCAACTTCACTTTTCCGTGATACAATACCTTTTTTTGTGATGTATTCATCACTGAATTCTATGACTCGATCTCTAACAGTTCTTTCAGCAATCCCTAAATATTCTGCGAGCACAAAAGCAAAACAGGTTCCATCTTTCCTCTTATTAGAATCAAATGCTTTATCAAATTCTTCTTTACGAGATTCATTCGTCTGATTTCGTTTATAACTTCTTGTAAGGTTAGCTCTTGGATCTCCATCAGCATAATTCTTCTTTAGTTTTCCTGCTTCATCCACTCTATGTATTGGATACTCAAACCATATGTTGACTGGCTTAAAGCTTCGAAATTCTCGTAAACTACTTTCTAATCTCCATGCAGTTGCTGATGATTCTTCTGGATTATTACGTGATGGGACTTCAACGAGATTGAGTTGAATCATATCCACTTGAGCATCAGCATCACGTGCAAATACACTTGATCCTGATGCTCTATCCATCGCTCTTTTAAAGCCCTGTGCTCCTTTGGAATGGTGATGACTATAGACAAATGTACATCCAGTTTCATAACATATCTTGTCAAATACATTTGTAAATTGAGCCATATCCGTCGCATTGTTTTCATCTCCCATCATGACTTTATAGATCGGATCTAATATGATGACATCAACACCGAGATTACATGCTCTATGGATGAGATCTGGTGCTAATTGATCCAGTGGTTGTGCTTCGCCTCTCAAGTTCCATATCACGATATCCCTATAGTATCGCGGTTTAATTCCCAATGCTTCATAAATAACGTAAAATCGATTGAGAAGACTTTTGGGGTCAATTTCTAAGTTAATGTATAAAACTCTGGATCTTCTGCATTGAAATCCCAACCATTTAGTTCCTTCTGCTAAAGCAATAGCAAGTTCAATCAATAAGAAACTCTTACCAGACTTTGAAGCGCCAGAGATCATCATTTTATGTCCCTGACGCACAACACCTTCAATGACTTCCTCAGGTAGTTTAGGTGGGTTAGCCAAAAGTTCAGCAGATGATATGATTGGTGGTAGTCCATCATCTTCATCATCTTCCCATTCATTGTAATTCTTTTTATACTTATCCATTTTAAATACCTCTTTCTTAAATTTATAAGTTTTTTATTCTCTTCACTAGTTAAATGGCAAAGTATGGTATGTTTTGCCGGTATTTTGATAAAGAATTTTATCTCTTACAAATCTAAGTCCGCAGAAAATGGATAAAAGTTCGGGTTATCAAAAAAAACATTAAAAAAGCGACCTAACTCACTTAAAAGTTAGGTCGTAATATTTTTTAGATAAAAGTAACTTGTCCATTCATTAGCAATGGCAATAAGAAATCTCTAACAGATGATAATTCCTGGTTTTCCTTACTTTTAATATGTTTTAACTTATATAAATTAGTCAAATATTTAGTAAACTTATCTAAAATAACTTTTGGGGGAGTTACTATATCCATATCATTTAATGTAGTGATTCTAATACCAGCAAAGACACTTCCAGTAGAACTATGTTCAGCTTTTTTCACGAAATAATCACTCATAAAATACTGATATAAGTATTCAGAGCTAACTTTATGATTGGGTCGAATTGAAAACACTGATTCATTTATTTCCAAATTATTTGGAGTTTCTCTAATTATAAAACATCGTCCTAATGGGGCAATACTTGCAAACAAAATATCTCCTTGTGATATCATAGAACGTTTATTTATAAGTTCTTTGGTATTGTTGGAAATCGTATCACAAGCTGAAAAATCTAATTCTCCAGTTGTTGTCAAGTTTTTCACTGTGATATATTTGATATTTCCATCATTTAACACAAAATGGTCTCTTGGATTCAAACCTGTATTAATATGTATCAAACAATTTGCAATTTTGTTAACTTCCCATTTTTCAGGTATTTCTCTTTTAAATTCTTCGTTCCAAACTAACTTACCACCAGATGATTTATATGGTTTTCCTTGTTCATTAGGGAATTCATACTGTAAGAACCAATAGTCGTATAAAGTCTTTGCCATTGACTCCAGTTCAGCATTGATTTTATTATTGTTAATCATCTTCTTGTTTATAAAATCAAAAAGTACAACCATCTTGTCTTGTGTAGTTCTATTCGGTAAGACAATTTTTATATTTTTGAAATCTTGAGCACTCATATTTCCTCGAGTACTTCCAGAATATTTAGCAGTTTGATTTCTATAAATACTAGTAATGGTGAAATACTTGAGATATCTTGGGTTTATTTTATTTTTGTCAAAAACATATTTAATTAGGAACCCAGCGTACACCATTGGACCTTCACTTTTATCATAAACATAAGTTCTTCCCGTAGAGTTACCTGTTCTTGCAACAACCAAATCATCTTGCTGTAAAAAATAGTCATTTTCATGCAATGTTGTTACTGATTTTTTATCTTGATCCAATAAATTACCTGCATCATCAATATCAGTAATTCTTAGGTATCTTACTTTTCCGTTATATGGTTCCGCTGAGAGTCCTAAGCCATAAATACCTGACTTATTTACTATAATCAAATCCCCTACTTTTTTAATCTCCATATTTCAACCCCTCCAGATAACCTCTGATATCATCTTCAAGGGTTTTCCCTTCGGTAAACAACGCGGAAAGATTAGATCTATAATCATTCATTTTATCTTGAAATTCTTTTGGAGTTAATTTACTAAATTCAATTTTTACATCAAAATATTGACCAGCGCTGAAGGAATAGTTCTTTTTTTTGATTTGATTATAAGTTACCGAAATAGAGAAATCATCTTCTACTTTATGATTAATAAATACGTCTATAATTCTTCCTAGTTCGGTTTTTGAAAGAACTGTTTTTTGGTTTTTGCCAACTTTAATTTTTTTACCAAGTTTAGATGCATCCATTAATAATACTTCACCGTTGGTATTCGACTTATCGATGAATAAAACAGATACATTTGTGCCAGTATTTGCGAAGATATTTGATGGCATAGAAATCACTCCACGTAGCCATTTGTTATCAATAATATACTGTCTAATTTTCTTTTCAATACCATTTTGAGCAGTAACAAAACCAGTAGGTACTACAATTGCAGCCTTTCCGCCATCCTTTAACGAATATAAAATGTGTTGGATAAAACAAAGATAGATTGCCATTGATTCCTTTTTAGCGTTTGGAATCTTAGGAACTCCCGCAAAGAATCTTGAGGTTTTTTCCCATTTGGTTTCGATCTTGTCTCTAGTTGAGGTGAAGTCAGTCTTAAATGGAGGATTTGAAGTAATATAATCAAACTTCTTAATTCCTGAGGTATCATCACCTTTAATTCGATAATGAGCCGGTGTTTCTAAAGTATCACCTTCAATGATATGTTCTAATGATTCTTTTAAGCCATTTAGAAGCATGTTAATTCTTAGGAATCTTGATGACTTTTGAGAAATATCTTGTGTGTAAACTCTTGCCTTGTTTCCAAACTTACCATCACCAAGTTCGTTAGCTAAGTGTAGTACAAGGGAACCAGAACCGGCAGAAGGGTCATATATTTCATATATCTTGTCTTCTATTGGTGCCATATGTACTAAAATTTTACCGATTGCACTGGATAAAGCTTGTGGAGTGAAATATTCTGCGTAGGTACCGCTTGCAACATTATAGTTTTGGATCAAGTATTCGAAAATTGTACTAAAGAAATCATAGTTCCCTTCAATCGTTTCACCAAAGTCAAATCGCTCTCTAGTGATGTATGAGAATATATTTCTTGCAAATGCATTTCTTTTTGATGCATCAACTTTATCGGTAATTTCAGTGAATAAAGGTTTCTTCTCACCTCCAGCAGTTTCTACGCTGAATGATTGATTTTCTTTGTAATTTGATATTCTAACAAGTGTTCTATCAAATTGAGCATGGAAGTTGTCATCCTTGATGTGTTGTACTAAATAATCAATGGTATCCTCAAACATGAACGCCACATCTTGAGGATAAGCAGCATAAAATGCATCTAACATATCATCTTCATTTTTGATGACTGATTCATATGGTAAACCTGTGTCTTTACAAAACTTGCTAAGATTGGCCATGAATTTATCATTTAAGAATTTATATAGGAATACCGAAGTAACCACAACTTCTTCATATGCGGTATTGGATAATCCATTGGTTGAACATAGTCCCTGCAAGTCATCAATTATGGATTTAATGTTTTTTTCTAAGTATTCATAATTTGGCATTTTTATATCCTCCTAAATACTTTCTTTATAAAGAAGTAAATCCACATATAACATTTCGAGAATCTCGTCATATGAGTCTTTTATTTTCTTGTATAATTTTTCTTTGATTAAGATGATAGTTATCTTTGCTTTTGTAGCATCAATAAACCCTTTTTTCCCTTGAACGACTAGAGCATCGTCATAGATAGTGTCTTTAATATTATCGTAAACGACTTTCAAGAAACCTTCCAAATCTGATCTATCAATGTTTGTTTCGATCACAGAATCACTTAGTGTTTTAACAAATGCAAAACTTCCACCATAAGCTTTAGACAGGCGATCGTTTTCTTCGTTTATCCTTTTTGCTTCTTCAAGAGCTTCTCTAAATTCTTCAGATAACTCATCGATGGTTGCATACTCAAATACTTGAAGCTTTTCAAAAATCTTTTTGAGTAACTCTTCAAGCTTTTGAACCTTGATATCTTTCTTGTTTTTATTCTTTTGAACTTCTTTTTGTAGTTCAGTAAGGACATCTTTTACTTTATTAAAGTCATCATCATTAAGCATAAACTTGCCTAAATCCAGTATGGTTATTTTTGTTTTAATAAACTCATAAACAACTTTGATGACTTCTTCGTTATTCATGATATCAAGTGTATCTATGACCTTACTTGATAGATTGATAAATGCAATTCTATCATTAACTGATTTTAAGTATTTGTTAATCTTATCATCGTCAATGAGTTTTGAATATTCTTCAGCTCTGGAGAGTTTGAATTCAACAGAACAATCTTTTACTCCAGATAAGAGTTTTCTAATTTTTAGTAAAGCATCCTTGTTGAAGTACTGCATCATATTTACAAACATTTCAATATTATCAACAGGAATGAATTGTTTTAATTCGGCTAAGTATTTATCAAGCTTTCTCTTGATGTCTTCTTTATCAACAACAAGACCAGATAGGGATACCTCATCATCTCCATCTTCGTTCATATCAGCTTCTAGTTCTTTGATATATGCATCAAGTGTACTACTGTATTCTTTTTCGATATCAACAAAGTCTACAATATATCCGTATTGATAAACTTTACCTGAAGGACTCTTATATGGTCTATTAACTCTAGAAATAGTTTGTAGTAAGCTTTGTGCGTGTGGACCTCTTAGAAGATACATTTTCTTGAGTCGTTTGACATCATAACCAGTCGTGAGCATATAATGTACAACTAAAATATCAGGAAATCCGCTTTCTCTAAAGTTAATTTGATGTTGTTTGTTTAATGCACTTTGAAAAGCATTATTTTCGCTATCAGACATGACAAGACCGCTTGTTAATTTACTGTTTTTGCTTAGCCATTCGTTGATGTTCCTAGCTTGGTCATTAGAGCGACATACGATCATGCCACCGATGGTATTATCTGTATTAACAAGTCTAAATTGTCTGAAGTCTTTTTCTATATATTTGGATACACCTTCAATATAATCATCAGATTCGTAAACATCTTTGCTGTCTAGGTTTTGATTCTCAATATCGAGATTTTCTTTAATCTCCGCTTTTGCTGCAGTATCGATCTGTTCTTTTTTAATTCTTAATGTGTAGCCATCAGCAATGGACTTATCATAAAAATACTTATGAATATAATCACCAAATTTGAGGTTAGATCTTTCCTTTTTTGATAATAATGGAGTCCCTGTCATTGCAATATAAATGCCACTTGAATCACATGTCATTAGGTTCTTAAAGAATTCACCATGGACATTATATGACCTATGAGCTTCGTCAACAAAGAAGATTCTTTGAACCTTAACGTTATATACATTTTCTATGACTGGCATTTTTGATTCTTCCATTAGCTTGTGTATATTAACCACACATATAGAACCAATACCATCATTATCTTCATCTAGCGGTTTTCTTAATTCAAGTGCAAACTCATTCTTGCTTGAAACGTTGGTAACAACAAAGCCTCTATTTACAAATTCAGTTGTTGCCTGAGTCATCAAATCAAGTCTATCCACAACAAAGAAGAATCTCGTGTTGACATTCTTTTTAGCAAAGTAATCAGTAATTACTCTTGTTGAATATGCTGAAAGAGCAGTTTTACCTGAACCTTGAGTATGCCAAATAATACCATTTCTTTCTTTCTCACCAAATCTTTTGATGATTGCTCTTGTAGCAAAAAATTGAGGATATCTCATTATTTGTTTTTGCTTAACTGGAATTTCCTCATATATATTTGTGGAGTAGTTATGAACTTTCTTTATTTCTGTTAGGAACATAATTCCATAACGAAGCATGTAGAATAATCTTTCTTTGTCATATAGAGATGTTATAAATCTATTGCAAGGAGTAAGATCAGAAAGATTAGTAGTAAATTCAGGAGTATCCGTTTCGTCTGGATTATACCCACCGTCTTTAACTACGTATTTGACTAAATCTATTCCGATATCTTTTAGTTTGTAAGTGGAGTGGTATTCTTTGATATCTTCTCTAAAAAAAGAGAATGTAGTGCTTTGACCATTTGGAGTAGTATAAAATGAGCCCGCTTTAACTTCATCAGCAATCTCGTCATCGGAATCTTCATATTCCATATTATTAGAGAAAGATATAATTTGAATGAGGTTAAAATACTTTTTATAATCATCGTTTTTTAGCCTTCTATTAATCATTCTTTCAAATTCAACTTTTATGCCACCGCTGTTGTCAGGGTGTTTTACTTCTAAGAACGCTAATGGAACGCCATTGATAAGAATATTGATGTCGGGTCTAAAAGAGCCTTCTTCGGTACCTTCCTTTATGCTGAAAGGAAGCTCATCAACTACTGAGAAATCATTGTTTTTAAAATCATCAAGATCAATTAATCTTAGTGGGTGTTCAGAAGAGAGTAGTCTTTTATGGAACTCTTTACCTAAGTCATTGTTTTTGATTAGTGTGTTAATTTCAGCTAAAAGACCAAACAATTCATCGTCTAGAATTGTTCTTTTGTTGATTCTTTCTAAAGATATTTTAAATCTATCTATAAAAATTTTAGTTTCAAAATCAACACGAGCACCTTTTATTGATTGATATTCGTACCCTAATCTCAAAAATTGAATGGTTGCAGGAAATTTTACTCTTGTATCCTCATTAAAATGTAGCATTATTAATTCCCCTCCAAATCAATATTATTGGCTTTACATAGTTCTACAATTTTGCGCTTGATTTTCATAGTTGGATCATATTTTTCATTTTCCCAACGATTAACAGTGACAATAGAAACACCTAAAAGGTCTGCTAACTCTTGTTGAGTAATTAGCAAAACCTCTCTTAACTTCTTGATTTTTTGGGCGTATGTCATGATTTATACTCCTCTTAACACATTATTAACACTATTGTATCACGTTTTCGAAAGATAGTGAATAGAAGTTAAATAAATAACATATTCTTTAACAATTTTATCAAATCACAATAATTATCCGCCATTTTCCGCCATAGGGGATTTCGACTCTTCTTATAAATAATCACATAGTAATCGTGTAAATGGTTGGGTAATCGTTAAAAGGTTGGATAGTGATAAAAAAAATAGACCAATAAAGACTCAGTTTTGACTCAGAATATTGATTCGGATATTGGCAGATAGGGTAAAAACGCCTTTTCTGAATGAAAAAAAGGTCCGATACAATTGTATCAAACCAATGCTTCTTATATGGAAGAGAAACGGGGACTCAAACCCATTTCAAAAATAGTTAGGTATGGTGTCAAAAAGTTATGGGCTAATTAATAATTAGCCCATGAGTAGTGATAGAATTGTTCAAATAGAATTTATTTTTTGTTTGATTCTTTCCTGATGGTTTCTACTTTTTTGTCACTTCTAGTATCTCTTCCACCTTGGTTTCTTATGGTTCCTGGTGGGAGCCCTCTAGTTTTTTCAACTGTGCCAACAGTTGCATCAGATCTTATTTTTCTTACCATTTATTTATCCTCCATTATTATTCGAATTCAATATCTTCATCAGCTTTTTGATAGATATCAATCCTATTCTGTACATCTACTTTATTTACTAACCATCCATTTAAATTACATAATTGAATGAAGTCATCGATTCTATTTACACCATTAATCTCTTTTAGAGTTACAACAACCCCAAATCTAATGCCTATTCCATCTCTACTCTTTAGACGTTCTTTTGTTTTAATAGACATACCCCATAATTTATTGTCATACGATTTTCTAGCTACTGGTTTATCTTTAACTTCATCTTGAATGTGCTTAACATTGTCCCACTTTCTAAATCCTTTACGGGCTATTTTTTCATTAATCAAAATAAGCAGTTACAAAATAATGTTTCGAAATATATTTTTATAATCGAGAACATTAGGTTATTTTCTTATTCAACCTTAACTTCAGTATTTTTATGTAATCGAGGTAATTGATAAAATAAAGCATTAATACCCAATAGAAGAACTGACACTATAGTCCATTGTAAAAAGGGTGGAGTAATGAAAAAAAGAATATTTAACAGGACGAATGCTACTACAGTAATAAAAGTCAATAAAATCGATAGAATGTTGTAATTATCAACAACATTCTCTATACTATTATCGTCACTCATCGAAATCTTCGTGCAATTTAATTTCGTATTTCCAAGCGTCAAAACCCAAGTGAAACAATCAGTGAAAAAACTTAATACAACGATAATATAAGTCATAAAGATGTACATAAATTCAAATGGTAATACAAAAGCATATAGTAACAAATACGATAGATTAAATAACCATTTATTCTCTGGATCAAATCCAAGCGAATCCATTCTGACTTTTTTGACTAATTTCCCTGGGAGAGAAGTAAAAAAAGTAAAAAGGTAAAGAATATAAATAGCGAGATGTAAATAAAATAAAAAGATTCCTGACAATATCAATAATAATACCCTTATGATAATTAAAAGAATGCGTATACCTTTTTTCTGAGAAGACTTCATTTGAAAATCAAAAACAGTTGAGATGATTTTTGATGTTTCTATCAACTTCATTAAATTTTTCATCATAACCTCCTAATAATGTTTAATATCCTTTTCTTACATTAAACCTTTCAATAAAAAAAATCAAGAGGGTAAAAAATATTTTTTAAAGTCGTGGACCTTTTAATCCTCAAATAGCATAATAAGGGCATTTTTCAAACAAAAAACAATTAAAAAGTGAACCTTGATTAAAACGATAGTATCACAAAAAAATGATGAA
>PGXM01000019.1:0-31585 GCA_002839155.1 Tenericutes bacterium HGW-Tenericutes-1
CAGGCGATCTTTCTTTTTATTTGCCTCAATAGCTCAGTTGGTTAGAGCACATGACTGTTAATCATGGGGTCCTAGGTTCAAGTCCTAGTTGAGGCGCCATCTCTGGCTCGTTGGAGAAACGGTTAACTCACATGCCTTTCACGCATGCACTCACGGGTTCGAATCCCGTACGAGTCACCATACGTAAGTTATGCATTCACTGTCGTGGAGGCATTTTTTTTTGCATTTTTTGGAAATATTCAATTTTAAGTAAATCTTTTTACGAATTACATTAAGATGTGATATCATAATAGAGTTGGTAAATATGAATATATGATGATATCCTACAAGAGAATTTGGAGAAAACTATGAAAATTATATTTCAAGAAAATTTTAAAAACACCGTTGATATAAACCAAGAAAATTGGAATATTCAAGTAGGTAATAAGTGGGCTAACAATGAATCTCAGTGTTATGTAGATAACACTAAGAACAGGTATATAAAAGATGGTATACTTCATTTAGTCGCTACCTTCAATCCAAAATATGAATGTAAATACCAATCGACCAGAATTAATACGAAAGGGAAATTTCAATTTCAATATGGACGTTTGACAGTTCGGGCTAAATTGCCAAAAGGTAGAGGCGCATGGCCAGCATTTTGGCTCATGGGTAATACTGAGACAAATCAAGTTAGATGGCCATTATGTGGCGAAATTGACCTTATGGAATTTTCAGGAAACAAACCTGGTATTATCACTAGTGCGATTCATACCGAAACTTATAATCATCGAATTAAAACGGACAAAGGATCAATGATTAAAGTGCCAGATGCATCTGATAATTTCCATGATTATACGTTAGACTGGACAAGCGATTATTTATCTTTTCAAATCGATGGCAAGGAATTTTTTAACGTTAAAAAAGAAAAAAATGACACGGTTAAAGAGTGGCCATTTGATCAGCCTTATTACCTTATCATTAATTTAGCTGTTGGCGGCTGGTATGGTGGAGCAATCGTCGATGAAGATTTTCCATATCACCTAGAGATAGAATCAATCAAAGTTGAACAATAATAGTTATTAATTGCACAACGAATTAAGTAGACAGTTCATGTCTACTTTTTTTAATACTGATATCAACTATCAAGAATCATTGATATCTAAAATATAAACTCCATTTATTTTGATTTAATCCGATTTTAAAAAATCTCTTTTACGTTTCACATCAAGATGTGATATTATAATAGAGTTGGGAAATATTTATCGAATTTTTATTTCACTCGGAGGTCCCTATGAACAAACTATGGAACCGTAATTTTACAATTCTGACCATTGGCTCATTTATCTCCGCATTTGGCAGTGCTGCCGCAGGGATTGCCTTTGGTATTTTAATCTATATTGAGACACAGTCACCTTTAACATTAGCTCTTTTTACGGTTGCGAATATCGTTCCAAGATTGATTACTTCCATTTTCGTTGGGCCTTTTATCGATCGTTACTCACGAGTTAAATTAATCTATTCAATTGATTTTTTCTATTCGATTTTCTTTGGAATTGTCGCTTTGGTTTTATTCTCAGGTTATTTCGATGTCGTTATCTTTACATTGATTGCTTCCTTATTCGGCATCATCGATACCGTCTACCAGATTGCATTTATGAGTTTGTATCCCGAAGTCATTAGCGAAGGAAATCACTCGAAAGCCTATTCGATTTCTTCTTTAATTTGGCCGATTTCCGCAGCCATTATGGCCCCGGTTGCGGCCTACTTCATAGAAAATTTTACATTTGGCGTCGCAATATTAATGGCTTTTAATGCCATTACTTTTGTGATTACTGCGACCATTGAAACTCAAATTAAAGTCAAAGAAAAATTGAATACAAAATCCATTGAAAATAAATTTCATTTCATCCAAGATTTAAAAGAAGGCATTAGGTATTATAAAGTTGAAAAAGGTATTTTAGGCATTGGTGTCTTGTTCGCAGCATTCTCATTTGTTTACGCTGCGAGTGATTTATTGAGAATGCCTTATTTTATTAATCACGCTACATTGAATCTTCAACACTTTTCGCTCTTAATTTCTGCGAGTGCGATTGGAAGAATGGTGGGTGGTGTAATTCATTATCTCTTTAAATACCCGGTTGCGAAAAAATATTTAATCGCTGTCAGTGTTTATCTCACCGTTGAAATACTAGGAGCAACCCTGCTTTACATGCCCTATATATTAATGATTATTGTCAGTTTTATTGTTGGCTTATTATCTGTCACTAGCTTCAATATACGGATGAGCGCAACACAAACGTATTTACCAGGTCATATTCGTGGTCGAATCAATTCGACGCAACAAATGTTATGGAATATTGGCACCATCGTTGGAACATTGTCGATTGGTTTTATTGCGGAATATTCTGGACTAGAATACCGTTTTATTATCCTTTGTGCTTCCGTCGTCAGTTTATCAGCGATATTCTTAATTCCATTAAGAATGAAAAATGAATTTAAAAAGATTTACAATGTCGAAGTTTAGGTTATAATAGAGATAAATGTCTAAGAAAGGCTGCGATAACGATGAAGTTTCTCAAAAATCCACTCATACTTGCGAGTATTTATTTATTGTTCTCATTTGCGATTTTATCAACGTTTTTCTTCACGAGTTATCGCGCTTTAGAAACAAAACAAGAAGAACTTTTAGATATTGAATTACAACTTACTATCAGTCAAATTAACCTTGATTTTGAATCCGTTAGATCGGTTTTATCGACCTTATCAAATCATTTGGAAGTAGACTTTGATGATGCGGATTTCTTACAGTATATCCAACAAGTCGATGAAAAAAATGAAATTATCGCTTCCATTTATTTTGGCAAACCTGATAAAACAATGATTAACTCCACCGGTTTCATTCCACCAGTTGGGTTCGACTTAACGACGCGCATTTGGTACCAAATGGCCATCGCTTCTGATGAAGTCATATTAACACCCGCATTTATCAATGCGACACAAGACCGCGTTATTCTTACCGCTGCGAAAGCGGTCTATGGTCAAGATGAAACTTTTTTAGGAGTTATAGCCGTTGACGTTGATATTCGTACGATTACTTCAATTGTTACAGAAAAAGAAATCGGGAAATCTGGATTTGCATTTCTCATTGATCTAAACGGAAATCTTTTAGCGTATCCGGGAATTAATCAAACCATCATTGAACTCGATTCTGCGGCTGAATATGAACCTAACTTAACCAGTTTAAGTGGCAGTGGTGTCATCCATAATTTCAAAATTCAAAATAAAATTGGTGTAGTCTCTTATAAGGTTCTTACTCCCAGTAATTTTATCCTCGGTGTTTTTTTACCGCTTGAAGAGTTTACATCAAGTTTAATGATTTTATCAATTATTTTCTCTGCCCTTATGATTGCTTTAATTGCACTCGCAGTGATACTAACAATTATCTATTACCGCCGAATTCGTCAACCTTTAGCGATGTTACTAGAAGACATCGATAGCGTTGATATGACAAAAACACCGAATTACCGTCTACCTGAACCCGAAAAAGATGATTATCTCAATATTAGATTGGCTATAAACCGCATATTAGATACAACAGATTTTTATTTCAATGAACGCCAAAAAGCCCAACATAAACTTATGATTGAAAATCAACGCGTAGTCCTATTAATGGAATCAACCGCCGATATCATTTTTGAAATTGATTTAAATAAAAAGTTCGTGTCTGTTTTTGGTAGAGGACTCGATACATTAGGCATCAAACCGCAAGCATTTACCGGCAAGACCGTCATGGACCTTTTTGGTGATGATGGTAAAGCCAGAGATATCGCATATTCAAAAGCATTAAAAGGAATTCATAGCATTTATGATTGGACATATATCAAAAACAATCAAAAACTTTATTTCGAATCCTCGATTTCTCCGATGTATGATGAATTTAAAAATATCATCGGTGCAGTCGGTATATCAAGAGATATTTCTGAACCGATGCGCAAACAAAAAGAAATCGAATATATTAGTATTCATGACTTTTTAACGGGTCTTTATAATCGTCGTCATTTCGTCGAAGCTTTCTCTGAACTTGATGAAGAGGATAATTATCCGCTTGGCATGATGATGATTGACTTAAACGGTTTAAAGATTCTAAACGACGCTTATGGTCATGACACGGGCGATCGCGCACTGAAAAAAGTCGCAGATGTTTTAAAATTAGTCTCAAGGGAAGATGATATTGTATGTCGTATCGGTGGCGATGAATTCGCAATCATCTTACTTAATATCGATGTTCAAACACTTGATACCATGAAAGAAACGATTCAGTTGAGATTATCTAACATTCTCATTGAAAACATTCCGCTTTCAGTCGCAATTGGTTATGAAATGAAAAAGGATGGTACTCTCAATTTAGAAGATGTGATTAAAAACGCTGAAAACCAAATGTACCGCAATAAAGTTACTGAAGGTAGAAGTAGTCGAAACAATGCAATTAAAGCAATTTTAAAAACGTTAACTGATAAATTCGTTGACGAAAAAACTCATTCAACACGTGTTAGCGAGTTATGTAAAAAGATGGGTATCGCTCTGAGCGTTAAATCGGATGATTTAAAAGAATTAGAAATTGCAGGGCTTTTCCATGATATTGGGAAAATTTCGATTCCTGATGATATTCTTTATAAGCCAGCCAGATTGACTCCTGAAGAGTTTGAAATTATTAAAACTCATACTGAAAATGGATATCATATTTTAAGAGCTGCCGATGAGTATTCAAATTTAGCAGAGTATGCCTTATCACATCACGAACACTTTGATGGTAGAGGCTATCCACGAGGGTTAAAAGGAAAAGATATTCCTTTGTTTTCAAGAATCATTTGCATCGCAGATGCCTATGAAGCCATGACTTCTGACCGTGTATACCGCAAAAAGATGAGTGATCAAGATGCGGTAAAAGAAATCGTCAAATATGCAGGAACCCAGTTCGACCCAGAATTAGCTAAAATATTTGTTGAAAAAGTATTAGGCTATCCATTCAAATAATTGTTAAGAGGATTGACATCCTCTTTTCTTTTTTTAAACATGAATCATTAGTCGTATTTTTTAATCATATGCGTTATAATAGAATCAAATATTCAGGAGGATTGTCATGAAAAAAACGATTTATTCTTGTATTGCGATATTTAACTTTACGCTCTATTTATCAATGAAATCAATTTGGTCTGGCATTGAAGGTATGTTTAAAATTCATGCTTTACAATTTATCTTTTTGGGGATTGTATCTGTTTTATTTATCTTATCAATTGTTTTACATTTTATTAAAATTAAAGACAAATATCTCTATATTTTTATGAGTTTTTCATTGGTTTTGACGATTGCACTATTCTACATGCTTTATTTAGGCATAGATAGTTATCGTTATTTTGTCAAAGCATTCGTTGAAATACTCATGTATTTGATGTTGACATATTTTGTCTACTTTATCATCTTTAAATTTCCAACGTGTAAATTATCGAAAAACCGACTATATAAACGGCTTTTGTTTGGGACATTTGTTTCTTTATTAGTTGTCATCTCTTTTGATTTAGAATTCCATTATGTCACTAATAAACCGGTTGTTTATGCAGTAGAAAATACTTACCAAATCGTATGGACGACCAGCACTCAATCAACTGCCGAGGTAAGAATTGGCGATACTATTTATTATGATTTATATGCCGGTTCAGAACGATCTGAAACAACAATTCATAAGGTCGTTGTGCCAATGAGTGTATTGGATTCTATCAAATCTTACACTATATCATCAACGCATGTCTTTTACCGCGGTCCCTATTCGGGAGTTTTGGGCGGTACTACTGAAAAGACTTTTCAGTTTTATCCCGTTGATACCTCCGATGGTTTAAAATATTATACGGTATCAGATACCCATACTCAAAACAAATCTGCCATCAAGGCAGCCAGTTATTTTGAAGAAGACCTTGATTTTCTTATTATGGCTGGAGATATCATGAATCATATCGAAGATTCCAGTGACGCAGAAGTCATTTTACAATTAGCTTATGATATCACTCAAGGTGAAAAACCGGTGATTTATGCGAGAGGTAATCATGAAGTTAAAGGAACTTACGCTGATCAATTACACCGATATGTGGGTAGTTTAAATGAGAAATTTTATTATACTTTTAACTTAGCGAATATCTATGGTGTCGTTCTTGATCTAGGTGAAGATCATGGTGACTCATGGTGGGAATATTATGATACGGCACAATATGATATCTATCGTAATGAACAAACCCTCTTTTTACAAGAAGTGATTGATGAAGCCTCTTATGCGAATCCTTCAGTTGAATACACATTAGGTATTTGTCACATTCCGGTTGCTCTAGTTGAAGATGAGTTTTTAGATGCAATTTTGAATGAGTGGGCACCTTTACTAAATACCTTTAATTTTGATGTTTTCATTAGTGGGCATAAACATCAGTTGCTCGCATTTTCTGATGACATTCCCGCAATCACTGAATTTGATTATCATGAAAATTACCGTGCTGATGATTATTCAGCTGGTTACCGCACAAACGTCAATTTTACCAATCTTATCGCTTCTAGAAGAAGTGCAAGTCAATCTATCAATATCAAGGAAAACTTGTTTGGTGGGGCATTTACAGGCCTTGCGGCTGAAGTATCGTTTGATAGTAATCAAACAATCTTTACTTTTACAAACCATCTAAATGAAATTGTGAGTGCCATTGATCCTTATACCGGTGTGCTACACGAGAACTATACGTTACCCCTCGATTAATATTGCTTTGAAACCATTGGAATTCCTTTGAAAATTAAGGGATTTTATGGTATGATTATCTTATCTGATTTTGAGGTGTTATAATGACAAAACTTGAGCTTTTAGCAAATCTAATTTATCCGAATCTTAGAGAGACATTGGATGATTTAGAAAAAAAATACCCGAAAAGAAACTTGGATGAACAAGCCATGGTGACACGCTTTGCGCCATCACCAACCGGCTTTTTACACACAGGTTCTTTGTTTGCATCGTTAATTTCATGGCGATTAGCTAAACAAACAAATGGAGTGTTTTTCTGTAGACTAGAAGATACTGATACGAAGCGTGAGATTGCCGGAACCGGGGACTTAGTCCTCAATGAATTATCAATATTTGGCATTAATCCTGATGAAAGCTTTATTGCAGGGGGAGCGTATGGTCCTTACCGTCAAAGTGAAAGAAAAGAACTGTATGATACGATTATTAAAGAACTGATCATTCGCGGAAGAGCATACCCGTGTTTTTGTTCGCATGACACGCTCAATCAAATGCGTGAATACCAAGAATCGATAAAAGTAAATCCTGGCTATTACGGAGAGTATGCGACTTGTCGCAAATTATCTGTCGATGAAATGATTGAAAAGATCAAAAACGGCGAGTCTTTTGTCATGCGTTTTAAATCGATGGGTCATCATGATAATAAAATCACGATTCATGATGAAATTCGTGGAACATTAGAATTAACACAAAATGATCAAGACATCGTCATCATGAAAGGTGATGGATTACCAACTTATCATTTTGCACATTTAGTGGATGATCACTTCATGAGAACGACGCATATTACAAGAGGTGAAGAATGGATGCCTTCGCTACCTATTCATATCGAACTTTTCGAAGCGATGGATTGGGTTAAACCATATTATGCTCATTTACCGGTTATCATGAAACTAGAAGATGGTAGAAAAAGGAAATTATCAAAAAGAAAAGATCCTGAAGCTGCAGTGTCCTTTTTCTTAGAAGCCGGTTATCCGATTGAAGGCATTATGGAATATTTAATGACAATCGCTAACTCTAATTTTGAGGAATGGCGTCTCAATAATTTAACAGCTAATATTTATGATTTTAATTTGTCGTTTGATAAGATGACACTGGATGGTGCACTCTTTGATTTAGAGAAAGTACAATCCATTTCTAAAGAAAGATTGGGCGCAATGAGTTCTGATGAAATTGGACAAAAAGCTCTCGCTTGGGCTATAAAATATCAACCAGATTTCGCAAAAGCGATTAATCAAGATTTCTACTATTTTAAAGCGATTCTTTCCATTGAAAGAGGCGGAGAAAAACCAAGAAAAGATTATACAAGATACAGTGATATCTTCCCAATCATTGATTTCATGTATGATGAGTACTTTGATAAAGCCTTAAATGTTGAGTTACCTTTTAATCCTATTTTTACAAAAGAACAAAAAATAATTGTACTTGAAAAGTTCTTATCGAATCCGGCACTTGACCTTGATGAAGAATCTTGGTTTAATAACTTAAAGCAATTAGGCAACGAAATTGGCTTTGCTCCCAATGCAAAAGAATACAAAAAGAATAAGGAAGCATTTTTAGGACATATCGGTGATTTCGCTGAAATTATTCGTATCTCAATTTCGGGAAGAAAGAATACACCGAATTTCTATCATGTTTTAAGAATATTAGGGCTTGAAAGAATTAAAAATCGAATTATTAAAACGGTGAAAACTTTTTAGTTTTCATCTTCATTGGCCCGTTGGAGAAACGGTTAACTCATAGCCCTCTCAAGGCTACATTCACGGGTTCGAACCCCGTACGGGTCACCACTATAATCATAAAACAGCCCATTTAAATCAATAAATGGGCTTTTTACATGGAGTTTTATATGTGTTAAAGGATTCCTTATATAAAAGTGATCTATATTTTCGGATTATATGTATAATAATTTTAATAAATTTGACAAAAAGTTTGTAAATTGTAAAACTTATAACAACATAAGCAAAATCACCACCAGACAAAGAAAGTCTATAACAAGTCTGTAAAATATGATTAAAAATCAAGCCTATGTTATCATAAGTTTTCAATAATATAGTTAATGATTGAGTAAATAGAACGAACGTTTAAAATAAACAACAACGAGCCATACCATAAGTAATTGCAACTATTGATATATATGGCATATCAGAGATAAATTAAAAGTTTTGAATGTGATATGACCTCACAATTTTTGGTAGGAAAACTATGTTATATAATGGTAGCGATAAGTCTTTTATGCAAAATTATTATAGGCTACTTTGAAATAGGTAGGTAGATTTGTTTATAACTGAATAAGAATGATCATTTTGTGAAGGATGAAGTTTCAAGAAAACTAGAAATGAATATTTGTTAAAAATAAGAAGGCACTCTGATTGTTGAGTGCCTTCTTATTTATTTTTTATTAACTTGTTATGACTGTGGTAATAGAGTTGAGTGTGATGTTATAAAAATCATCCCCAATTACCAATTTATAATCCGCTCCAATCACTAGATCATCAGAACTAAAGATTATTGTTTCAAATGAATTTGTCACTGTCATTTTAATCAATGTAGTTGAGGCAGTATCTAAAATAACAATTTCTGTGCCTTCTGAGTAAAACTTGTTGAATGTGATTTTGAACGAGTTTTGAGTTGAATCAATATTATCAAACTCATAAGCCATTGTACTAGTTCCTGTAGCAATTACTGTACCACCATTTACAATACCTGTGATATCAAAGTCGATGGGACTTTCTATCATACCTAAACTTGTTCCTTTACCACATATGTATACTTGACCATCGTTGATTATTACTACACCGTTAGCATCAATACCATCTCCATCAGATTCAACAATCAATGTACCACCATTGATAATGATTGAAGGTGTTGAATCTATATCATAATCTGAATAATCAGGATGATCACCTGGCCCCCCGACTGAAGTATTAACTCCACTTGTTGCGTTTAATCCATCATCGTATGCATATACATTTATATATCCATTATTTAATATGATTGAGAATGCTTCTAAACCTTCACAGGAATATAATATATTGATGTTTCCACCATTTATTTCTAGTGTGGAATTCGCATGTATTGCATCATCTCCACTTTCAATAGAGAATGTACCATTATTGATAATAATATCTTCATCACTATGAATAGAATCATCATATGAGTCGATTGTGAATGTACCACCATTGATTGTTAACTTCCCTTGCGTTTTTAATGCTTTGAAACTTCCTTCGTTCTCCTCATCTGTTGTAGTTGAAGGAATTGGATTGCCAGGTCTACCTCCAGGACCTCCCCCCATTATTTCTTCAATAACAGGTGCTTCTGCACTTCCTTCACCGGTAAAGATTGTGAAGGTTCCGTCATTGATTGTTATATCATCTTTACCATAGATGGCGTCTCCAACTGATGAAATATTAAAAATCCCGTTTTCAATTACTAGCGAATTTTTTGATACAATTCCATCTAAGTAATTAGCTTCAATTAATAGTGTCCCTGTACCAGCAATGATTAAGGTATCTTTACTGTATAAGACACCAGTAATTTCTTCATCTGTATGAGAGGTTCCATCTGATAATGTATTTTGTGTACCCTCCATCAAGTTAATTGTTACAAACCCGTCTGCATCTTCAATGTATATCGCTGCACCGTCTGCATTATGAATTGATACATTACTTAAATTTATTATTACGCTATCGTTTGTATCAATGACGATTTGGCCATCATTTAATGTACCCGTTACAGTATAAGTGCCACCGGATTTGATTGTGATTACATTTGATTTCATTTCGATGTTCGTGCTGTTTGTGATACTAGAGTTATCTAGTAATCCAATATACAATCCATCAATGTTATTTACTAGATCCTCTAAATCCGCTATATCTTTTTCAGTCACATTGTCTAGCATGGGGTTATCAACATCTGTTTTACTTGCACAAGCCACTAATGTCAATAGTACTAGTACAAAGACAAATAAAGACATTATTTTTTTCATGCTAATCACCTACAATTCATTTTTATCATCTTGCGCCACGCCAAGATTAACTTCTAAGTTACCATTACGGCATCTTATTTCATCTACTAATATTTTTATGTTGTTAATACTTTTTAAATCTAAGTAATATGTGATTCGATAAAGGCTACCCATATTTATTGTTTTCACTTGTTTTAATTCATGGTTATGTGCATATTCTACTAATAAATCATCAAATAGATCTATTTCATAAAGTGTTTCTGGGATAGTGATTTTTAAAATTCGTTGGTATTTATCTTTTTCTGCAAAGTTTGTATATAAATAAATTAAGTTAGTTGTTACAACGATTATAGCAAAGATAGAACCAAATAAAATATATCCTGTGCCAGTAGCTAATCCAATCGCCATAGATAAGAAGATATTGACAATTTCTCTAGCATTTCCTTGAAGAGATCTAAATCGAACTAAACTAAAGGTCCCCATTACTGCGATTCCAGTTCCTATGTTTCCATTCACAATCATGATGATTACTTGTACGATTAATGGCAATACCGCTAATGTTGTGATAAAACTCTTGCTTGATGTTTGTTTCAGTGTTGCTGATTTAGCAACGATATATCCTAATATT
The DNA here is from genome assembly GCA_002839155.1 of Tenericutes bacterium HGW-Tenericutes-1. Lineage (GTDB taxonomy): Bacteria > Bacillota_I > Bacilli_A > Izemoplasmatales > Hujiaoplasmataceae > UBA5603. The sequence continues at coordinate 11,404 of PGXM01000019.1, forward strand.
AAGGATACTATTGATGCCAATAGGAATGATCTTAACGATAATACTAATTCTCCGTTTTCATTTGTGAAAATACTTTCTACTAAGTCCATAATTCTACTCCTTTATTTTTCATAAATTCTTTTTTGTAAATATTTCCAACTTTCGAATACGATGTCGGATAAATACTTAACTTATTTAATACATCTACTAACCACAATGGCATCGCTTCATTGGTTTTGATTTCCATGATTACCTGATTATCTTCCAACAAATGTTTTCCATAGAATCCACTTCTTAAATCTAAATCATTCATTCTGTATACGATATCTTTATCAAATGTGATTCTTAGATTACATTGTCCAGTATCTTTATATGCCATTCGCTTATATCCAATATAGTATTTTGGTACCACATTATATTTTTTAATGAAGTATTCAATTTCATTTTCGATTTGGCCATGTTTATGATTGAATGTATATTCATTATCAATTTCATCAAATGTAATACTTACTCTTCTTTTATAAACCACCTTATCGAATTTCTTTTTAATCTCAAAATAAACTTGATTTAAATCGTTGTATCCTCGAACTCGTAATTTTTCTTTAAAATTTGGTTCTGAGATGGAATGTCTAATTAACAAGTCTATATCATTATCAAAGTAAATATTATGTACAGTAACTTCTTTAAAATCATCTTCTTCAATGTGCTTTCCTGCTTTATCAATGAATGATTTAAATTGAGTGAGAGATAGAAGATATTTTTTTTCTGTTCTTTCAAAGTTATATATGTTTTTCATAACACACCTCCCATAGTCCTAATACTTATCCGATTACATAGTGTTATAATAGAAATAAACTCAGCAAAATTATTTTATGATACTAGTGTACCAATGAAACCTTAAACGACTCTTAAAAGTTTAATTTATTTTTTTAAGTTTAATTTAAGTTAAAAATGTTATACTTGAGTTAACTTATAAAATAAGGAGAGATAGTATGAGAATTCTACTTGTTGAAGATGAAAAACGTTTAAGTGAAGCCGTTGTGCATTTATTGAAAAAGAGCAACTACATAGTGGATGCTGTTTACGACGGTACCATTGGTTACTATTCAATAATTAGCGATATTTATGATATCGTTATTTTGGATGTAATGTTACCTTCCATGGATGGATTTCAAATTCTAAGACGAGTTAGAGAAGAAGGATTTGAAGTGCCTATTTTAATGCTAACTGCAAAATCACAAGTAGAAAACAGAGTTCAAGGGTTAGATTATGGAGCTGATGATTATCTGACAAAACCATTTGCTACAACAGAACTTTTGGCTCGACTTAGAGCTTTAGGCAGAAGAAAGAATAATGCTATTGAGTTAGATAACATTGATGTGGGAGATATATCCTATAATAAAAACACTCTCTCCATCGAAGGTAATGGGAAAAGTGTTTCATTATCACATTTAGAAAATGAGTTATTTGCTTTATTGTTAAAAAATAGAAATATAATTATTTCAAAAGAGACGATAATTATAAAATTATGGGGATATGATAGTGAAGTAAAAATGACTACTAGAAGTATGGTGAGAATACTAACATTTGTAATAAGTTGTTTTCTTTTAAATTGTTTAAACACTAATCCACCTCCAAGTAATTTAAAAGAAAACAACTTATTACAAATGTTAGTATTCTCACCATACTTCTAGTAGTCATTTTTACTTCACTTTATATATCAACGTATAGAGATATCATGATTCGACAGGATAATGAATTAGAACGACTACTTGACAACATTAATATTAATGCTCCAAATGATCCCACAGGACGTAATCCGGGATTCGATATTTCTTTTGGTATTTTATTTGAAAATGGTGAAGTTATAGATTATTATAATGGACCTGGAGTTCCACAAGAACTGCTTGATGATATAGCTAATGAAATTGATAAGCCTTATGGAACTATTGAATTAGATGGATTTACGTATAAATACATCTCTAAGATAGATGGATTAAAAACATTATATGCGTTAAAGGACATTACTAGAGATCAATATTTATTGTCATCAATAATAACAATATATACAATAATATTTTTGATTTCTGTTCTACTGGTCTCAATAGTTAGTTATTTCATGACAAACAAATCCGTTAAGCCTATCCAGGATAGCTACCTAAAACAAAAAGAATTTATTGCAAATGCATCCCACGAATTAAAGACACCATTGACAGTAATAAATGCTAACATAGACGTTTTACTTGATACAGATGATTTTAGGGATAACAGGTGGCTTAATTATATCAAAAACGAATCAGATAGAATGAATAAACTTACGAATGATTTGCTATATTTAGCGAAAACGAGTGACATTGATAACAGTATCAAAGAAAATTTTAACGCTTCAAGTATTACCAAAGGTCTGTTATTAAGTGTTGATGCATTAACTTATGAAAAAGAAATATCACTTGAAGAAGATATTCAAGAAGACGTGATTATCAATTTTGATAAATCTCAATACTGTCAATTAGTAATGATACTGTTAGACAACGCGATAAAATATACACCTAGCAAAGAGAGTATTATAGTTACACTATCTATAACGGGTAATTCATTCATGCTTAAAGTGAAAAATACTGGAATTTCACTAAACAGTGAAGAAATATCAAAGGTGTTCGATCGGTTTTATATGGCGGATAAATCAAGAGGAGTGCTTCAAAACAGCCATGGTCTTGGACTTTCAATTGCATACGAAATAGCAAAAAATAATAATGCATTTTTAGAAATTAAATCTAAAGAGAACAACTTTACTGAATTTTTATTAAAAATGAAAGTAAAACTATGACATTTTTTGCTCGATGATGATATAGCAATCTCCCGTTTAATAGATTAAACCAATCCTATTGTATCTAGGATCACTTGTCAAGTACGATATAGCAATTTGCAACTAAAAATGTTACAACGAGCCATATCACAAGCAGTTTTAGATTGCATATAAATAAACATATGGCGTCACCAAAAACAGCTATGTAAATTAGATTTCTATACCAGTCTAGCCAGTTAGACACTGATGATTATGTGAACCCATACGGGTCACCAATATTGATATAAAACACTCTTCTCACCCGTGGGAAGGGTTTTTTTCTTGTTGCTCAAAGTCATTATTGTTCTATTAACAACCAATGACTTATCAAATTCAAAATCAGGCTTTTATAGAGTTCTCATAAATGATATAATTTATAAGAATATGAACAATTAAAAAACTATCTGTTTTAAAATCACTTATTATATCATCATACCACTTGATAATATCGATGATGTTTTTGATTAGTTGAAAGTATGAGTTTCAATTCAATGAGCAGGAGATATACACATGAATCATAAAGAAAATGTAGTACAGTATTGGGATAGTTATTTTAAAGATAGTGAGCCTCTTAAAATCAACCCAAACGAAGTCAAGGTGGAACATACTTTTGATGCATTTTTAAAACAAATAGGAGATACATGTCAAGATGTTTTGGATGTTGGTTGTGGCATGGGAACCTCTTTAATGGGGGCTAAATGTTTAGGGAGCACAATAAAATCCGGCGTCGGATTTGATGCCTCGAAACATGCAATCAGTTTTGCTAATCAAACTGTAAAACTATCAGGAATCACTGGATTATCTTTTTATAGTCAAGATGAATCCTTTTTAAAGACACTTGAGGATGCATCTTTTGATGGGATGATTTGTTCTAACTTCTTAGATGTCATTTCAAAAGAATTATCAGAGAGCATCATTCAAGAGATAAAGAGAGTTTTAAAACCGAATGGGTTATTACTGCTCAAACTCAATTTCTTTTTGGACATATCTTTGATTGAAAAATTAAATATGGAATTAATTGATGAAAATACTTATCAAATGAAGGGTGTTATTAGATCGTATAATCTATCGACCGAAGCTTGGATCGAAAGATTTGACGGTTTTGATGTGTTGACAATTGACGGATATCAAAGAGCACCACATCTACCTAAAGACCGCATTCTTTTGTTAAAAAAATATGAAGAAGAGAGATTAGAATAATATTATTGAAACATCTTATATCAAATGAAATCAACCAGATAAAAAGGCACACAATCAAAAACATGAATTTTTATTGAGTGTGATATAATTAATTCAAAGGAGTTGTTAAAATGAAAGTTATCAACCAAACATACACCCTAAACAATGGTGTGAAAATACCGAAAATCGGTTTTGGTACTTGGCAAATCAAACCTGGAGATGAAACGTATAACGCTGTTTCACTCGCGCTAAAACATGGGTACCGTCATATTGATACTGCTGAAGGCTATCAAAATGAAAAAAGCGTTGGTGAAGCCATAAGAAATTCTGGTATTCCAAGAGAAGAAATCTTTGTCACTTCAAAACTTGAATCACATATTAAAGACTATGAAGGGGCACTCCGTGCCTTCGACGAAACACTAAAAGCGTTAGGATTTGACTATCTAGACTTATTTATCATTCATGCGCCTTGGCCTTGGAGTGAAATGGGGAAAGATTGTAAAGAAGGCAATGTTCAAGCATATAAAGCCATGGAAGAAATATATAAATCCGGTCGCGTTAAAGCAATTGGCGTTTCAAATTTCTCACCGAATGATATAGAAAACATATTAACCCATTGTGAAATTGTACCTGCAGTCAACCAAATTGGGTATTTCATTGGTTTAGATCAATCTGAGACTATTTCTTATTGTGAAGATAAAGGAATCTTCGTTGAAGCTTATTCACCACTAGGAATTGGCTATCTTTTAGATAATCCGATTATTAATGAAGTCGCCAAGAAATACAAAGTATCACCGGCTCAAATATGTATCCGATATCTACTTCAAAAAGGGACTGCTCCTCTACCAAAATCAATTCATGAATCACGCCTTATTCAAAATACAGAAGTTGATTTTGATATTTGGGCAGACGATATGGCGTTACTTGATACCATTAAGGGTGACCCGAGACGTTGGTCATAATAACAAACCTCTAGTTAAAAAGAGCCATTTATTAAATACATTATAAAAATAAAACTTTCCATTTTTTGGAAAGTTTTCAGACTATTGAAAAAGCACCTCAATTTCTACATTGAAATACTTTTTCAACAGTCTTAACGCATCTAAACGATAGATTAATTGATAAGATTAAAACTTATAGTTTCCTTTGTTATCCCACAAGCCCCAATAAGCTCCGTATTCTCCTTCTTCATCTGATTTCCATGATTCGTCGAATGATGAAAAGTAGAAGACGTTAATGTGATTAGCTTTTGCCCATTCATAGGTCTCGATAAAATATCGAGCAGCATTTTCAAAGGAAGGAAGCGCTTCGCCATAAGATTCACCTTTGGTTGGCCATCCGGTTTCACTGATGATTACTTCTTTATCTTTCGCAGCTTTCTTGACGAAAGCGTACATTTCTTTCATATAACTCACGGCATAACTAAAATTGCATCTTTCCCAAAATGGGTAGCAATTCGCAAAAATCACATCACAAACCTCGATGAGTTCAGGTTCATTGACAAAAGTATAATAAGCATCCACATACCCAACTGGAACGTTAGGAACTGCCTCTTTAAATCTTTTTAAATAGCTTATCATTAATTCCAATGGAATATCTTCTCTTAAGAGAACTTCGTTTCCAATTGCGACCATATCAGCATGGCCATCTTTCGCAATTCTAATGATGTTATCAAGCTCAGCCTCATTCATCTCAAGATTCTCGCCAATCCATGCGCCAACCAGGGTTTTAAGTCCATGGCTTTTGGCGATTGGAGCGATAGCTTCATTGCCTAAGGTACATGAAAATGTGCGAATCCAGTGTACATAGGGTTTAACAATTGATAATCTTGATTCGATTTGCTCAGGAGAAATCCAATCAAATTGGCCAGGGTTTTGATTATCGGTATAAGGGCTAAAACTAATGCCATAAATTTTGTCATTTAATAGACTTTTGATTTTTTGTTTTAATTCAACCATTGGGTCTTTACTTGTTTTTGATAAATCAAGTTTTGAACGGTCTACTAATAAAAATTTCGTTTTCGTTTTACTAGACATAAATTAACCTCTCAAGTGTAGTTTATAGTTATTATATCATGATTTAGTTTTTGAAAAATAGTATTTACAATTATTCATTTAAAGAAATAATTGATTGACTTGTTAATAAATATTAGAGATGCTATTTTATTTGAAGATAATTTTTGTTATGATTGATGGTACAAGAATTTCTTTTTAGAAAATTATTATGTAATTTCAAAGGAGGATTCAAGATATGGCATTCACTAAAAAACTTCTTTTTATCGTGATCGTATTTTCTTTTGTATTGTCGCTTGGATTTCCAGTTGTCAAGGCTAACTCAGGTCCACCAGCGAACATTCAAATCAACATCATTAATTATGGTAACGTTGAATTTTCTTTAGATTTACTCATTTATAAAGAAGTTGCGCCAACAGAGAATGAGATTAATCTAGCCAAAGATAAAATACTCAATCAAGACAATCCGTTTGAATATTCTTTATTTGATGAGGAGTACGCAGAATATCGTGATAGTGAGGGTTATGTTTCTAATAGTTTATACGGTAGTTCTGACTATTTTTATTTTCATCAGAATGATACTAATCATACTTCATTTGTCCAATTATGGATGGATATTCCCAGGGAATTTAAAATTCTTCTTTACATTTCGGATGGTATAATTATAACTTCTGATTTGATTATAATGGAACAATATGATTACCGCTTGACATATGACCTTGAGGGAGTCGACTTATCGTTTAATCAGACAAATGTTGGAGTCATCTCTGGTTTTAATGGAAAACCATGGTTGAATGTAACGACTTGGTTTAATTTTTTATTGAGACTAATACTGACTTTAGCCATTGAACTTGGATTGCTTTACTTATTTAATTTTAGAAAGAAATGGACATTTTTAATCATTTTAGGAATGAATATCATATCTCAAGTAATATTAAACATTGTTTTAATATCAGTGTACTACACAAGCTTCGATAATGGATATGCTTTCCCAGTTACACTTATTATTGGTGAATTCTTTGTCTTTTTAGGTGAGGCGTTATTTGTTTCGATATTGATAAAAGAACATAAACTTGGTAGAAGAATCGGCTATTCATTGGTTGCGAATACCTTATCACTGGTAATCGGTCTGTTGCTGGCTTCGTGGTTGTCATTCATTATTTGACATGATTTTTACCTTTTTATTATAAATCAGTTTTAGGGAACATAATTGTGAATTCATAATTTATATTATATAATGAAGGCAATTCAATTATAAAATGAGGTTAGAATAATGAAGAAAATACTATTCATGACTTTTTTACTCCTTAATATATTACTCCTTTTTAGTTGTACTCAAAATACAACTGGAAAATTAATTACAATCGATTATTATGAGATAACTAAAACGGTAACCATCGGTCAAATTTCTTTAGACGAAAATGATCTCATTTCAATGGTGGATTTAGGTGGAACTCACAGTATTGCATTGTCCGCTAATGGACGAGTTTTTTTATGGGGTAATAATAATAAAGGTCAATTAGGTGATGGAACAACCGTAAGGACCCTCACACCCATTGAGATTACTCAACAATTCTCTTTAGCAGAAGACGATATTATTAAGTCGGTTTCACTAGGAGATATGCATTCGGCCGCTTTATCTTCAAAAGGTAGATTATTTACTTGGGGATGGAACTTCTATGGGCGATTAGGCGATGGAACAACAACCAACAGGTTTGTTCCAACCGAAATTACTTCACTCTTTAGTTTAAACAATGAAGAAATCATAACGAAAGTTGTTTTAGGTGTTTCAAGTTCAGCGGCGATTACATCAGAGGGTCGTATCTTTACTTGGGGTGAAAATGCAAGTGGTCAACTCGGCGATGGTACAATTTCTAATAAATCGACTCCGGTTGATATTACCGAAAAATTTACGCTTGATGAGGATGAAAAAGTTGTGGATGTTTCTTTAGGTTATGTTCATATAGGGGCATTAACATCAAAAGGTAGATTATTTACATGGGGAAATAACACCTATGGGCAGTTGGGTAATGGAACGAATAATCTTCAAATTAATCCCACTGAGATAACAAGTTATTTGAATCTCAATTCATCTGAGACTATAATTTCGGTTCGTTTAGGCGGGTATCACACCATGGTTGTCACATCGGATGACCGTGTATTTACCTGGGGAAATAATACCAAAGGACAACTTGGTAACGAGACATTTACTAATACAAACTCGCCAGTCGATATCACAGATAAATTTATTCTCGGACTCAATGAGCATATTGTATTATCATCATCTGGATATAGATATTCAATCGCAGTTACATCAGAAGGAAGAGTTTTTTCATGGGGTGAAAATTTAAACGGTCAATTGGGTGATGGGTTGAATGCTAATTTATCTTCGCCAAAAGATATCACCAGTCAATTTAATTTAGTATCTAACGAAGCATTTAGATTATTATCAACAGGTGAAGCACATTCATCATTACTAACAACCTATGGAAAAATCATTATCTGGGGCGATAATGAAAATGGAAAATTAGGAGATAATACAACGACGGATACTTTAACACCACTTGAAATAACATTGATTTCGAATTCTCAAACCTTGTTAAAAAGTGAAATAATAAGTTTGAATACTTCCTATATTTTATATGAACCAGAAAAGGATGGATTTGCATTTGATGGTTGGTACAGTGATGCAGGACTCATAAATCCCTTCTTAACAACCGGTATGACCCCCATCGCTAACCTGTCACTTTACGGTGAATGGGTCATAGGGGACTAATATCTTCTTAATATATTTTAAAAGGAAACCAGCTGATTGGTTTCCTTTGTTTTTTATTATTCTGCGATTACTTTCTTTTTATAAAACCAACTACAGAAAAAGAGTATACTAACAACAATTCCAGGAATGATGAGTGGGAAGATGAATAAGATTGATGTAATATTATCATTTAATAAGGACATAACCACTAGTGTTATAGAAGCAATCATAAAAGTAACGGCTGGAATAATTTCTAGTTTCCATCCAATGATAATCGATAGTAACAAGATAAGTAGAGGAATATTATGCATCAATAACCCTAATAATTGATTCCATAGCGTAGCTTCAATTTCAAAAACATCGAGAGAGAACAAGAACATAAAAATGAGAAGCGCAAATGAAAGTATTCTTGAAGACCAATAAATAATCTTATACGTAAGTTTTTTCATGTCAACATCCCCTTCATTTTTTATTATATTCCTCATCTTGTTTAATGTATAGCACCACAGAGCAATTTTTTACTTTCAAATCAAATTTTATTTGCTTTATTTGTCATTTTTATTCCATTTATGTTATATTATTATTAAAGTGCTTGGAGGATTGCTATGAAAAAAACTCGACTTGATAAGCAACAAAACTTTCTCTTATTCTTAATTAAACCTCTCGTATATCTATGGATGTGGCTCGATGCAAAACGGATTGTCAAAAGAGATCCTTCGGTAAACTTTAATCGAAAAGAACCCTATGTGATGCTTGCAAATCATACATTTTTATTCGATGTTGTCCATGTGCCACTTCGCTTTAGAAAAGTCCCTTTTATTATTGCATCTCAAACGCTATTTACCAAACAACCTTCAAAATTTCTTGTGTCACAAGTTGCCCATGTTATTCCAAAGTCAAAAGGTAAAAGTGATATTACAACCATCAAAAATATCTTCAATTCAGTTAAAAAAGGGTATCCGATTTTAATCTTCCCTGAAGGGGATACCACCTTTTATGGTGAAACAGGCTATGTAGAGGATTCAACAATGAAACTGATAAAAAAACTCAATTTAGACGTCATTATTTGTAACGTTAAAGGTGGTTACCTATCGAAGCCTAGATGGGCAACAGGAAAGCGGAAACGCCGTCAAATCGAGTTAAACTACAATTTAGAGATCACTAAAGAGTTATTACAAACTTTACCGAATGAAGAGATTGGCGTTATCATAAACAAAGCTCTTTATCATAATGATTATGAGTATCAAAGACAAGTCATGATCCCTCATCCTGGGAAACAATTAGCCGAAGGAATAGAGAATGTTGTCTATGTTTGTCCTCATTGCCAAGCAATTAATTCCATACATTCTGAAGGGAATTTAATTCGATGTATTTCGTGCCATAAAGAAGGCTATATTGACAAATACGGTTTTATCCGTGATTTTGTATTCGATAATTTGATTGATTGGAATCAATATCAAAGAAAGTTTACCAATGAATTAAGAAAATCAGTTATTGCAAGTAATGGATTATTGTCTTATATGAATATGGAAGATGATTCACAAAATGAAGTTGGACCGATTCATATGGAGTATCGCGAAAACTATCTATATTTAACAGGGTCAATTAATGAGTCAATTCCAATTCAAGAAACAAGCAACACCACCGTTACGTTAAGAAGAGATTTGGGATTTATTTACGATAATCGTCATTTCATTATCAAACTAGAACATTACAGTGCAGCTTTTTTAAGAGTTATGCAAGATAAATATTAATCTAAGTAAAGCATCTGTTAGAAATTAGATGCTTTTTTATTTTCTAAATTTATTTTTAATGGTGATATTGATTGGTTTTTCAACAGTGCTATAATGAATTTAGATTAAAATATAAACTATTGGAGGATACGATGAAAAGGGCAATCGTTTTTTTGTCATTCATATTGGCTTTATCAATGATTCTATTATCTTGTGATAAAACCAGTGAAACAACTACGATTTCTAGTTTGTCCACCACGACTGCAACATTTAATACAACCGCTACATCTATGACTACCACGACTGAAATATCTGATACAACAACGTTGGTCTTGACCTATGAAATTGAATTCGATTCAAATGGTGGTAATTCATTTGACTCAATTCAAGTTGAAAGAGGATACCCCGCTTTACTTCCGGTTCCATCGAAAGAAGGTTATACATTTGATGGTTGGTATACAAGTGAAGATCCTTTTTATTACGAATTTACACTATTTAATCAAGTTGTAAACGACATGACGTTATATGCGAAATGGAATATTAATCAATACAATATATCATATAATTCAAATGGAGGAAATATCATCAGTACCTCAACTTTTGATTATAATCAAACACTAGTGGTTGAATCGCCCACACGTTTAGGGCATACTTTTAACGGATGGTATATTGATGAGGATTATTTGAATCCGTTTGATTTAGATCATATGCCTGCCCATGATTTAACGCTTTATGCGAAGTGGACGACAAACACATATAAGATATCTTATCATTATAGTTATCCACTTCATGGAGCTATTACATTAAACCTAGTTAGTATGGGTTATAGTCATACAATTCTAACAAGTTCAGATAATCGAGTTTTTACTTGGGGGAGTAACTACTCAGGTCAGTTAGGCGATAACACACTAGAAAAAAGGGATTATCCCGTTGAAATTACCGAGAATTTTAGCTTGAATGAATTTGAGTGGTTTAATAAGATTACATGTGGTGGTTATCACACACTTATGTTAACGAATGAGTCACGTTTATATGGATTTGGAAGTAACACAAGTTTCCAAATTGCTTCACAAGCACTAACACACTCAAGTCTCCCTATTGACATAACAAGTCAACTATCGCTATTAGAAGGTGAAACGATTGTTGATGTAGATTCCGGTGATTATTTCAATATTCTATTAACTTCGAATGGCAGAATTCTAACTTGGGGCAGTAATTTTAATGGAGAAATGGGAATAGGTACTAATATTTCAGATCAATTAGTTCATGACATTACGGGCAGTTTTAACATTGGTGAATCAGATTCTATCATCAAAATTAAAGCAGGTGACAACTATGGTATTGTTATCACTGAAGAAAAACGAGTTTTCACATGGGGCTTTAATGGTGCTGGGCAACTTGGTGATGGAACAACGACGAATCGGCTCTCACCGGTTGAAATCACAACGGCTATTCCCCTTAATTTGGGTGAAACGATTGAAGTTATAAGTACTTCTCATGATTTTGTCCATCTAGTCACAAGCACAGGAAGGATTTTTGTTTGGGGACAAAATTCAAACGGTTATTTTGGAAACGGAAATACTACGAGTAGTCTTTCACCTATCATCATCGAACCTAATTTTGAGTTGGGTGTGGGTGAAAAGATTAATTATATTTCCGCTGCGTATGAATATGTATTTGCGATTAGTTCTGAGTACCGTGTGTTTGTTTGGGGGATAAATTATGATAGTGCTTTTGGAGTTGCGACACCTTCTTCATCCAATACCCCAATCGAGATCACAGAGGCATTAAGTGATTATCTAAATTATCCGGTCATTGAGATTATTACAGGTGGTCGAGCAACCACATTTATCTCTTCAGCGGGTACTTTAGCCACGGCAGGAACGTCATTATATGGTCAATTAGGTGATACAGATACTGCCATTCTCCATACCCCAAAAATCTATGTTACAGAAGTTTATGATTTACTTTATGAAAGTGTTATTGATCATGAATTCATAACATTTGAAGGATACGTATTTGATGGTTGGTATTGTGAAGTTGAACGTATTTTATTAAGTGACTATACAACCATGCCTGCAAAGGATATTGATTTATACGGAATATACATGAAAGATGAATCATAATTAAATGTATTAAAATAAAAAATTCCTGGTCTTCGTGATCGGGAATTTGATTATAATCAGAAGTAATAGATATAGCTTATATAAAATTAAAAACTCCAGATAATTTATTATTTTGATTCATGTTAATAAAAATCAGTTATTTCATAAGGTGTTTATGTCAACAAGTAGAGGATTTTACTTAATTTTTTGATGTGATTCGTGTATAATAGGTTTTGAAATATTTAAAATGAGGTTGAGCATGAAAAAATTATTACTGATTACTTCACTAATCTTAACAATGACGCTTGTAGCGTGCGGAAAGGAAACAACAACCATGAACACCAGTAACAACACCAATCCCGTAGTAACAATCTCTGTAAAAGGATACAGTGAACCCATGGTATTAGAGTTATATTATGATATCGCTCCCAATACCGTCCGTAATTTTATCAAACTTGCTAATGACCATTTTTATGATGGTTCAACGTTTCATCGTGTGATTGAAGACTTCATGATTCAAGGCGGTATGGGTTCAAAAGATACTTGTACGATCGCTGGCGAATTCTCAAGCAACGGATTTGAAAATAATTTAAAGCACGACCGTGGCGTGATTTCAATGGCGAGAACCAGTGTTAAGAATTCTGCGACGAGCCAATTCTTTATCATGCATAAGAACAGTCCTCATCTTGATGGACAGTATGCCGCTTTTGGGAAACTCATCAGTGGATTTGATACATTAGACGCTATTGCGACCGTTAATACAGGCTACCAAGACCGTCCAGTCAGTGAAGTAAAAATCACGAAAGTAACCGTCGATACGAAGGGCGTTACTTACGACAATCCTACTTGTTACGGCAATTAATCAAACTTAAATGAATCAAACGGAGTTGCTCTCAAAAGCAATTCCGTTTTTCATTTGATTAAATCAAATGGTAAAATAAATACAAATTAGGTATTGTGCGACAAACAGTACTGTGTTATAATTAGTTGTGAAAAGGAGTGATGAATGTGAATGCACAATTTAAACGTGGGATTATTGAACTTTGTGTTTTATCGACATTGGTTGAAAAAGATACCTATGGCTATCAAATCATCAGTGATTTATCGCAGTATATTGATGTGAATGAAAACACAATCTACCCTATTTTAAGACGTTTAACAAACGAAGGTTATTTCACAACTTACTTAGTAGAATCAAATGAAGGGGCCCCAAGAAAATATTACAAAATGTCAGAAAAAGGATTCACGTATTATATGCAACTCAGAGAAGAATGGGATTCATTCATCGGTGGTGTCTATCACATCATCAACCAAGGAGGAAAGAAACATGAAGAAATTCTTAGAAGATTTAAAGAACGAATTAACTAAACAACATATGCTTGAGAAAGACATTAACGAAATTATTGCCGACCATGAAGAAATGATTCAAAACGCAATGCTTGAAGGACTCAGTGAAGAAGAAATGAAAAAACGATTTGGTGATCCTGTCAACCTCGCTAAGGAATTAGCTAGTTTCTCAACCCACGAAGCAGAGCCTTTTAATATTCCTGAAGGCTATCTTGCTTGGAAAAACTTTTCAACGCTATCTAGTGAATTAAAAATTAAAATTAGTTTAGTCGCTGAAGATATTTCTGTTGTTCATTCTCAAGATGAACAAATCCATGTCCATTATTCGGGAAAAGGTGATATAAGTAAATACACCTGTACCTATGAAGATAATGAACTTGTTATTGAAGCCCCGAAAATGTCAGGCTTTATCTTTATGAAATCAAAAAACGATGACATCCAACTGATTTTAGAAATTCCAAAGAGCCTTGTTATCACGAATTTCCAAATCAATATCGTCAGTGGTGATTTGTATTATGCAAATCTCAATGCCAATACATTGACGCTTTCGACAACGAGTGGTGATGTTACTATGTTAAATGCAATAATCACTACGTCTAAATGGAATACCGTGAGTGGAGATTTGATGATTACAGATGTTAAACTAGAAAATCTGAATTCATCACAAGTGAGTGGCGACATGCACATGAAAAAAGTCTATGTTGGTAAAGAAATGAAACTCAATACCGTAAGCGGCGATATTCGTATTGAAGATTCACTATGTCAAGATTGCGCCCTTCATTCGGTCAGCGGCGATATTACAGGGATGGAGTTTTATCCTTCGCGCGTATCGCTCAAATCAGTTAGTGGCGACATTACTATCAAAAATAAAAATCATACCGATATCGAAATTGTTAGTAAAAGTACGCTTACAGGCGACATTCATATTCAGTTATAAATAGATTATATTGCACCTATCAATGATATTTAATTGTCATTGTAATTAAATTCAGTCAAATTTCTTAATTAATACGCTATTTTATTGAACATCATTTATTGATGTTCTTTTCATATGAAAAAAGTAGATTTTTTCATCATCATTCAATCTATTCACTTCTTTACGTTCTATACATTTTAATGTATAATAGAAGAGCATTGTTTGAACTACAAAGAATAATATGAAATATCGTCAGAGAAAGTGATTTGATGAACGATGTTAAGATTTGTTCGATACATAAAAAAACTTTATATCGATATTAAAGATTTACGAAGTCGAAATGACGTTGAACATTATGATGTATTAATGGGATTTGTTTCTTCAATCCTCATAGCCATCTTAGAACTCACGTCATATTTTTTCATTGACCTTTCACAAATAAAAAGTGCAGATGTCTATTTGTTATCTGGAATATGGATGATTATGCAAACAATTATCTTTTATTCCGTCATGAAGACTGATTATAAAACTGACTCCAAATTTTTAAAACTTTTAATGTTTTTACATCCATTTATGATTATTGGTATTGGGATTGTTGTCACCTATAATTTTCAAGGTTTTTCTAATCAAATATATTCTTATATCATCGCTGTATTTGCAGCATCACTCATTCAAATGTATTCACCTAAGAAAAGAATCGCTATATTCGTCTTAGCGCCGCTTTTCTTTAATTATGCCATTTATTCAGTACATGGTTTTTCACCTTTGTTTTTTGAGAACTTACGTATTAGTTTGATGTTGTCTCTACTCGGTTATGTTTACACGACCGTTCAATATAACACGGATGTAAAAAGAAGATCTTTGCTCACACAATTAGAGAAAAACAATTACGTACAAAAAGAATCTTATACAGAACTTCAAGAAGCCTATTCACATCTCGATCAATCACACCGGATTACTGAAGGAATGATGCGAATCACCACTGAAATTTTGGAAAACGATCAGTTTGATGACGTTTTACAAATGGTCTTGGAAGAAGCAATCAAGGTTGTCCCGAAAGCACAAGCTGGAAGTATCTTAATCTATAATGGCGAAGTGATGGAGTATCGAGCAGCGTTTGGCTATTCATTAAAGAATTTACAAAAAATCACGCTAAAGATTGATGATTTATTCCAATCACAATTAGAGGATATGTACGCCCCAGCCATCATTCAGGATTTAAAAGTGTTTGATGAGGCGCATGTTGAAGGTGAGACTGTCAAAAAACTACATGAAGAAGGAGCATTAGTGGCTCAATCAATTTTGACTTGTTCATTTAAACACAATGATCAGTTTTATGGTTCTATCAACCTTGATAATTTCGAATCGAAAACTATTTTTGATGAAACTGATAAACGAATGATCAAGCATTTAGCAAAACAAATCGAAATTACAATTGCGATTCATAAGCTTTACGGTAAAGCTATCACGCAAACGAGGTATGATGTTTTAACTCAAGCTGTATCAAGACGTTACCACCAAGAACTTTTAGAGAAACGCTATGAAGAAGCTAGAAAAACCAGAAGTCCATTTGCGATTTGTTCGATTGATTTGAATAACTTAAAAGAACTTAACGATCAATTTGGACATAATGCTGGTGATGAAGCGTTAAGATATTTTTCCAATATTATTCGGAAATTAAAAGATAATAATGTCATTTTTTCAAGACTGGGTGGCGATGAGTTTATGCTCATATATCCAGATAGTGTTGGACTAGACGTCTTAGATAAAATCGAATCAATGCGTCAATTTTTTTCAGAAAATCCATTGATTTTAAATCATGAAAAAGTCATTGTGACATTTGGTTGTGGGATAGCTACCTATCCCTACGATTCTGATGTATTAGAAGACTTAGTTAATTTATCCGACCAACGAATGTATGATAATAAAACGTTGGTAAAACAACAGAATCAAAAATAAAATTTTAATAGTTTTAAAAGGAGATTGAACTATGCCAGGTAATCTAGATTATATATCTTGGGTTGTCTTGTCGTTCATAATAGGATCGCTTATCTTAGGTATTGGAATGCTTGTTCAATACAAAATGCAAAAGATAAACTATTTGAAAAATTGGGCGATTTTTTGGTTTGCGATTTTAGCTGCATATGTCAATCTATATTTCTTTAACCTAAGTAGCTCAGTTTTATTACTCGCTAATTATTATACATTTATCTTAATTTCTGGTATGTTATTTTTGCATGCGACACATCGTTTCTTTGATATGAAAGTACCTACATGGCTCATTGGCATCGATATCATATTATTCATCATCGTAATTCTTATTGGCCAAACGAACGTTCATATAGTGATAAAATTATATTCTATTTTTGGAACGTTTGCGTCATACATTATTGCATCAGGTGTAATTTTTATTATCAAAGATAAAAAATATAGTTTGTTTGCAGTTACGATGATATTTATTCTCGGACTCATTAATTTACTTTATCCGTTTTTGTATCAAACAATGTTCTATATAACATGGGGTTATATGATTACTTCGCTTTCCGGAACCGGAATGGGAATTGCAATTGTAGGAATGCATTTGATGAGAATTCAAAGACGGCATGATGAAATGAATAAGAAATTAACTTATTTGAGTTATCATGACAATTTGACACAATTGCATAATCGAGCTTATATGGATATGAAGTTTGTCGAACTAGAAAAAGCAGAATATTTACCGCTATCAATCATAATTACCGATTTAAATGATTTAAAATACATCAATGATCATCTCGGTCATCGATATGGAGATGAAATGCTTTTTAAGGCCGCCGAAATTATTAGTGCCTTAAAGGGTGATAAAGATGAAGTTATTCGGTATGGTGGCGATGAGTTTGTGATTATATCCCCCAATACAACTGAAGAAAAAGCACATGCCTTGGCGACATCCATTCAAGTAAAATGTAGTGAAACTTTGATTAACGGACATCCGATTTCTATCGCTGTTGGGTTCGGTTTAAAAACATCGATGGATCAATCCTTAAATGATACATTTGATCAGGCAGAAAAATGGATGTATAAAACAAAAAAAGAAGCACATAGGGAAAAATAAAACATCGCTAAACGGCGATGTTTTTGATTCTTAGGCAACTAATCTTAAAAATACAGTATTTCCATCAAAATCCGTTGTTTGGTATCCGTTTTCGATTTCTATTACCGGCAGATTTAAGGTCGATATTTTTTTCATAGCTGCATCTATCTCTTCACATTTAGGGTAAGTAATAACAAATGATTTTAAACCGTTTGATAAGGGACTTGGTTTCTTATCACCCATCCATGTATTGAGTCCTAGATGGTGATGATAATTCATCGAACCAACAAATAAAGCTCTAGGCAATTTATCGAATGCAACGTCAAATCCAATGGCTTCTATATAAAACTTTCTAGCGCTTTCTAAGGAGCTAACAGATAAGTGAAGATGACCTAATGTAGTTCTTATCGGTAATGAAGTAAATGTTTCATTTTCTTTTGCAGCATAATAGATACCTGAGTAATCAATATCTGCAGTATACATCACAAGTGTTCCAAATTCATCATACCACGTTGAATCATCTTTATCAGTGTAGACTTCAATGCCATTATCTTCTGGATCTTGAAAATATAACGCTTCACTCACGCCATGGTCTGCTGCGCCACTAATTGGTATTTGATGATTAATAACGTGACGTAAAAAAAGTCCTAAATCACTTCTAGAAGGTAATAATATCGCTACGTGATATAAACCAGTAGTTTTTCCACGTTTAACAGCTTTTTTATCTTCGATGAGTGTAATAATTGGGTTGATTCCATCCACACTTAATATTGTTTTTTTGTTGTCGTTAAATATAACACTGAAACCTAAAGAATTTGTATAATATTCTGTCATTGACTTGAGGTTTCTAACAACTAATTCAATTTCAGTTATTTTTATGGCTTCCTTTTGATGATATTTGTCCATAATCTCACGTCCTTTGAATATTATTATACCAAAACGATGAAAAGATTTGTTGCTAGATGCTTTAGCATGCTTCAAACCATAAATTTTTATCAGGTTTTCAGTAAATAATCGTTGCAATTTTGATTGAATTTTGGTAATATATATATCGGCTCTAAATTGGACAACCCAAGTCCTTTTTTGAAAAGCCCCACACGCGCGCTCATAGCTCAATTGGATAGAGCGTTTGACTACGGATCAAAAGGTTCCGGGTTCGACTCCTGGTGGGCGCGCCATTATTATCGGGATGTAGCTTAGCTTGGTAGAGCGCCTGGTTTGGGACCAGGAGGTCGCAGGTTCAAATCCTGTCATCCCGACCATTTTTTTAAACAGTTTCTGGACCCATAGCCAAGTGGCAAGGCAAGGGACTGCAACTCCCTGATCGTTGGTTCAAATCCGACTGGGTCCTCCATTCTTTATTCATATGTTTTTATTTCGGTCTATTAGTTTAACTAATATGACCGTTTTTTTATCGAGAAAACCAATTTTTTTGGCAATGAAGTTATTGCTTTCCTCGATATAATGATACATGATACAATTTTTTTACGCTTGTTATGTAAAAATGATTTGAAATGCTTTTAGGTGAATTTGGAATTTATTTCTCAATATGATTGAAATATAAAAAATGAATGCTAATATCGAATGCAATTTCATTTTTATTTTATTGTCTGATATTTCATTACATAAATCAATCGATTCGTTGATATATCCTTATTTTGAGTAGATTATGAAAAATGAAATATCTTGTTCTGGTCGATAATTGGACTTTTAGTTCATCTTAAAGTTTTTCAACATTCGCATATTATTAAGTCAAGTTCATTCCATGAGAAACAGATTTTATTGATATATTATTTTTAAAAAGTATGTTTACATATAATTTCAATTACTCAAAAACGTTACTTCAATTATCTATAATAAAAAAATGGATGAATGGAAATTAATACCACCAATCAAAGATGATTTCAAACTCTATTAAACAGCGTTTAATAAAATAATAAATAATTTTTTATTTCCTGTTGATTTATTATTAAATTATTATTATAATAAACACGAACAGTTAAAATTCTATTTATCTTTTATTATAAATGCAATAAAGATAGTAAAGTTAACGATGAAGAATGATTGCTGACAAATAAGGCACCCCGAATCGCAAATTACGATTTCGAGTGTCTTTTTATTTTTATTTCAAGGGGGATAGTGAATTGGTATGGTTTTTAATCAGTGGGTAAGATATGGTATCATATGGGTACAAACTGAAAGGATGATAAACTATGCCAAGTAATAATAGTAAATATT
>PGXM01000019.1:31634-32929 GCA_002839155.1 Tenericutes bacterium HGW-Tenericutes-1
GTGCTTAATTCGATTATAAATCAAAAACAAATAAAGATACAAAAAAATATAAGAAAGGATAATCAAACCATCTACTAAAGACGTTTTGATTATACAAGACTTTATGAGAACAAAAATCAAAATAACAAATTCTTTTATTATGCCTAACTACTCGTTAATAATTGCACTATTGATATATTATAAGTATTTTGGAGGTTTATATATTGTGGTAGATATTCTTGTTGGTATCATTATTTCTGTATTGATAATCTATAATTTATATCCGTACTTTGGGATACCACTAGTAATTAAAGATGGCTTTCTA
This sequence comes from Tenericutes bacterium HGW-Tenericutes-1, assembly GCA_002839155.1. Taxonomy (GTDB): domain Bacteria; phylum Bacillota_I; class Bacilli_A; order Izemoplasmatales; family Hujiaoplasmataceae; genus UBA5603. Next base: position 31,939 of record PGXM01000019.1, read on the forward strand.
CATAAAAAATTTTACTTTATTACAAATAAACTTGAGATTAATGAATATACTACCATTCGACACGGGACCTGGTTAAACTTAAAATATACATTTAAAAAATTGGTTGTTAAAAATAATGATAAAAAAATAGTAATCTATGATATTTATAAAGACTCATTAATCTCTATAGAGAACTTGATATTAGACTACATCAAGAGAAAAATATAATTCTTATGGTAAATTCTACTAATATCAAAAGTTTACTTTGATTATGGACTTTTCCCTTCTGAATATGATTTATATTATAACTTTGATTCTGTTTTGGATGATCAACTTGATTATTATGATATTTATGTAAACGATTTGAAATACTCCCGATATATCGTTTCTTATGATGAACAAGGAAATCCACTAGAGATTACTAATATTATATATATTAATTTAGACGAATTAGAAGAAGATATTTATGATGAAGATGATGTAAAAGTCTATGGTCACGCTACTCTTGAATGGGAAGCTAGAACATTGATGTCAATTTCTATTTATGACGACTATAATACACTTCATGCGGTCATTAATTATACTTATAATGCTGATGGTTATCGCACTAGTAAAACGATTACTGAGGGGTTAAATTACAAACAATATACATATGATTTGCTAGGAAGTAACGTTATTCATGAAGAAATATACAGTGTAATAAATTTAGTTCAAACAACTCGAGATATTTATTATACTTATGATTTTGATGGAACCTTGGTAAGTTTTAATCTAAACTCAGAAGATTATTTCTATATTAACAACATTCAAGGTGATATAGTAGCGATTGTCGACCAAGATGGAAATGTCGTTGTAAAATATGACTATGATTCCTATGGAAACATAATTCAAAAAAGTATTGATCCTGGATTTAAAAACGTATATAAAGCAAATTCATATACTTATCGTGGTTATCGATATGATATAGAGACTGGACTCTATTATTTACAATCAAGATACTATAATCCTGAAA
>PGXM01000020.1 GCA_002839155.1 Tenericutes bacterium HGW-Tenericutes-1
ATATGATATAGAGACTGGACTCTATTATTTACAATCAAGATACTATAATCCTGAAATCGGAAGATTTATTAGTAGTGATGGATTATTAGGTCAACAAGGTGACATTCTATCCACTAATATGTATGCTTATTGTGAAAACAATCCGGTTAATTATTCTGATCCAAGCGGATATTTATTAAAGACTATTAATGAATATTCCTCTGATGGTAGTGGAGTAGTTGATCCCATTCAAACTGTATTTACGATAGAAGAATTGTATTTCTATTATCTATATTCTGATGAATGGGAAATAAATCGGGAAATTACACTAAATAGCTATTTATACTATGATAAACTCGATACTACTCTTTTTGGTTTAGGTGTTTACATGACTATTTTTATTAAATCTGTACCCACAGAATTATCTTTAGCATTAATATTTGTTGACTTTGCTGGAAGAATCTTAGATTTGGCAGATACTTCTATTAATTACTGGATAGCTGTTACATTTACTAGGAAATGTGATGGCTATATATCAAAAGTGTTTTATGTTGAAATTTACTATAACAATGGGTTTATATACCCTAAACATATTTTAGCAAATCCTCCCTTTGGAGTATATTAAAATGGATAGAAGAGGAGAATATAATGAAAATAAAATACAGTTTTAAGGAAACAATAATTCACATTTTGTTATTGTTGTTAGTATCATATCGTTTTTTTATTGAACTTTACGAGATTTTTAGTCTAATTGAAAAGGCGGCCATTATAGCTTTTATTTTGTTCGAAATATTGTATATTGGATACAAGTTATTTGGTACTGGAATTATTATTAGTGATAATTCCATAACAAGCAAATATTACTTCTTTAAAAAAACTTTGATTATCGACTCTAGTACAAAGATGATAGTTAAGCCGTTTTTAAGATTTTTAAATAAAAGACTAATCATAATAACAAATGAAGATATAATCATTTTATGGGATATATATTCAATAACTATACAATCAATATGTGACGAGATAAATAAAAGGATTGATGTTATTTTGGATAAAAATACTGAAAAAGTGTAATGACATTATCATAACATAAATACGGATAAAACTATAACCGAACAGTTACTTTTGATTTAAAAAATATGGTAGATAATCAGTGTTACTTTGTATCGTTTATTATCAAATACTGCACACATTCATATATCACAAATTCGCTACACGATGAAAACGAATCAAAGGGCATACTAGCCTTTGATTCGTTTTTTGATATAGATAATTATGATCTAAGTAATTGTAGCTTCATAAACAGGATTTATAGCATTTTCTTTATATCTTCTAGATCTGTTTGTATTTTCGATAGCAATTGTTTTAATTCCTTGTTAGCTTTTATTGAGTATTTTGTTCTTCCAAAGATATAATCTGTTGTCACTTTATATTGATCAGCAAGAAAAAGGAGCGTTTCAAACTTTGGTTGGGATGCTCCTATTTCATATCTGCCGTATGAAACCTGGCTAATATTTAACATTTTTGCGATATCTGATTGTGTCAGATTGTTTTTGACTCTTAAATCTCTTAATGTATCAAACCACATATTATCCCCCCTATAGGAATAATTTTAAACTATTTTCGTATTTTTATGTTGACATTATAACTTTATAGTATTAAAATATGATTTGTATACAAAAAAAGTTTAAGAATACACAAAATATACTTTTTAATTATTAAATATTGATAATCACTAATCCATTTATTGAGTGCCTGATGAAATACCCATATAAATAATTTTTTTATTTAAGTAGTAGGAAGGGAGATTTATAGAGATTACGTTCATTTTTTAATACAACTAAATCGGTAAGTCCACTTATTATTACTGCAACTCCCTGATCGTTGGTTCAAATCCGACTGGGTCCTCCATTCTTTATTCATATGTTTTTATTTCGGTCTATTAGTCTAACTAATATGACCGTTTTTTTATTCATATAGATTAGTCCCAACCCCCTCTTAATCTTGGTTGTTAATGTAATTATTATATTTAATTTCAAAAAATTCGACAAATTGAAATTAAAATGTTATAATTGACTTATAATTTCATTTTGGAGGTGTTATTCATGAAACGATCTGGTTATTTCACTAGTAATCTGAGTGGTTCAATGAAATATTTGTCCTTTAGTCCAACTAAATTACCCCCAGATCCTTTTATTAGCATCGATGATGAAATGCTATCTTTATTGACGAACGCTTATCATATTCTAGGAGAATTAAATGGCATTTCAAAACAGCTACTAAATATTGATTTATTCATATCCATGTATGTTCGTAAAGAGGCTTTATTAACGAGCCAAATAGAAGGCACTCAAGCAACAATGGATGATATATTTAACCCATATATCGATGTTAATAACAATCTAAACGTTACTGAAGTTGTGAATTATGTAAAAGCATTGAATTATGCAAATAACTTAAGATTAAAATTACCACTCTCGGTTCGTTTTTTTAAAGAAGTTCATAAATTACTATTGAGCGGATTAAGAGGAGAGGAAAAAAATCCGGGAGAAATAAGAATTTCACAAAATTGGATTGGACCTGCTGGTAGTACTTTGAAAAATGCGCGTTTCATTCCACCTAATATTGAGGATATGAATCAAGCATTAAATGATTTAGAGAAGTATCTTCATGATGATTTTCAATCCGATCGTCTAACAAGAATTGCTTTGATTCATTATCAATTCGAAACCATTCACCCGTTCTTAGATGGTAACGGGAGAATTGGCAGACTATTAATAATGTTACTCTTAAAGGAATACCTACTACTTGATTATGATACGCTTTATATTTCATACTACTTTAAAATGAATAGAACTGAATATTATGATAGACTTATGGATGTTCGGTTAAAAGATGATTATGAATCCTGGATTAAATTCTTTTTAAGGGGGATTATCATTGCTTCAACGGATGCAATTAACATGATTAACAAGATTATCAACCTACATAATATCAATATTGATAAAATTGATAAGCTTATATACAAATCAAAAAGTGCAATATATCAATTATTTGATTATATCGAATCACACCCTATTATCGATATCAAACAAGCAAGTCTTTTCATTCACAAATCATTTAATACAACCTCCAAAGCGATAAAAATACTTGTTGATCTTGGAATCATAAAACAAGTTGAAGGTGATATTCGCTACCGCGTATTTGCATATGAGGAGTTATTAGCAATTTTAAGAGAAGGAACAGAATAATAAAGAATGAGCTTCATGATACTTAAAAAGTATTATCAAGCTCTTTTCTTTTTTGGTATTATATATAATGCCTTGTAAGCATTTTCATCGATTTTGATTGAAAAAAGATTATTTATCATCTTGCATATATTAAATCTTTTGATATAATTGTCAGTAATATTATAAAGACAGTGAAAAGAAGCGCTGTAGTGAAACGCATTTTTTAGAGAACCCGGACTAGGTGAAAGCGGGTAATGCAAAGTATCTATAGAGATGATCTTGGAGTCGCGTACCGAGTCAGAAATGATTAGGCTACGACGTGATTGCCCGTTAAAGCAATAGAGTATAACCAGTCTTTTTATGGCGTACTTGAACCATCGTCTTTTTTTTGCTTTTTTTTAGGCAATTGATGATTTTTTAAGATAACTATAATTATTATTTGGAATGCTCAAAAAGCATTCCTTTTCTTTTAGAAAGAAGGCTAATCATGATTAAAATTACTCATTTAACCAAAACTTATCAAGTGAATAATCAACCTTTACTAGCGCTAGATAATATATCTATGCTTATTGAAGATAAGTCCATCACTGGCATTATTGGAATGTCAGGTGCAGGAAAATCCACTCTATTACGAGTGCTATCTGGTCTTGTTTCTCCAGATTCAGGGGGTGTTCTAATTGATGGGATGGCCATCATGGACATGGATGCTAAGGAGTTAAGATCCTTACGAAAACGTATAGGTGTTGTCTTTCAAGGCTATCAATTATTAATGCAGAAGAATGTGTTTAAAAATATCGCATTTCCATTAGAAATCGCTGGTTACGATAAAGAGTACATTCATAATAGAGTTCATCAATTAGTTGACTTAGTGGGCCTATCAGGTAAAGAACTTCAATATCCTGCTAAATTGTCAGGTGGTCAAATGCAACGCGTTGCGATTGCGCGTGCCATGGCAACCAATCCTTCCATTCTTCTTTGTGATGAACCTACCAGTGCATTAGATTCAGTCACCACCAAAGAAATCATGAAACTGCTCGTAGAAATCAATCAAAAAGAAAACGTCACTATCATCATCGTGACACATGAAGTCGGTATTGTTCGTTCAATCTGTCATCATGTCATTGTTCTTGATGAAGGAAAAATCGAAGAAGAAGGATTGGTTTCAAACGTCTTCACCAATCCCAAAGCACAAATCACAAAACTACTTCTAGGAAAGGAATATTAATATGAATCCCTATATTAATCTATTACTAGAAGGAACGCTTGAAACCATTCTCATGGTGACACTGTCTTTGGTCATATCCGCGGTTTTAGGTGTTCCGGTAGGTGTTATACTCACTTTAACTAAAAGTGGTGGAATTGCCGAAAACAAGCGAATATACAAAGGTTTAGGTTGGGTTGTTAATATGATGAGATCAATTCCGTTTATTATCTTGATGATGTTGCTCATTCCTTTCACAAGATGGATTGTAGGAACATCGATTGGAACGATTGGAACGATTGTTCCCTTATCAATTTCAGCTGCACCATTCGTCGCAAGAATTGTAGAAACTGCATTGCTTGAAATCAATCCCCAGCTGATTGAATCCATCGTTGCGATGGGTGCGACCCCATTTCAAATCATCAAAAAAGTATACTTTGTTGAAGCCATTCCTTCACTGCTTCGCAATATTCCTATTATTGCGATTGCTCTCTTAGGCTATTCAGCCATGGCTGGGGCTGCTGGTGGTGGAGGCTTGGGTGATATTGCCATTAGATATGGTTATTACAATTACAATACACAAATCATGATTATCACCATTATTATCTTGATTGCTTTAGTTGAAATCATTCAAACAACATTTAATATCCTTGCCAAAAAATTGGACAAGAGACTATAATCCATTAGAGGAGAAAAATAAAATGAAAAAATTAATTACTTTAGTTTTAATCTTTGTAACTGCTTTTACATTAACCGCATGTACTTTAAAAGAAGATATCAATGATTCTACTATAAAAATTGGAGCTACTTTAGTTCCTCATGCTGAAATCCTAGAATTCGCAAAAGCAGAATTACTCAAAAAAGGATATACCCTAGAAATCGTTGAATTTACCGATTACGTTTTACCCAATGATGCATTAGCTAATTCTGAATTAGACGCCAATTTCTTTCAACATGTTCCTTACCTTAATTCCTATAACGAAGCCCATGATACTGCCTTGGTCTCAGCGGGTAGTGTTCATTTTGAACCACTAGGCATTTATGCTGGAACCAAATCAAGTTTATCAGAAGTCTCAACGGGAGATTCCATCGCTGTACCCAATGATTCATCAAATTTGGCTAGAGCTTTATTATTACTTGAAGCAAATGGATTAATAACGCTAAAATCAGGGGTTGGTGTTAACGCAACAGTTTTAGATATTGTTTCAAATCCTCTGAATTTAGAAATCGTTGAAATTGAAGCTGCAGGGATAGCTTCAAGATTAGATGACGTTGAGTATGCAGTGATTAATGGTAATTACGCTTTAAGTGCGAACGTTACAGACAAGTTGCTTGTCTCTGAAGCGACAAATTCAGTTGCTGCAGTCACCTATGCGAATATTATCGCAGTGAGAAGTGGAACTGAAGAAAGTCCTGCCATAGTTGCCTTATTAGAAGTTTTACAGTCAGATGCGGTGTCGAACTTCATTACCTCTGAATACGGCATTTCAGTTGTTCCTGTATTTTAATCAACGGCCCAATCATTCGTGATTGGGTTTTTCTTTCACATAAACGATGAATTACCTTGAATAATAAGTCAATTCGTTTGAGAAAATCCGAATTTTTGATATAATTGTCTTGAGGTGAAACATAGATGCAAACAAATGTATTTGAAATAGAAAAGAATGTATTTTGGATCGGCGTCAATGACTATGATCTACGTGTGTTTGATATCGTGATGGAAACCAAGTTTGGTACGACCTATAATGCATATCTAGTTAAAGGTAGTGAAAAAACTGCTTTAATTGATACAACTAAAATTAATTTTAAAGATGATTATATCACCAAGCTCAGTTCCTTAGTCGATATTAAAAAGATTGATTATCTCATTATGAATCATACTGAACCTGATCATGCAGGTTCAATTGCTTCAATCCTTGATATCAATCCTGATTTAACGGTCATTGCGACCACCCCTGGTATTAACAACATTAAGGAAATCATCAATCGTCCTTTTAAATCGATAACAGCCAAAGAAGGACTTGAAATCTCCCTTGGTAACCGGACATTAACATTTTACCCCTTACCTTTCTTACATTGGCCAGATACAATGTTTACATACATGAAAGAAGAGGAAATGCTGTTTACCTGTGATTTCTTTGGCGCTCACTATGCTTTTGAAGGCGTTTTAGCCAAAAACGTGAAAGAGATCGGCGATTACCGATATTCGATTAAACATTATTTTGATTCAATCATGTCACCGTTTAAAAAGTTTGTGAATAAAGCTTTAGACAGAATTGAAACTTTAAAAATTAAGTATGTATTAACAGGGCATGGTCCCGTCGTTGATTCAATGAACTTAGAAGAATGTAAAGTCGTTTACCGCGAATGGGCAAAACCAAGAGTAGCAAACGATGAACCTTTAGTGATAATTCCTTATGCATCAGCGTATGGATATACTGAAAAAATGGCGCATGCGATTAAAGAAGGAATATTGAATGGCTTTTCTCAAAAGGCAAATGTTGAACTTTATGATTTAGTCACTACTCCGTTAGAATTAGTCATTGGACGAATTGAAGCATCAGATGCTTTCTTAATTGGTACCACAACGATTGTTGGTGATACGGTAAAACCAGTATGGGATGTCTTGTCGACCTTAAATGGAACCGTTCATGGCGGAAGACCAGCAGCGGCATTTGGTTCTTATGGATGGAGCGGTGAAGGCCCTGAATTCGTTCAAGCAAGACTTGCACAATTAAAAATGAAGATGATGGAACCTTTGAAAATAAAGTTTAATCCTTCAGCGGATCAGTTAAAAGATATTGTTGCTTATGGAGAACGTTTCGCTGCTTTCATGCAAAATAAATAAAAAAATAGACAAACTCTTGAAAGATTGAGTTTGTCTTTTTAATTAATTTTTGCGATAAAAATCATTTTTATGAAGATGAGTAATAATCCTGCTCCAAATAGAATAAAACCTATCGGGATAAGAAAATTCAAAAAAATGACGGTATTGTTTTCAGTTGGGAACCAAGATACAACGCGGTATATCACGAAACATAGAATACCTAAGATAAAGGGAATTGAAATATACTTATAGCGCATATGACACCTCCGTCATGATGTCATTATATCATTTAATTGAATTGTTGAATAAAAAAAGATTCCCAAGCGGAATCTTTTATTCATCATCTTCTGGGAATTCAATAGGTTTGACGTTAGGAAGTGTTTCTTTAACTTTTGAAACAAACAAGACGCCATTCAAATGATCAAATTCATGTTGGAAAACAATGCCAACATAATCTTGAAGTTTTACTAAAGTTTCCGTTGTTTCGCCAGTTTCAAGATTCACTTTGTTAAACCGAACCTTGATTCTCTTTGCTCTAGGTACGAGACCGTTTTTTGCTTCATCAACCGATAAACAGCCTTCGCCACCCGGTAAATAAGTTAACTCTTCTGATGAAGATAAAATCTTTGGATTAACAACGGCGTATTCATGCAATATTGTTCCATCTTCATCATAAGTCGACATCACAAACATTCTTTTTGATACGCCAATTTGTGGAGCTGCTAAACCCACAGCGGGTCTTAAGCTATATTGTTCTACAAGGGCATCATTTTGTGAGTTATGAACATATTCCATCATGCTTTGAATAGTCTCGAAATCTTCTTTTGATAAAGGTAGTTTTACATCAAGAGCACGTTTATGAAGAATCGGTTCAAATTCTTGTAATATATCTTTCATTAATATCATTGTTATCACCGATTAAATTATATCATACTTTTAAAAAAATGGTGATAAAGAATGCTTGGTAAACGTATGTCAAATACCTGCTTAATATGATAAAATAGAACTAATCGAGGTGATATCATGCGCTATGATTTTTCAAAAGAACAAATACAATCATTCAATCTATCTGATAACCCAGAATGGGTGATGACCCTTGGCAACGGTGGTTACTCATCGGGTTCGGTTTTGAACTCTGCCTTCAGACATCATCATGGTTATTTGATTGTATCGAAAATACCTCCGATTGAGAGATTTTTGACATTAGTAAGAACGGAAGAACGGATTCAAATTGGCGCAGATTCGTATCAGACATCGGCTCAAGTGTGTAAAGATAAAACCTATGATGGCCAACAGTTTCTAGAACGATTTGTCTTTACAGGTGTTCCAACTTATACCTACGTGATAAAAGATATCGTCATTGAAAAGACGATTTCACCGCTTTATGGCAGTAATACAGTTGCGATTCATTATGATATCATCAATGGCAGAAATGCTTCTAAAATAGCGATTTCACCGTTATTGAACTTAAGATCTCACGGCGATGTTACCTTGCCAAATGATTCTGATTATTCCGTTATAAACACGGATGATATTATCACAATATTTCTAAAAAAAGATCCATCGTTCAAAATAAAGATGAGATACTCTACAGGTGTTTTTGATGATCGTTTCTCACATACGATTCAAGATGTCGTACACACATTTGATCTTTCTACCGGTGATAACCGATTTGATTCCTATCATCGTCCTTTTGAGATTAAACATGTATTGATGCCTCATGAACACCGTACATTTGATTTAATAGTTACCGCGGAGGAATTACCGCAAATTGATGCATTATCAATCATTGAATCTTACAAAAATCGACTTCACACTCTGATTAATAATGCTGGTTATGAGGATGAATTTATGAATAACTTAATCATTGCTGCTGATCAGTTTATTGCTTACCGTCAATCAACTAAATCACAGACCATTCTCGCCGGACTACCTTGGTTCACAGATTGGGGTAGAGATACCATGATTGCGTTTGGCGGATTATGTCTTTCGACTAAACGCTATGACGATGCCAAATCTATTTTAAAGTCATTTGCCTTATATGAAAGAAATGGATTAATTCCTAATATGTTTCCCGATGATGGACAAGAACCATTATATAATACTGTTGATGCATCGCTTTGGTATTTTCAAGCGATTCATCAGTATTATCAAGCAACCAATGATCAAGCCTTTGTTATCAATGAACTTTATCCCGTTTTAAAGAAAATAATATATGCATATGAACATGGTACTGATTTTTCTATCAAGATGGATCGTGACGGTTTAATTCATGCAGGCTCAGGATTAGATCAAGTCACATGGATGGATGTGAGAATTAATGGGGTTGTTGTAACGCCGAGACACGGAAAACCAGTAGAAATTAATGCTTTATGGTATAATGCTCTTTGTATCATGAAAGAGTATAGTCATTTAGCACAAGATGACACATTGCATTATGAAGAACTAGCTACCTCAGTTAAAACCTCATTTTTGAAGCGATTTGTCAGTCAAAAAACCAGTTGTTTGCTTGATGTCGTCGATTTAGATGATGATTCTATTAGGCCTAACCAAGTGTACGCAGCGTCACTATCTTATCCAATCATTGATCAAGAACTCGCCAAGATAGTCTTGAAAGTTGTCGAAGAAGAATTACTAGATATTTATGGATTAAGAACTTTATCTATACGGGACCCGCGGTTTAAACCCATTTATGAAGGACCGATTGAAAAAAGAGACTATGCTTATCATATGGGAACTGTATGGCCTTTCTTATTAGGGGGCTATTTAGATAGTTATCTTTATGCCTATGGTTATTCACAAGATGCATTAATTTATGCAAAAGAGATTTGTCACCGCTTTACTAAACACATGCAAGAGTACTGTATTAATGGTATCGCTGAAATTTTTGATGGTCATCATGGTATGATATCAAGAGGTTGTTATACGCAAGCTTGGAGTGTTGGTGAAATCTTAAGAATTTACACAAAATACAAATTATATGACTTACCAAAAAAAGGATGATTTTATGATGCGTTTAGATAAAATGCTTTCAAATTTAAAGTATGGCAGTCGCAGTGAAATAAAAAATTATGCTAGGCAATCAAGAATTACGGTGAACGGAGAAACGATTAAGGATAGTGATATATCGATTGATCCGTTAAAAGATCAAGTGATGATTGACGGTGAACTCGTCTTCTACCGTGAAAGTATCTATTTAATGATGAATAAACCAATGGGTGTTATCTGTGCTTCTGTTGATGATATGTATAAACCTTATACAACGCTCATAGACGCACCATTTAATCGTTTTGATCTCAATGTTTGCGGTAGACTCGATGTTGATTCTGAAGGGCTCATCGTCCTGACAAATGATGGCGAATTTTTACATAAAGTTATCAGCCCAAAACACGATATTTATAAAACGTATTATGTCACTTTAAGAGACCCTCTTTCTAGTTACCAAAGTTTAGAAAAAGGCGTCATGATTAAAGATGGGGCAGAAAGACCTTATTTGACAAAGCCCGCAAAAATCTTTGACGTTTCAAAAAATACCTGCCGCATTTCAATCAGTGAAGGTAAATTCCATCAAGTCAAAAGGATGTTTGAATTTATTGGCAATGAAGTGAAGAATTTAAAACGTGAAAAAATTGGTTTACTTGATCTAGATAAGGCTTTATTACCGGGTGATTACCGAGAATTAACTGCCATTGAACTAGAACTCATCCTCAAAAACGAGTGATAAATTCTTCATTTATGGTATAATATAGTTAGGTGATTTTAATGGACCGAACACAACTAATCGACCTCACTTATGAGGCTGTTGATGAAATAAAAAATCTAGACATTTACAAAGATTATCTCAATGCAAAAAAAGCAATTGATAAGATCGAATTAAGCCCTTTATTTGAAGCGTTTAATCAAGCAAAACAGCAATTTGATTCAGTCTCAAAATACGGGAAATATCATCCTGATTATAAGCAAGCAACTTTAAAGCTCATGGAAGCTAAAACTGCTTTATACTCAACAAAAGATTATATTGCTTATCAAAAAGCCAATGAAACTTTAAATCTTTATTTGCGCAATATCTCATTTAAAATTACACAGATGCTTTCAGAGTGTTTAGTCACTTCAGATAAAAAAGCATCTTGTCATACGAAAGGACATTAATCATGGTTAGTAGAAAAGGACTCGTCGTGTACTTTACGACAACGAAAATCATTCCAGAAATAGAAAAACTAGGTGTTCATGTCGTTTATAAAAACGAGAAACGAAATTATATAACAGGTTATGTCGATTCACCGATTTTTGAACGTGTTTTCAAGCAAATCGAAGCGATGAAAGCGTGTAAAAAAGTCGAAGAATCCTTAATGGATTTCGCATCTTACGACTTCAAAGAATAATTTTTATCTGTTAATATATTTTACTTGACACTATCTGCTTTATTTGATACAATACTTGTGATTTTGAAAACAGGAGGGATACCATGGTTAAAATCAGACTTCAAAGATTCGGAACAACGAAACGTCCGTTCTACAGAATCGTTGCCGCAGAAGCTTCACAAAGACGTGACGGCAGATACTTAGAAATTGTTGGACTTTACGACCCAACGAAAAAACCGGCATTCGTTCAAATCGATAAGGCTTTAGCGTTGAAATGGTTAAATGTTGGTGCACAACCAACCGATACCGTTAGAAACCTATTATCGAAAGACGGCATCATCGCAGAATATGCTGAATCAAAAAAGAATAAGTAGTCGGGGACTTTTAAAATGGCTGTAAATTTCGAAAAGGTAATCTTAGATTTGGTTACGCCATTAGTCGTACATCCCGAAGACTTGGTCGTCAAGAAATTTTCTGAAGACGAAACATCAGTCACAATTCAAGTGCTGGTGAATGCTGAAGACCTGGGCCGTGTTATCGGCAAAGGTGGTAAAATTGCAAATGCAATCAGAACAATTGCCTATGCAGCAGCATCAAGACTTGGCAAAAGGATTAACATCGATATCGATTCATTCTAGAAGCCAGTCTATCATTCTTTGTGAGAGGTTGCTATCATGAGAGAAGTCATAGCGGTTAGCGCCTGCCTACTGGGATATAATTGCAAATATAATGGCAAAAATAACTTCAATCCGAAACTTGTCAAACAATTAAAAGACAATATCGTGTTGCCGATTTGCCCGGAGGAATTCGGGGGAATGACAACACCGCGAATCCCTTCGGAGATTCAAAAAGACGGTCGCATCCTGAATGAAATTGGTCAGGATGTGAGCTGTTGCTTTCAACGTGGTCTATTGGTGACTCTTGAAATGATGAGACAGCACCAATCGACGAAGGCTATTTTGAAAGATGGGTCGCCTTCTTGTGGGTTCACTCAAATCTATGATGGTACATTTACTAATACCAAAATGGAAGGAATGGGTGTAACTGCAAAGCATCTACTTCAAAATGGCGTAACGATTCTAAACATGCAAGTAGAGTCAGCTTTGCGCTGACTTTTTGTTTGCAATTTAGAGGACCCCTTTTTAACAACTACGAGTTATGATATAATAACTTGTCGAATCTTATATATGAAAGAAGAGAGATATATGGAATTAAACATGGAATTAAGAAGTGAAATTAAACAAGCAATCGAAGAAATGGGTTTTAATGCCTTGACAGAAATTCAAGAATTAACCATTCCTTTATTACTAGCAGGTAAAGATGTCATCGGTCATTCTCATACAGGAACGGGAAAAACCGCAGCTTTTGGCATCCCCATTTTAGAAAAATTGGATTTTAACCAAGAATTTGTTCAAGCGTTGGTGTTAGCACCTACGAGAGAACTTGCGGTTCAAATTCATGACGAAATGATGCGGATGGCAAAATACATTCCTGGATGCAGAATTGTTACGGTTTTTGGTGGAGATCCCATCACTAATCAACTTTATAAACTAAAGAAGAAACCACAAATCATCATTGGAACGCCAGGAAGAACCATTGATCATTTAGAACGTAAAACCATTCGTTTTGATCATTTAAAATTCATGGTTTTAGATGAAGCTGATGAAATGTTAAAAATGGGATTCCAAGAAGATATCGAAAAAATCTTCCAAGCCGTTCCGGAAGATAGACAAACATTAATGTTTTCAGCGACGATGCCAAGAACGATCATTGGATTAGCAAAGAGTTACATGATTAATCCTGAAATGATTAAAGTCATCGGCGAAGATTCTACGAATCAAGACGTGAGCCAATATTATTATAAAGTTAGACGTGAGAATAAAACTGAAGCAATTTATCGTTTGTTAAATGTATACCGTCCGAAATTGTCGCTTATATTCTGTAATACGAAAGTTCAAGTCGACGAATTAACCCAAGAACTCATTGAAAGAGGCATCAACTGCGATAAGATTCATGGTGATTTACCGCAAACGACAAGACTCGATGTCTTAAAGAAATTCCATAATAGCATCATCGATGTCATGGTCGCTACTGACGTTGCGGCACGTGGATTAGATATCAAGGAAGTTGAAGCAGTCTTCAATTACGATGTTCCAGAGAAAGCTGATTATTATGTTCACCGCATTGGACGTACAGGCCGTATCGGTAATATCGGTTATTCATTTACTTTAGTTTCTAAAGGTGAATTAAAACAAGTCGAAGAAATCGAACGTATTACTAAAACAAAGATTAAAAAACGTAGTATTCCAACTTATGATAAAGTACTTGATGTTAAAAACCAAAAAATCATTGATAAAATTCAAGCACTCGTTGCTTCAGACACGAACTTTGAACCTCAATATGAGATTATGAACAAGATGATTCAATCAACGATGACGGAAGATCAAATCATTGTTGCCTTATTAAAAATGTTAGAATCAAAGAGTTCGGTAGAAGCCAATGTTGCTGATATCAATGAAGAGTTTGAAACGAAGAAATCATGGGCGCCAACTGACGAATCAAATCAAGCAAGATTCCATTTGAACTTAGGTAAACAAGATGATTTGACGGTCTCTGATATTTTAGATTTCGTCTGTTCAAAAATCAAAATTTCAAGAAAAGACGTTCAAAATATTGCAATTTTAACCGAATTTTCATTCTTTAGTGTTCCTCAACACTTCCGTGATGAAATCATGAAAACATTGAATAATACAAAACTTAAAGGAAAACGCGCTGGACTATCCATTTCAAAACCAAGAAGAAGCGATCAAAAGAAACCTTATCGCGGATAAATCATATCTTCGATTCGAATTGACAAAAACAGTATTACCGCTATAATAAAAAGTAGACTTATTAATCAATATTAAGGAGATTACCTATGAAAAAGCTTGGTGTTCTAGTTTGTACCAATTCAGCAATAGATTACATTCCGCATCCTTATGAAATTGGCGTTATCCGTTCTACCATTTTAATGGGTGGAAAAGAATACGTCGATTTTGAAGAGTTAACTGCAGACAAATTTTATGACATGATTCAGTCTGATCCATCGTTATTTCCAAGAACGGCAATGGCTTCAACAGGAACCATGCTAGAAGCGTATGAAAAACTTCGTGACAACGGCTGCGATGAAGTATTGTTTATTACGATTTCTTCTAAAATGAGTGGTATTTATGAAAATGCCATGATCGCGAAAAAAATGGTTGAAGGCGTGAATGTTACTGTTTTTGATTCAAAGACGGTTGGGTACCTCCAATGCAAAATGGCGTTTACCGCCCATGAAATGGCAAATGCAGGAAAATCAATGGATGAAATCATGAAAGAACTTGAATTTATTCGTGATAACAATCATATTTACTTCGCAGTTAGCGACTTGCGTTATTTAGTTAAAAACGGTCGTCTATCAAATGCGGCAGGCTTTTTAGCTGATGTCTTAAAAATTAAACCTTTACTTGAAATTGACAAGAGTGGTGCCGTTGTGACTGTTGAAAAAATTAGAACGTTCCACAAAGCTCTTGACCGTGTCATTGAAAAGTTCTTAGAAGAAACTGAAGGAAAAAATATTGAGGCTTTCATCATTCATGCGAATAACCCTGAAGGCGCACAATATGCAAGAGAACAAGTTTTAAAAGCAAGACCTGAATATCAAGAATTAAAGGACTATCTATTAACGCCAGCGGTAGGGGCACACTGTGGACCTAAAGCCATGACAATCGGATACGTTCTTAAACATTAACAATGATTTCTAGTGATGTTATTCGTGGCCATATCGACACGTTAATTCTAAAACTACTCATCGAAAAAGACATGTACGGTTATGAATTAGCTAATGAAATTAAGAACCGTACACAAGATAAATTCAATATCAAAGAAGCTACATTATATTCTGTTGTTCAACGATTAGAAGGCAAGAAAATCATTGCTTCTTATATGGGTGAAAAAACCCATGGAGGAAAACGTCGTTATTATAAGATTACGCCCTTTGGTAAAGCCTATTACTCGGAGATGATTTCCGAATGGAAGCTGCTAAAAGAAATCATGGTGGCAATTTTAGGAAGTGATATCCGTGAATAAAATTAAGAAGTTTGTATCAAAACTACTAAAAGATTATTTTAATGATACTGATAAAAAAGAATTGATTGAAATCTTAACGACGTCTTTAGAAGAAAAAGTGGAAGATTTAGTCGAACAAGGTACACCGATTGAAGAAGCGATTGATCGCTCTATTAAAGAGTTTGGTTCAACAGAAGATGTATTAGATGCTTTTTCTGATCAAACCTCACAATTAAAATCACAAATGATTAAGAATAGAAAAAGTCAATTTAGTTTCTCCATCATTGCGTATCTTATCATTGTTGGATTAGTCATCTTCTTGAACTTGACCTTTATTGAATTTTTCAAGAATTTCTTATGGTTTGTGATTGTGGCAATTGGGTTATTATTTTGGCCAACCATCATGGCTTATCGTTACTATATCATTAAAAAATAAGCTCACAAAAAGCTTATTTTTTTGATTGTTTTATCACCTAAAAAATGATAGAATAGCAGAGGTGAATATGGATGAAACTTAAAAAAATTATCTTCTTAGCCATTATGATATCCATCTCGATTGTTTTATCAATTGTGGAATCCATGATATCAGTAACGGTTTTTATCATTCCTGGCGTTAAACTAGGACTTGCGAATATTATTACCCTTGTCATTTTATATATCTACGGTGGTAAAGAAGCATTTGTTGTTTCAATCTTAAGAATTTTTATTGTTTCATTAATCTATTCTGGTTTGTTTACCCCCACATCACTCATGTCTTTATCGGGGGGTATCGTTGCGTATTTGGCGATGATTGGCGTTAAACAACTTCCCAAGTTATCCATCGTATCTGTTTCCGTAACGGGAGCACTCATGCATATGGTTGGTCAAATTGCGATGGCGATTGTCGTCTTAGACACCCCAACGCTCATCTATTATTTACCGTATATGATTTTAATCTCAATTCCTACCGGTATATTAACTGGTCTAGTCGGTAAAAAAATGATTGATATATTCCATAATCAATTGATGAATCCTGATAGAGAATAACGACTTCAAAAAAGTCGTTTTTTTTATATAAAAAATTAGATAATCTTTGTCAACGCTTTTTTTGAATTAAATATATTTAAATAAAAGGCATATCAAAAAAACTGAAGGGCTTCAGTTGATTTTAAAAATATGATATAATGTAGTTGATTATTTGAATACAGTTCCTGTTTTGCACATGCCATAAATTATTCTTAGTAATTTATTGGCGCATGCGATGGACGCAGCTTTGGCACACAACGGTGGTGCCTGCTGCGTCTTTTTGTTATAAAAATCACGGATTATATTCATTTCATTTTTATAACGCAAATTACCTGCGACGGCTAGATATAAAAGACATCGAAG
>PGXM01000007.1:0-68443 GCA_002839155.1 Tenericutes bacterium HGW-Tenericutes-1
TTCAAAATCAACTGAAACGATTCAGTTATTTTGACATGCCTTTTATTTAAATACATTGAATTCAAATAAAACGTTGACAAAGATTATCTAATTTTTTATAAAAAAAAGAGACTCTATGCTTTAGAGTCTCAAATTTTTTATTCAGCTGTTTTTGCGAAGTATTCAGTAATCATGATGACCGGTCCAAGACCTGGAACTTCAGCCGATATTTCCATATATCTGCCTTCTTCAGGTGCTTGTCCAGTTACACCTACCACTTGATACGCTTGTTGCCAAGTAAAACCATAAGTGATCATAGCGCCATATACATAGTAGGCTTGATCAGGCGTAATATTATGGAAAGCAGCCATGTATACAAGGTTTCCAGCGTCAGCTTGAGATAATGAGTAAGTCCCCATCATATAGCCAACAGCCATTAAGAAATTATTCGTATCAAGTAAATCATTGATTGCGAAAGCAAAGTTTCCGCCCATGATTCTTGGGTCCCCACTGCTTAAGAAATTGAATGCTTGGTCTACTGCAACCGGTGTTCCACTGGCATTTGGAATATTAAGTAAGAATTCAGAACCTGTATCGTTGACACCATTATTATCTGGGTCAGTTGATGCTCCATCCAATGTTTTCGTTAATAAAACGAAATTAAACATTTCAGTTTCTAATCCTGTAACTGGATTTTCAATGAGACGAATAATGGACTTATTAAGTGCAGCGATGCCTTGATCGGTCATCCCTTTTATTTGTAGCGCAGCACTGGTCATGCCATAGGCTTTAAACCATGCTTCTTGACCTGAAACCCAGTTATTAACGGTTGTCAAGTTGTCTAAGTTAACCGTTGGATCTTCTGCTCCACCACTTCCAGAACGGTTGTCTTCAACGTGAATTGCTGCTCCACCGGATAATCCGATATCTGAAGCGGTAATGGTGATTTGGCTTGAAGCCCATCCAAAAATGGAGTTAGCCCATTCGTTATAGAAAGTTGAATGATCAATATGGGTTGTAACAATTTCGCCACCAGTCGTATAGCCATAAGCGTTTGTTGTAACACCAATGGTCATGAGTCCGATGTTCGAATTGAAGATATGACTGTTACCATTACGAACTGTGATACCAACATATCCCCCTGAGTTTCGGCTCATTAATTGTTCAGCGAGTAATATTTCCTCAGCGCTTTGTGAGTAGTTAATGGCAGGTGTTGATGTATTACCAACGAGTGTTAAGTTATTGAAAGCAACGTGATTGTTATTGATGGTTGTACTTTGATAAACGTTATAGTATAAAATTGCGACTTGAACGCTAACAACGTCGAATGAGCCATCAAAGCCTGTATCGGTAAATCCACCATCAGGATCAGAATTAACGGTCATATAAGGCAAATTCGAGCCATTGATGGTGAAATAGTTACCATTAATAACTAAATTGTCATTATCGATTGCTCCACTCATACGAATGTATGGGTTCGCATAGATTTTGCCATTCGTGGCACCAGTTCTATCAGGTGTTGCATAACCGTTGACAGGTGAACCATCTTCATTGAGTTGGTTTGGAGCTAAGGTTGCTTCAATGGTTGAATGGATATTAATGGTTTGAACGTTAAAGTCTGCGAAGTAAGTTTTTAAGTCTGCGTCAGTAAAGACGTTATAACCACCGTTGACTTCAAATTCAAAAGACAAGGTGTCAGATTGAACTTTTGTTGCTTCATATTTTGGATCAATCTCAACTTTAAATTGTTTGCCTTCTGCAGCTGTTTTAAAGTCAATGACATAATCCTCATTTATTGACAAATAAGTTGATAAATTCGTAGTTAGTTCATCATAGGAAGCACCATTCCATAAATAGAATGTGTAGAGCAATTCGGTATTGGTTTGTTCAACTCTAGTTCCCTTACTATTAAGAATTCTTAAATCAAAGTGGAAATCATTCTTTGAACCAATAAGATAAGGTGCAACCGTACTTGATAAGAACAACTCATTTTCTGGGTCAATAGATGAAATGTAATTATTTAAGTTTGATCCTAAAGCGAATTGACTAATATAAGTAACGACTTCACCTTGATAATATTTTGTTTCAAGCGTTAATGAATTATAGACACTAAAAGAGAAGTGACCAGGTGTTGCGTTCGTTGTTAGTTTATTGCTATTCGCAGAAATTAAACTGCCACCTTCAGTAATCGTGAATGTGTATTTAGCGTCAAAATTATAAACCATGTCAGTATAGAAAATATACGTCGATACTTCTCCTGCTTTTTCAATTAAGAAGTAATCATAAATGAGTGTTTCATCGACAACTTCTACTGGATCAGCTTCTGTCACATGGGTGAACGTAGCTGAATACGGCGAAGACATTGAAGTTCCTGAAGCCCCTAAAGACATGATTTTAATCGTATGGGTTCCGGCATTATCTAAGATTTCAGTAACATATGTATAGGTTGTTATCGTTCCGGATTGAACATTGGTCAAAGGTGTAATGATTGATTCAACACCATCTAATAAGAGTTTAAATGAAGTTGGATAAAGAGAAGCCACGCCCTCAACATACCATGTAATCGTCGTGTCTGAAACATCCGTTACAACAGGTGTTGCTAGTTGGACTAATGATTCCCATTTAGCATAAAGCGTTGATGAAATGCCTTCAAATGAACTGTATTTGAAAGTATCAAAATCGATTAAATTGGTATATGTTAATGAATCGTACCAGCCGATGAAGACAAATCCTGGCTTTGTTAAGTTCATTAACGCTGAAGTATTAGAAATAATATCCGTATTTGTTGGTTGTTCTTGAACAGCGATGTATTTAATAATCGATCCGTCCATGAAGATAACACGTTTTAACGTATTGGAGAAATATAATGCCCCAACAACGATATTTGATTGAATGTTATTGAATACTTCTCGATCCCACATGACATCTTTTCCGTCAACTGGGGTTAATGCTGGAATTTGAGTAAATGAGGACTTGTATTCAACAGTGAATACTTCGTCAATTTTGGTTCCTGCTGGGTTTTGTGTAAAAGTAATCGTAAATGTTTGTATTTCATAATGAACCACAACTGAAATCGTGGAAGCAATCGTAATTAATCCAGCTGGATCGGTATAATCAACACCATCAACTGTATACTTAACAAAATCATAACCATCAATGACCACATTAGGCATATATGTTTCTAAATAGTCCATTTGAATAACCAATGGGTTGGATAATGTTGTTCCAGTTGATTTTGTAAATGAATAGACAACTGATAGATTATATGAACTTGCAAAATCCCATTTTGCATAAAGTGTTAATCCATTGAGTGGCATTTGTGTTTCAGATGTAAAGATAAATGGATTGCCAGTTACTTCTGCATTTAAATACCAACCTTGGAAAACCATATCGGTTAAAGTTGGATCTGCGGGAGCCGTAATGTTAGATAAATAATCAGCAATAATTGGAGCGACGTCACTGCCGTCTCCAGTTTCAAAAGTTATGGTATATTCGATTGGGTCTAATATCATATTCACAGTTAAATTCGATGAAACATCTGTGAATGCTTTATCCCATCCGCCTAAAGTATAACCAGCAGGCGCTGTATATTCTGGTGCAGTTGCGTCATTTCCATAGAGAACAGATACTGTTTCTAGAATGATACCATCGAGTCCTCTAAATGTTACAGAATATGTTTTTTTCGTATAATTCGCTACAATGGTTAAATCTCCAGTAATCGGATCATTAAAATCATAATCGAATCCAACAAAATCATAACCCGTAATTGTATCTGGTACATTCGGTTCAGTCAAGACTGTACCGTGAGTAACATCACTGGGTCCAAAAGAAGCATTACCAAGCAAAGTTTCCCCATCTTTGTTTATATAAGTGACGGTATATACTTTATCAGTATAAACGGCTGTCACAGTCATATCAGAAGTGATATTGGTAAAATCAGTTTGATCCCATACTCCATTTTTACCAGTTACTTCAGGAACAACAGGAATCAGTTCTGCACCTAAAGTGCCACCATGATTCACCGATCTTGTATAAAGATCCTCCTCATCAACGACGAATGTAATTGTATAAGTATTGATTAAAAATGATGCAGTAATTGTTAAATCAGATTTGATATTCGTTCCTTCACTGCTCCAACCCGTGAAAGTATATCCTTCTTTAGTTGGATTTGGTGGTAGAACTGCATCTTCGTCATAATTGACTTCTTGCGTTGCAACAACGCCATCAATTGAGATTGAGACAGTAAAAACAATCGGATTCCATTTTGCATATAACGTTATATTATCCGTTATAGTAACTTCTGGATCAAATTCAGTTTCTAAGGTATCATCTGTGTACCAACCGTCAAAGGTATATCCGGTTTTTGTTGGTTCTTCTAAATCATATAAATCTAATTCAAGCGTTAATTTAACATCGGCGATGTCATTTCCGCCGTTTGTTTCAAACGAAATAGTGATGCCTGATTCACAGGCTACTAAGAAGAGCATACCGACAAGTAGCATCGCTACTGTCAAGATTTTTTTCATGGTGTTCAATGTTTTTTTCCCCCTATTATGTAATACATATAACACTTAACAATCATTTTAGAAAATATCTGGGTCATCAATGATAATCTCTGATGGAGGTAAGAACATTAAAGTAATTTCATCTTTAATTTGTGTGTTCTTGTCCCAAATTGTCACCGTCACAGTCGTTCCAATTTTATCAATTTCAAAAATAACATAAACGACTGATTTCATATCATCAACTCTCGCAGTTACGCCAGATTGATTGGTTGAAGCCTTGATTTTCGAATCTGCATTAATCGGTCCTACGGTAAAAGCAATCTCATAAATATAATCGTCTTCGGTAATCGTATCGACAACGCTCTTAATTTTATCACCATCGCTGTTCTTTAAATCAAAATCAGGGATTGTGATGGAAACAACACTCGGTCGGTCATTCGATTCGGGTAAAGAACCCCAGACACTGATTGCCATAATAGACAATGCACTGAGGATAAATACGAGAAGAACGATTATCTTTTTATTCATAAAATCACCACCTTAAAACTCTATTTCTCGAAAGTATACTTTCAAAAAATTACTAAATAAATAAAACCTTATGACTAAAAACGCAAATGCTAACAGAATAATTCTTAACCATCCCGTAGCATAATTTTCTATCAGCAGAAACGCTGATATTCCGCCAAAAATGATACTGAGGACTAAACCAATGACAATCGATTTAGACACATTCTCATTATTGGTTAGTGATGCAGTTGCGGCGTAATCCGATAATTTCGGATTCAGTAAGTCAATTTGAAAACTCCACAAGATATGGCCGCTATTGACAAAAACCACGACAGCAAACATGAGCCAAATATCCGTGGGTGAAAACTGCGGTAAAGACAATTGAAATAAGACAAAGATTAACAATATGATAAAGGTTGAAGCAATCATATTAAATGCCACTTTTGCCCAAGCCATTTTCTTGGTATCAGATGGAGCGGTTTTTAATAGTACAAATTCAGCTCCTTCTACAGAGATAGCTGTCGCAGATGCCGTATTGGATGCAGTCACTAATAACAAACTGATCATGATATCAAAAGCGATGACTAATTTAGTTCCAAAGGTTGAACGATCGATACCAATATAAATATAGTTCAAAACGTAGACAACAAATGGAAATAATATGAGCAAGACATAATTTGATAACATTTCATTGGAACTTCTGATTGAAATCGTGAATTCTTTTTTGAAAAAGGTCCAAAACAAATTTTTACTAACTTTATTGGTGCCTTTATGTTTCTTTGTCACGGCATATTCGGATGTATGTGATGCTAAATTAAAGAACAATGGACGTGATATTAAAACAACTAACGCAATTAATACAAACAGGACGCCAAACACAATTCCATAATTAGATAAGACATTGATTCCAAATAACAATCTTCCAATATTCGCATAAATTAAAGCATATTTAGCAGACGACTGCATAAATACAGTTAATGAAGTCACAAATTTGTTATATAAAGCTACAATGCGAATCGGAGTTGGTATTTCATCGAGTAGACCTGTTAATCCCAAAAATACGAATACCCCAAAAATAATTAATAAGACTAATGTAACGACATTTCTAGTTTGTAAGAACTGCCTTATGTACATAATGGGTATTGATATAATAGCAGCTAGTAAAACTGGAAGTAATGGCAAGATGAAAATCATCGTTAAAATATTCAAATAAAAGGTCAACGGTAAATTACTAATAACACCAAACGCAATCAACAAAGGCACCAAAAATGATAAGTTCTTTAAAAATTCGTTGATATAAAACACTAATAATTTACTAGTAAATACTTCATCATGTTTCGCAGGGAATGAAAGTAATATTGCATTGTCTTTACTTGCATATAAATCAACCATTAATCCTGTCGTACAAGCAATAATACTGGTTAATTGAGTAACGAATAAAACAAAGATAATAAAGTACACGTTAACTGGGATATATAATACGTTATTAAAGAAATAGAGCATGAAAATCATGACAACGGTAATAACAATGAGACCCAATAATCTTAGGGCAAGATTCGCAATGAACTTCTTTTGATTGGTAATCTTTAATTTCATCTTGCTAGATAATTGAATCATTGTCAGGATGAATAACCGCCTGAACATTGAATTAATCCTTTTTGACATGAAGCAAGTATAATTGCTCGAGTGTCAGTCCTTGATCTTTTAATTTCGCTACTTCAAAAATGCCAACAAGTTGTCCTTTTCGAATAATCGCAATTCGGTCGCATATTTTTTCAACCACTTCAATCACGTGCGAAGAGAAAAACACAGTGTTACCTCTATTAGCGTGTTCACGCATCTCTTCTTTGATTTGATGCGATGATGTAGGGTCTAATCCCGTTAATGGTTCATCCAAAATCCATACTTTTGGATCATGAATGAGGGAGGAAATAACAACGAGTTTTTGTTTCATGCCATGCGAGTAACTCTTAATTTCGTTATCAATCGCATCAGTTAATGCAAAACGCTCTAAATAATGGTTCAATCTTTCATCGCGTTCTTTTTGCGGAACCATGTATAAATCTGCGACATAATTGATATATTCTCTTCCAGTTAATCGTTCATAGACAGCATGGTTATCAGATACATACCCAATATTTAATTTAGCTTCTAATGGATGGGTTTTGATGTTATAACCACAGATTTCCATATCCCCTTCAGTAATCGACTGAATCCCTACAAGACTTTTAATGGTCGTCGATTTGCCTGCACCATTATGACCTAAGAATCCAAACACTTCTCCACCTTTGACGGTTAACGAAAAATCATCGACTGCGTAATATTTAGAGGAACCATAACGTTTTCTAAAATGCGTTATTTTAATCATATCAGTTCCGTTATAATTTTCTTTGTTTTCAAGTTCACTCTTCTTCTTCAAAGCATTCACCCCTAATAAGTCTAGTTTCATTTTTTTGCGTTTATCAAGCATGTCATAGTACTGATCAAACGCTTTGAAGAGCATATCATAAATCGCCCATGTTATAAACATCATGATAATGAAACCAACATATAACATGATGTGATATAACCAGAAGAATCTTAATGTCACCGTTTCTGAAACTCTAATGGAAAATACATAAGAAAACTGAAGTCTTTCAAGGCCTAACATCCCACTGATATGATCAGAGTACAAGAAGAAATAATCGACACTCTCATAATTATTAAACCAAGCGTTGATGAGTGCCATTGATACAAAGTACAAACTAAAGATAAAAATAGCTTTATACATCATTTTTAATGTGGGTCGTTCAAAGACGCGTAAAGCGACCCCTAAAACCGGTAATACAAACGCATAAATATGATTATACCAGTATCCAACTGATGAGATGGTAAAAGCATCAATGGTATAGTTTGGTAAAAGAATCGCAAAAGCAGCTCCGACAACATTCACAAAATAACTGAAATAAAATACGCCTCTTAATTTAAATACGTAGGCAAAAAACATCATGATGATTGCGGTATTGCAAAGATGAAGCGGGAGTCCTCCGAGTCCTGATCGACGAATGTAGAAAAATTGAAAGAATCCCGATAATGCGAGAATAACAAAGAATAAATTCTTGTCTTCTTGTTTTTTGTTTCTCATGAGCAAATACCCTAATATCATGAAAACAAACGTAAAGTAGATTGTTATTCGATGGATTGGCGTGAATTCATCAGCGATAACCCCTGAATTTCCAAAAAGATTATAAAGCAGAGATTGAGGCATAAAAGCAGCTAATGAAACAAACGTGACAAAAGCGGCACGCCGTATTAAAGTAACATTTAAGTACGTCGTTTTATTGGTTAATACGGTATGTAAATTTAAGACGGTTATAACGCCTAACAAAACTGTTTCAATCATGTATTGAATGCTTCTTAAAGAAAGTAAATCAGGATTTCCAGGTCCAAAGAAAGCAATTAAATGTGATTTGAAAAAGATAATATTCAGAATGATAACAAGGGTTCCGATAAAGCCTAAGGAGAGTTTCAAAGAGGGTTGTTTAAAATAACCACTGACAATTCCAAAAGCAACAAACATGACGGTCAACCATCGTAAAAACAAGATGAAGAACGTTTTAAACCCAGTAAAGAACCATGTTGATTCAGGTGATATGGCGGAAGACTGAACTATTTTAAGAAGGTTAAATGTTCCATCAATCAAGTCTGAAGAAAATAAACGAAACATATAGACGACAAATAAAGTAACGCTTAATATTCTGAGTATCAATGAAAAATCAATTTTTGATTTTTGAGATAAATATATCAAAATAAATGCGATAAGAGCTATAAAAACAGGCAAAATCAAGTAAATCACACCATCACCATCAATTCAGTATTAACTAAAAAAATACTACTAAAATATCTTAACTTTGTTAAGATGCTACTAATGCATAATATAATATATCATATTTATCATGAAAATACCACATCATTATGTATTATAGTCATTAATAATAAAAAAAACCTCAATAATGTTTTGAGGTTCAAACAATTAAAAATTTCTAAGATTCTTTACTATTTTCACTTATCTCGAAGTTAGGATTTTGAATTTCACCATTACAAACTTTTTTAAAAAAATCAAAAATCACTTTTGTGACCATTGCATCTTCATAGGCGTCATGCACTTGATTTTCTGGTATGACATCGGAGTAAAGTTTATAAGCATTAAAAAGACCTAAATCATTTTTTAATCCAAAATAATGTTTATGAAGTTTTAATAAATCAATGAATTGAACATTTTTTGTTAAGTCAGGCAAATGATGTAATTGAGCTGATTTTTTGATTTCAATGATATCATTTTGACCCCAAACAACGATCATCGGCCGTTTGGTTTTAATAATTCGTTCTAAAGTCCTATAAAAATCATGATATGGAATTCCGTTATCAATGGTTTCTTGGGTTATATGCAAGAATTTTTTTGTCCGATTAGATAATTCTTTGAATAATGTCGGTTTAATAAAATCTTTATGATTTTCTAAGATATTTCCTTCACTATCAACTAAGACCATGCCACATTGAATGATTTCAGAAATAAACTTTTCGTAATTTTGATAAGGAGGCATCGACATCTCAAGGTCTAAAAATAGTTTTGGCTGTGTACCATTCACAATCGATTGAATCCCTTTTTTAATAATATTGGTATCATAATAAATTCTTGGATTTTGCTTATCTGGAAAAATAATCTTGTCAAGATTCTCAACCGATTTAACCATCACGCCTTTTAAACGTCGTTCATGGTCATTAACCCACATAAAAAGGTAAATACCTTCATTGAGGTATTGCATAAAAGTATTAAACATCCCTTTGGCCATATAAAAATATGCAACGCGTTTGCCTTGTTTAATTGATACGATACGATTTTCGACACTAACGCTATGTAAAGGCCCGTAAACATATGAAGACATATAATCACCGTTATCTATTTTATCATGATTTATTCGTTTTTAAACAAAAAGCGTTACTCACGTTTGGCGAGTAACGCAATTTTTAAATTATCAATCGCTGGTGATGATAATCCAAGCGATTTTAATTCTTCAATCGGTGCATTTTTAATAGCTTCGATGGTTTTATACTTTTCCAACAGCTTTTGTTTAGATGCTTTTCCGATGAGCGGGATTTGATCAAGTATCGAGGCGAAAATCTGTTTAGTTTGTTTTTCTCGGTGGTAAGTAATCGCGAATCGATGTGCTTCATCTTGAACTTTCGTTAAAAAAACATAAAGCGGTGAATGACGATCAATCGGAATGACGGATTCATCGAGTCCAATGATTGCGTCCGTTTTATGAAAATCATCTTTTCTTAAACCAATGACAGGAATATCTAAATAAAGACCATCAAGTACTTCTTTGCACGCTCTCACTTGTCCTAATCCACCATCCGTGATAATTAAATCAGGTCGATCTTTCATTGATTCCATTAAGAGTCGTTGATATCTTCGGTAAATGATTTCCTTCATCGTCCCATAATCATCGGGTCCAATGATGGTTTTAACTTGGTATTTCCGATAACTGTTTTTATCAGGAACCCCGTTTTTGAAAACGACCATCGCAGATACCGGTTGAGTTCCTTGGGTGTTGGAGTTATCAAAGGCTTCAATTCGTCTAATCGATTCAAGACCGATGAGTTTTGCTAATGTTTCCGTTGCGCCAAGTGTCTTTTTTTGTTTATGTAAATAAATGTCAAGATGTGTTTCTAAGTGAATTTTGGCGTTATCTAAAGCTGTCGTGATGAGTTTCATTTTATCTCCCCGTTTGGGGATTAAGAATGAATCCGCAAATATCGATTCTAGCAGTTCATTTTCGAGTGATTCAGGCAACAAAATTTCTGAAGGCATCAAATGTTTTTCATAAAATTGAGCTAAATAATCTAATACAGTTTCGGTGGCATCATCATAAAAATCGTGAATCGAAGAATCGGAAAAGATGATTTTACCGGCACGCATAAATAAAATTGTGATTGCGATAAAGGTACCATCGTCATAGAAGTTAATGATGTCTCTATCTTTTGCATCGGCGAAAATGATTTGTTGCTTTTGGGTCGTATCATTGACTGAATCGATGAGTTGTTTGTATTCCTTGGCTTTTTCGAATTCTAGTTTTTCTGAATGATCATACATCTTTTTTTGTAATTCATGAACTAAATTAGCCGTATTTCCAGACAAGAATTGTTTGATTTCATTTATGATGTTTTGAGTGACTTCTGGTTCAATGGAAAAAACACAAGGGCCAAGACATTGGCCAATGTGATAATAAAGACATAATTTTTTTGGCATTGAAACGCATTTTCGCAAAGGATAGACGCGATTTAATAAATCGACAGTTTCTCTTGCACTGAAAACATTGGGGTAAGGTCCGAAGATGTTTTTGTTTTTCTTAGTGACTTTTCGAGTTATGATAATTTTTGGATGTTCTTCTTTTGTAATTTCGATGTATGGGTATGTTTTATCATCCATTAACATAATGTTATATTTGGGTTTATGTTCTTTGATTAAAGAGAGTTCCAATAAAAATGCTTCTTTTTCAGACTTTGTGACAATGTAAGTGAAATCAATGATATCATGAACTAATTTGGTGGTTTTTAAGTCATGCGAACCAACAAAATAAGATTTCACCCGATTTTTAAGGCTTTTTGCTTTACCAACATAAATGATATGGGATGAGGAATCTAACATTTGATAACTTCCCGGTAAATCAGGTAAACTATTTAACTTAGCTTTTATTGTTTCATTCATATCCTCGCCCCCTTTGCACCTAATTATATCAAAATAATGTACTTCTCGCAATTTAAGAAAAAAGAAAAACTTTGGACGAATCCAAAGTTTCATATTTATTTAATATCTTTTAATAAATCATCAATCTTCATGCCTTTTTCGTAAGATTCATCGAATTTAAAAACCAATTCAGGAACTTTACGCATTTTCACGCGTGAAGCAAGTTGATTTTTGATAAATCCTTTTGCACGATCGAGAGATTCTTGGGTTTTTGCACGGTCTTCTTTCGTACCATAGACAGTATAGTATGCAAAGATAAAAGAAAGTTCATTCGTAACTTTGACGCCAGTAATCGTGATGAACCCAACTTGATCTTTGACTTCCCGTTGTAAGATTAACGATAATTCACGTTGAACAAGTGTTTCAAGACGATCGACTTTAACCATTTTTAACCTCTTGCATTGTGGAAGCTTCGATAACGTCATCGACTTTTAAGTCGTTGAAGCTCTCAAGCATAATGCCACATTCAAATCCAGTTTTAACTTCTTTAACGTCATCTTTAAACCGTTTTAGGGAAGCAATTTTACCTTCATGAACAATAACACCCTCACGAATGACTTTGACCAAAGAATCACGTTTGATTATACCTGTTGAAACAATACATCCTGCAATGGTTCCAACTTTAGAAACTGTGAATGTTTCACGGACAACCGCTTCACCAATCATTCGCTTTTCAAAAACAGGATCAAGTAAACCTTTCATGGCTTTTTGAATATCATCAAGTGCTTCATAAATAATATCATAGATACGAATTTCAACGCCTTTATTATCAGCGGTTTCACGGACAGATGCTTGCGGACGTACATCAAATCCAATGATGATTGCCTTACTTGCTTCGGCTAATGAAACGTCGGTTTCTGTAATCGCTCCAACTCCTGAACGAACAATATCAATGGTGGTTCCTTCAACTATAATTTTATTGATGGATCCTTTAAACGCTTCAATTGAACCTTGAGTATCACCTTTGATGATGAGTCGTAATTCTTTTTCATTGCTTTCAGCTTTTTTGAAGAAATCTTCCAACGACATGTTTTTTGTCATACCATGTTCGGTTTTGACTTGTCTTTCTAATCTTTGAAGAGCAATGTCACGCGTTTGTTTTTCATTCATAAAGACCATGAATGCGTCCCCTGCTAAAGGAACATCATTTAATCCATGAATTTCAACTGCTTGAGAAGGTTTAGCTTCATTAATCGTACGGCCTAAATCATCCACCATGGCGCGAACTTTTCCGTAGGTAGAACCAACCACAAATGGATCGCCTACTTTGAGTGTTCCAGTATTAATGAGAATCGTCGCAACGGGGCCTTTACCCTTATCTAATTTAGCTTCAATAACTGAACCAGAAGCTAACCGTTTTGGATTGGCTTTTAATTCCATCATTTCAGCGACTAATAGGATGGTTTCAAGGAGTGTTTCAACGCCTGTACCTTTTAATGCCGAGATGTAACAGAAAGGAGTATTTCCACCCCAGTCATCAGCGAGTAAATCTAAATCAGCGAGTTCTTGTTTAACTCGGTCTGGATTCGCGCTGGGTTTATCCATTTTATTGACAGCGACGATGATATTACACTTTGCCGCTTTTGCATGGTCGATAGCTTCTTTAGTTTGGGGCATGACACCATCATCGGCAGCGACAACTAAGACAATGATATCCGTAATTTTCGCACCGCGTGCACGCATTTCTGTAAAAGCCGCATGACCAGGAGTATCGATAAAAGTAATAGGTTTTCCATGATGAACAACTTGATAAGCACCGATATGTTGAGTGATTCCTCCCGCCTCAGAAGAGACGATTCGACTATGACGAATCGTATCAAGCAATGTCGTTTTACCATGGTCAACGTGACCCATGATGGTGACGACTGCAGGACGTTCAATCAATTGATCTGGTGTATCAATAATTTCAATTTCATCAAATTTAGTCATGTCAGTAATCACTTCATCTTTTAATTCAAGACCAAATTCTAAACAAACTAATTCAACCGTGTCACGGTCTAACGCTTGTGTCAGCGACGCCATGATTTTCATGAACATTAATTTTTTAATAATTTCTGAAGCCGGACGATGCATTGCTTCAGCTAAATCAGATACCGTCATACCATCATGAAAGAAAATCGTATCAACGACGATCTCTGGTTTCACAGGAACATTCGGTTTACGAAACTCTGTTTTTGTCGTTACGGGATGTTTCTTTTGTTGATTGACATTAGATTTTTTCTTTGGATATGATTTTTTAATAGCCATATTGACACCTACTTTCTAACTCTCTAGTTCGCTCTTAATCATCTGTGCAAAATGTTGGTCAATAATTGCGATGACTTTACGATTTTCTTTTCCAACAGCGGTTGTAATCTCATCACTTGATAGGTCTTTAACCAACATAACATTATAAAATGCACACTTATCGGTGATTCTCTTCGTTGTATTAATTCCTGCGTCACTGGCAAGAAATACAATTTTGGCGCGAAGATTTCTAATTGAAACTAACACCATATCTTCCCCTGATGTTACTTTTCTTGCGCGTGTTGCTAGGCCAATATGGCCTAATAGCTTACTTTTGTTCATCATCAATCAACTTCAATAATTCTTCATAAATCAAATCTGGAATCGGTGTTTCTAAGTGACGTTCAAGTACTTTGGTTTTCTTAGCTTGTTGAATAACCGCTTTACTTTTAGAGACATATGCGCCTCTACCGTTTGCTTTTCCAGTTTTATCGACAAAGATAATTCCTTCAGGGCTTCGTACAACACGAATTAGCTGTTTCTTTTCAAAACGTTCATTCGTAACAACACACTTACGAAGTGGAATTTTTTTAATTTTGTTCATCGAAAAACAGCTCCTTTTATTAGTATTTTATCCCTTGAATCGTTGCGTCTGTCGTTGACTTAATATCGATTTTCCATCCACTAGATTGAACAGCAAGTCTAGCGTTTTGACCTTTTTTACCGATGGCTAAGGATAATTGATCATCAGGAACAATCGCTACAGCGGAATGTTCTTTAAGATCAACAATGACTGCGACTGATTTTGCCGGTTGAATGGCGTTAGACACTAATTCCTTTGGATCATCGCTGTATTTATAGACATCAATTTTTTCACCGTTTAATTGGTCAATAACGTCTTTGATACGAGTTCCATTACGGCCTAAACAAGCTCCTACCGGATCAACTTTAGGATTGTTGGTAGAAACGCACACTTTACAACGATCACCAGGGTCTCTCGCAAGTCCCATAATTTCAATGACGCCTTCTTGTAATTCTGGAATCGCATTTTCCATTAAACGTTTGACTAAATTACGGTCGGTTCTAGATACATACACTTTTGGACCTTTTGTCGTTTGTTCTACTTTCGTAATGTAAACACGAACTTGAGAACCAACTATTAAGTCTGAAGGCATTAAATCTTTAAGGGGAATGGATGTTTCAGTATCATACCCTAAACTTAAAGTGACATATTCATCATTCATACTGACGATTTCGGCGATAATCATTTCACCGGTTTTATCGGTGAAGATATCAAAATTACGTTCTCTTTCAAGTTGTTTTAATCCTTGAGTTAAGATTTGTTTTGCTGAAGATGCCGCAATTCTACCAAAATCTTTAGGCGTTATCTTTTGTTCGATAACATCTCCGATTTTCGCATTTTTCTTAAGCAATTGTGCTTCATCAAGCGTAATTTGAGTCCCTTTTTCTGCTTCTGGATCAACGGCTTCAACGACTTCATAAGAAGCTATGATTTGCACTTCATATTTTTCTTCGTTGAAAATGACTTTCGCGTTTTGTTGGCCATTAAAATCCTTTTTGTAAGCGTTCAAAAGTCCTTTACCAAAAACATCTAAAATCTTTTCTTTTGAAATACCACGTTCTTCTTCAATTTGATCTAATGCTTTAAAAAATTCTTTACTAATCATTTTTATATTCTCCTAGAATTTGATCGCAAAACGGATCAATGTAATGTCTAAATAACTAATGTCTTGAATCTTATTTTTAACCTTAATACTAATCATATCATCTTCAAAACTGATTAAATCGCCTTCATAGATTTGATCATAGGTTTGAATATGAATATAGTGTCCAACAGCGTTTTTTATTTCTTCACGATTTCTAAGTTTTCGCTCAGCTCCCGGAGAAGATACTTCAAGGGAGTAATCGTCTTGAATTGGATCGGATTCATCTAGCAATGCGCTAATCGTCTCTGACACTTTGACACAGTCATCAATATCAATTCCTGTTTTCTTATCAATCATAACCCTTAAGATATTACTTCTTCGTTCTTTAACATATTCTAAATCATAAAGTTCGTAGTCGAGATTTCTTACATGCGATTCGATTAAATTTCTTAGTGCTTTAAGATCCATATAGACACCCCCTCAATTCATTAAAAAGAGAGGGTCCGACCCTCTCTAAAGTACTTATGCTAAATCTATTATATCATAGCTGTCTTATAAAGACAAGCACCGCATATCAATTATTGGTTTGTCGCTACTTTTGTCTTAACATTGATAACAATATCTTGATATTCAAC
Organism: Tenericutes bacterium HGW-Tenericutes-1; assembly: GCA_002839155.1. Lineage (GTDB taxonomy): Bacteria > Bacillota_I > Bacilli_A > Izemoplasmatales > Hujiaoplasmataceae > UBA5603. The sequence continues at coordinate 16,310 of PGXM01000007.1, forward strand.
GTGCTTTTTGAACCACTCAATTGCATAAGGACATTTCGCGATGATTAAAAGTCCTCTGCCTTTTAAATAAGAATATGCCAATTCCATTAAATGGGAAGCAACACCTTTTCCTCTTAATGATTCGTCAACGAAAACATGGGTAATGTTGACCCGTTTTTCGTCACGATGAGGAAAGTTAATCTCAGCGAGTAGTTTTCCGTTTTCCATTGAAAAAATTCGATCTACGTCGTATTGAAAATTCATGGTTGTAACCTCCTTAAATGGTACATAATAATAGAACCGGCAACGGCAACATTGAGCGATTCAACAGTATCGATGTCAATAAAAATATTCAGCGAAGTTTTATTTAATAGTTCTTGTCTTACGCCTGCTCCTTCATTGCCTAAAATAATCGCAATTTTTGCATCTTTTCTAGGAACTGTCGTTAAACTAAAAGCCTCTTTTAATGAAGTTCCATAATAGATATAATCAGGATTCTGATCGATGAATTGTAGTAAGTCAGTCTCAATTAGATTCAATTGAAATAAGGCACCTTGAGTACTTCTAATGACTTTCGCATTATAAGGATCAACACTGTTTTCATATAGAATTGTCTCAAATCCAAACGCTAAAGCACTTCGAAGCAATGTTCCAAAGTTACCTGGATCTTGAATATGGTCAAGCATTAATAGCCGTTCTCCGATGTTAAATACAACGGGTTTTGAACAAATAGCAATGACGCCTTGAGGTTCCATGACTTCGGAGATTTTGTTCATCACAATTTCATTGACCATTTCAACATTATCAAACGATTCATAGGTTGATAAATTCGAAAAAATTGTTTTTACAATGCCCTGTTTTATTGCTTCTTCCACTAAGTGCGGACCTTCGACAATAAATTCGTTGGATTCATCTCTAAACTTTCGTTTTTGTAAATTGAGCAAATGTTTTATCTTTTCATTTGAAACCGATGTTATCATATCATCACCATCTTCATTATACCATGAAAATCAAAAGGGAGACAAATTATTGGTTTGTCTCCCCTAAGCTATTTAAATTAATTCTTAGACGGTCGGTACATATCCTTCGGGACCGTTATTTAAGAAAGACCCGAGTTGTTCAATCAAGATTCTTAATGCATCAATTTCAGCGATTTCAGCCTCTGTTAATCCTTCAACAATTTCAAGAGTTAATGGGTCATCATAAGTAATTTGTAAGGTTAATGGATCAATATTATCGGCATATGCTTGTACAACTGAAGTTTGATAGACGATATCATCGATGAGGGTTTGCAATTCTAGAATTAAATCCTCAATAACGATAGTTCCTGTGTAATTGAATCCGTAAGCAAAATCAAAGTATCCATTGATGATTAAGGCAATGAGATAATCGTAATCAAGTGAGTCTCCCGCTAATAATTCATCAATGATATTAGCAATATAGATGGCTCTAACAAAATTATCATTGAGTTCTTGTGCTTCTTCACCTGGGAGATATTCATAAGGCAATGAGTTAATAATTTCAATGGAATCCATGATTTCTTGGATCTTAAGTTCAGTCAATGTTCCCATAAAATTAGTAACAATCAACTTCACATCAAAGATGGCATAGAAGTACGTTTGAATTGCTGTTGAAATGTCGAGATAAATCGCATCCGCTTCTAATACTGGCAATCCAAGTGAATAAACATATTGGTAAGCCACTTTTTGTAAGAAGGTTACCACTGTTGCTTTATCAGTTTCATCCATTGAAGAGAACAGATGAACTAAGAAATCTTCTGCAGAATTGAGATAACCTAAGATACCTAAAGCTGATAGATCGAGTGTGCTAGGATCAACACTACCCGTCATTAAACCGATCACTAAGTTATAAGAATCGGTATCAGGGTACATAATCAGTGATCCCACTTCATCAATTAATATTAACGCAACATCTTCAAGTAATCCAAAATTATCAGGATCATCGAAGAATCCGTCGATGTGAATCCATATTTCATTTTTATTTCCATAAGACATTTGTTCTAAATACATGTCCATTTGGCGTTGATATTCACCAATTTGAAAGGTGATTTCATTATAAGTGTTAATGTTGTTAATGAACCACATGCCAATTTGCAATCCTAAGGATGTTTGATACATTGGGAACATGTAGCTCATTTGAAGATTTTGCATTTGAGGATAGTAGACAGTCCAATGGAAATTATAGTTTGTTTCAGCATAATTTAAAACCGGACCATACATCATTTGTTCATCATACGATAACATATTAAATTCATCAAGGTAGTTTTGATAAGTGACTTGCATTTCCGGTGGAAGCATCATTCCGCCGACACCTTGATAATAACGATTGAGTAAATCATCTAAATACCAATAAGTATAATCATTCCACATCCAGTAATAAGGTTCCATTTGTTTGACAGAGTTAAGCATATTCCAAAAATCATTTTCAAGTTGACGGTTGTAGATGAATGTATTCCATAGTGATTCAACATCAGTCAATAGAGGATCAGTCATAAGTGATTTCTCGTAGTCAAAATCAGCGAAGAAATCGATTAATTCTTGATTCCAGAAATTGTATTCAACCATGGCATCATCATAATAACCTTGTAACTCATCAAGATAAGTTGGATCATATTCGTACATAACCATATAGTCACTAAATTCATATAAGAAGGTCGCAACCATATGCGCTAATGTCGCATTATCAAACCCCATCGTTCCCATTAAGGTATAGAGTTCTTGAACGTCCTCAATGGAATTTATTGATTCAACAAAAGCCTGTAGTTCCATAACACTCATGATCGTGAACATCACCTCTGCTTCTGTTTCATAGCCAAAGGTTGTGACTATCACATCAATCAATGCGTCTGCTTGACCTGGATCCATTTCTTGATAAGGGTCAATTAAATTAACTAACATTTCATGTACGTCTAAATAGTCATATGGGTCTAAAATACCTTCTAAATCACCCATTTGAAGTAACATGACTAGCCGTTGTCCACGGCTGTATAATTCGTACATGAGCATCATATCATCAACTGATAAGTCTTCAGGATTGAGTAATGAAACGTCATGAGCAACTAAGATAATTTGATGAATAGCATCAACCATCGCTAGCTTCACAGCTGCAGTGACTAATGGATCAGCATTGAACATGGTATTGACGTCATAATAGACTTCAACAAAGTGTCCAACGAGCAATTCAATATCAAATGTTCCATCATATAAGAAAGCATCAATTAAGATAGCGACATTAATAACAATTGAATAGGGATCATCTTCCATGTTGCTTTGCATTAATAATGGAATGGTATCCATTAATAATTGAACTTTCTCAGGTGTCATACCATTGAGTAAATCGATTAGTTCATAATAAACATCACTAGCAATACCGATATATTGTGGTCCTTTTAATTCGAATATTGCTAAGATTGCGGTTTGTTCCATAGCTTCCATGTCAGAATATTGTAATAAAATTTCTACAACATCATAGCCCATCGATAATAGATTAGCCGTATCGGTAGCATCAATTGAAGAACCAAGTAACGTCAATAAATCAGCAACTTGATGAGCATATCCGCTAATATCAGTCGGTGTCATCGGTAATGTGTCTGGTGTAACTTGACCTGTGACTAAATCAAAGATTAAGTTGAAAGTTGCAGGGTCAATACCAACAATGACCGATTCAACAACATCATAAACAGTTCCTACTAAGATGGTTAATTTTGTTGTCCCTTCAACGCTCCATAAATAATCTCTCATAGCTACGAGCATTTCATGGTTGACTTGATCTTCTACCATCCATTGATATTCTTCTTGAATCATCCATTCGTAGTTTCCGATTTGATTATAGTTATCCCAGAATGAATTCATGTAATCATTTTGAATGACTTCCATAACATTACGTTGTTTAACATTGTCATATAATGGCCACATAGCTTGATTTAAATCTTGAAGTGTCACATGTTGATATGTTTGCCATGCCATGTACATGTCAAGCAATGGTTCATACATTGCTAATTCTTCTGTGGTCAATGAATCCATCATTGCGTTAAAGTCAGCTAAGTACATTGCTGCAGTGTCTGGATCTTCATAGTAATATAGGTAATCATAATAATACTGAATATTCCATTCTAAATCGTAATACTTGCCCCAATCAAAATCATTGCCCCATAATTCGTCAACTCCACCCCATAATGAATTTTGATAAGCATTCATTAATTGAGTGTTTTCTAATTCAGCTGCGATATAGGCGTGACAAGTGACGGCATCAGAAAGTGCTAAAGTATCGCAATAGTTACTGATATCGCTTTGAACTTGAGTAAATTGTTGATTTGCTAATGCGAGTTGTTCTTCAAAATATGCAATATTATCTAAATATTTTTGTTCATCATAACGTTTTGATTCTTGATCAATCATCATCAATATTGCATTCACTAACATTTCAACGATTCGATCTTGATCGTAGCCTTGAACTGATAAAGCAGCGAACCAAGATTGGAATTCAGCTAAAGTCGTGAATGTTGGTAATACTTGAACCATGGTCATAACTTCAACCATCATTAAATACGTTGCTTGTTCTGTCTCCATGCCAGAAACGAACATTAACATCTCAATGGTACGATCGATTTCTTCAGGTCCAGGTTCTCCATCTGACATCGAAATAATCATATCAACCAATAATTGATAATGTCCTTCATAAACCGCATGAACGTTAATATTGCCAGTTACATTTGAAAAAGCTGCGTCCCATCCACTAAAAACGAACCCTACTTTGTATGGAGCATCTGGAGGGGTTGCACCTTGTCCAAATTCAATGGTTTGTGATTCAATTAATACGCCGTCAGCGTCATAAAAATTGACGGTGTAGGTTAAAGCTTGCCATTTAGCATATAAAGTTACTCCTGTAGAAGGCATAACAGTAAATGTATATGGCATCGTTAATGAAATGTTTGAATACCACCCAATAAACGTATATCCGGTTTTAGATGGTGCCACCGGTGCGGTGACTGAAGAACCGACAGTTTGTGTAATATTCGCAACTGTACTTCCACCATTTTCTTCAAAAGAAATGGTTGCTGTACCAGGCACAGCTGTCGTCGTGGTTGTCGTCGTGTTTGTGCCCGACGTTGTTGTTGTTGTTGTTGAGGTTGAATCTTCAACAGTCGTTGTTGTCGTAGTAGTATCGGTTGGTAATGTTTGTGTTCCAAACCAATCGCAACCTGCAAGTACAAAAGTTGTTAGGAACATGAACAGAATCAGTAAAATACGTTTCTTCATAAAAATCCTCCCTTAAATAAATTGTCTTGCTTGTAAGACTTCTTGTATATTTTCACTATAGCACTACTAACAATAAAAATAAAGCGTTTATATAATAAAACTGCATATTAGTAATCGATTGAAACAAAAAATATATTAATAAAAAATCACCCTTAATATGGGTGATTAATTATTTGGGTCATTTATTTATTCTTGAGGAACAAATACGACAGAATTCAACTCTTTAAATCCATCCGTCATATCATATTGTTTTACCGAACGATAAGTAATTGAATAAACATAATCATTGATGAATAATCCTCTAAGTAAATAATCATAATAATAAGATTCATAATATTGATTTTGATTAAATACTGGCAATTTAGCAGCTAACTCCAAATCACCTTCAAGTGTGATTTTAAAGACATATAAATTTTGGACATAACGGTATTCGTAGGTTCCAACAACAACGTCATATTCAAACACAGGAATAGCCACATACCAATAATCTTGACCTTCAGGTTGATAATAAACAAACATCTTATGGTCATAGGTGACAGGTGTATAACTATAAGTACCTTCAACCAAGTAAGTATCGATGTTTTCTGGATTATTACCAGTGGTATCGTAAAGACTTATTTTTACGCCTTGGAATCTACCTTCGGAATCGGCTTGTCTACCAACACCTATTAAGAGATCATCACTCATTTGGTGAAGGTAATCACTAACACCATTTTCATGAAGTTCGCCCACGATTTTGGGTTCTAATGGATTTGATAAATCAAGTTTATATAAAGGATCAGTTTGAACGAAAGTCACAACGTAAGCTGTAACTCCTGAGAAACGAACGGCGTAAATTCTTTCGCCGACTTTTCCTAATCCGCCTAATACAGAGATAAAGGTCATTTCATCGATGGAGGTAGCGTCTAAAATAAAGAGTTGGTTTTGAATGGTTTGAGAATCGTTGTTCCAAGACCAATCCGTTGTCGCAATTCTAAAGGTTCCATTATATTCATCCATTGAGAATTGATTAAGCGGAGATCCGGTGACACCACCCATGGCTTGGTAAACCAATTTACCATCGATGATTTCAAAACGTAATACATAGGTATTATAAGTATAATATCCGGTCTCTTCATCAAAGGCAGAACGATATACCACAGAATACAAATTATTCAAGCTCATGTAGATTTGGTAAGTTGATCCAATATATGCATCGACTTGTGCTGCTTCTTCATCATAAATATTTAAGGAAGCTATTAAAAGATAAGAAATGGAATAATTGTCATTGGGCATATAGTAGATGTTTTCAGCCGGTAACGTAATCTCACCTTCTGAAACAGTCGAATCTTGATACAACGGAACGAAATTATCTTCTAAATAACCATAATTCACAAAATAGTTATTCATAATCAAATAGAGTTGTCCGTTAATCATCCGGCTTTCAGTCAAATAAGATTGATCAAAATAAAGTTCTTTTGCGATTTCAATCGCTGCTTTATCTTCAATATCAAGGATGACCACTTTTACACCATATTCATAATAATAATGGAAGTAATAATAATCTTCGCTGACTTTATCGTCGGTCTCTTCAACAGGAGTATAAGTATATTGACTTCCAAGCAATACGACTCGGTTCTCTTCAATATACATTTTATCGATATATAAATCTTCTTCAGTGTAGGTATAAACAATTTGAAGTGACTCAGCGTTTATAATGACGAATCTTCCCATAGTTACAAGATAGATGTATTCACCATCGGTAATGACCGTGTCCGATTCATCGACACCTTCGACTTGGGTATTGGTTTGACTATACCCTGAATTGGTCGAAGTAGTTGTATCTGTAACACTACTTTCTAACATCCCATCGACCATCATATTCGTAGTAAAGAACCTCATTCCACCTTTTAAAGTGTAATAGCCTTCATTTTCTTCGTAGAATTGATCTAAATATCCTTTTAAATCATCATAACTAGCAAAATTACTAACGGAGCTAATTTCAGGTAATTCATATTTTTTAGTGGTTGTTTTTGAATCACAAGCAATTAGAACAAATGCTAGAAACATGGTAAGTAATGAATACAATAATTTTTTCATTGAGAACCCTCCTACTAACTTGACACTAAATTAACAATGGTCTTTTGGTTTTTATTGGTAAAAAAAAGCCTAAATGAAATAATCATCTAGGCTAATTGCTATTTTTCAGTTAATTTGAGGAATAAGTCGATGTCTTCTTTAACTATTTCTAAAGAACCTTTCCAAAACTCTGGTTTCGAAACATCGATATTCGCTAACTTCGCAACATTTTCAACGGTCATTTGTCCCGTCGCAGCTAGTAAATCATCATAAATATTTACAAACGCTTGTTTATCTTGTAAGTACTTTGCATATAGTCCTTTTGCAAATAACAACCCAAAAGCATATGGGAAATTATAGTAACTTAATCCACCGCTGTAATAATGACCTTTACATGCCCACATATAAGGATGCAAATAATTTTCATCTAGCCCATCCCCATAGGTTTGTTTTTGAGCGTCGAGCATGAGTGTCTTTAATTCATTTTCATCAAAGACTGTTTTCTTTCTACCTTCAAATACGGATCTTTCAAATATGAAACGGCTCATGATATCGACGATAACTTGGGTATAGTCTTGAATCGAAGATTCTAATAAATAGATTTTTTCTTCTTCATCTTTTGCATCTTTTAACGCTGCTTTGTTGACTATCGTTTCACAGAACGTTGAAGCGGTTTCTGCGACTGGCATTGTATAATCACTATTGAGTGGAGATTCTTTGAATATGGCTTCGCCATGATAAGCATGCCCTAATTCATGAGCTAAAGTGATGATATCTCCAAATGCGCCGGTAAAGTTCGTTAAGACTCTACTTTCCTTGATGGAAACAATATTCGCACAGAACGCGCCACCGACTTTTCCTTTTTTCGGAGTGTAATCGATCCATCCTTCTCTAAATGCTTTGTCAGCCATATTATAAAGACGAGAATTAAACGTTTTAAAATTCTTTAAGATATATTGATTGGCTTCTTCAATTGAGTAAGTGGTTGTGATGTTTCCGACTGGCGCAAATAAATCATAGAAAGGTAAGCCGTTTTTATGGCCTAAAAGTTCTGCTTTACGTTTTAAATATTGACGGAAGATCGGTAAATAATCTGTCATGACTTGAAGCATCGCTTCTAATGTTGAACTTTGCATTCTTGATTGTACTAACGCTTGATCAAGTGGAGAAAGATAGCCTCTAAACTCACTAATCGTATTGACTTCACCTTTGATACCGTTTAAAGCGAACGCTAAAGACTTATCAATCGATTTATACGCTGCTAATTCCGCCTCATACGCTTTTTTTCTTGTTTCAGCGTCATGATGATACGCAAGGTTACGAACTTCTGACAAGGTGATTTCTTTACCTTCATAGGTAACGGCTAACGTTGAGGTTAAAAGCGATTGTAACCGACCCCATGATGATGAACCTGATTGACGTAATTTTGAAATTAAGATTTCAGTTTTTTCATCGAGCATGTATTTAGCGTTTTGAATGATTTCATGAAGATGAAACCTGTGTTCTTTTAATAAAGGATCAGCATCGATGGTTTCGTCGATATTTGGAAAATCACGTAACCATTTTTTGTATTGAGTTTCCGTTTTAGCAAGTTCTGAGAAACTCATTTGGAACGTCGTAATGTACTTAATCGCCGTTTGGTTCGTCGCATCAGTTGATTCAATTAAAGAAGCAAAGTGATAGAGTTTGTCTGTTAAAAGCGAAAACTCAATGGTTAATTTGATAAAATCAATCAATGTTTGTTCTTTTGAATCATAGGTTAGAAATTTCGGACTAAAATCATTGTACTCTTTGATAACTTCTTGAAAACGGTTGAAGTCTTTGATAAAATTTGGATCTTCAAAACTTTGATACAATTTCTCTAAATTCCAGGTATCTTTCATAATTCTCTTCCTTTCAATTTTATATATTCTAAAGCACTTAAATGATAACTCTTTGAAGGTTTTTCTCCGTTCGCAACTGTTTTGTATATGAGTTGTTGATCATATTGAAATCCACAACGCTTGATAACTGCTTCTGATTTAGCGTTACCAACAAAATGATAAACTTTAATTAATGGTACTTTCAATTCTTCAAAAGCGTGCTCGATGACTGCTTTTACGGCCTCTGTCATATAACCGTTTCCTTCATAGGGGGTTGATAACACATAACCTAGTTCAGTAACAAGTCTTCCAGAAAAATCAGTGCGCTTATGTAACCCGACCGAACCAATGACTTTTTTTTCGGCTTTTAATTCAATTGCCCACGTATCGTCTTGTTCGATGAATCGTTTAATAATAACCTGAGATTCTTCGATACACTGATGAGGATTCCATCCAGCACTGGGACCAACGGTGGGTAACTTTGCATATTCAAATAAATCAAAGGCGTCGTTTAAACTCCAATTTCTTAAAATCAAACGCTTTGTTAAAAGAGTTTTCATTCAAAGCACTCCTCCACCGTTAAGCCTTTCCCTAAGATATCAGTATGGTCATAGGCCGATACTTGAATCGTCACGGTTTTATCAACCGCTTGTTTAATCATAGGTTGATAATCAAACATCTTTTCAAAGTTATTGGCGAGTTTTAGACTCGGTCTAATCGTTGGATTATTCGGTAAATAGACGGTACAACAATCTTCAAATGGACGGTTTGAGATATCTAATGTTTCTATCGTTCTTGCGATTGACATGATATCTGATTTATCGTAGGTCGCAAGCGGCCTAATGATTAATGCATTCGTCACTTCTGTCGCGCAAGCCATGCTTTCTAACGTTTGTGACGCCACTTGTCCAATGGACTCACCGTTGACAATCGCGAGTGATTTTGTCTTTTTTAATAGATCCGTAGCGATACGGTACATCATTCGACGCATGATTGTAACCAAATAACTTTCAGGGATGGATGTCATAATACTTGAATGAATCGGTTCAAATGGAACCATATGGAGTTTTATTTTATTATGCGGTGCGAATATCGATAATTTTTCAACTAAATCAATCGTTTTTTGAACGGATTCAATGGACGTCATTGGGGTGGATTCAAAATGAACGCATTCAATTTCAATCCCTTGTTTCATCGCAAGATATCCCGCAACTGGTGAATCAATTCCTCCCGATAATAAGAGTAACGCTTTTCCACCAATGCCAACAGGGTATCCGCCCATTCCTTTGATTTGATCAATGTAAATATAGGCTCCATCTTCTCTCACTTCAACAAATAATGTTAAGCTAGGATTATGAACATCCACTTTTAAATTTGGAATGGTTCTCAATATTTTAGATGCAATTTTAGGAGAGAGTTGTTGGCTCGTTAACGGATATGATTTATCGGCTCTTTTCGTTTCAACTTTAAAAGTGACGATATCCTCTTTAATCTTAGGTTTAATCATCTCGATAGCGATAGTAGCAATTTCATCAATATCAACGTTACACTTTGTAATTAAACTATAGGAATGAAGTCCTGAAACGCGGTTTAGACGCTTAATGACTTCAACTTCTAATTCTTGATTGAGTTCAATATAAAGCCGGTCATGACGCTTATCAATCGTGACATTAAGACCGGTTAATTTCGATTTAATTAATTCAACGACTTTGGCGACAAACAAGTGTTTGTTCTTTCCTTTTAACGTCAATTCGCCATAGCGAACAAGTATTCTTTCGTACATAGATAACATCCTCATTTCAAACCAAATACTATTTTATCATATTTCTTGTTAAATACAGGCGTTTTTTATATAATTGAAGCGGTGATATAAATGTTTAAACCAATTTCTATCTCTCCTAATAAAGCAGAGAACTTAAGTTATTTCTTACAAAATATTGAAGGTTATATTAGTCAAGAAGAAAATCAATTAACGAATTTATCGAATTTCGCAGCGATTGTGAAATACTTTTTTGATGATGTCAATTGGGCAGGGTTTTATCTCTATGATGGAACTAAACTCTTTTTAGGTCCGTTTCAAGGATTACCAGCCTGTACAACAATAGCGATTAATAAAGGTGTATGCGGTACGGCAGCGAGTTTAAGACAAACGGTTATTGTTCCTGATACGAGGGAATTTCCTGGTCATATTGTTTGCGATGAAGCCTCGTTATCGGAAATAGTGATTCCTATTGTCAAAAACGGTGAATTGTTTGGGGTCCTAGATATTGATAGTCCAAGCTTAAATCGGTTCGATAAAATCGATCAAGATTTCCTTGAAAAAGGTATAGCGGTTTTAATTGACAACCTATAGCAGTTATTGTATAATATACCGTGCGCATGTAATAAAAAGCAGTTGTTATTGACTTTTTCATTGCTTGATTGTTCCTACTTGGGTTGGAAGTACCGTTAACTGCTTAACGAGAAACCATTAAAACAATCTTCTAGAAAATATCAAAACTCCTCAAAGTTACGCGTAAATAGAAAACGGAGGACAATATATGTCAAGATTCACAGGATCAGAATGGAAAGTATCACGCCGGTTAAATTATTCCATTACCGAAACCGGTAAAGAACTCAACAAACGCCCATATGCCCCAGGACAACATGGACAAAAACGCTCGAAGTTATCCGAATACGGAACACAACTTCAAGAAAAACAACGCGTTCGTTTCACTTATGGTGTGAACGAAAAGCAATTCCGCAAAACGTTTAACGAAGCTAAAAAAATGGCTGGTAAACAAGGTGCTAACTTCTTGTTCTTACTTGAAAGCCGTATTGACAATTTAGTATATCGTGCAGGATTTGCAAGAACTCGTCAACAAGCTCGTCAATTAGTTAACCATGGTCACATCTTATTAGATGGCAAAAAAGCATCAATTCCATCATTAAGAGTTAAACCAGGACAAGTTATTACCATTAAAGAAACGTCGAAAGATTTACAAATCATTAAAGACGCTTTAGCTTCAGTAGTTTCAAGACTTGAATTTGTCAGCTATGACGAAAACAAACAAGCTGCTACTTATGTTCGTTTACCTGAAAGAACTGAAATTCTTCCAGAAATTAAAGAAGCACTCATCGTCGAACTTTATAACAAATAAGATTAAAGCCCATTCATTTGAATGGGTTTTTATTTTTTTCATCATATTGTCCCCAATAAATCAATAAATAGGGTAAAATATACTTGGTGATTCTATGCGATTTAAAACCTTGAAAATATCAGATCAAGAACTCTATGAAACGTTTAAAGCCTCTTGCCCCTTGTGTCAAGATTATTTAGGCAGCGAACTCAACTTTCAAAACTTAATGACATGGAAAGTGACCGATCAAATCGAGTATGCAATTATCGATGAAAAAACGATGGTCATCAAAGGAAAAAACCGAGGAATTCCTTATTTTTTTGCACCTATGGCGAAGACATCTAGTGATTTCATTGAAGCAATTCAAATCATGGAAAAATGTGCCGTTGAGCATAATGTCCCGTTTTTAATTAAGGGGTTAAGTGAAGAAATGGTAGATCTCATTTTAAAAAGCGGATTAAAATACCGGATGGATGAAGAAAGAGATTACGCGGAATATCTTTACTCAAGCGAAAGTTTAAGAACATTAACTGGCAAAAAATATAACAAAAAAAGAAATCTCTTAAATCAATTTATGAAAAACGATAACTATATTTATAAATCCTATGAAAAAAGCGATGAACCTTTAATTAAAGATTTGCTTTATCGATGGGAAAGCAAAAAAAGTCATGCATTTGAACATAAAGCTATTTTTGATGCTTTAGAAAATCTTAAAGTCTTAAATTTATTTTGTGATTTAATTGTAATTGATGGTGTGGCTCATGCATTTTCAATCGGGACAAAGTCTAATAAAATGGGTTTAGTCCTGTTTGAAAAAGCCGATACGACTTATACGGGTATCTATCAAGCGATGAACTATCTCTTCGCAAACAAACATTTTTATGATGTAGAACTAGTTAACAGGCAAGAAGATTTAGGCATTCTTGAGCTTAGAAAGGCAAAGATGTCTTATCATCCCATTGGATTTGTCAAAAAATACTCGCTCATGAGAAATCACTTAACAATGGATGAAGTCAAGGAACTGAAAGACCTTTATCAAGAAGCATTTAACGATTCAGAAGGTTACTTAAATTATTTTTTCAGTCAAAAATACCGTGCAGAAAATGTTATTTTCATCAAGGAATCAAAGAAAATTGTTTCTGCGCTTCATTTAGTTAAAAAATCTTTGAAAATTGATGATATCACTTATCCACTCCCTTTCGTAGTCGCAGCGGCGACATTGAAAAGTCATCAAAATCAAGGGTACATGAAACGCGTTTTAAAACAATCCCTTACCGAACTCTATAACCGGAAATATCCGCTTTGTGCTTTAGCACCTTTTGATGAATCATTTTATCAACCTTTTGGCTTTGAGACAATCATCAGGACCAACCAAATAACAATCCCTTTAGATACCCTTAATTCTTTTCAAAAACGCAACGCAACCCGTGAAGATATCGATACATTGATCAATATTTATTCATCCTACACAAAAGACAAGACAATTTATATCGATCGTAAGATTAGTGATTGGGAAGCATTGTTTAATGAAGTGTCCTCCGATGACGGATTGATTGTCATCTTATCCAAAAATAATGAAGATATTGGCTACTACACCCTCTTTAAAGAAAACATTGAAGAATTTTGCCTACTCGATAACTCAACACTCCCTAACGAAATTGAGTTCAATCAAGGTCTTATTGAACAAATCAATCAAACAGAAGGCGTTAGCCGCCTAATGATTCGCATTGTGGATACTAAACGATTCTTAGAACGTTATCCATTTAGTGAGAACATCACTGATAAATTTCGCATTAGAATACAAGATGATTTTTTTGAGGGCAACGATGTCACGATTGAACTATCAATCAACCAAGGCAATGTGTCGATTCGTGATATAGAAGTTTATGATACCCTTATTTCTGTCACTGAATTAACTAGGTGGGCATTTATTCTTGGAAAATATCCTTTTACATTACCAAATGCGGCGATTTTCGACCGTTACTAAAGACCCTTTTGGGTCTTTTTTTTATAAAAAAAGAACCGACAATGTCGGTTCAAATCGTTTATTTACGTTTTAAAGCAGCGTTTGCCATATAGACAAATTGATCAGGATCCAGTGAAGCTCCACCAATTAAAGCACCATCGATGTTTTCTTTAGATAAAAGTTCATCGATATTCTTCGGATTGACAGATCCACCATATTGAATTCTAACCACTTGAGAAACCGCTTCAGAATATAATTCTTTAATGACAGAACGAATATATCCGCACGCTTCATCAGCGACATCAGCGGTCGCTGTTTTTCCAGTGCCAATGGCCCAAACAGGTTCATAAGCGATGACAATTTTCTTCATGTCTTTTTCGCTGATGCCTGCGAAAGCTTTCGTCACTTGACGGTGTAATACTTCATGGGTTGTATTGTTTTCGCGCTCTTCTAAGAGTTCACCTACACAAACAATGGGAATTAGTTGATTTCTTAAAGCAGCGACGACTTTTTGATTGACTAGTTCATCGGTTTCATAAAAATATTTTCGTCTTTCAGAATGTCCGATAACGACATAATCAATGTTATAACTTTGGAGGAGCGGTCCGGAAAGTTCTCCCGTATATGCACCTTCATCAGCGAAATGAATGTTTTGTGCGCCAATTCTTAAATTTTCACCTTGACGTTTGACAAGGCATCGGAATAAGGGAGCTTGAGCTAAGATGACGGTGTCTACTTCTTTAATCGAAGGCATCAAAGGCGATACCTGTAAAATGAAGTATAACGCTTCATCTCTGGTTTTAAACATCTTCCAGTTCCCAGCAATTATAGGTTTTCTCATGATGACTCCTTAGCTTAAAATCTTTTCAATATCAGCAATTGCTTTTTCAGCTTTATCGCCGATTGCGATGAGTTTTACGTTTTCACCTGCAGGAACCGCAAGGCTCATCAATCCTAAAATTGATTTTGCGTCGATTGTAACATTGGCGTATACTAAACGAATATCAACATCGTATTTACTCGCAGTTTGAACCATTTTCGCCGCTATTTGTGCATGAAGACCGGCTGTACTTTTAATCGTAATGACTTTTTCCATTCAAATTCTCCTCTCAAAAATTACATCTGCGGTTGGATTTCTATCCAGCGCATTAAACATCAAAATATGATTGAAACTTATTCGCCGCAACCGCAGTTACCGCCGCAGCACTCTGCGTCATCAAGTGATTCAACACCGGGTAGTAATTTTCCTTCTAAGTATTCTAAAGACGCTCCGCCACCTGTAGAAATATGGGTAAATTTTTCAGCGTATCCCATTTGAATCGCAGCGGCTGCTGAGTCGCCACCACCGATGATTGTTTTAGCGTCTTTCATATTGGCTAAGATTTCACATATAGCTTTAGTCCCTTTGGCGAAGTTTTCAAATTCGAAGACGCCAAGCGGTCCGTTCCAAACAACAGTTTTAGCCCCTTTTAATTCTTTTTTGAAAAGATCGATGGTTTTTGGTCCAACATCTAAGCCTTCTTCATCATCTTTAATACCTTTATAATCCGTGGTACGGAAAGGCGTATCGTTCTTAAATTCTTTGGTTACGACAACGTCGATTGGTAAAACGATTTTCCCATTAGCTTTTTGAAGGAGTTGTGTTGCAAGTTCAACTTTATCTAATTCGCAAATAGACTTACCTATATTATATCCTAATGCTTTCATGAAGGTATATGCCATACCGCCACCAATTAAGATTTTATCAGCTTTTTGAAGCAAGTTTTCGATAACACCGATTTTATCGGAGACTTTCGCTCCTCCTAAAATCGCTACGAAAGGACGAACAGGATTATCAACGCTACCGCCGATAAAACGTAGTTCTTTTTCCATTAAGAAACCAGCGACCGCGGGTAGATGAGCTGCGATTCCAGCGTTAGAGGCATGGGCACGGTGTGCCGTACCAAAAGCATCGTTGACTAAAACATCGCCTAAACTTGCCCAATACATGCCAAGTTCTGGATTGTTTTTTGATTCTTTTTTACCTTCAACGTCTTCAAAACGGGTGTTTTCAAACATCAAAACTTCTCCGACTTTCATCTCGTCGATGGCTTTTTCTAAGACTTCTCCGCGGGTCACCGGAATAAAAGTAACTTTTTGACCCAATAATTCAGAGAGTCTTTTTGCGACTGGCGCAAGCGATGACTTTGCCATGTCTTCTTTGGATTCTACTCTTCCTAGATGAGAAAATAAAATCGCTTTACCTTTTTCTTCTATGACATACTTGATGGTTGGTAAGGCTTGAACGATACGGTTATCGTCAGTAATGACACCATCTTTCATGGGTACGTTGAAGTCAACACGGACTAAAACGCGTTTACCAGTGAGTACGACATCTTCTAATGATTTCTTATTCATATGTAACCTCCTAAATAGTGGGTTTGACCAAGATTATTATACTATTGATTGATAAAAAATGCCACAGTAATGTAATGCAAAAACCATCATGTAAACACTTTCTTATTTTTAGTGTTTGATTCAAGCGATTCTAAGATTACTTTTGAGAGGTCTAGTTGTCTTTTAGTCGTGTGAATCGAGTCAAAATTGACGGATACACCGCTTTTAAAGAATATTGTGGTCTCATTATGCCGATTGGGCAATAGTTTCGCTATAGCGAAATAATTGATTAAGAACGGGGTTTTTGACCGGATGGTTCTTAATTGTAAAAACAGCATATTTGAGTTGATATAAAGCGGTAGTTTGTGGCGACAATTCAGTAGTTTTTGGGTCGTGCGCAAGGTTGTTTCTACAGATCTTAAGGCATGATTTGACCATAAATTTAATAATCCCATTAAAGAAGAATCCACCTTGAAAATCAATCCGTCTTCACATATTTCTAACAACCCATTGTTGTCACGCACGATATATTCTATCATATAATCACCGATAACACTATATCAAAAAAATAGAGAAATGGATTTGAAAAAGAAAAAAAAGCCACCTTTTGAAAGGTGGCTAATGAAATTATTGAGCTACGTCGACTTTAACCGGTGTGCCTTTAACGATTCTTTGTTCGTTATCAACATCGAAGAAATGACATTTATTCATATTGAAGGCCAAATTAATTTTGTCACCGATATGAACATCACTTCTTGCGTTAACTTTCGCAATGATGTTGGTATTGCCAACGGAGATATGGATGTTCGTTTCAGCACCGAGTAATTCAGCGACATCAACAGTTAATTCAGCTTTGGAATCTTTGTAAGTTTCTAAAGCGACTAATTCATCATGAATATCTTCTGGACGAATACCTAAAACGATTTGACGGTTTAAGTAGTCTTTTTCTTTTAATAATGCAAATTTTGGTTCTGGAACTTTGAATTTTAAGTTTTCACAGTAGAAAAGACCATCTGAATGTACTTCACCGTATAAGAAATTCATAGCTGGTGTACCAATAAATCCAGCGACGAACATATTATTTGGATTGTCATAAATTTCTTTAGGAGCACCGATTTGTTGGATGCGTCCGTCTTTCATAACAACGATTCTCGTAGCCATGGTCATAGCTTCAATTTGGTCATGGGTAACGTAAATGGTCGTCGTTCCTAATCTTTCATGAAGTTTGATTAATTCAGCTCTCATCGCAACACGGAGTTTAGCGTCTAGGTTTGAGAGAGGTTCGTCCATTAAGAATACTTTCGCATCACGAACGATGGCACGGCCTAAAGCAACACGTTGTCTTTGTCCGCCGGATAAAGCTTTTGGTTTTCTGTCTAAGTAACCGGTCAAGCCTAAAATATCAGCGGCGTTTTTAACGCGACGTTCAATTTCGTCTTTTGGCATTTTTCTGAGTTTTAATCCGAAAGCCATGTTATCGTAAACTGACATGTGTGGGTATAAAGCGTACGATTGGAAAACCATCGCGATGTTTCTATCTTTTGGAGCGACGTCATTGACCATGACGTCATCAATGTAAAGTTCACCAGCTGTAATTTCTTCAAGACCTGCGACCATACGTAGGGTGGTTGATTTACCGCAACCTGACGGTCCAACGAAAACGATAAATTCTTTGTCTTTGACTTCTAAAGCGAAGTCGAATACGGCTTGAACACCGTTGTCATAAATCTTGTCTAAGTGTTTAAAAGATAATGTTGCCATGTGATACCTCCTGATTAATTTTTTATTCATAACATAGTATAAGGGTGAAGCCTTGTTTTGCCAATGGGCAAGTTGCACAAACTAGACTCTAAACAGTAAATAAATGGCTAACGCGCCCTGAAAAGACTTAATATCAATTTCTGTCTTCATCATAAAATGATCAAGACGGTAATTGAGCGTATTTCGGTGCATGAAAAGCCGTTTAGCGGCTTGCGATGCATTTTGATTTTCTTTGATAAATCCTAAGACGGTATCGATGGTTTCTAAACCAACGAGTTCAGTATAATAGGTTTTAAGACTCGCTTTTATATCTTGGTGTTTTAAGAAAACGATCTCTGGAATCAATTGTTCAATTTGATAAACCCCAGAACTGAGTTTTTCTAAACTCGGTAAAATAACGTCAATGGGAAAATGAATGGAACTTGGTACAATAAAGGCCGTAAAGTCATGGTATAACTCTTGAATGGCGAGTTCTCTTAATTCTTGCAAATTGATTTCGTCTTCATCGATTTTTAGTTTAAGAAGCGATTGATTTCTTTCAAGGATTGAAATACTGGGATAAATAGACAAAAACGCGACCATGGATTCAAAGTCTGCGTTTTTTAAATAAAGATAAATGGTTTTCATAGAGCTACACCTCCAAAATAATTAGATGACGTAGTCGCCTCGATAGCTAAGTAACATGACTTGATCAACGCCCTGAAGATCTTTTAAGGCATTGATACGCTTGGTTATATCTTTTTGTCCACGAACTTCGAACGTATATTCGGATTTCGTTTCTAAAATCGTTTTATTACGAATTTGAAATTTTGAATAGACATCTTTCATGCTTGAAAGTAAGCTATCTTCGTTAAATTCACCAGAGACTCTAATAATGACAATAAAAGGCGTCGTGAATAATTCTAATGATTGAACGAGTAAAATACATAATCCTATGACGATTGAACCAATGACAGCGAGTAACCATGAATTGGCTCCCACGGTAATGCCAACGCCGATGGTCCAAAACATAAAAATCGTATCAAGGGGATTCTTTATCGCCGTTCTAAAACGAACAATGGATAAAGCTCCGACCATACCGAGCGATAAAACAATGTTGGACGCAACCGCCATAATAACCATTGAAGTCACTAAGGCAGAGACCGGTAAAGTCATCGCAAAACTTTTGTTATAAACGGTTGTCTGATAACTGAGTTTATAAATAAAAAGCACCCATAAACTTAATATAAAGGAAATTACTAGATTTAATATAACTTCCGTTACAGAGAGTTCCATCGATTGAATTTGATCTAAAAAATCACTTATCGCTAACATAATTGGACTCAAAATCATCCCTCATCTCTCTTAGTTGAATAAAATAATCCAACCCATATAGTATTTTGAAAAAGAACTAACTTGGTACTTGTGAGAAAACACCACTTTACGAATCACTTCTGGTATAAATTCTGTATATTTCACTTCGAGGATCATATATCCAGGTTCATGAACTTTTCGTGCAAATAAAGCATCATTGCCATATTGATAAGCAACAATTTCTTTATCAAAGGTAATTCGAACGTCACCTTCAGGATAGGTGTAGGCTTCTCTTGAATAATCGATAACTACTTCAGGATGTAAATCGTCTAGCTTCATTCTTGTGACAATGTCAGCGATTAAAGGACTATCAATGTGCTGATATAAAATATCAAAATTTCGTTCAATTAAAGCGGTTGATAGTTCTTCTGTGACCCAAATTGATTCTTTTCCAGTCAGATTTCCTACTTTTGTTTTATACTCGAGTCTGACGTCACCAGGACCATAGGATCGCAAACGAAATTTTTGATGGTATTCAATTCCATCCGCTTTTTCACCAACCCGCGATTGATATAAATCATCAAAGTAAACACTTGAAATGAAATAATCGCGGGTGGTGGAATTGGCGTGTGAATCAAGATTCATCAGGAGTGATAATTGATTGCTTAATTTACGGTATTCCTCGTATGTGATTAAAAATTTAAGTTCTGTGCGTTTGATATCCAATTGACCCACGTCCTTATTGAATCTTTGTTCAGTAAAAAATTATAGCATAGATTTGTAATAAAAATTAATAGTTTTTTTATTTATGATTTTTATTCGCCAGTAATACCCGTTTTTTCGATACCTTGAACGAAAGATTTTTGTCCAACGAAATAGATGAGTAATAATGGGATAATAGAAATCACGGTCGCAGCCATTTTATAAGACTCAACCAATTGCATTCCAGATCCTTCATCTGGTCTTGCAGGGTCAGAGGCTCTTGTGCCAAACAAGGAATCGAATTTACCGAGTTGATTGGTAAAGAGTTCTACTCCATCACCGACCAGCATATTGGTGACATACGTCTCATTCCAGTTCCAAACAAATGAAAACAAGAAGACGACGACAATCGTAGAAAGTGATAGTTTGATAGTGATGTGCCAGAATAATTGAGCGGGATTCGCTCCATCGATTTTACCAGCTTCATATAAATCATTGGGAATGAGTTTAAAGAAGTTGACGAAAATCATAATTAAAATTGCACTGTTAACTCCTTGGCCAAAGAATGCCATGATGAGTTGCGATTGATAAGTATTCAATCCTTTTCCAACGCCAGTCCATTCGAATTGTTGGTATAGTGAATTAAACATGTTGTATTGGGTAATTAATAAAATCGGTACTGGAATAATAAACGATAGTAACAAAACGGTATAAAGGAATTTTTTTCCTCTAAATTCATAACGAGCAAATGCAAATCCGGTTAATGCTGAAATAACCGTTTGGAAGAATGCGAGTAAGAATGAATATTGGATAGAATTAACCAAAGAAACTGACCCATTCAGTACACGCCAAGCAACCGCAAAGTTCGAAAAAGAGAAAACTTTTGGGAACCATACAACCTCTGGATTAACCAAATCAGTGGATGTCATAAACGAAAGAGAAATCATTTTGAGAATTGGAAATAAGAATACATAAGCAATGGTAATTAAGAAAACATAAATAACGATTTGTGAAATGATATGTGTAATCCTTGTTTTATGTGTGCGAATATATTCTTTGGTGTTTTGAGAAAGAGTCGTTGTTTTAGATTTAATTAGTCCAAATTTAGCTAGTAAAGTTTTCATTTAACAACCACCTCCCTGTTCTTCTGTTTAAGGCGTCTTTTCGCAATATTCTCCATATTCAAACGTTGAATTGAAGACAAGGTGACTTGTTTAATTTTTTCTGGTCTACCAAGAAGCAGATAAGCAATTCCTACGAGCGCAAACACAACAATCGTATAGATAAATGCGAATGTGGACGCAAGTCCAATACCAGCTGCGGAAGTATAAATTGAGTTTTGAATCGTATAGTAGACAGGATTTAAAGCAAATGTTCCTAATTGAACAATGGTGAAAATGGCGGTAACGAATGCAGTTGGTTTAACGATTGGAACTTTAATTTTCCATAAAATTTGCCAACCATTCGCTCCATCGATTTTCGCAGCTTCATACAAGTTCACATTAATTTTTTGTAAAGCATTCAAGAACAAAATGACCGGAATACCAGTAAACCATAGAACCATGGTAAAGTTTGAGAATAACCCTGACAAAGCTTCAGCGAGTCCAGGACTATAAGAAAGAATCATTTTAAAGACAATGTTACTTTCATAGTCTAATAAACTACCTGCGCCATTCCATCTTAATATGCCCGTCACAGGTCCACTCATAATAATGACTGGTAAGAAATAAATGACTCTAAAAACTGATTGACCTTTGACACCGGTATTTAATAATATCGCTAAGATAAAACCAACAATGATAATCGTTGGAACATAGGTCGCTTCCATGATGACAAAGTCAATGAGTTCTGGGAAGAAATACAAGTTTCTAAATGCAGTCCCAAAGTTACCGCCAGTAACATTTAAATTGTAAGTATAGACCAAGGTGTTTGCTTCTCTCGTGATTTGGAAAGCGGTGTTATAAATGGTTTGGAAAAATGGGTAGACTACAAAGACCAAAAACCCCAACATCCAAGGCAGGATGAATAAGTAAGCAATTTTATTTTGATTTTCAATGTTTGATGTCGCAGTTAACGACTTTAACGTTTTATTTTTAGCCATCTTACTCACCTCCTAATACAACATAAGAGGATGCTGGAACTTGGGTTGTACCCACCATTTCAGTGCTATCGCCATAGTTGATGAGTATTTCTACGCCATTGGAATACGTGTTTCTAATCAATCCGGAAGCTAAAACTTCACGATTAATCCAAGTAGCACCGATAACTTCTTTGAGTGCGCCATTAACTGAAAAGTAGATTTCTTCAATCAATTCTTCATACAATGCATACTCAGTCGAGTAATAAATCGATGAATTCGTGTCTGTTAAAACATACGAAGGTTGCTGTGTTAAAATGAATGAAGGATAAAGATTGAAATCGATCATTCTTAACACATCATGGGTGGTATAAAATGAGAAGTTCGCATAGATTGCATACATTTCCATCGTATTTTGCAATAAGATTTGTAAGAATGGAACCGTATCGGTTTCAATCAAAAATTGAGTGGTGTAAACATCCATTTGTAAGTAACGATCTGTGTATTTGTATAAGTAACTATTCGGTTTAGTTAAGTTAAGAATTGCAGTGTCATCATAGGAGGCGAATGCTTCACGATAAAGTTCAATGGCCTGTGTTCTTGTCGTTCCTTCAGCCGTATAATCCGTGATTAAGTTTGAAGTCATGCCACTAACAGTTAAGGAATCTGCACCCATCTTTAAGAATGTTTTTGATTGTTTGTGTAGCCATTCAACACTCTTTAAAGGTCTTGCATAATAAAATTCATAAATCATTTCATTATAGGTTAAGACTCTGCCATACCAACCAGCAGGATGTTTTGTAGCATTGCGGTATAATGAGATTTGTTCTTCATTAATCAAATAATAATCTTGATAAAATGAGAGATCAATTCCCAGTTCCTTCATTTCTTCAATCGCGTTTCGATAAGCGGCTTTCGAACCAATTTTACTTGCAAACTCGGTTTTCGATGGATTGCCTAAAGTTAAACCATCTTTTTGCCAACCCAGCATACCCGAGGAGATGTTCTCAATACCCTTAGATGAGACATCTTTGAGAATATTAACGACATCTTTTGCCGTTGTTGCGACCATGGTATTGTAACCCACAATCGAATTTTCAGAATCAGCCATGAGGAAATCCAAACGAATACCAATATTATCCATCACGGAATTCTTTAGCTTCAATTCTTCTTGTTCAATTAAATAGTCTTTATACTTTAATGCCATACCGACATAATTAGCTGGGTAACCATCAGTAGATCCATCACCCGCTAAGAAATTATAGTTCATGACGATATCAAAATGATTGATGTCTTCCCAAATGGAAGGAACAGGATTATCCCCATCTAGCGTATAAAGTTTATTATAAGAGAAATTATAGTTGAAGTTCACATGGGTTGAATTGTATTTATAAATATTTTCTTCAGGAACAGATATAATCGACATATATTCAGAACCGCTCGTCGCATACGCAACAAATGCCGCTTGATTATTGCCGTGTGCAATACCATATACAGGGATTGAAGCCGTTTTAAATGGAACATAAGCTCCGCTTGTTGTTAGGTAATTTTGGTAACTTTGAGAAGCGTCATCGCCATAGATTGTCGCTTTAAATGATCTTAAAGAAACAGAATTATCACGGAATCGAATCAAAGCACCTGTGCCATCAGGAACAAAGGCATATCCGCCAATCATTTCTTCTTGAACATCTACTACGGTGTAATCAGCATCTTCTTCGCCAATAGCGTCAATGGCGGTATAAACCGCATTCACGCCACCGACTGCACCCATATAGTTCGCAATACCAATATTAGAAAGATATGGTAAAGCGGTACCTGTTAGGTTTTCATTGAGGATTTCAAGTTTAAATCCCTCATCTGATAAATAGATATCAGCGATGATTTCAAGATCTAAATCTTTATTAACCCCTAGATTGATTGCACTGACCGTAAAACGCCAGTGTGAAGAATCATTATTGACTTTGGCGATTTTAGAAGTCACTTTATAAAGCGAACTCTTTAAATAACTTGAATAAACGGTGCTTTGTGAGAAAATTGAATCACTTTCACCTTTTGAGTAATAGTTGAAGTAAATTAATGAATTGGCTTGTAAAGGTCCTGTTGTGGTTCCTGTCAAAGAATTGATGCTTGCATCACATTCATCTTGGAACTCACCAAAAGAAATATCTCCATCTTTATAATCCCTTAAAGCCCCTTTACAGGCAGTCGCTTGCGTTGCTTTAGTGACATTTGGATCGATATCTAACCCTGTTTTCCAAGTATAACCATTGCGTTTGTCAAATACAGCTAAGACATCGCGTTGTTCTTGCCAGTAAAATTCATAAGTGCTATTTTGCATTAATAATGCATAGCCACCTTCATCGAAATCGACAACAGGGATTTCATCAAGCGTATCGGGATTAACATCCGTATCGCGACCCGTCGAGACATAAGCAGCGTGTAATACTATTGGAGTCATTGTCGCAACGAATGCAACCATTAATAGAATCAATTTTTTAACCGATAACATTGCGCCAGCCCTCCTTTAGTATTTCTTCAAAGAATACAAATAATTGTTTGATGGTCATTTGAACGAATGATAAAACAAGTAAGATTACAAGGATGAAAACAATGGTGAGTAAGATACTCTTGATTGTCTCTCCAAATGAATAGTTTTGAATTTCAGATACTGAGATAAAGATTAGTAATAATGTCCAAGCAACGCCAATCACCATGATTGTATTGAGTAAGAATAATTCATTGGTCGTTGCGACATAACTGAATAATGTTGCTGATATAGAAGCTAAGATGAATGGATAGAAAGAATAAGCAACGCCTTTATAGATTTCACCGACGGTTCCTTCACCATCTTGAATTGAAGTAATCATGTAGCTACATACAATGAATAAACCTACTACGACAACGAAGCCTAAGATGATTGACCCCAAGTCCATATCTTTTAAGTCAACGAACTGGAAGATAAATCCTTTACCAGCGACGAATAACAGATAGGATAAGAATGCTAAAACCAAGATCAAGGTCGCTCCTAAGTAAGAGCCTTTTGCTTTTCGTCTTAAGTAATAGAATGAATCGTTGGGTTTTGTCGCAACATTTTTCATGTATAAGATATCATTGATGATTCTGACATTTTTAACCTTAGAAATGGTATTTCTCGCAGTCGTCAAATAATGAT
Organism: Tenericutes bacterium HGW-Tenericutes-1; assembly: GCA_002839155.1. Lineage (GTDB taxonomy): Bacteria > Bacillota_I > Bacilli_A > Izemoplasmatales > Hujiaoplasmataceae > UBA5603. Next base: position 41,954 of record PGXM01000007.1, read on the forward strand.
ATCGTTTGTCCGTCGCTTTAATCGCAATGACAGCTACTAAGCCAAACAAGGAAAGTCCAATAATTAATAACAAGTATTCTTGAAGCCAAATGTTTCTTAGTTCCCAGAATGCTTCAGAATAAAGCATGCGATTTCCAGCAATTTCAAAATGATAAGCAGCGAGTTCATACTCTTCGGTTTGTAAATAGTTTTTCGCAATGCCGTTATGCGCTAAAATTGACAATTGGTTGAGTTTAAGGACCTCACTCCAAATCGCAATCGACTCATCATAACGTGTTTCGTTATAGTCGTTAATTGCTTCATAAATCATATTAGCGTAATCGGTTGGAACGAAAGATTGAATGTAACTATTGCTAGAATCCGCGGTCCATATATGACCGTTATCATCAACGGTAATCGAGGCTAAAGTTTTAAAAATACCCGCAATAGCGAAATCGTAAGATCCACCAAAGGTGTAGATGAATTCACCGTCATTGGTGTAAACATCAATCCACCCCCCTTGGTCGGCTGTATAGATAATCCCCGATTTATCAGTGAAAATATCAATAAGTTTTGTGTTTGATAAAAATACCTCAGACAACATATTCGTGCCTTGCGTATTATGTTTCTTCATGTTCTCATTTCTAAATTGAGACGAGGATGATGAATAAACAATCCCATTGTTATCGATAAACACTGAAGTGAATACCGGTGGCGTAAAGTTAAGGCCTAAATCGGCTAATTGCTCGTCACTATAGATGAATTGTTGGAATTGTTCTCTTAAAGATAAAGTCACTTTATTGGCTGAGAAGAATCCTAAAAATCCACCCGTATTTGATAATTGAACGATACCATCTGAAGATCCCTTAGAGACAACATACATGATACCTGCTTTATCAACTGCGATTTTTTCAGGTTGGAAAAGTAAGGTTTCATACATGATGGAATCAGGTTTCCCGAAGGTTTGAAGCAAGGTTCCTGTTGCATCAAAATGGAACACTTTTCCTGCTGTAGGGTCAGCGACATAAATGTCACCTTCGGTAATGTACGCTGACGTATTCATGACAGCGAATAAACCTTGAGGATTGACCATTTCTGGATGTGTAATGTCCCATGAAGTTTTTGTTTGTGTATTATACACGACAACTCTTTTATTGCCCGAATCAGCAATTAAAAGTTCATTTTGACTATTGAATGTAATATCTTTCGGAGCATCTAACCCTAAGAATGTTATGGTTTGCCCAGGCAAATAGGCATCTTGGGTCCGAACGTATTCATAATCATCATCTAAAGCATAGGTGTAGGTCGTTGAAGAGGAAGCGTCTGTTCTAAGAACACTTGACGAAATCGCAAGTCCTAAAACGAGAGCTGACAGCGACAAGACCATGAATTTTTTAAATAGTCTCATAATGTCTCCTCCTACTTGATTCCTGAGTGACTCATCGTATCCATCACGTTGCCTTGCATGACGATAAAGATGATCAAATTAGGAATGAACATAACCAGTCCGGCAGCTGCAGCAATCCCCACTCCTGCTGGACCTGCTGTTGCTGCGGTTAATGTATTCATATAAAATGCAAATGTCTTTTTAGTTTCATCAATTACATAAATGTTCGATGATTCCGTGGTGTTCCAAATGAATTGGAAGGACAAAATCGCTACGGTTGCGAGCGCTGGTTTTACGAGCGGTCCAATGATTTTTGTGACGATATGCCAATCGTTGGCACCATCGATCTTCGCTGCCTCAATGAGCTCATCTGGCACCTGGTCGATAAATTGTTTAACTAAGAACAACCCAACGGGCATTGCAAGATAAGGAATGATATGCGCTGCAAACGAATTCGTTAATCCAAGGGTAGTTACAACTAAGTATCTTGGAATCGCAACTGCAGTCGCAACGAACATTAATGCCGTTTGGTTGATTGAAAACAACGTCTTCTTCGCTTTAAAGTTTTTCTTAGAAAGTGCATAACCAGTCGCAAGCGTAATGAGAATCGTCAAAAGAATCGTCGCTACCGTAATAAAGATAGAATTGAAGAAATAACGTGTCATCGGTACGCCTGTACCTGAAGCTGTTCTAAAGAGTCTTGCAAAGTTATCTAGCGTTGGATTCGAAACAAAGAATCTTGGTGGGAATAAGAATAATTCTGATAAGGGTTTAAATGCTTGGCTGACAACATATAAAACCGGTAATAACATGAATAAGCCAACTGGAACCAGTAAGAAATAGAACTTCAATTGTGATTTATGGAAGGATTTCGGATTAATTTGTGTCCCTAAGAAACTAGCCATTTATCATCACCGATCCTTTTCGCCGAATAAGCGGTAAGCCACTCTTGAGAACATTAAAATCAATAACAAGAGTAATACAGAAAGTGCTGCCGCATATCCCATTTCATAACGAATAAAACCATAATCATCAATATGGTTAACAATTAACTGACCTGCGTATTGCGGCGTTGGGTTAGATCCCGACAACGCAACACCAATACCGCCGGCATTGAATGCACCAACAATCGCCATAACCGCACCGAATAACATTTGCGGTTTCATCGAGGGAATGGTGATATAAAAAATCTCTTGAAGACGGTTTTTAATGCCGTCGATATAAGCCGCTTCATACATTTCGCGGTTGACATTTAAAATACCTGCTAGCATCGATAAGAAGCCAATGCCCATCGAACTCCATAACGTTACGAATATCATGATGCTCATCAAATAATCGCCAGATTGGAGAAAATCAATCGGGGTATTTACAAATCCTAAATCAAGGAAGATTGCATTGATATAGCCCGATTTATCGCCTGAGAATAAAGTTCTAAAGATAACACCTGTTAAAACGCCCCCCAGCATTGAAGGGGTATAAAGTGCAAGCGCTAAATATTTTCTGGGTGTTGATTGAATTTGAGAAAGCATCCAAGCCATGAGGAATGATAAAGCATATCCTCCTGGTCCGGTAATGATGGCGTATTTTAACGTATTAGGTAAAACATAACGTAAGAATACTTCATCTTGCGTCAAAATCATGATGTAGTTATAAAATCCACCCATCTTCGCATAGACAGGCATTTCAATGACGTTAAAATAGGTAAATGATAAACCCATAGCCACTAAAACTGGAATAACTATAAACAAGGTGAATAAAATAATATATGGCGCAAGTAATAATACGGTTGATAATTTGTCTTTATCAACTTTTTCCCATGCAGGTTGAATCTTTGTTTGATAGAGTTTTTTGAGTTTGTTATCTTTTTTCTCTATCTTGTTTTCTGCCATCATCATTCACCACCTCCTGCTGCATCGACTTGAGATTGAATCCAGTTGATATCACGAACAGTGAAAGGTTTTAATACTTCACCCTTTTCGTTTAAATAACCAAACTCAATCATTTTCTTGGTAATTTCACGGTTGATTTTTAACACTTGATCATCGATAGCGACTCTTATAGGCGTACCATCGAAGGTTACTTGGTTCCAAATATCAGATAAACCACGTTCAAGCAAATATTGTCCAGGCGTTCTTGGAATATCGGCTAACCATTTTACTTGTTCAATGATAACCGCTTTATCCGTTGAATCAATCGGGGAGTTTTCAACCGCTTCAATGTTTCCTGATAACCAAACGAATTCAGGACCATACGTTGATTGAAGAGCAAAAGCAAATTCTGATTGAGTTTCTGCAGACATCCACCATTTCAAGAATTCCCATGAATGTGCTTTTTTCACCGTGTCTTCAGATTTAAACATGACGGCACCTGATCCGTTAGCGATATACCAACGTTGAACGTCTCCCTCACTGTTTTCTACTCCAGGATAAGGAGCCAGAGCCCATTGACCCGTCAGTTCTGGAGCTGCATTCTTGAGGGTTAAATAAGTTCCAAAATCAATGATACCTATTGGTAACGTATTGTATCTAAAAGAATTATAAAAACTTGCGACATAAGACGGTAAACTATAGGTTGTGTATAAGTCGGCAAGTAATTTTAAGCCTTTATAGGAGTTTTCAGAACTAATGGAAGTTGATAATCCATTAGGAGCATACACAGAGCCATCGTATTGATAAATAAGCGATGATGTTTGATAGAACCATTTTAGTGAAGAACCACCACTGGTAGGATAATAGAAATTCATACCATATCGTTGTAATGTTGGGAGCATGTCAATGACATCATCCCAAGTATCAGGGACTTCAAGGTTTAAGGCATTCATCGTATCAATTCGGTAAACTAATGCATGGAACTCTAAGGTTTCTGGCAATGCATAGACACCATCATCAAGCACATAAGGAATAAATGCACCAGGAGCGAAGTCGCCAGCAATCGTCCAAAAATCATCAAATTCAGATAAATCTTGTAACGCTCCACGAATTGCTAAGTCAAACGGCATATAAGAAGCAAGTCCTAATGCAATATCAGGAGTTTTACCTGCCGCATTCGCTAAGATTAATTTGCTAGCATCAGGCATAATCGAGATTTTGATTTTAACATCAGAGTCCGCAAACGCTTGGTCTGCCATTTTTTGCATTAAGTCAACATAGATTAACGAACGGTTGACCCAAATATTAACTGCTTCTGGATCATCTTCGGTGATATATTTCTTTTTTGTAAAAGAGGCAAAGAAAGTACGAATTGAGTTACCAGTTTTTTGAAAAATATTCGCATTCGGATTTGATAATTCTTCATCGTTGAAAACGGTGAAACTATCTAAATACATCGGTTGATTGCCAATGGCTGTTAAGGAATCTCCAAGCATTTGTGTGACTGAACCAACACCACTATAAAGCGAAGGTAAATAAAGCGGAATCTTATCAGGTTCTTCTTTAATTTCTTCAAGTGCTGCAACAGCGGTTTTTAAAAATGCTAATGAAGCCGATAAATCTTGTTCTTCAGAGAATTCACTTAAAGTTACAATGATATGGCGAATGATAATGTCATAAGCCCATAAGTAACTTTCAGTTTCTGGTATATATTGTGTAAAATTCCATTGACGATCGATGTCAATATTAACACCTGTAATCTTTAAAATATTTAATGCAAAAGCATTAATATGATCGACCAGTAATTGTACGTCACGGAGTTGTGATTTAACGGGTTCTACAACCGATCTAAATGAAATGGTATGAGTTCCTGTAGTTAAATAGAATTTGTAATTTTCGGTATCATTTCCTAAAATTTCATTTTTCCATGTAGCGCTACCTGTTTCGTTGAATTCGTAATAAGCTAATTCTTCAAATGGAATTTCATTATCAATTTCGATAGCACGGAAGACAGAAAACTCATTCTTGTCATTAAGATAATGCAGCGAAATTTCATAATTTCCTGTTTCAGCAACACTAAAGGTATAAGTCACTTCTTGACCTGAACGATACCAAGCAGCGCCGTTAATGACATTGAGTTTTTTATCAATCGCATCAAAGGGAGATACTGAAGGAGATTGGAATGCATAAAGACGAACATATGAACTGTTCTTCTCCGTATATTCAGTTGCATCAATTTCCAATATCGAGACTGGGGATGGCGCATCTACGTGTAATGTTTTGTAGGCATCATAAGAAGATCTTACCGTCGGAGCAACGACCGTTAGATCACCGAATATGACGTCACCATTCATTATATTGACGATTTCAATAACGTTATTTCCCGCTTCAAGTTCGAATAACAAAGGATCTGTAGTTGAGTAGGTATTGTTATAAAGCGGAAGATTTCGCCACTCTGTAACGCGGATTTGACTCGGTAATGATTCGTCGCCATAAGTATCTAAAACAAAGTCTTTGGAGTCATCGGTCCATACTAAAGGGACGTCAATCGTTTTAGCGTCATCAAATTGATAAACGCCGTTGATTTTGACGCCAACGGTTAAATTGTTCAGCACATTGGGCAAAACATAATAATCTATTGCAAGGTGATAAAGTCCCCCTTGCGCGACGCTGATATTATATTCAGCAGTTCCTTCAGCTTTCAAGTCAACCGCCCTTGTGCCTAAATAATTGTAATCATTAGGCGCAGAGGCTGTGATTGATGAGGTCGTTTTATCCGTTAATCCGTAAGTAATAGGGTGATCATCTAAAAAACTTACATACGAATAACGAGTGATATATTCATCACTGCCTTTAATAATTGCCAACGCTTCTTCATATAATTCATCCGTTACTTCCTCTTTCCAATTTTGGTAATCAGATCGAGCAAAGGGATTATTGAAGAAAAGCGTTAGCAATACTCCCAAGATGAAAATCAAAATGAGCGGTTTGATCAAACGTTTCAATTTCATAAAAGTCCTCCGTGTTTTTCAAAAAATTGGGTATTTTCGTATATGTAAACCGTATCATACGGCATAATTATATCATAACTCTAAGAGTTATGCCAACAGATTATAAAGAAAAGGTGTGCTTTTTTGAGCACACCTTCAGTCAATTTTTTATTCGAAATCGGAGTCTTGATAACCGTAGTACAATTTCATGCCATTTTGGATTTTAACGAAAGCTTGTTCATATCTTTCATTAATTAAAGTGTTCCATGTTGGCAACAATGATAAGAGCGAACTTTCAAAGTCGGTATCAGATTTAATCTTACCACCGTTAATATCTGAGTTCCAATAATTTTGCCATTCGTATTGAATGTCTTGACGACTTCCTTCAGAAGAGTAGAACCATGGGAAGGCTTTATCCGAGACATCCCAGAATAATCCTTCTTTGTATATTCTTAATACTTCTTGGAAACCAGGCATTAAGTATTCATCGTCTTCATTAACAGCACCAAAACGTTGATGTTTAGTTGGTGTATACCAATGTTCCATTTGAGCATCGAACATTGGACCAGTAACGATTGGAACTGAGTCATTTAATGCTGATGAATAACCATCACTACCTGCATCATAGAAAGTTTGAGCAGCTCTAGCAGCGAAAGAACGAGAGTCAGCACACCAGAAAATTGCGAAGGTGTAAGCAACTTGAATCATAAGTTCTTCTTCAGCTGTACAAGCTAAATCACCATCTTCTAGACAGTAGTTGTAAACAGCCATTGGGTCTAATACTAAACCGATGGTTGCATCTTGATAATCAGTTGCTGGACGTGGATAGATATCCCAGTCATCAATATTACAAACAGCCCACCAGTTTGGATTAGTTTCAGCACAGTCGCCCATCATCCATGGTTGTGCTTCTAACGTTAATAATTTACCTTGACGGAATAAATGATAATCCCAAGAGCCACCTGTTGACCATAAAGTATGAACCGGTCCAGTAGCGGCGTTTTCGCCTAATTCTAATGTTTCTTTGTCAAGGTTACCATACATCGTACTAGCTTCCCATTCATGGATGTAACTAATTAAACTACGAACTTCATCTGAGTTAATATTTAAAACAGAAGCTCCACTCGTGTAATTTAACATTTGTTGACGAATGGTTGTTGTACCTGTATTAATAAATGCTAAAGGTGTATCCATTGCACCATAATATTGATTATCTGGGTCATTTGAGTAATTGGAAGTAAAGTCAGTATATTCATCGATATCCCAGTCATAATTAGGTACTTCAATACCATTTTCATCTGCTAATGATTTATTGACGTAAACACCCCAAGGAAGAATGTATTGTGGAAGACCAGCTTGGAATCCATAATAATTCATCATTGCCATGATGGATGGGTTCAATTGTTGATAAAGTGGATCATCTTCAAATCTTGAAATGTCAGCTACAATACCTTTTGAAACGTCACCGCTGAGGTCAACAGAAGCCCATAAAGCTGGGAAACGTCCGTTATCATCACGGTATGTTTCTAATACTTGGTTCCATAGTCCGCCAGGATCTCCTGACTTGAAGTAGCCATTAATTTTAACATTTGGATAGATTTCGTTAAATGCTTTAGAAACTGCGTATGCAGCAGCGTTGTTTTGTGCTAATAGGTCATCAGGTGTGTAATTTTGATGTCCCATATCATACAATGTAGAACCATCGCCACTCCAAAGTACGATATCGATTTCAGCTTCAACGTTTGTATCTAATCCAGTATCTGATTCGATATTGGTAAGATTAGCTGTTGTCGTTGTTGTCGTGGTACCAGTTGTTGTTGTCGTCGTAACTGATGTCGTTTTTTCTGTACAACCAATTAAGGCGACCATTAAAACTAAAGCCATCATTATTGACAAAAGTTTTTTCATTTTTATCCTCCTATTGTTTTTTTGAATATATCAAAATTATTTTATCATATAGATAAAGCGTTTTCAATACTTTTTATGTAAATGGTTACATAATTTTTTATATATTGTAAAGTCTATCTCTATCATATTCTATATTGATTTTAAATATGTTTCAATATCAAGACTATTCTTTCCGAGTTCGTTCATAATTCTTCTAATAATCCGATCCATGGGTTCTTCGTATTCATAAAAATGAATATTACGGTTATTCGTTAGGAAATTATGAATTCTCGCTTCATCTTTCGTGCTTTTAATCCACGCCTTGACCGGTTGATCTAGTGTGAGTGGTAATGATATTTGATCAGTAGACTCAAAATAGATACTTGATGTATGAATAATGTTTTCGACAGAAGTTCCAATGAAAAGATCATAAAGACCATTTTCTACCAAATAACGACCCTGTTCTGGATAGTATCCGGCAAAATCTAGTTCTTTAAGAATGATTTCAAAAGTTACGGTCTTTCCAGCTTCAACCACCTTTTTTGAAAAACCTTTTAACACTTTTTCGGGAGTTCCAAGTCTGTAAGGAAATTTAATGTAAATTTGGATGGTTTCCATACCAGAAATTTTGCCTGTATTTTTTACATCAACATAAACGTGTAATTGTTCATTATGAGTTATTTTATCATTTGATAGACGAACATTTGAATAGTCAAAGGTTGTATAACTTAATCCATGTCCGAAGGGAAATGAAACCGGAATCTTATGGGTATCAAAATAACGGTAACCCGTATCCAAACCTTCTAAATAGTCTGTTTTTAAGCCTACTCCCGGAAAAATTGAGTAGGTTGATGTATTTTCTATTGAAAAAGGAAAGGTTTCTGAGAGTTTCCCTGATGGATTAACATCGCCAAAAAGAATCTTAGCAAGTGCTTTTCCAGATGCTGAACCTAAAAACCAAGATTGAATGAAGGCTTTAACATCACCAATGAAATCTTTGACTTCTACTGCTGATCCAGAATTATTGACAATTGCGATATTAGAATTGATATTAGAAACCGATTTAACAAATTCGATTTGTTCCATTGGTAACTTTAGGTTGACTCTGTCATCACCCTCATGTTCAATTTCTGTGGTCGTTCCAGTAAAAATCAATATTTTATCAGCTTTCTTTATCGCAGAAACCGATTTATCTGTCAGTAGGTAATCTTCAAAATAGAGGGCGTTTGTATAATGATTGATCTCCTCTAAAGGTATTTCGGTTTTATAAGCTAAGAGTTCAGAACTACCTCCACCATGGGTCCTTGGATGTAAAGCATATGTGCCTAATACGACAATGGAATCAGATTTCGATAAAGGTAGAAAATGATTATTGTTCTTTAAAAGAACGATTCCTTCTTCAGCGACTCTTTGAGCCACTTGATGATTCACTTCAAAATCTGTTTGTTTACCATAATTTGGGTTACTAAGCATCCAAAGGTATGCTTCTAATATTCTTTTGACAGCTTTATCAATCACATCGATTGGATACAATCCATTTTTAACATCCTTGATAAACTCCTGTGTCCATTCAGCTTCTGGCATTTCAATGTCCATTCCCGCTAAAACGGAGGCTTTTTTATGTTGAACTCCACCCCAATCGGAAATCGTTAATCCTTGATAGCTCCATTCATCTCGAAGCATTTTTGTTAACGTATCAGGATTTTCACAGGCGTAAATGCCATTGACTTTATTATAGGCAGCCATAACGGTTAGAGGTTTTGCTTCTTTGATGATTTGTTCAAACGGATAAGCATATAATTCTCTAAAAGTTCTTTCGTCTATGTTAGAAGAAATAAAACGTCTTAACGTTTCTTGTTCATTCAAAACGAAATGTTTTAAAGATGTTCCAACACCCAATGATTGAACACCTTTGACAAAATTGATGCCCATTTTTGCAGTTAAGACGGGATCTTCTGAATAGTATTCAAAATTCCGTCCACCTAAAGGACTTCTTTTGCCATTAACACCAGGTCCTAAAACGATATCGACCTTATAATGATTACATTCTTTCGCAATCGTTTTTCCGACTTCTTGAATCAAAGATTCATTCCAAGTCGATGCCATACATGATGCAGAAGGAAAAGCGGTTGCTGGAGCTTTGGTTTTAGGATAACCATTAGATTCGGAAAAATCATAATAGGCCCGAATCCCATGAGGCCCATCCGAGACAATAAAGTCTCTAATTCCCAATCTTTTAATGCCATTAAAAAACCAAAGTCTTTTGCCCGTAAGCAAAGACGCTTTTTCTTCAAGCGTCATTTCACTCATGATTTTTTTAACATCCATTTTAGTCCTCCTCGTATGAGAGTCCGTAGCCAAATGGGAATAAAATCAAACTTTCATTGTAATTCGATGAGTTGCTATTCATGCCAAGCGCACTGGCATATTTTGGCCAAGTTACAGGTAGTTTTCCTGTAAAATTATAATCACCATAAATAACGTCAGCGATGCCCATTCCCGCTTCAGAACCTGGTAGCCAACATGCGACAAACGCATCGAAATATTGTAATTGTTGGTTGATTAACATCGGTCTTCCAGATAACAATAACCCAATGACCGTTTTTCCTAAACTTTTCGCTATCATTGCTTGCTCAAGTGCATCAGCGTTGCCACTATCAGCGGTTGAACCAGTCAACGTAGGATTAAGATTGTCCCCATACATTTCTGCGTAAGGACGTTCTGATAAGACAACAATGACTACGTCGGCGTCTTCTGCATCGGTAAAAACGTTTGCGCCATTACCGGCAGCGACTTGTCTAATGCCGCCAATAATAGAGGTTCCTCTGGTTAGTTTAGAATCATCGTCTCCTTGCCAACTAATGGTCCATCCTCCGGTTTGTAATCCAATGCTGGATGCCCCATTCCCAATAACTGCAACATTTGTTTTCTTATTCAAAGGTAAAGCATTATTGTCATTTTTTAATAATACCAAAGATTTTCTAACAGCTTCTCTTGCGACTGCACGATTTTCATATGTCGCAAAATTATCATCATAAGAAATGCGGTAATATTCTCCGGTTTCTTCATTGTAAAAATCATCATGGAATAATCCCATTTTGTACTTGATGATGAGGATTCTTCTTACCGCATCATTGATACGTTCGATTGATATATCTTCATTTTGAACGGCTAACTTCAAATTCGCAATGGTATCTCTCCAAGTGTATGGTTCCATTAACATATCAACGCCAGCGTTAACGGCAGAGACGATTTGAGTATAATAATCTCCAGGTAGTTGTTTAATCGCATCATAGTCTGAAATGACATAGCCATCAAAACCTAATTCTTCTTTTAAGACATCGGTGATCCAGTAAGAACTACCATGCATTTTTTGACCATTTATTGAACTGTAAGAGACCATGATTGTATAAATTCCTGAATCAATCGCAGAGATATATGGGTCTAAGTGAATCGCCCGGATTTCTTCTTCGGTTAATAAGGCATTGCCTTGGTCATCACCTTCATCAGTACCGCCATCGGCGATAAAATGTTTCGCAGATGCGCCAACACAATAACTTTGTAATCCTTCAATATAAGCACTTGATAAATCGACGACGATATCCGTATTTTCTGATAAGGATTCATACGTTCTTCCCCATCCAATGTCTTGAACAACCGCAACTGTTGGAGCGAATGTATAATTTAGCCCTGTTACTCTAACTTCTCTAGCGGTCACTAATCCGATTTTGGTCATTAATTCAGAATCGTTTGCGGCACCAAGACCAATATTATGCGGGAAAATCGTCGCATTTAGAACGTTATTATGGCCATGAACGGCGTCAACGCCATAAATAACGGGAATCCCTGAAGACGATGTACGCATCCCATCTTGATAATTTTTATACATTAAGTACCAGTTATTAGGAGCATTAACGGAAGGTGCGGACCCACCGCCAGAAAGAATGGAACCTAAATTATAATAAGCAGCGTCGGTTGCACTTAATCCGTTTCTTTCTGCTTGAATCATTTGACCGATCTTTTCATCTAAAGTTAAACTTGATAATAAATCATCAATAAATTCATAATTCACTGTCATATCATCACAGTAAGAACCTTCGTAATTAACAACTGCTGTATCGGTTTTAAATGTTTTTTTCGTTGTGGTCGAAAGCGTAGTTGTTGTGGTAGTTGTCGTTGATTCAGAGATTGTTGTTGTAGTGGTGGTGGTTTCATTTGTACATGCGACAAATGCTAATCCAATAAAAATTGAAATGAATAATAATAAGTATTTTTTCATAAAAACCTTCCTAATTTGGGATTTGCCAGACAAGACTTGTCAAGCTGCTTTTCGGTAACTTAGCCACAAAATATTGGCCACGCCACTGAAAAGTGACGTTTCTTTCTGCGCCATCATTGAAGACGACCACTGTAATTTTTCCAGTATCGTCAATGAAGGTTGTTACAAGTAGTGTTGTATTGTTAACTTGCGTATGAATTCTTTTTGCACCCATTTCAACATATTTTGAGAAATGAGCGGTAACATAAGCATCGGCTTCTAATTCAAATCCGGCCGATCCATTTTCTGGAACCGTCACGAGGCCAGTACAATTCGTACAACCCCCTAAATGGGTGTTGCCATAAGGGTCCATCACTAAATTCCAATAAGTCGTTCCCATGGCATAACGATTATAAGCCTCAGTATACATCCTTCGAACAGACCATTCCATATTACTTTCAATGTTTTGATAGGTCGTGATCGCGGTACACTCAGTCATGAAAACTTCTAAATTTGGCGCATCCGTTCTTAAATAATCTAAGTAATCATACATATCGGAATCATCGCCGGTATAGCAGTGAATTCCAACTGCATCGACATACTGAGCCGATGCTGTATCTGAGATGACTTGGGTTGGAAACTTAATGATATTTCCACTATTATCAACGGGATTATGATCCCAAATCATGATTTTAGTGTCAAGTCCTGCAGCTTCTAGTAAAGGACCTAAATAAACACCGACAAACTGACGAGTACTTGAAACCGTCCAAGTCATTCCAGGGTATTCGTAAGATGCATAGTAAGGCTCATTTTGAACTGACAAATAATTGATTTCTATGCCTTCTAACGCATAAGCTTGAATAAACTTAATTAAGTAATTTGCATAGGTTTCAAAATAAATGCTTTTTAAACTGCCTTGATAAAGACTATTAGACGTTTTCATCCAAGCTGGAGCACTCCAAGGCGCAGCCATAAATACTATGTCTGGATTAACTTCTAAAGCGTCTTTTAATACATCGATAATCACTTGATCCTTTTCGATTGAAAATTGGGTCAACTCAGGATCTGCGACATTGCCTACCGTATCGTTGTAAGAATAATGTCCTATGGAAGGCGTCACATAATCACTTGCACCAACACAAAGACGAATTAAGCTAACATTCATTCCATCATCGCCAAAAATGTATTCAATAATCTCGTCGCGATCCACTGAATTATTGATTAAATAGGCTGACGAATAAGTTAATGCTGCGCCAGTTCCACCAAACGGTTGGTATTGAACTGAATCATCAATCGTAATTGTTAGGGTTGATTTTGAGCCTGTATTCCAATCATTGATATTAACGCCAATGTTTGAAAAAGCCAAAGTATTATTTGATGCAAAAGCAGATACTATCGTTTGACTGACATCAATAGTAGTCGTCGTGGTTGTTGTGGTGGATGAAGATGAAGACGTCACCGAAGATATGATTTCTGAAGTAGTCGTTGAAAACGTGGTTGTTTGTTCTGTACAAGCGGTTAAAATAAAGACAAATAGTATGGATGATAAGACGGTTATAAAGCGTCTCATGGTTTTAAAATGTCTCTTTCAACCAAGCCACGGAAATTCCAACCACTGTTGTAATCGCTAATTTTATACGACCAAAATACCCATCCTGTAATTTGATTATAGGCGTCTAATTGGGCCTTCGCAAAGGCTTTTTCAAAGGCTTCTCTACCATCTTTATACTCATATTGTCTTGCACCTAAACTCCATTCGCCGACAATAACAGGAACCACTTTTTCCATATCTTTCATTTCTTTGACAATCGTTTTTGGAAAGTTTAAAAATTCGGTTGGTTCCATCTTATGGAATTGCTCGCCAAAACATTGATAACGATGCGTATCTAAAATCACATTTTTCATTTTGTTCTTAGTAAAGAATTCTTTCCAAGGTTCAAAACGGAAAGAATCATGAAACACGATGAAAGTCTCGGGTTTCAAAATTGGACGCAAACGTTGATAGGCACGAACATAAAAATCTTGCATTAAAGCCATGTCAATCGTCCAGTGCGGTTCATTCAATACTTGTAAAGAATGAAGTGCAGGATGATTTTTATAACGTGTTGCAATATCTTCAAGCACATCTAATGTGATATCAATATTTTTAGGGTCTTGATGCCATGTTAAAACACCATCAATACCACCATTATCAAAACCGTTTTGCGAGCCTGGAGCGGTATGAAGATCAAGCATGACTTTCATGCCTTCTTGATGAATAAAATCCATGGCTTGGTCTAGATAATGAACTGGGGTGACATAAGGATGTGGAAATTGATATTTTTCTGGAAATAGCCACCAAGGAATCGGGATTCTAACCACTTCAATGCCTTGGTTTTTGAGCCAGCGGATGTCATCTTGAACAATCCAGGTTTTCCAGTGTTCTTCTAGTGCTTCTTTTGCGTGTGGATGATTATTGACAAAAGAAGTCTCGCATCTCGCTTGAATTGGGTATTGTTCAAATAATGATGGTTTCATCCATTTTTCTAAGACGAACCATCCGCCTAAATTAACTGCTTTTAATGGTTTCATTGAATTCTCCTAAAATATAAGTGTTATGATTGAACGAGCAGGGATTTCATATGTTTCTGATTTTTGGTTGAGAATGGTTGTGAAGTCTTGTGCTGACTCTTTTGAATTCATCACAACCAAAGCGATTTCTCCGTTTGGATTTTTAAAAGCAACTGATAATAAATTATCTGTCTTATTTTTAAGCCCTAAACGAACCGCTCCCGGTTTCACAAATTTAGAAATGTGGCCAATGTAATAATAGGATGTTTCTTGAATAATTTTTTCTGGGAATATATCTAAAATAATGGGTGCGTCACAAACGTTATTCACGTGGTTTGGTCCCCCTAAATTATCTAAGAATAAATTCCAATCGATATAGCCTTGACAATGATTTAATAAATCACCCATCATGTTTCTAGCGTAACGTTCACCAGATTCCCATTTGTATTTATGAGTGCTAAAATCCTCAACGCAGCCTTCAGTGAATAAAAGCCCTTTATTTGGGAATAAATCATGGACTTTACCAACATTTTCAAATGCTTCTGAGACATACCAATGGAACGCTGTTCCCCAAACATACTTTGCGGTTTCTGGATCTGATAAAATCGGAGTGACTCTCTCAACCATGACATCACGGTTGTGATCCCAGACCAAAATATTAACATCTTTAGCGCTAGAGTTTGTTAAGATAGGACCTAAGTGATTTTTGACAAAATCGCGCTCTTGAATAGCTGAATAAATGCAGGAATCCCAACGTTGAACCGCTGCCGGTTCATTTTGAACCGATACACCCCAAATAGTCATACCTTCCTTACGGTATTCTTCAATAAATCTAACATAGTATCTAGCCCAAGCATCGGCGAATTCTTCTAACAAATGACCACCACGAATCGGTGAATTGTTATCCTTCATAAAAGCAGGAGGAGTCCATGGAGATCCAAGTAATTTAATGGGTTGTCCAGCAATTCGTTCTGCGTCTTTAATGGTAGGAATAACCCATATTTTATCTCTAGAAATATTGAAGGTTTTTAAGTCAATGTCTCCTTCTTCGATATAAGTATAGCTATTCAATGAAAAGTCGCATCCATGTATGGATACACGTCCTAGGGTATAACCAATACCTTCTTCAGGATCAAAGTAGAGTTTTAACGCTTTTTCACGAACTTCTTTAGAAACGCGGTAAAGGTTATAACAAGCCGATTCAGTAAATGCTCCACCGAACCCTAAAATGGTTTGGTAGGTTTTGTCTGTTTCAATCGTTAGAAATTGATTTGAGACGGCTTTTGGTTTTAATAAATGTGATACTTCGCTCAAACGGTAGTTTGAGTCTTTCGCTGTTAGGATGATTTTTGACATAATTATATTCTCCTTTTATTCTTATGTAACCATTTACATGCTTAATTATACAATATATTGTATGCGATTTCAACCTTTGAAAAAACGAAATGAAATCACCAAAAAAAATAGGTCAAAAAAGACCTACTTTTCAATGATGTCATAATATCTAACATATTCGATTGGAAATTCACAAGGGTATTCGTCAACTCCGACTTCGCCACCCCATGAACCGCCGATAGCAATATTTAAAATGAGATAATAAGGTTTGTCAAATGGCCAACCTGAAATTGACGTATCATAACCTGCTTCTAATTTATCCCAACGCTTGAATGATTTTCCATCGATAAAGAATTCGATATAATCCTTGGTCCAATCCATGGCATATTCATGGAATCCTTCTGTAATACCTTTAACGACTTCAAAATGTGTTCTTTGCGTTCTTTTAACATGGTTATAAAGCTCAGTATGTAAGCTGACATGTATCGTTGACATCATTTTGGTAACGTGTTCCATGATATCAATTTCACCACATTTTGGCCAGGGTGTACGACTCCCACTTTTAATATCAACTGGAAGCATCCAAATAGCTGGCCAAGCCCCTTTTGAAGTTGGCAGTTTTGCTTTGACGGCGATACGACCATATTGGAAATGTTTGCGATCATACGTAATCATTCGGCAGGAAGTGTAAGGGCAATCTTCATATTCTTCAATTCGGCCTTGAAGCACCATTTTCCCATCTTTTACTTCAACATTTAACCCTTCGGTATAATATTGAACTTCGTTGTTGCCCCATCGTCTTGCGCCGATATCGTAATTCCATTTTTTTGGGTCAGGTTTGCCTGTATAGTCAAACTCGTCTCCCCAGACTAAAAGATACTCTTTCACTTATTGAATTCTCCCTAATGTGATAGTAAATAATTGACTTTCTGTCACTGACTCTTTGTTAATTAAATAAGTTTCACTTTGTACTTTTACACCATTAACAGATTCAATGACGTATTCGCCATAATTTAAATTTTCAGCATTTTGAAATCTGATTTCACAAAGATGCTCATTAATCATCGTATTGATTGAAACTGAACCACTCAAAAAATCACTTGATAAAAGCTTTGGTTGAATTAATAAATCACCAAATTGACCTTTAATGCCAAAAATTTGTTCTATATACGTTAAAACCATCCATGAAGCCGAACCTGTCAAATAATGATATAATCCCCTACCTGATTGATCGATATATTCAGATATTCCCGGTAATATTTTTGCTTTATCAATATCTGACATATATCGATATAATGCATCGACAATTTTGCGACCTTCATAGACAAATCCGTTGTCAAGTAAACTATAAGCATACATGATAGCCATGTGAGAGAACATAGAGCCATTTTCTTTATGTCCATAAGCAAAGCCCATAAAACGGCCCATATCCATGGTGTTTTCTTTAAAATTAGTGTTTAATCGTGGAATCTGAATTGTTGGGTCAGTTAGATGTTGATTGACTGCGTTAACCATTTTTTGAATTCTTGATGAGGTAGCAATTTGACTCATTAGCACAAATGTTTGTCCCGTCAACGTCATCTTAGGAAAAGAATTATCAGTCGATTCAAGACGCAATCCGTGGTTGTTATAATAACCATTGTACCAACCTGTATTATCATCTTGATTGAGCCATTCTGCTTCATTTAGATGTTTGTAAAATTGTTGATATTTCGCCATTAAATCATCCATAATATCTTGAATATTGAAGGTCACCAATTCTCCAGATATTTGATGTTTCACTAAAGAAAAATACTGAGCTAAGAGCGCTCTCTTTGCTTTGGGATTAGTATAATCTATTTGATGATGTAGCGTATCAAATAGAATGGATGATTCTTTTGACAAAGAAATCGATTCGATATTTTTTGTTTTTATGTATTTTAATATATTAACAAGTTTTAATAAATTACCGGTATAAAGTGCGGTAAAAGCAACGGTTTCTCCCTTTTCTTTTGCCATATCCATACCATCGTTCCAATCAGCGTCTTCAATTCGGATATTCCCATGATCGCCAACGTTAAAGAATGGAATAACATTTTGCAATAGCAGATGTTCTAATACACTACCTTGGTAGATGTCATTGTTTGAATTTAATAAAAAATTCCCTTGAGTTTCAGAATATGAAGCATCAATTGAATGCGTATAATGAGCAAATTTATCTTTAAAATAAGTTTGTTTTTCAAATAAGAAATCAATGTCACCCGTACGGTTTAAATAACGATCAACCGTTAACAAGGGCCAAGCACCATGGTCCGACCAAACACGAACAATTTTATTGCGGTCGGCGTGGAATTCACCGCGGGCAATACCAACAATCGTTGCGTTAGAACCATCGATTCTAACCCCTGCGAAATGACCTAAAATATCTTCTCTTACACGGTGAGGTTCTTTAAAAATTAGTGACAATGAGTCTTGCCATAAATCGCGCCAGCCTCTTCCACCGCGTCCATAATCATGGTGTGGTAAAAATGAACAACCATAAATACGACGCATCGTGGGCTGTAAACAAACCCATTTAGTCCATCCAGTTAATGAATCGTCACCTAAATAGAAATCAATTGATTTTAGTTGTTCTTTCCAAAAATCAAGTGATTGAGTAAAGAGCGTTTCAAATTGATTAAATGAGAGATATTGTTTCACTTGTTTTTTCAGCAAATTCAAGGAAGGAGACATAAAAATACCGAAGAGAATCGTAAAAGAATTATTTGGATTTAACTCTACAGTATTATATCCGAGTCCTGCAATAATATCATACCCATCGACTTGACTACCAACATGATATGAAGAGGGTTGATTATTTCGAGGTGTAATGGGATAAAACATATCATTGCCTTCACCCACAAAATCATTAAGGATAGGCGTATAAGTATTAACTTCTTCATGTAAACTTGATTTTGAAAACACACCGTATAATGCACCATTATGACGATGCCCACGTTCGTCAAATTTCATTGAAGGTTCATTGACAATTCCATCTTGCAAAACCGTTCCGCGGTTGAGTAACGAAGTGACATGTCGGTGGTCTCTAATATTATCAGCGCTTCGCCCATAGATTGGAACACCAATGGTAGCTTTCACTTCTAAGGTTTTTGCTGATTTATTTGTGAAGGTCACTAGATGCAATTCAGCGTTCACATTTTCTGTAGGAACAAAACTTTTGACAGAAACAAAAAATTGGTCATTCTCACGACACACTTCTTGATAAACTAAGCCACCTTTTAAGGTCACTTTATCAGGATTTAATTTTTGAAATGGGGTTTTTCCACTCGTTGACCATAAATTGTCATCGACTCGAAAAAAGACATTTCGACTTGGAATTGTATTGACTAAATCCTCTGAAGAAACTGGAGTCAAAGCGTAATGATGATGATCTAGTTTTGTGTCTCCGCCTAAATTCGGCGAAATAGCAGACATAATCCCAGATTCATTAAAGAGTGGCATGTAAAGATAATTGAAATCTTCTGCGTTTTCTAAAAGAAACTCTCCAGATTTTTTAATTTTTAATTGATGGGTCATGGCTTTTACCTCTCATGATATGTAACCGTATACATAACATTATTATATCATAGGATAACAGGAAATGTAAAGCCTTAGAAATAGAAAAAAGACCAACCAAAAACGGTTAGTCTTTAAATGATAAAATTGGATTTAAGCTTTGATAAACTGATTTACATCCATTACAAAAATCGTTGCCCCGCCAACCTGTACTTCCACTGGTGTTGATGAGAAAATTCCAAACTCACTTGATATGGCATTGGGAACCAATTTGGTCCGACGTTTAGACATTTCGCTGATGACTTGAATACACTTATCTAATACATCTTCTTGGACACCTACGAGAATTGTAGTATTTCCACTCATCAAAAAACCGCCAGTCGTTGCTAGCTTAGTCACAAAGAAATTTTCCTTAATCAATGTTTTGATGACTTTGTTGGCATCTTCATTCGAAACAATTGCCAGAACTAGTTTCATACATAACACCGCCTTTCTCGTATTTTAACATAACCATTTCAAAAATAAAATACTTATCAATAAAAAAGTCGTTAAAAATCAACTCTTTTGACGTAAATTGTTAAAAAACACCGCCAAATAGCGGTGTTTAGTATTTTATTTATCCAATAGAGCCAGTCATTTCAAGTTTGATCAATTGATTGAGTTCTACCGCATATTCCATCGGAAGTTCTCTTGCGAACGGTTCTATGAAGCCCATGACAATCATTTCTGTGGCTTGTTCTTCGGTTAAACCACGACTCATTAAATAGAAGAGTTGAGCATCGCTTACTTTAGAAACTGTGGCTTCATGTTCGATTTGTCCTTTAAAGTTTTTAACGATATTGGTTGGCAAGGTATCTGACTGAGATTCGCGGTCAACTAAGATGGTATCGCACTCGATTTTGCTTTTCGCGTTGATTGCTTTTCCTTCTTGTTTTACGATTCCTCGGTAATTCACTTGACCACCCTTTGTGGCAATGGATTTAGATATAATTTTTGATGTGGTATTTGCACCAATATGAATCATTTTTGCGCCTGTGTCTTGATGTTGACCTTTTCCCGCAAAAGCAATCGAAATCGTTGTTCCTTTTGCGTAATCCCCCTTCAAGATACAAGAAGGATACTTCATATTGAGTCCAGAACCAATGTTTCCATCAATCCATTCCATATGTCCGTGTTTTTCAACTAACGAACGTTTGGTTACGAGATTTATGATATTATTTGACCAGTTTTGCACGGTTGAATAGCGGCAATAAGCATCTTCTAAAACAAAGATTTCAACAACTGCCGCATGCAATGAATCGGCTGAATATATCGGTGCTGTACATCCTTCAACATAGTTGACCGATGCCCCTTTATCAACGATAATCAACGTTCTTTCGAATTGACCCATGTTTTCTGAGTTGATTCTAAAATAGGATTGTAATGGTTTTTCAATTTTTACCCCAGGCGGAACATAGATAAAAGAACCTCCACTCCAAACTGCAGTATTTAAGGCGGCGTATTTATTATCGGCGTGGCTAACAACTTTACCGAAATATTGTTTGAATAATTCAGGATATTGTTTTAACGCAGAATCGGTATCTAAGAAAACAACTCCTTGTTCTTCAAGTTCAATAATCGTTGAGTGGTAAACAGCTTCTGAATCAAACTGTGTTGTGACACCCGCTAAATATTTTTGTTCTGCTTCTGGAATTCCCAATTTTTGGAATGTATCTTTAATTTCCGAAGGAACTTCATCCCAGTTTTTCTCGACGCGATCTGAGGACTTGATGTAATAAATAATATCATCAAATTTGATAAAGGATAAGTCTGGTCCCCATTTTGGATTTGGAATTCTTAAGAAAGATTCGTAAGCTGCCAAGCGAATTTCAAGCATCCACTCTGGTTCACCTTTTATCATAGAAATCTCTTTGACGATGTCTTTAGAAAGTCCTTTTTTAGTCGTATAAACATTTGATACGTTTTCCGTCTTAAATCCATATTTATAATCACCGATGATTTGACCAACATCGGGTTTCTTTTCTAATTCTTTTTCTTTTGACATTGAGATCACGCTCCTTTTTTCAGCGTTTCAACAAAAGCCTGCCATGCAATTGAAGCACATTTTACTCTAGCAGGAAATTGCCTAACGCCAGAATAGACAGCTGCTTCTTCTAAATCAATGGTTTCATCGAAAGATTTATTCGTCACCATTAATAGATAATTATCAGCGATTTTATTAGCTTCTTCAGTCGTTTTATCGATGACAGTTTCTGTCATTACTGAAGCTGATGAACAACAAATACTGCATCCGTGTCCATCATGGCGACAGTCTTTGACAATACCATTCACAAATTTGGATTGTACGGTGATATCATCACCACAACTCGGATTTTTGATATGAACGGTGACATAGGATGGATCATCGATGAGTCCTTTATTTCTCGGATTTTTGTAATGTTCCATGATAATTTCACGGTATAAATTGTCCAATTTTTCCATATTAACCCTCAAATCCAACAGAGCGGAAAAACTTCACAGCGGCTTTCGCTGTTTGAACAAGTTGATCAGCATCTTCAAATGTATTATATAAGTAAAACGAGGCTCTTAGACAGGCTTCAATTTGAAGCCATTTAATGATGAGTTGAGCACAGTGGTGACCCGCACGTAAAGCCACTTTCTTTTCAGCGAAATAACTTGCCGCGTCATGCGGATGAACATTTTTAATATTAAAAGCGATGATTGAAGAATCACTGGTTGGATTATATATAACAATCCCATCAATCTTCTTTAGTTGTTGGTATGCATAATTACGAATTCGTTTTGTATGATTTTCGATTTCTTCGAGATTAACATTTTTTAAGTATTCAATGGCTTTAGCCAAACCAATAATTGAAGCAATCGGCATTGTTCCTGCTTCGAATTTATAAGGGGCATCTTTCCATACTGATTGAAACTTCCCGACTTCTTCATTCATCTCGCCGCCAAGTTCAATGGGTTCCATTGAATTGAGTAGTTCTTGTTTGCCAAATAAGACGCCAACCCCTGTCGGTCCTAGCATCTTATGCCCAGAAAAAGCCAAAAAATCGACGTCTAAGCGTTTAACATCAATCTTGAGATGTGGAGCTGCTTGTGCCGCATCAACGACTACACGTGCCCCAAATTGATGGGCTAACGGGATAATTTCATCGAGCGGAGAGATATATCCCATAACATTTGAAACATACGTTATCGCAACGATTTTTGTCTTTTTTGTTAATACTGATTTAAAGGCTTCAACCGTAATTCTTCCTTCAGAATCAAGGGGAATATAAACGAGCTTTGCTTTTGTTTTATTGGCGACGGCTTGCCATGGAAGAACTGAAGAATGATGCTCAAGTTCTGAAGTGATAATTTCATCTTCAGACGTTAAATTCATACCATAGGATAGTGCGACAAGATTAAGGGCTGAAGTTGCGCCGCGTGTAAATACGATTTCTTCAGGTGAAGCATTGATGAAGGAAGCGACCATTTCTCTTGTCTCTTCATAAAGTCTTGTGGCTTCATAAGCTTCATCATAAATACCCCTGTGGATATTAACTGATAAATCGTGGTAATAGTGATTGACTGAATCAATCACGCTTTGCGGTTTTAATGCAGAAGCTGCAGAATCAAGATAAACGAATGTCTTGTCTTGAAACTGAGGAAAATCAGAGCGATAAAGGTTCTTTTCCATTTAATGACCTCCCATTTTGCGAACAATTGTTTGGTTCACAAAATGTTGATGATCCATTTTTAAGAATTTTGTAACAAAAGGATCGGTATATCCCTGAATGATTAAACGTTTTGCATGGGATTCAGTTAATCCACGGCTTGATAAATAATAAAGTTCGTCTTGGTTGATTTGTCCAATCGCAGCACCGTGTCCAGCTTCAACGTCATATTCATTGATAATCAATTTTGGATCTACTTGAATCCATGATTTTTCGCCGAGTATTACCCCTTTTGAATGTTGGAAACATTTGGATTTTTCCATGGTTTTATCAATCGTACCATAAATATCGAATTTGATTCTACATGCATCATTCGCAACAATTGAATTATGAATTAGCGATGATGAATTTTTAGCACTATGTCTGACGTTTTGCGTAATCGTCACTTCATCTGTCGATTGACCAATGACTAAGTTCTCACCAAAAAAATCAGAGTAAGCTCCTTTGAGTAAAACAGAATCATTCACCTTTAACAAACCATCAGTTAAATAGCCTGTTGTTACGGATAAAACCGATTGAGTATTTAAAGTTGTATGACGAGTAATGGTGGATGATTCTTTTATTTTTCCAACCATTAATAAGTTTAAATCAATTTGAGCTTCTTCTTTTAAAATGATATTGAGTTCTGAATTTAGTGTTTTACCAACAATGTAGAAAAAATTCACACGCCAATTAGAATTACGTCCGAACTCAAGTGAATATTGATGATTTAGAAGTGGATCTGTTAATACAATATCAACAGGTTGAGTATTGTTATTTTTTTTATTAATAATAATTCGAACTTGATGGTCCTTAGTAAGAACTTTGATTGACGAATGGGTTTGGATAACGGATTGCCCTTTGATAATAAAGGTATCGGTTTGTGAATTTAATAATTTTGGAATTCTCATCAAAAGCACCCCTTATCTCGCAGGAACTTTTGTAGCACAGGTTCCTAGTGATACAGGTCGCTTTGTTTCTTCTAGTTCTGTAATTCCTAATTCTGATTTTAACCAGTCATAACCTTCAGCGTCAATCTTTGCAATTAACTCGGTTCCACCGGTTTTAACAATTTCACCTTTGATCATGATATGTACATAATCAGGAATAATATAATCTAAAAGTCGTTGATAATGGGTGATTAAGACCATCCCTAACGCATTAGATTTCATTTTCGTTACGTTCTCGCCAACAATTCTTAACGCATCAACGTCAAGACCTGAGTCAATCTCATCTAAAAAAGCTATTGATGGTTTGATGAGTTTCATCTGCAAAATCTCATTGCGTTTCTTTTCACCACCACTAAAGCCTTCATTTAAGTAACGGTGTGCGAGACCAGTTCCCATTTGCAGATCTTTCGCTGCTTCTTCAAAGTCGAGAATGAATTTACCAATCCTGAGCTTCTTATCTTGCGGCATGTGTGCTTGTACAGCGGTTTTTACAAAATCAAAATTGGTCACTCCCGGAACTTCAATTGGCGCTTGCATGGCTAAAAACAAACCGAGGCGACTACGTTCATCCACGGCTAGTTCAGCAATATCAGTTCCATCTAAAAGAATTGATCCTGACTCTATTTTGTATTTGGGATGTCCCATAACGACAGAAGCAAGTGTTGATTTACCAGTACCGTTAGGTCCCATGATGGCGTGACTCTCTCCGCCTTTGACGGTTAGATTAACGCCTTTTAAAATCATTTTATCTTCAACGGAGACGAATAAGTCTCTGATTTCAAGAATTGACATATGTATCCCTCCAAGTATCATATCTATTTTACAATATTTCAGCGCTCAATGCAAAAAATAACACTTATTTTCGACAAAATACACGTTCCAAAGGAACGATAAGCCGGTTTTATTTGATTGATATATCAAAAAAAGAAAAAATGGATACATTCGTACCCATTTCAAAAAATTACTATTTGATTATTTTTCGATGGGCTCAGCACCTAAAAATTCAGGGCTCTTAACATGTTTTACCATCGTCAATTCTAAAAGTTTCCTAATAATCGTTAAGAATACAAATGAGAAAACACTCATAACAATACCAATCGCGTAAGCTCCCATACCAAACGATAACCCAATCATTGCGCCTAGCCATAAAGTAGCAGCGGTTGTTAATCCATAAATACCGTTTGAAGTTTTAAGAATTGTACCAGCACCTAAGAATCCGACACCGACAACGACTTGAGCAATAACTCTTTGTCGTTCAAGATTAACAACAATGCCTAGATCATTAAGTTCGATTGCCAATTTAACAGCGTCATTATATAAATACTCTTGGAGTATTGCGATTCCGCAAGCACCAAAAGCCACCATTAAGTGGGTGGTAATACCGGCAATTTTATGTTTCATTTGTCGTTCAAGTCCAATGAGTCCAACAAAGACTGTCGTTAAACCCATTCGAAGCATAATTGCCCAAATGGATGGATCCGAATTGACTAAATCAAAAAATAATGTTCTTAACATACTTAATCACCTATCTGACATAGTTTAAGAAAGCGCTTAACTATGGAATTATTATTATAGCAAATAGAATGATATATTTCAAGTTAATAATGAAAGTTTTGAATAGAAAAAAGGCGCGGAATGAATCCACGCCTTTAATATAGTGATTGCTAGTTTATAATTAATTATGTGGTTGTAAATCACTAATGACAAAGTTATCAAACGTTAATGTAGCAAGGCCGTAAAGTCCTAGGCAAGCTGTTAATTTGAAGTTTGCTTCATAAGCAACATATTCAACAACAACATGATTGTCACCTACTACTAATGTTACAGGAATAGCAACGTTTGCAGCATTACCAGTAGTCGTCATTTCCATTGAGAAAGTACCAGCTACTGTTGCATGAACATCAAATTCAACACGGTAAACATTACCAGGTGTTACATCAAGTAAAGCATCAGTAGGACGGTATCCTAATTGGATATACCATACTTCTCCGCCAGTTCCTAATGTTTCAACAACAACTTTACCATCAACAACGTTGAATGTT
>PGXM01000007.1:68620-133080 GCA_002839155.1 Tenericutes bacterium HGW-Tenericutes-1
AGTAGGACGGTATCCTAATTGGATATACCATACTTCTCCGCCAGTTCCTAATGTTTCAACAACAACTTTACCATCAACAACGTTGAATGTTGCATCGATCTGAGCCGATGCCCAACCTTCATTGATTGTAGTCCAAGAAGTCCAAGCTGATCCTTCGCCATTAACTGCAAAGCCAACAGCGTCAAAGTTACCATTTTGAATTCCATTAGGAATTTCTTCATACACTATTTCTACTTCTTCAGAAATTTTAAAGTTATCAAACGTTAATGTAGCAAGCCCATAAAGTCCTAAGCAAGCTGTTAATTTGAAGTTTGCTTCATAAGCAACATATTCAACAACAACATGATTGTCACCTACAACTAATGTTACAGGGATAGCAACGTTTGCAGCATTACCAGTAGTCGTCATTTCCATCGAGAAAGTACCAGCTACTGTAGCGTGAACATCAAATTCAACTTTGTAATGTTTGCCAGGAGTTACATCAAGCAAAGCATCAGTAGGACGGTATCCTAATTGGATATACCATACTTCTCCGCCAGTTCCTAATGTTTCAACAACAACTTTACCATCAACAACGTTGAATGTTAGTCCAAGCTGATTCTTCGCCATTAACTGCAAAGCCAACAGCGTCAAAGTTACCATTTTGTATTCCATTTTCAATTGGCCAATAGTCAATTTCTACAACAGGTTCTTCAACTGGTTCTTCAACTGGAACGATAGGTTCGTAAACCATAATATTGTCAACTACTAAAATAGTGCCAGGTTCTGTTAAACCATTTAAGATAAAGAATCTAAATGTAGTTTGCATAGCTGTTAAGTAGACAGTAACATGGTTGTCACCAGCTGCTAAACTAACTGTTTGTGTTGAGTGAGGGCCATTATCTGTAGCGCCTTTTAATTGTAATTGGATAGTAGTAGCGACGCTTGCATTAATATCAAGCACAACTTTATAGATTGCACCAACTGTTAAATCAGCGGTTGCGTGGTTGTATTGAATTTGAGAAGCCCATTCCGCTCCACCTTTAATAGTGGTTGTTAAGGTTAATTTTCCTCCAGTAATGGTTGCTGTTCCTTCGTAGTTTGGAAGTGCCCAAGCATCAGGAATACCAGCGGTTGTCCATAAAGCCCAGCCTTCTGCGTCAGTAGCGCCTAAAGTAACCATTTCAGTTTCAAAGTCACCGTTAACGACATAACCTTCTACGAGTTCAGTTGCTCTTGTAAGCATGAAATTACTTAAAACTAATACGCCTGATTCATCTGCTTCAGAGAAGTTTCCAAGGTTCAATTGGAGATTAAATAATCCGAATTGTGCCGTAAATGGAAGTTCGATATAATTTGTTCCTACAACTAAATCAAATTCTACTGAAACGTATTGTCCAGAAGCATTGTGTACTTCGACGTTGATCTTTCTTGCAACATCAGAAACTAGGGTAAATGCAACCATGTACTCTGTTCCGATATTAATTTCTCCACCATGATATTTTAATTGAACGCCCCAGAATTCTGGTGCACTTTCGTTAACGATGTCAACTGTAACTACGCCTGCTGCGTATGTTCCAGAAGCTTCTGCGAAAGCTGTCCAACCTGAGTTCCAACCCATATTTGTTCCAACCCATAAGAAGAATTCTCCTACTGGATCTGTTGCTGGAGTGCTAACTAAAGCACCGTCAACGTTTGTTGGAGTTCCGAAGATGTTGCCGATTGGTGTTCCTTCATCGACTGGTTCTTCTGGTTCTTCAACAGCGCCTTTTTCTTCATACAATTTCATGTTTGTAAATGTAAATGTTCCAGTTTGAGTTAAATCGCCATAGTTACCAAAATGGACCTTCATAAAGAATGTATTATAGGCTGAGTTAAATTCAAGAACGATTTCATTTGCACCAACATTAAGTTCGTACATTTGTTCTTTAGAAATTGGATCGCCATTTGTTGGTCCAGTAACTTGAAGATTAATCATTCTAGCAGCTGTAGCTGTTAAAGTGAATGATAATTTATAATTTGCGCCTTTTTTAAGTTGAGTACCAGCTTTTGCAAGGTCATTCCATTGTAATTGAGCACCATAGTCATTAGCAGCAGCAGTTACAACAGTTAATTCAAAGCCGCCTTCTACGTATTCACCTTCAAGTAATGCTCCGTTTGATTGATCCCAATAATAGAATTCGCGAACAAAGTCAGCATCAGTACCAGTAATGTATTCCATTTGTGTTCCAACAGTCATTGCATCGTTTTTGAAGAAATCAGTTAATTCTTCATATTGCAATTCAATTGGTCCTTCAAATAATACGAAATCAGAGAACTTCAATAACCCAAATCTCGTTTCACTTTCAACAGTACCAGTCATAATATTTAAATGGAGTAATGTTTGAGGAGCAACGAAAACGATTTCGTATTCGTGAACACCAGCTTGCAACTCAATTTTGTTATGAACGTCTTGGTCATATCCAGCATCAGCATTTTGTGCTTTTACAACGATGTCAATATAACGAGCGACTTCTGCATCTACTGTGAATGTAAGTTTATAACTACGTTTTACTTCTAATTCAATATCAGTTTTTACTTTAACTTGTAGCGAATAATCATTTCCACCAATGGCTTCTTGGTCAATTTGGAGTTGATCATCTGCTATAGCAACGCTAACCGTTGCGATATTAGTCCAGTAATACCAAACGTTAGTAACTGCATCAGCAGTTAAACCTGGTAATACAGCACCATCAGTTCCAAGTAACACTGCATTGTCCCATTTGTCAGTTTCAACAAATTCCATAACAATTGGAGCAGCACTGATTTTGACGTTACGATCGCCTCTAGCGATTTTGCCTTGAACAACGATAGAATAAGAAACAACACAAGTCTTAGGACCTGTAGCCATTAATTTTCCATCTTCGATTTGGCAAGCTGCGTCCTCTGAAGAGACTGAAATTTGATTTACATAATCGACAGAGTCAGAGCCCATTGCAGAAACTCCTGCAAGTAAATCAAACCAATCGCCAGCGATGATTTTGTCTTCAGCTGTAAATCCAGCGTCAGTTAAACCAGAAAGCGAAATTGTAAATGCGTTTGTGCTTACAGTAGTCGTTGTTGTCGTGGTAGTGGTAGTTGTTGTTGTGCCAGTTGTTGTACCTGTAGTTGTTGTCGTTTTTTCTGTACAAGCAACAAGACCGAATACTAGCAATATAGCGACTAATAAAGCTATTCCTTTCTTTTTCATATTTCCTCCTAAAAAATTTTTATTTTTGGCCGTAACCGTTTACTCATTCATTTTATCATATCATGTTAGCGATTTCAAGTGGAAAGAATAGAAGATAATCAATATTTTATTGCAACAAAAAAAGAGGACTGAACTTAGTTCATTTCCTCTTGTAAAAAATCAAAATTAATGTGAATGCCCAGCAGGATTCACGTGAACCATACAATGTTTGACATTTTCAATCTTTGCTTCAATTTCATCGTGAACTTTTTCGGCGATTTCATGGGCTAATTTTAGCGATAACTCTGAGTCAACCGCTATCTCAATATCGACATAAAGTTTTGCTCCAAAGATCCTTGTTTTCAAATCATCAAGGGCTAGAACGCCTTCTTGAGAGCTGACAACGTTTTTAATTTCTTCAATCGTTTCAACGTCGGCCGCTTGATCAACGACTTGAGAAATTCCAACTTTAATAATCTTAATGGCGACCTTTAAAATTAAAACACAAATAACTAGGGACGCAATCGGTTCTAACACAACAATTCCCAACATAGCCCCACCGATTCCGATGACTACACCAAACGCACTAAACTCATCACTGCGATGATCCCATGCCATCGCATTGAGCGATGGTGAATTTGCCTTCTTTGAAGCAACTTTAGTAAATTGATACATTCCTTCTTTAATAACAATCGTTAAAACCGCCGCAAATAGGGCTAAAATCGTTGGTTTTTCAATTGGTACACCGAGTGCAAAATAATCATAAATGGTTTTTATTGCGCTTTTTGCTATCTCTATTACAGTGATAATTAACGCTACTCCTAAGAAAACTGAGACCATTGATTCGTATTTTTCATGACCATATTGATGGTCATCATCATTATCTTTGCGACTCATTTTACCAGTAATCATCACAAAAAACGCAGTACCTACGTCTCCTGCAGAATTTACAGCATCAGAAATGAGGGCTGTAGACTTACCAAAGATTCCAGCAATTAACTTCATAACAAGTAAAATAAAGTTTAAAAACATCGTCCAAGCAGTCGTTTTTTTTATGATTAAGGCTTCTTTTTTAAGTTGATTTGGCATAATTCCCCCTAATAAATTAAAAATGCGAGGCATTGCTGTCCCGCATTTAGCTGTCTTTCGACCCAGGTTTAAACCCTGTCAGATACACTCATTATAAATAATAAAATCCGAATTGTCAAGTCTTAATCTAAGGTATCAACCGCAGAAAATACTTGTGAGAAATAAAGTTCTCTAATAGCTGCGATTTGAGCCTTCATGTCCGCATCACTTATCGCGCAATAAGCGGCATTTTGGTTCACAAAATTACCTGTTTGTAAATCATCGGCGATAATGATATTTAAGAAGCCAACGACATACATTGAATCATGCAATTTGGTGAAATAAGCTTCAATCGCCGTTGAGACAGATGTTGGAATATCTGGGACAACAATGTCATAAGTCTCTTCAACTGTGGAATCGGTTCCATAAACCACTTCATAGAAACGTTTTTCTGAATAAAGCTTTAATTGCTCGATGCTTGGTTTGTCATTAGGGTTGTCAATTCCAATGCTATAATTTGGATTATTTTGAGCATCATATGTCATTTCGAATTTTGCAGAAGGTTTTTCAAAATTTGTTCCCTTAGTATTCAGTAACAAATATAAACCGCTTGAAGTTTCTACTAATTCGCTATAATAATGCGACGATTTTGTTTTATTTGCTTCTAATGAATATTCTTGGTAAGCGGCCGCAAAGCCATCGACTAATGCTTCTTCATACACATCAACGGTTGTTAAATAGGTTAATTCTTTAAGATTTTCAGTCACAAGGTAGAAACCATATTGTTTGAATTGTCCCCAAGTAGCGTCGTCTCTTCTTGCTTTGTTATACGCAGAAATCAGTGTAGCGTAAGTATTTCCATCAATGGCTAGATAATCTCTAATGGTTGTTTCAAATTGTCCTACTAACGTATCATAAGCTGCTTGATCCGTTAATTCGGCTATGAATTCTTCATAATCATCGGGCGTACCAGATTCATCTCTATCGACGTAAATCATTAAGTATTCAACTTTAATGCTAAAGTAGTTGTCATAATAATCAGTAATCAAATCGTATAGGTAATCAGATAATAACTCCCAGTTATTCTTAATGATTTCACTGTAGATGACATAAGGTTGTAATGTGGATTTAACATAATATTTGCCAATCATGTCTGCTTCTGATTTTGCACCATAAGCTAAGTAAATATATTCTTCAAACGTATAGTAATATACATAATAACTGCTTTCAAAACTGGTTTTCAGTTCTGCCAAAGTTTTTGCATGGTCGGTTAATTTCGTCGAATCGCTCTTAGATAAATCAAATTCGCAAGTCGTTTCTCCGAAACAGTAAACTTCTTGATAATAACGGTCCATGACGTAAGCTAATTGTGATGCATATAAAATATATAAAGAACCATTTTTGTTTAATGCGAATGTTAAGAGATCATCAGCAGTAATAGTTCCGCCATCAAAGGTCGCAACCATTAAATCATCTCCTGCTGGATTTGATTCAAATTCTGTATCGACGCTTTGATAATCAATGCCTAAATAATAATCATAAATCACAAAATTCTTTTCTTTACGTAATTCCGCAATTCGGTTAGAAACAAAGCCTGAATCTCCGAGATTCGATTGAATCATTCTTTCTTCGATGTCATCATAGACTTCTTGACCGATGATTGAAGCTAAATCCATCGTAGTAGCATCAAAAGCAGTTAATGATTCTTTGTTATTGCCATCAAGTTTTAAAATCATGTAATAAGCATTATCGTTTTCGCCTGCATAAGGAACTGGCTTATACGTATAGAAAAGTGACGTATTAGTTCCCAATACCGCTTCTTCATAGCTAGCCATCGTTGAAAAGACGTATTTCGCCATTTCTACTTGAGCCGCATTTAAATCTTTATAGTTTAGTTTTAATTCATCCTTGGTTAGTAAAGAAGCAACAGATGTATTAGTAGGAATTTCAGGTTTGAAATCGCCATAAACATAATTATAAATTTCTAAAAAAGCAATGATTAAGTCATCTTTCGTTAATACTTGTGTATTGGTGTCATTAAAGCCATCGCTGGATACTTCATAAATGGGTTTTGTACCAGTATAACGTCTTAACGTGCCTTCATAAGAAACAAGATTTAAATCTTTTAATGCATTTTTAGCGTCTGTTTCACCATAGAAACGAATTTTAATCGCTGATAAATCGGTAAAATATGATTTTGTATAGTAATTTGCGATGGTCGATTCACCAACGTACCAAGTTTCATCTTTATTCAGTTCATTGGTCATGGCGTCAATAGCATAATTTTCTTTAGCAACAACCATCCGAACATAAACCGATTCATCGTCACTATAGCCAAGCAGTAACATATTTTGTTGATAATTGGTTTCTAATTCTTCTAACTCTTCAGCCGTAAATTCAGAAATCTTTTCATCATCAATGGTGCCATATTTTAATAATTTGATTTTTTCATCAATTTCATCTTGAGTTACAGCACTTAAATAAGTTGCTAATAAATTTGAATCAGCCATGAATAAAAGTTGGTTGATTCCATCATTGGCTTTAAATTCTTCATATAAATCGCCATAAGTTACATCGAAAGTTTCGCCCTGATAAAAGATTTTGTCAGGTTGGGTCAATTGCGGGAGCACTGCACCGTTCGTCCCAGTTATTAAAGTTGTCTTTTCCTTACAGCCTAAAACACTGATTCCAACAAGTGTCATTAAAAAAGCAATCAATGTTTTTCTGAATACTATTCTCATCATCTTAAAACTCCCTCATATTCATAAGTTACTATTTTATATTATACCTTATTCATCCCTAATTGAAAAACACTTTTTTCATGAACAAGCTATTACTTGATTATACTTTATATCTTTGTGGATTTTGTGAAGAAAAAAAAGACGGAAGCCAAAGCATTCCGTCTTATAAAAAACTATTTATTCTGCTTGAATTGAATAATCCATTGCTAAGTAACGTTTGTACATAAGATAGCGTCCTTTTGCACCTGCTAAGTTTGCGTCTAATAAACGTTTTGCATGATCTGGATTAATTTTTGTTAATTGAGCATAACGAGATTCTGATAACAAGAAGTCATGGTATTTCGACCAATCTGGTTCTTTAGAATCCATTTGAAGAGGATTCTTGCCTTCTAAAGCAAGTCTTGGATCAAAACGGAAGGTTGGCCAGTATCCGCATTCAACAGCGAGTTTCGCTTGTTTATGTGACGTTCCCATACCATCGTTGATACCATGTGCGATACATGGGCTATAAGCGATGACTAAGGATGGTCCTGGATAAGCTTCTGCTTCTTGTAACGCTTTTAAGACTTGAGCACCACTTGCGCCATGGGCGATGGTTGCGACGTAGACGTGACCATAAGTCATCGCAATCGCTGCTAAATCTTTTTTAGTAGAAGGTTTACCTGCAGCCGTGAATTTCGCAATCGAGCCAGAACGGGCTGATTTTGAAGATTGACCACCGGTATTTGAATAAACTTCAGTGTCAAGAACTAAGATATTAACATCTTCATGGTTGGCAATGACATGGTCTAAGCCACCAAATCCGATATCATAAGCCCAACCGTCACCACCGATAATCCATTGTGATTGTTTAACGATTAAGTCTTTAAGTTCTAGTACTTGTTGTGCAGCTTGACTATTTTCTTTTTCAAGTAATGGAATTAATGCATTCGCAATTTCTAAGGTCTTATTACCATTTTGACGGTTTTCCAACCAAGAATCCATTAAGGTTTTAATTTCTGCGTTTTTGAATGAATCTTTTGTTTCAACGATCTTATTTTGAAGTTTGTCGCGTAAAGTTTCAGTGGCTATTTGCATACCAAAACCAAATTCTGCGTTATCTTCAAATAAAGAGTTCGCCCAAGCAGGACCGCGGCCATTCGCATCTTTGGTGTAAGGTGAAGCTGGGAATGAAGCGCCATAAATCGAAGAACAGCCGGTCGCATTCGCAATAACCATTCTTTCTCCAAAGAGTTGAGTTACCATTTTAATATAAGGCGTTTCACCGCAACCAGCACAAGCACCAGAGAATTCAAACAATGGTTTTGCGAATTGGGTGTTCTTTAAGTTGGTTTTTCCAACTAAATTGACTTTTGAAGTGACTTTGTTATAGTTGTAATCAGCTTTAACATGTTCGTTGTTTGCGATTGCTTCTTCAATGGGTCTATATTCCAATGCTTTGGTTTTTGCAGGGCAAGTATTGATACATACGCCGCAACCTGTACAATCGAGTGGAGACACTTGAATACGGTATTTTAAGCCTTCTAAGCCTTTACCAACAGCATTTTTCCAAACGGTACCAACTGGAGCATTTTTAGCTTCTTCTTCAGTGGCTAAAATTGGACGGATACAAGCATGAGGACACGCATAAGAACATTGGTTACATTGAATACAGTTATCGCTAATCCACGTTGAGACTTCTTCAGCGACGCCACGTTTTTCATAAGCTGAGGTTCCATTTGGGATAGAGCCGTCTTCATAACCTAAGAAAGCAGAGACTGGTAAATCATAGCCTTTAATCGCATTGACTTTATCAGCGATGTTTCTGACGAAATCAGGACGTGATGAATCAACAACAGCGTCATCTACTAAATTGGCCCATTCTGGGTTAATTTGAACTTTGACTAAATCTTCTGCGCCTCTATCAACCGCTGATAAGTTCATCTTAACGATGTCTTCACCTTTTCTTGCGAAGGTTTTTTCAGCAGCGGATTTCATTGCTTTTTGAGCTTTTTCATAAGGCATAACAGTTGTAGCGAGTTTAAAGAATGCCGATTGCATAATGGTAGAGATGAGTTTAACTTCGCCTAATTCTTTAGCGAGCTTATAACCATCAATGATATAGAAACGAACATTGCGTTTTGCTAAAATGCGTTTGACATTATTGGGTAAGAAGCTTTCCATTTCAGCAGCTGTATGCGTTGTATTGAGTAAGAATAAACCGTTTTGACGGATACCGCCAATAAGGTCGAATTTCTTTAAGTAAGCTTCTTGAGAACAAGATACAAAGTGTGGGTTATTAACTAAGTAAGTTGAACGAATTGGGTTTTTACCAAAACGTAAGTGCATTCTAGTGACGCCACCTGATTTCTTAGAATCATAAGAGGCATAGGCTTGCCCGTAAAGATCAGTATAATCACCAATAATCTTAGAAATGTTTTTAACCGCACCAACGGTACCATCACTACCAAGACCAAAGAATAATAAATCGGTCGTATCTGGGTCTGAAACGTCAGGTGTATCAGTGACTGGTAATGAAGAGTTATTAACATCATCGACGATACCAATCGTGAAATGATCTTTTTGTTTGCCTTTTAAGTTATCATAAACGGCGAAAATTTGATCAGGAGTTACGTCTTTAGAAGAAAGTCCATAACGACCGCCAACGATAACTGGCATTTTTGGTTTGTTATAGAAAACGCTTCTTACATCTAGATATAAAGGTTCGCCCGTAGAACCTGCTTCTTTTGTTCTGTCTAAAACAGCGATTCTTTCAACGGTTGTAGGTAATTGATCAAAGAAATATTTTTCAGAGAATGGACGGTAAAGATGAACAGCGAGTAGACCCACTTTTTCACCTTGTGCAACTTTATGATCGATGACTTCACGGATGGCTTCTGTCACAGAACCCATAGCGATAATAACGTCTGTAGCGTCTTTGGCTCCATAATAGGAGAATGGACGGTAATCTCTGCCGGTTTCTTTCGAGATTTCAATCATGTATTCATTGACGATATCAGGAATAGGCGTATAATATTTTTCTTGAATTTCTTTTGTTTGGAAATAAACGTCATCATTTTGAGCGGTCCCTCTCGTAATTGGGTTCGCTGAATTCATCGCACGTTTACGGAAAGCTTTAACCGCTTCTTTATCTAATAGACGGTCAAATACGGAATAATCTAATACTTCAATTTTGTTCACTTCATGGCTGGTACGGAAACCATCAAAGAAATGCATGAATGGAATCGATGATTTAATCGCTGCTAAGTGAGCGATACCAGCTAAATCCATTGTTTCTTGAACTGATCCAGACGCTAACATCGCAAAACCAGTTTGTCTAGCGGCCATCACGTCTTGGTGGTCACCAAAAATCGATAATGACTGTGCTGCGATGGAACGAGCAGCGACATGGATAACGCCAGGGAGTAATTCACCGGCGATTTTATACATGTTAGGAATCTTTAATAATAATCCTTGTGAAGCTGTAAAAGTCGTTGTTAAAGCACCTGAAAGTAAAGAACCGTGGACGGTGCCAGCAGCTCCTGCTTCTGATTGCATTTCAATAACTCTAACAGGCATGCCAAATAGATTTTTCTTGCCTTGTGAAGCCCATAAATCGACGTGTTCAGGCATCGGTGTAGATGGGGTGATTGGGTAGATACCAGCTACTTCTGTAAATGCATACGCACAATAAGCAGCGGCTTGGTTACCGTCCATGGATTGAAAGACTTTCTTTGTTGTCATGGAAACAACCTCCTATTTATATATATTTTTATTACTCTTTATTCCAACTTATTATTATACTTCAAAATTGATAATTTAACAACTTAATTCAAGCATTAAACCGCTTTCATCGATAAGACAAGGCTTGAGTGAATAAAGCGTTGGCTTTGACGATGTATGCTTCTGCGATGGCTTTAAAATCGAGATGCAGTTCTTGCGAAAGACCTATGGCTTCTTTATAAAGCGCGACGTTGTGCCACTGTAAACATTGGAACGTTCGCCATAAATAAAGACGGAGCCATTCGTCTTTCTCTGGTGTACGGTTTAAATAAACCGGCAATAATCCTAGGGCAAATTTAAAATCGTTATTGCCAAAACAAGCAATGTCATAAAAGAAATCGTTGTTTCCCCCAAACTCCCAGTCAACGAGCAATAAAGTTTCATCCGGTCTTAAGATAAAATTAGAGGGTTGAGAATCGTTGTGACATAAAACTTTAGGTAAAGCTTCTAAATACGGTTTAAATTCTAAAAAACGATTTAGGATATCATAATAATTAGTTTGATGTTTAATACCTTCCGTTTCAACCAATGCTTCATATTTCTTTAAGCGTTCAAAAGGCGCATAATCATTCGTTGCTTTTAAACTTGATTGATGAAGTTTCTTTAAGATATTCGCAGCTCTATCGTAGTAATCTGCCGGATTTAAAACCATTAGCGGCGTTCCTTCAACGAAACGACTGATTTTGTAACCCGTCTCAAGTTCTAAATCAATCAATAGATTCCCATCAATGTGTAAATCTTTGATGAGTTCTAACGTCGATTGTTCGATATGCCGGTCAACAAATGCAAAAGCGTTTTTTCCTGGAATTCTGAAAGTGAAAAACTCTTCTTTGATTTTAACAATGTAGTTACTGTTTGACATTCCGCCTTTTAATCTGTCAATAATTTGAATGTCATTTTCTTTTACGTTAAAATGCTTGGATAACTTTTCTTTTGTAATGATTTCATGTGTCATAAAACTACCTCCCCGATTGGTTGATCTTGCATAGCATAGATAACATGATAATCTTGATAAATAAGCCCTTGTTCCTCAAAAACGCGTTTGTAAACTTGTAAGGCAACTTCTGGCGTATTACATTCTTGCGATAAATGCGCGAGTACAATCGTTTTTGTATTTTCACCTAAAACATTAATCAATAAGAATGCACTATCCTCATTTGAAAGATGGCCTTGGTCATCTAAAATTCGCTTCTTTAACATCCAAGGACGGTCACTTTCTAATAATAGTTCTGGCTCATGATTTGATTCGATGATATATGCGTCCGCATTTCTGATGATATCGAAATGCTTCTGGGGAAAATACCCCGAATCTGTCATATAGACGAGGTTTTTACCTGCTTCTGTGAATTTATACCCACACGGTTCCAAAGCGTCGTGGTAGGTCATAAAAGGGCGTACCGTAAAGCCATCAATCATGATAAAATCATCAAAATTAATGATTTCAACCAATGACGGATCAAGACCCGTTAAAATCGGTCTTGGGAGGTTTTTGTAAGTCCCTTCGGTCATGTAGACTCTTGGTTTATATTTTTTAACGGTACTGACGAGTCCTGCAACATGATCAGCGTGTTCATGGGTAATGAAGATACCGTCAATACCAGATAATTCCATATGTGATAATTCTAATCGTGATTGAACTTGACGAAGTGAAATTCCAATATCGATTAGAAAACGTTTAGTTCCTATTTCTAAATAGGTACAATTCCCTCTTGATCCACTCGCGAGGATAATAAATTTCATCTGCATCACCTGTTTTAAATTATACCTTACAATGCTATTTTTTGAAAGAAAAAAGAGTGATACTGAAGATTTCAGATATTACTCTTTTAGGTTGTTTTGTTGGTTTTCTAAGATTTCTTTTTGAAGTCTCTGAAGTTCTTCTTCAACGAGTTTGGCTTTGACATCAATTAATTCTTTGTTTCTAGCCAGTTTGATTTCTCGCGTAATATTGAGGATTTCAGCAATCGCAATCACCATAAAAATGAAGATGGCTCCCCCATATACGATATTAATTCCGCCAGCGACAATCCCGTTATAAAGTTTTCCAAGAAAAGTTGATTTACCTGATACTTTACCAATGATCAAATCTTCTGAAAAATCAGTTTCCCAGTCATTGATTAATCCGTGATTATTATCACCTAACGTTGTAAAAAAGCGTATATCTCCACTTTCTTGAATATCAACCACTCTATGAGTAATGATAATTTCAGGTTTATCTGAACGGCGGAAGGTAATGACATCGCCTTCCATAATTTCATCAGTTTCAATCATTTTAACAAAGACTAAATCACCGGTCATATAGGTGGGTTCCATAGAGGGGCTTTCTACAGAGAAAACACTGTATCCAAAGACAGAAGGAACGGTTTTATTCGATAGTGCAACAACGATTTGAATGATTAAAAACAACGTTATTGCGAAGAAGATATAGGGTAAAATTGTAATAATTTTTTTTAAGATATTTTTTGGTTGACGCATGAATGCCTCCATGAAGGATTAAGTTGTAGTATTAAGCCGGTAATCCCGTCTCAAAATTATAACTGGTTAAGTCATTCCATGTCACGTTATTTGCTTGTTTTACTTGAATCGTAATGGTAATCGTGACATTTTTACTGGCATAATCAATCGATACGATATCACCATCAAAATAAAGTGATGACACAATGGTGATAGGACCCGAGACTGCAGGAATTGAATAATCGGTTGCGGTATAATACCAATACCCTGAACTATAAACAAATTCCGTTGGCATACTGACTGAAATATGATCTAACGTATTGGAATAGGTAGTCACAGTGCCTGTGACATCTTCTATACTTGCATATTTAGTATAAGTAATGATTACACGCATTTGTGAAGGAATACTCGATTGATTATCAAGGATAAAATCCTCAGCGATTAAGTCGGTATTAGGCACAATCGGCTCGGTTGGAGATATCCAACTACCCGATTTGACATAAAGAATTTCACCGACTGAGACGGTATTACTAGTGATGGTTAATTGTTTTGATAACCAGGCGTAAGAGATCGCAATCATCGCTAATGCGACTAAGGTAACACCTAAAGAAAATAAGGCTATCATTAAGGTTTTATTATTCATCATTTACCTCTATTCTGAAGCCAGCGTAATACGTATCTGCTGGATTCCTAGAGTTAAATTTCGGTAATCATTTCCGACAGTTCCTGGTAAAGACAGTGTAAAATAGACATAACCAGTTTCACCGATGGCTAAAGAGACATTATCTGCCAACATTAGATTTGGAGTATAAAAATTAGAAGATTGACCAATTGCACTTGATAAAGTCATCGTTGTGATTTCATAGGTAGTATTGACTGAATTAGTCGCTGAAATCGTCAAAGCGTTTAATAACGATAATTCATTTTGATACCCTAAAGGATTCGTTAGTCCATCCACAAAATCAGATAGAATAATATCCGTCGTTAAACCAACATTCCCTGAATTATAGATAACTAAACGGTATTGATAACTGTCTCCAGGCTCTGAAGCACTGATATTGATTGAATCGGTTGTAACCCAGGTATCAATCACATACATTTCTAGTGCAACTGTGGCATCGACGTTGATTAAAGCAAGGTCAATATTATCATTATTAACGGTGGTTGAGACTGTGAACCAAGCTAACGTTGCGCCCACAAGTAAAAGCGAGGCACCTACAAGTGCCAAAATCGACATTAACATGCGATTTTTCACAAGTCTCACCTCGCTTTTGGTTTTATGTTTCTATGCAGCTTTTTTAGCTGTTGGTTTTTTTGTTGTAGTTTTCGTCGCTGGTTTAGCGGCTGGTTTCTTTGCAGTTGATTTGGAAGTTGTCTTGTTTGCTGTTGTTTTTTTAGCAACTTCTTTTTTAGGTGTTGAAGCGGCCGGAGCTGCAATTGAACGTTTCTTTAATGGTAAAGTTGGGTCTGTTTTGGTTTGAAGTATCGTATTTTCCTGTTCAAAACGCGCTTGTCTTAATTCCATTTGTCTAATTCTTTGTTTTTCTAGACGTTCACGTTCTAATTTTCGTTCTGCTTCTTTTGCTTTTTTAAGTTTGTCCATGGCTTCTTCTTTAGCTTTTTCTTGAGCCAGTTTTTCTTTTAATTTACGTTTAGCCTCTAAAGCTTTCTCTTTTGCAGCTTGAGTTTCTTTAGCTTGTTTTTCATAACGTTTTTTAGCCGCAGATTCTAAGACTTGATGGGCTTGTTGAATCTTGATGAGTTTCTCAATTTCAGCCAATTCTTTTGCGATTCTTTCTTTTTCTGCTTCAGCGTCTTTTTCTGCTTTAATGCGTTCTGCTTCAGCTTTTTCAGCCGCAAGTTTGTCTTTAAGTTCGTCTTTTAGATTTCTGATTTCTAATAGAGCTATGGCTTTATTCGTTGCGATGGTTTTAATATCATCGCGTTTAATTTGTTCAATCATTTTGTATACGTTCAAGATTTGTTCTTGAGCTTCGATCTTTTGTTCCAAAGTACGTTCTTCATCTTGGTTTTCAAAAGTAGATTTTATATGATCTTCATAAACCGCATTGGTAATGTTATTTAATTGAGCGAACACGATTTCTATCGATTCATGAATGGACATTCCCGCATCTTTTAAAGATTTGAACCGAGAGAAATTGGCACGTTTAATTTGATCTAAATAAAATTGATTTAGATGGTTATTTTCTAATTGAACATAACCAGCTTGTGGTTGAATATCATTGGGTAATGCTTTAGCGATTTTTGGTTTCTTTTCTTGACGGAATTCATAAGGGTTTTCATTGGCAATTTCGAACTCTTCTTTTTGATGTTCCGCAATTGTTGCAAAAATTACCATCAAGCTATTCATGATATCTTCGATGTAATCATCTTCAAAATCAACATCGCGTTCATAAACTTCAACGTCAAATCCGACTTGATCGATGGAATCCATCATGGTCCAAAGCGTATAACACATTCTAAAATCAGGGTTTTTCATCAAAACGTTCGTTCTTTGAATCGGAGGGGATACGGGTAAGAAACTCTTCATGGCAGTCATGAAGTTAGAAGATTTAATGTTGGTTAAATTGGTTTTTAATTCTGTCATCCGGTCAAACATTTCACGGTTTTTAACGTCAACATCATCTTGACCAAGACCTTCATTGATTTTCATAGTCACATCAAAATCAATTTTTGCGCCATCCCAATCAACGTCTGATTTTACGTTAAAAAAATTGACATATTCGGTGTGCATTTTGTCAACGAGTAAATCATACCGTTTCTCAACGAATAAACTGAGTTTGTCAACGAGGGTTTTTAAAAATCTATTTTCATAAGTTCCTAAGTCAGATTCATAATAAGTCGTTAAAATCTTGGTAGGACGTACCATACCATCTTTATCAATTTGACGGATATTTTGTGTATTAGACGCCAAATGACGAACCGAATCACGGCCTGTCTTTTTCGCTAATTCTACAGGAACAACTT
Source organism: Tenericutes bacterium HGW-Tenericutes-1 (assembly GCA_002839155.1). Taxonomy (GTDB): domain Bacteria; phylum Bacillota_I; class Bacilli_A; order Izemoplasmatales; family Hujiaoplasmataceae; genus UBA5603. The sequence goes on from PGXM01000007.1 coordinate 84,821, forward strand.
CTTTTTCGCTTTTTAAGTTTTCTTTAGGATTCCGTGTTAATTTATCAATAACGGGAATCGTTTCCTCCATCATTTGCATCCAAGTGTCTTCAAATATCCGACGCTCACGACGCTCCTTTTGGTAAAGGGTCGTATTCCCGCTTTTTAGAAGGTTAAGAAATACTTTAGCAAATTCATCGGTACGATTGACGCCTGTAAAGGTTGTATTAATCTTTTTAAAATACTTTTTCGCAGTGGTGTCTTCCATGTTCGAAACCTCCTAGAGCATCTTTTGCAGATTTCGAATAAATTTGACTGATTCAGCAAAACCATTCTTACCAAAGATTTTTTGGATTTGAACAACGAGTTGATCCATTTCGTTGCGCAAGAAGGATAGATTCAGACTTTCAAATTTCCGCAAGATTTTGTAAGCAAAGATATAGTCGAGTCCATCTTCTTCAGTTCCTCCGCAAGCAACATATACTGGTATGAACTTAGAAAGTTGAACCATAATACGGTTACCGAAGGCAATCTTGAAGTTTTGTTGGACGTACTTATCAAGAATAGAGAATTTATCGATTAAGGCTTTTGAAACAGGGTATTTATAAAAAGCTTCTTCAAACATTTCAGCTAAATAGGTATAAGACATATTAACAGGTTCTGTGTCCGGTGCTTGGAAAAATTCACCTTTTGCTTCAAATTCAAGGGCGAAGGCACGGTCATAAACTTTATCGGTGATGGTAAAGGTTGAATCGTCTTTATTGGCGGTTCCGACAAACCATAAGTTATTCGGAATTTGAAGTTTTCCGTTAATGACTTTGATTGGGTCATTAGCTTTTGGATCTGGAACTAAGTCAATCTTCCATTCAGATGAATCTGGCATTTCCATGATGGATAAGAATTCAGCGAAGTAATACTCAATACGCGCTAAGTTCATTTCATCTAAGACGATGAAATTAATGTCTTTACGGTAAGAAGATTCATAAATCGCTTTTAAGAATTCAGTTTCATTAAAACGTTTGGTAAATTCGTTTAAATAACCTAAAATTTCAGCACGGTCACGCCAAGATGGCTGAACAGAGATAATATTAGCAGCGTTTTTAAAGAATTTAGCCATCGCATACGGTAAAGAAGTTTTACCAGTACCGGAGATACCTTCTAGGATTAAGACTTTGGTAGAAGCCATACCTGAGAAGAACATCGAAACCATTTTTGGAGTATAGTAAAGTTTTAGTTTAGAAGCTGCAAAGTTAACGAATCTAGCAACCATATCAGGTAATGTGATTTGGTCAGTTTCTTCCATGTAAATATACGTATCTTTACCAGCATACTCTTTATCGACTTGGATTAATTTAACAAACCGAGAAGGACCAAGTGGCAAATTAGATTGATCTGGCGATGAAGAATCTTTTCCCCCACCAACAACAACCGTCGATGCAGGTCCAGATGCATAACCGCCCATGCCAGGTTGAGCAAACGCTCTTTGGCCTAATGGACCCGTAATGATTTTTTCAGCGGGTTGTCCTGTAGATGCGTTAATGCCTAATTGAGAAACTTTCATGGCTAAGATTTGATTCTTTTCATCGACTAAGCTTAACACTTTATCATTTAAACTAGCGATTTCTTCAATCAATTCATTCTTTTCAATTTCAATGGATTGGAAAGCTAAATATTTCTTAAACCATAGAACAATTTTTGCGATTAAGAAAATAAATAAAGCAAGATTTAAGATCGCAGTGACAATGACCATGACCCATGAGACAACGGTGAATGTTGGGGCTTCACTGCCTAAAAGTTGAAAATAAGAAACGATATTTTGATAGGTTTTAACTAAAATACCTTTCCATAAAATTTCCGTAATAAAAAAGAGGAAATCTTCCCAAAGATATGAGAAAAGTTCGACGTAATAGCGCGAAAACTCATTCATCTTCTGATTCCTCCCTTATTATAAATTATGGAGAGTCTACTAAAGTATTAGTTCTCTTCTTTTTTAGGTTCTTCAACCTTAGCTTCTTGTTTAGCTAATTGCTCAGCTTCAAGTTGAGCTTTGGCAATTTTAATTGCTTCTTCTTTTAACGCTGTTTGATCTCCTACAGCTTTTTGTACATTATAGTCAGACACAACTTTAACGAATTTAATAACTTCATAGACGAGGAAAGCAAAGCATGGTAATACGATGAATAAGAAGAAACCGATTGGTGATTTAACAAAGTCAATGAAGCCATCAGTAAAATTACCTAATCCTGTTAATTTTCTTCCATTCCACACACCAAAGATATCTGATTGGAATACAAGCTCTTCAACTGCTAGTGGATTATCACCATCTGTCGTAAACCAGTAAACGCCATCGATAACTTCAATTTCAGTAATTCTATGTGAGTTATAGATTAAGTATTCTTCACCATTAACTTCAACGAAAGTCTTATAAGTAATGACATCGTCAACTTCAAGATCAGCCAATTCAAATTTTGTATCAACAAAAATTAAATCGCCACTATTAAAAGTTGGACTCATTGAGTCTGATTGAACGCTCAAAGTTGATATACCTAAGAATGAAGAAGAATTCTCATCTTGCTTGGTGAACAAAGCAAACACTGCGTAAAAGAATACAAATGCTAAGACAACCCAGAATGCGATATTTCCTATTAGTTTCCAAGTAGCCTTCTTTTTAGTGATATTTTCCATAAACACACTCCTCTAATATAAATGCATAGCACGCTAAACTATATTATATAGTATGTTTGTTAAAATTTCACCATGATTTTGTTAAATAATACATAAATTAAGCGATTTACTTGCATTTTTAGGGTTTGTAATATGCTTCTTGAAGCTGTTATCCGAAAATAACAGCTTCTGGAAGAATATTTCTAAACTAATAGGTATTATTCAATTGTAAATGAGAATGATACATCAAATGAGTCGTCAATGATTTCGTTTGTTGTTTGAGCGTCCCAGCCTTCAACATAAATCATGCAAGTTACAAGCACTGGAGAATTAATTGTTAATGCGGTAATAATTGTACCAGGTGTACCAGTAGCAGATGTACCAATAATCGAATGGGTAGCAACTAAGTCATCAGATAGTGATGCAGACAAATCAGACAATTGATTGAAACCATCTAAGAGTGTATAAGGTGCTGAATCATCATATCCTGTTTGACCATCTAAATAAGCAAATTCATAATCTGCAGATCCAGTTGATGGTGTATAAATAAACGATGATGTTGATCCAGAATAATCGCCTAACCAAACTGACATTCTAATTGCATTGACTGCTTGATCAGTGCCAGTAGTAGTGAATGCACTTAATCTAAGATTTTTACCAGCTGTTTGTGACATAATCCAAAATCTCACTTGAATTACTCCGCCAGTAGCAGTATTCACATTAGCAGAATATCCGTTTCCACCTTCTTGAGCAAGGTCTAAGTCAGCAACTGCAGTAAGTGGTCTTGTGTAAGCGTTACTAGAAAACACATTTAAGACATCTCCATCTAATGCATCATAAGCAGCGTTAATAGCTGTAACGGGTTTTAATCTTGCGGCAACGATTGGATATGTGCCAACAATATCGCCTTCATCAAGAATTGTTCTGTATAAGCTTGCTACAGTATTTGCGGAAGCTTCTGAAGCGACTGCATCAGGATCAGCAATTTTAATAAGTAAAGAGTCTTGTGATTGAACAGTAAGTGTTAACGATGAAGCTGTAACAGTACTTGATACGGTGAACCATGCAAAGGTTGAACCAATGGTAGCGACCAATGCGAAAATTAGTACGACTGCGGAAAGTATAACTTTTGATTTTAATGATTTCATTTTTATTTCTCCTTTTTATTTTTTTGTTTTTTTGTTATCTATATGAATTTTTTTAAAGCACTATTTAAGTATTACTAATCATCATTATTTTGATAAATTCTCGTGACAGTAAATTTCATTTCAAATTTTACTCCACCACTATGTAATGCAATATTATGATTCGAATCTTCACCTTCGTACCAAAGAATTACTGTGACCTTGGTGATTTCTCCGGGAACATATCTTGTGAAGGTTTGCTCCATAACAGTTGTAATACCTAAGAAAGGGGTGGTAAGAGGTTCTGGGTCTCCCGGTGATTTTCCACCTTCGGATTGTAATTTAGCGTATGTCTCGCCTACGCCATCAAATATAACACGAACTCGAACTGCTTCCTCTGCACCTTTACTTGCAGATATTAAGGTAATAGTTGTTTGTAAATCAACATCTTTCGTTCCAACATGCTCTAAATAAAATGTATATGCTAAATAGTTATCACCATTATTGGGGCCGTCGATAGAAGTTAACCATTCATCATCCGGCATACATACTGTGTCACCCACTGGAAACGGAGTTAATAGGTTTCCTTCATTATCTCGTAATCCACAATAAGCTGTCATTCCATCAGCGTTTGCTACTTGGTCGGCGATAATTTTGGTTTTATACTCTTTATCATCAATATCATCATAAAGTGTCATACCAGACTCTAACGCTAACCTATCAAGCGTAAATGTGAAGTTACCAACTTTTTGACCATAATACGATATTGAGAAGATCATGAATGTCAGGAGTGCACTGGCGATAATACCTAGTCGACTCACTTTCGCAATCTTTGCTGCTTTAGAGGCAGCCATAACGCGTGCTGCTAATCTTCCTTTTTGACTCATACCGTTATGCTAACCCCCTTCCCAAAAGAGAAACGAGCGTGGCTAGTTGCTTTTTGGGTAATAAAAAAAGCCACTATCCATTAAAGATTTAGATCGCTTTAACATTCTAAAGGTGTAATATCCCTTAGAAATAAAAAAGCGCCCTCATCTTTTACAAAGATAACGGCAACTGGCTACCATCTGATTAGAAGGCCCTATAGCTTTGCGTCGCTAGATTTCTCTAGTTTTGCTATTTACGCCTTCATTATAGTGAAGTAGGCATCAGTTGTCAAGTACTTTGTGTAATTTTTGTGATTTTTTTTATATACTTTAGTATATATTTAGAAAACTCACAAAAATATAGATAAGGATACCCAAAAAGCCAGTTTTTTTTAATGGGTATCCCGTCCGTTTTATATCATTATATCATAAAATTTAAAATCTCAATACTTAATTCTTGAACTTTATCGACAAGCGGCGAATGTCCGCAATTTTCAAATTTTATATATTTGGAATTAGGTTTTAATGCTTCGATATTATCTAACACCATATATTCTGGGACCGTTTTATCGTGATCGCCCCAGAAATGTAAGACAGGACATAAAATATTTGAAATGGTATTATCACCATTTCGGTAAAAATTGAAAGCATTACCCATATTCAAAGTCGCCAAAGCGTAATCAACGTCTGCTAGATTCCTTTGTTTCATCGTTTCTGAAATATATAAAGCATTTTCTTCTACAGTAGGTTTATTTACTGTATAGATGGTTAAGTCATAAATATAAGTCATGAAACCTGTATTGTTGGCTTTTATTGCGTCAATAACTGGTTTGACTTGTAAGGGATCATTCGCCATTTCTTCTGGGCTATGATAGATTTCACCTAAAATAGGTTTAAATGTAGCATCTTTTTTAAAGATTGGATAACCTTTATGTGTCGTTGAATTAATTAAAATCAGTTTCTTAACTAAATTTGGATGATGCGCTGAAAGTTCCATTGCCACTCCGCCACCTAAGGACCAACCACAAATCGTCGCTTTTGAAATATGAAGTCCTTGTAAAAATAATACGACGTCTTCTGCTAATTCTTTTAAAGAGGAGACTTTATTTTGATACGATGAATCACCAAAACCCCTCAAATCGATGGCAATCGTTCTTAATGTATCAGGTAATAACTTAATTAAAGGTAGATAATAAACAGAGCTTGAAAGATTGCCATGGATTAAAACCAAGACGTTATCGCCATTGCCTTTTTCTAAATAAGCTAAAGTTTCACCGTTTTTCAGTTTTAAGAATTTCTTTTCCATAAAAATCCTCCTATATTTGATATGTGGTGTCTTCCACATTGACAAATCCTAAGACAAGGCTTGTGAAGAGTAAGGGTCTTTCATACATTGAAGCGTGACCAACTTTTGGAATCTTCACTAATTCAGAATCTTTGATATGGTTAAATAAATACGTTTGATTGTCCATGGGGGTTAAATAATCTTCTTCTGCACTGACAATTAAAGTTTTAGCGGTTATTTTGTTTAGTTGATCTCTGACATCATACGATTCTGCACTTAATGTTAAGCGTTCCATCGCATCTAAAAATTCCGGATTCGAGAAAATTGGAATTAATACTTTCTCCCTGTTTTTCATCCATTCTAATTTAGATTCAAAATAATGCGGTGAATAAATCACTGGGATGGTTGTTTGATAATAGGCTTGTCCATTTCTGGTCTTACCCGCTTCAATCCAACCTCTGCCAATTTCTTTTAACCAAGGACTGGTATAAGCGGTTGTATTAAATAGTAACAAGCGATCTACAAGTTTCGGATATTCAATCGCAAATAAGACGGCGACTTCACCACCATAAGAAATGCCAACGATTGATACTTGATCTAATTTCAAATGATCCAGCAAGGCTTTTAATAACGATACTTGAATCATTTGGGTATAAGATTCTCCATGCAATTTTTCAGTTAATCCTTGATCAAAGAAATCTAATCGGATTAATTGATTTTGAGCGGTTAAGGAATGCACGAAAGGCGTCCAGGATTTTGTGGACATCATAATGCCGTTTAAAATAACAATGGGTTTGCCTGTGCCTTCAACGAGATAAAAAACTTCTTTACCTTGAAACTTAAAACTACTCATATAGATACCCTGCTTCAATCGCTTCTTTTCGTAATTGTTCTCTAAAGTTCGGGTGCGCGATTGATATTAATAGATTTGCGCGCTCGCGTATGTTCGTACCGCGCAAGCAAACCATACCATATTCTGTCACAACATAATCTACGTCATTACGAGATAAAGAGACTGCTGCACCCGGTTTTAATGTTGCAACAATCTTAGAGGTTTCTTCTCTTTCGCCCGTCATTGGATTTTTTACCATGGCAGTTGAATAAAGTGCCATAAAGGATCTTCCGTTTTTCGCATTTTGTGCACCCACAGCCGTATCAGACTGTCCGCCGGTTCCTGAGAACTGTCTTGTGCCTAATGATTCACTTGCACATTGTCCGGTTAAATCGATCTCTAAAGTTGAGTTAATGGATACTTGGTTATCATTCTTACCAATGATCGCTGGATCATTGACATAGGCTCCATTTAAAATCATGACGGAAGGATTATCATCGATGAAATCATAGAGTTCTTTTGAACCAAAAGCAAAACATGCAACATGTTTATTCGGGTGTAACGTTTTCTTACTGCCGTTGATAACACCGGCTTTGATGAGTTCTAACATTCCAGTGGTAAACATTTCAGTATGAATGCCTAAATCCTTTTTATTGATTAAGGCTTTCGCTACTGCATTTGGCATTCCGCCAATGCCTAGTTGCAACGTATCACCGTCATGGATTTGACTGGCTATTAGTTGACCGATGATGGTATCTTTTTCCGTTGGTTCAACGACAGGTAAGGTTGGAGCTGGATAATCAGCTTTCACTAAATAATCAACTTCACTAATGTGAACCGCCACATCTCCTAACGTTCTTGGAAAGTTCGGATTTATTTCTAAGATAGTGATATCTGCAGCATCGATCATTTGGCGTTCATAAACATTTGATAGTGATAACGAAACATACCCATGTTTATCAGGCGTCGTTGATGCTGTGACAAAGATATTTGGTTTCTTATGATATAAACGTTTTGTCCCTGCAAAATGTAAATGATTTGGGATAAACGAGATATTGCCATTTTCATGTGCTTTTCTTAAGACGTTGGTATAAAACCATCCATCTAAAAAGAAAGTCTTATTCCATTTGGAATCAATAAAAAATTCTGCATTCTGAATCGGAAGGCAGTTTGTAACGGTCACATTCTTGACTCTATCGCCAACTTTATGAAGATTGGCCATAAAGAGTTGTGGTTCATTCGCAGCCATACCAACAACGATTTCATCGTTAGATTTCACTAAATCTATGGCTTCTAAAACGGTAATGTACTTGGGGGTTTTTGTTTTCATAAAGGCTCCTCGTTCATCTAAAACGCCCATCAAGGGGAGATACTTCTCCCCCTGACGAACAGTATTAGTTATTTAGTTTCTAAAATTAGTCTTGAGCTTCGATTTCTTCGATTGTTTGAATTTCTCTTACTTTAGCAAATGATTCAATTGCCCAGTCTGTTTCAGTCACTTCAGTTGTTGCTGGATTGTCACCTAAAACGAAACCGTATTTCAATAATGACATAGCAGCAATACCCCAACGTTTTCCATCAGAGAAGTCAACTGTTCCACCCATTGGGATGTCGATTGGTCCTTCTTCCATAGCTGCGATATAAGATGCCCATGTTAAATCTTCATCGTTTGCAGCAACTCTCTTTAAGCCTTCAATGAATACGGTAGCGGCGATATAACCAGCAATCGCAAATGAGTTACCATAATAAGATAATTTTTGAGCGTCTGTCAAATCAGCGTTTGCGATAGTCGCAACGAAAGTTTGAACGTCTAAAGCACCTTTTTCAGAATAAATGTCAACCCAAGCATTTGTATAGATTGGACGAGCTTCATTAAATTCTGCATGGTTAACAGCAGTAATATCAGCGTTAACATAAGAAGTGAATACAGGAACGTTTAAAGCTGCATTATGCATAGCAGAAAGTGTATAAGCAAATGGAGCTTGGTTCATTGCTAAAATAACAACGCTAACGCCTGTGCCTTTTAAGTAGTTAACAGCAGATCCAACCGTATCAGCATTGACAGCTAAATAAGTCATGTAATTAGCTCTGTTAAGTTCTTCAGCTTCAATTTCGATACCGGCTTTAATTGAGTTACCAACATCGTCATTCGTGTATAATACACCAATTTTAGCGGTAGCTGGTAATAATTCATCTTCTTCAGCACCATAAACTGCTTCTTGGAAAGCTCTAGCAGCCATGATACGTCCGTCTGTTAAGTAAATTGGTTGAACTGCCATAACAGGGTTTTCTGGAGTTTCAGCAAAGTATAATGCGTTAATACCTGTTGCTGCATAAACCATAGGAACGCCGGTTTCTTGGATGTAACTAATGGTTGCTCCAACGGTTGGAGTTCCAAAGTGACCAACAAGTGCGAAGACTTCATCTTCTTCAACTAAAGCTTCAGTATTAACTAAGCCTGTTGCACCGTTGAATCCATCGTCACGGTTGACTAAAGTAATCATTCTGCCATCGATGCCACCAGCGTCATTAACTGCTTTGAAAACAGCTTTGATGCCTTCGTTGAATGGTAAACCGATAAATGCATAGTCACCAGAGACAGTAGCTGTATTACCAACTAAAATCGTTGTGTCGGTAATTCCTTGAACATAGTCAACTTCACCTGTTGTTGTAACAGTGGTCGTTGATGCTGTTGAAGTCGTACCTGTTGCGGTTGTGTTCGTTGTTGTTACAGCTGTACAAGCTGTTAACACAACGCCAACAAATAATGTTAAAACTAATACGATTAATTTTTTCATTTTTTTCTCCTTTTTTGAATTTGTATAATATCCGGATTTCCGGTATTTACCTTAAATGAATTAACCGCCAAGATAGGCTTTAACGAGTTGATCATCTTTTAAGAGATCAGCGCTTTTGCCTTCAGTCTTGACTTTACCAAGTTCTAGAACATAGACGTAATCGGCAATTTTTAGCGTTTGATACGCATTTTGTTCGACGATTAAAATCGTTGTACCTTGGCTAGCGATGGTTTGAATCGCTTTGAAGATTTCTTGAACGATCAGTGGGGCTAAGCCCAGAGATGGTTCGTCTAAGAGTAAGAGTTTTGGTTTACCCATGAGGGCTCTGCCAATCGCAAGCATTTGTTGCTCCCCACCTGATAAGGTAGAAGCTTGTTGTTTTCTTCTTTCTTTTAATACTGGAAATAATTGGTAAACATCTTCTAAAGTATCAAGTCTCACTTTATGAGCTGATTTTTTAACTTTTAGAACAGTAGAATCTTCATTTACCGTTTCAATTGTTTGTCCTTTGATGGAATAAGCGCCAACCATCAGATTTTCTTCTACGGTTAACCCTCTCAAAATTAAACGACCTTCTGGGGATTGAAATATTCCTCTTTGAGCGAGTTTATAGGGTTCTAAATTGGTGATATTTTCACCATCAAAGAGGATTTTACCGCTTTTGGCTTTCACAACGCCATTCAAAGTCCGAATCGTTGAGGTTTTTCCTGCGCCATTCGCGCCTAAGATAGCGACGATGGTTCCTTCTTCAATCGTTAAATTGATGCCTTTGATGGCTCTAATGATGCCATAGTCGACGATAAGATCTTTTACTTCTAAAATAACACTCATCTTATTCGCCTCCTAAATATGCTTCACGTACAATTTGACTGGATTGAATTTCTTTTGGGGTTCCAATCGCTAATTTCTTACCAAATGAAATTGCACAAACCGTATCACAGATTTCCATAACGAGACCCATATCATGTTCAACTAGGAAAATTGTTGCTTGATACTCATCCCGAATCTTTTTAATCGTTAACGCTAAATTATCGGTTTCTGCGTCATTAAGTCCAGCGGCTGGTTCATCCAAGATAATGAGTTGCGGATTAACCATAAGCGTTCTTGCGAGTTCAATCTTTTTTAATATGCCATAGGGAAGTCCGATAGGATAAGCGTATTGATAGGCAAGTAAATCTAAATCGGATAAGATTTTTAATGCTTTTTGACGCATAATCATTTCTTCACGTCTGATTCTTCTAATATTGAAGAGTTGCCCAAAAAATCCCGTACGGTATAACGTATGACCCGCCACCAGCAAGTTTTCTAAGATGGGTAATTCCCAAATCAATTCAACGTTTTGGAAGGTTCTGACAATGCCTTCCTTAATCACGTTATGAACGACAAATTGATTTAAATTCAGTGGTTCGTTTAATCGGTTACGATAAAAGATTTGTCCTGAAGTTGCTTTATAGAAACGCGTAATACAGTTGAATACGGTCGTTTTACCCGCGCCATTGGGACCAATAAGTCCAAAGATTTCACCTTTTTTGACGGAAAATGATAACTCGTCAACGGCTTTTAACCCACCGAAGTGCATCGATAGTCGATCTAGTTTAAGGATTGTGTCTTGATCAATCATTTCATCAAGGCTATTGATACCAGATTGATAATGATTAAATTTAGCCAAAGCAATTTCTAATTTTTTATTAAGATAACTTACTTTTTCATCGAGTAAACGTTTCTTATTTGTCGAGAAAGTGACATATTGTTCTTCAAGTTTGGCTTTAACTTTAGCATACTCTATTTTTTGCTTTTCAACGACTAAGTGATAAGCCTTTTGAGCTGTGGTTAAATCGGAGGAAACTGCGTATGATGCTTCAATTGCTTGAATGGCGTCATTTTTCTTGGATGTCAATAATGCGAATTTTGAATCATACGCAGTCTGATTGTTATTTCTTTTTAATGCTTGTTTCAAAGCACGATGGTGCCAATAAAATTGATCTTCAACTTTTTTAATTTCAAGCGCTTTTGCTTCTAAGGCATAGTCATCGATATGACCCGCTTGAATCGCATAAGGCAATAACTGATGTTTATGTTTTAAAGCAACCTTTTGAAGCTTTTTATCATTTTTTTCTTTTAAGGTATCAATGAGAATTGGTTGATACTCTTTTAAGAAAGCAATTTTCGTTTCTATACGATCAATTTTTATTGTTAAGTATAATTTAAAAATGGAATCAATCATCTTCGCCATATTTATAAGCCTTCCATTTCTTCATTAATTTTTTTACTAAATTCGTTATTTTAAATTTCAAATTGATTAATAATCTTGCGAGTCCTCCTGGATAGAACATCACGACAACGACAATCAAAACGCCATTTAAAATAAACGTGATATCGGGATTTTCCTGGAAGAAAGTGATTTGTTGAAAAACCGCTAAATCTAATCCAAAAATCATGAAGGTTCCTAAGACAACGCCCGCAATCGATTGGGATCCGCCGACGATAACCGCCGCTAACACAAAGAGTGAGAACGCTAAATTCCATGTTGTTGGAATCGAGAATCCAATATAAGTCATATAAAGAATTCCACCTAAAAATGCATAAACGGTTGCGATGATAAATGCGAGTAAACGGTATTTTAAGACGCTCACACCCATTGCTTGAGCTGCCGATTCGCTATTACGCATCGCAAGCATTGCTCTTCCAGTGGGACTTTTCATGATGTTTAAAGTGAGTACCATAACTAGAATTAAAATAAAGACAATCGCAATGAAGATCGTATTTGAATTAAATTGGTAGTATTGTCCAAACAAGACAATCCGGTTCATCAGTAATCCATTTGTTCCATTGGTAATCGCTGTTGCATTTTTGAAGACTTCATTCAAAATTTCAGATAGGCCTAAAGTAATAATCCCTAAATACAATCCTTCAATTCTTAAGGAAATAAATCCTACTATTGTACCAATCGCAATGGCACCCAAGAATCCAATCACTAATATCATGGAAATTGAGTATCCTTTGGCATTCGTTAAATACCCAATGAGATAAGTACCGATTCCAACAAACCCCGCAGTCCCTAAAGAAGCAAGTCCGGCATACCCTAAGAGAATTGAGAAACCTAATGCGATAATGATATAAATCATGGTGAGTCCTAATCCTCTTAAGACAGTAATCGGAATATTGACTCCCGTTATTCTTAAAAATTGGACAAAAAGTAATAAAAATCCTAAGGCGAAGAATCCGAAGTACGGATGATGAAGAATTTGATGAAGTTTTGTTTTGCGTTCTAGTGAACGATTTACAGAATATAACATCATCTACACCTTCTTCGCAATCTTCTTGCCAAACAAACCCAGAGGTTTTGCTAAGACAATCAGTAAGATAATTAAGTAGACAATGGCGTTTTGCCATAAATTCGAGAAATAGAAGAGTAATCCTTGTAATAATGGTATGAGAATCGCACCGACTAACGGACCGCCAAAGGATGAAAATCCGCCTAAGATGGAAGCCATGAATCCGTTGACCTGATAAGAGACCATGAGTCCCGTCGTCACTTGCCCGCCAAAGGGAGCTGCTAAAACAGAAGCTAATCCTCCCAAAGCACCGGCAATCGCCCAACTCATCGCAGTGATGATTCTGGTATTGACACCCATCATCTTCGCAACGATTTCATTTGAAGCAGTCGCTCTAACGCCCAGTCCCCATTTTGTAAACCGCAAAGCGGCGAATAATACCACTAGCACAATTACGGTTAAATAAAGTGCATAGATTGAATGTTGCGGAATCGATAAAGACTGACCGAACAATGTGACAGGCACGATGTCATAACTAAGTCTTGGAATTTCTAGAGGTAAACCTCCAAAGGTTACAGGAATTAAACCAGAAATAACTAATACCAAGCCCATGGTAATCATTTGTTTACCAACAGAGGTAACATGTTTCGCTTTTCTAATGATGAATACATCAATTAAAATACCTAATATAAACGCAACTAAAGCAGAGACTAATATCGCTAAAAAAACCTTTTGAATCGTCGTTAGCGTGGTAGTCGCTGTGAGATATAAAATATATCTCGCTGCGAAGAACGCTCCTAACGTCGCCATACTGCCTTGCGCAAAGTTGGTCGTCATTGAGGTTTTGAAGATTAAAACAATACCTGTTGTTGCGAGCGCTAAAACACAAATACCTAATACTTTATCCATGATGGTTTGTAAGAACAAGAACATACCTAAACTATCGATGAGTAAAACCATGATGCTCGCAAATCCTAATATTAATAATCCATTAATTAATGTAGTTTGATTTTTTGATCGTTTTGGCAGTTTACGCAATACAAAGATGTCCACAATCGCATATACAACAATCAATGAAGCGATGATAATAATAAATGTGTTCCAAAACTTCGTTTCATTAAACATGGGCTTCACCCCACTTAATGATGTTCGCCGCCCACACATAACCGATACCGGCTGCGAGCATACAAACGACTGTACCCTCTTTAACTTGACCCGTTTGAAGCCCTAAATGTAAAGATAAGATTTGATCGATTTGGCCGATATGACCATAGTCTTCTAAATAGATGGTTTGATTATCTTTTAAATTAAAATCATTGATTAGCGATTCATGGCCAGAACGTTTAATATGCAAGATAGCCATAAAATCAATATCTTTTCTCGTCATCTCTGATTTTCTTAAGGCTTCATCGATACATTTGTACCAATTAGGCATTGAAACTTCATTTAAACGATTTTTCATTTTAATTGGATCAAGTAATCTCAGTGATTTTTTAGCTTCTTCAACATTGTCTTTAGTAATGGGATTGCAAGTTCCGCCAATTTCAACACCAGCGGTTCTAGCTAAAGTTCCATCGCCAATGACATGAGATCCAAGTAACAAGTTTTTGTTGTAATTCTTCTTTAAGAGAATGGCTCCGCCACCTGCGCCTAAGTTATACATCATTGACATATTTTTATCAGTGAAATCGACAAAGTCACCATTGCGGTAACCACCGACAACCATGACCATATTGATTTCATCATCAGCGATAAGCATATCTTTCGCCATTTTTAGTGCCGATACCGTGGTGCAACAACGGTTTTGAACGTCAATGCCCCAGGCATTATCCGCCCCAATTTCACCGATGACATAAAGCGCTGAAGTGGTTAATGGATATTCTTTCCATTCCTCACCCACATTTAATACAACATCGATTTCTTTAGGGTCCACACCCGTATTTTTTAAACAATCAAGTGCTGCTTTGACGCCCATTTCTTGAGTGCCATCATCAGGTCCTGGAATGGTTTTTTCTCGGATACCGAGTTTTTCTATGACTGCTTGTTCACTCCAAACACCTTGGGTTAATTCACTAATTTCCTTCGCAGTCATCCGACCCGATGGAAGATAAATCCCGGTGCCGACAATACCGACAGTGGGTTTCTTCATAAGTATCACCTTTTCTAAAATAAGATTATTTATAAACGCATTCCGCCATTAACATTAATCGTTTGGCCAGTAATGTAAGAAGCATCATCACTTGCTAAGAATAAAGCAACTTTAGCGATTTCTTCTGGTTGTCCTAAACGGCCTAACATCGTTAATTTAGCAAAACTTTGGAGTAATTCTTCTGGAACGGTTTTCAAAATATCCGTCATGACATATCCAGGTGCAATCGCATTACAACGAACGGCTGCGCCTTTTCTAGCAAATTCTTTTGCCCAAGTCATGGTTAATCCTAAAATACCAGCTTTAGAAGCAGCGTAGTTTGCTTGACCGATATTACCGAATACGCCAACGACTGAAGAAATATTGATAATGGATCCCGCTCCTTGATTCTCCATTTGCGGACCCACATATCTTGTTAAGTTAAAAACACCTTTTAAATTCACATTGAGAACTGCATCCCATTGTTCATCCGTCATTTTTCTCGTCATTGAATCTTTGGTGATGCCTGCATTATTCACTAATATGTCGATATGACCATATTCAGCTAATACTTCATCAAAGAAGACTTTACATCCAGTTGAATCCGTAACGTTTAATTTCTTATAGACGACATTTTCTTGTTCATAAGTCATTTCGCCCATATCTGCGGCGATAACTAATGCACCTTCTACTGCAAATGCTTTTGCGATTTCCATCCCGATGCCTTTCGCACCGCCGGTAACGATTGCTACTTTTCCTGCTAATTTCATTTTCATATCCTCCATTTATTATTTAACTAATTTTAAGATAACCGCTGTTCCCATACCACCACCGATGCAAAGACTTGCAAGACCGGTATTTTTATGGTTACGAAGCATTTCATAAATCAATGTGACGATAATTCGATTGCCTGATGCGCCAATTGGATGCCCTAAAGCAATCGCACCACCATTGACGTTAGTTTTAGCTAAAAGTTCATCACGGTTGACATGATGTTCTTCAATGAGTTCTTTTACAACCCCTAAACTTTGAGCAGCGAAAGCTTCATTAAGTTCTATGACATCCATTTTATCTAAGGTTGTATTCGCAAATTTTAATGCTTTACGAATCGCTGGCACTGGACCTAAGCCCATGACACTCGGTTCAACCCCTGCTTGTCCAATACCAATGACTTCAGCTAATATTGGAAGATGATGTTCTTTTACAAAGGCTTCACTCGCTAAAATCACAAAACTAGCACCATCGTTGATACCACTTGAGGTTGCTGCTGTGACGGAACCATCGGGTTTAAAAGCAGGACGAAGTTTTGCCATTTTATCCATCGATGTCAAACGATTTGGATATTCATCTCTTGCAAAGACTAAAGTTTCTTTACGAGTTTTAATTTCAATTGGAACGATTTCTTGATCAAATGTTCCAGCGTCAACTGCGTGGATAGCTTTTTCTTGGCTTTGCATTGAGAACACTTCTTGATCTATTCTTGGAATTGCATGTTTGCTTGCGATATTTTCTGCAGTGATTCCCATATGAATTTTATCAAAAGCATCGGTTAGTCCATCTTGAATCATATGGTCATTGACCGTAAAATCACTCATTTTGAAACCATCACGTGATTTAGCGGGAATAAGATAGGGAGCTTGGCTCATGGATTCAACACCACCAGCAACGATTAATTCTGCGACACCTGATGAAATGGACACGAAAGCGTTAATCACGGATTTCATACCAGAACCGCAAAGCATATTTAGTGAGTAAGCGGGAATATCAACGGGAATACCAGATTTGACAGCGATTTGACGAGCAATTCCTTGTCCAAGTCCTGCGGATAAGACGTTACCGATAATTACTTCATCGATTTTATCAACCGGAACTTTTGTCTCATTTAATAAAGACTTTAATACTTGTGTACCAAGTTCAGCAGGATGTAAATCTTTTAAGGCTCCTAAGAATGATCCAATGGGACTTCTTTTAGCACCGACAATAAAAACTTTTTGACTCATTTTTATACCCTCCATCAATACGCACCTTTATAGGTTACGCTATGTTAAACATTATATATGAATAAATGTTCATATTACAATAAAATAATACTGAAAGTAAGCGTTTTTGTCAAGCGCTTTCACTTAATGTTTTTAGCGATTTTACATAATTATGAAGTGATTCACAAAGTGAATAAAAGTTCACTGAATAAATCGCATCAAAAATAAGTGCTATTTTTCGCGATTTTTACTTGTTTTTTAATTTGAAATGCATTACAATTATCGTGGGTGATTAAATTATGAATAATGTCTCATATCGTTTGCCAAAAACGAAGACCGGTCAAAAAACTTTTGATAAAATTATTCGTGCAGGTAAAAAATTATTTGCCGGGAATGGATTCCAAGCGACTTCCATCAATGATATTATTGCAAAAGCGAGAGTTGCAGCTGGAACTTTTTATATCTACTTTGATAATAAACTTGCGCTCTACCTTTATTTACTTGATTTATATCGCACGAGCATTCGAAAAGCCTCTTCTAACGCGATTGTTGGACTTTCTTCAAGACAAGCCATGGAGCGAGAAGGATTAAAAGCTTTCATTATGTTCGTCAAAGAAGATCCACTTGCCTATAAATTGATTTGGGAATCACTATTTGTTGATTTTACAATCTTTAAAGAATATTACATGCAATTCGCTGATTCATATATGTATCACTTGAAGAAGTTTGTCGATAACGGTGAAGTTAGAAACGATATTGATATCGAAACGGTATCTTATGTCTTAATGGGTATCTCAAACTTCGTTGGTTTACAGATTTTATTCCGTGATAAAGTTACTGAGCAAGAAATCGATTTTGTCGTCGATGAAGCAATGAAAATATTAGCAGCTGGATTATTCTTGAAAGTATCTAAATAATAATAAAATTTCATAAAAATAGAGTCGAACTTATGAAGGTTCGACTCTTTGTTATTTATTAGCGATTAAATTCGTCCACAGACCAAGGTTGTTTCTTCATAACTGAGACAATCTCATCTTTGGATTTAGGTTGGCTGAAGTAATATCCTTGCATGAAGCGAACACCTAAATCGCTCATTTTCACAATCATGCTAGCATCTTCTACGCCTTCCGCAATAACAATTTTTTGTTTTTGTAAAGCAACAGCAATAACTCTTTCAATCTTATCGGCGTCTTCAATCTGGTTAATGTAACGCAAAACATCTTCTCTTGAAATTTTGAGGATACTTGCGTTAATCGACTGCATGTCTTTAATGATTTCGTATTGATCACCCATATCATCCATGGCAATTCTAAAACCGTAACGACGGAAATCTTGAAGATTGTGAACTGCTACAGGGTTTTTAATGACGGTATAGTAATCAATAATCTCAAGACAGAAAACTTCCGCTTCGGTTTCGTATTTTTTAACAATGTCATAAAATTGTTTCGCAACGCCATCCATCATCAATTGTTTTGGAGACAGGTTTGTTGAGATATACATATCTTTAATTTGCATGACTTTTTTCCAGTTAATGTATTGTGAAACAATCTTTTCAAAACCCCAGCTACCAAACCACGTGATATCACCAGTTAAATCCATAACATTTAAGAATTTACCAGGAGATAATATACCCATGGTTGGATGATTCCATCGAAGTAATGATTCAAGTCCGATTAATTTACCCGTTTTAATATCAACGATTGGTTGGTAATAAAGTAAGAATTCATCGTTAGAAATCGCTTTTTTGATTTCATTATAGTAATTGATATTGAATTGTTCTTTCTCAATCAATTCACTAGAATACATGGCATAACGATTTTTCCCTTGTTTCTTCGCGACATATAAAGCAATTTCTGCATTCTTGAGTAACTGATTTGCGGTTATGCCATCATAAGGGAATAATACGATACCGATGGAAGCAGTCATTAATTCAGGGGTTTGTTTTAAAGGTTGATTGATAACATCAAGTAAGTTTTTAGCGGTTTCGGCAATAATTTCTGAATCGGTCGCGTTTGGCATGTAGAAAATCATCGAGTCGCTATCATGTTTTCCTGCAACTGAATTCTTATCCCCAAACTTTCGAACACGGTTTCCAAGTTCCTCGATGATTTTATCCGCTAACTGATCGCCATAACGTTCGGTAATCGAACGGAAGTTATCGATATCCAAATAAAATAACGCACTGACAGATCCCTCTTTTGCATTCATTATTTCTTGATCAATCAATGCTAATAAATCCTTACTTTTCTTAGACAGTCCTTTTTTAGAATCGATGAGATGACTTTTATCGTTTTCATCTTTTTCAGCTTCTTTAATAGCTTTTGCGGTTAAGCGTTCTTCTCTAACTTGTTGAAATTCTTTTCGAACGCTAATAAAGAGGATAATTACAATGCCGATGGTAATTAAGATGATAATAGCAGCCGTTAAAATCTCCATTGCCATTTCATCAGCGTTTACATCTGATAAAAAATATGGTAATAACATAATTGTCCTCCTATTCCATGAAATCTTTGCCAAAGACATCGACGCGTTTCGCTTTAGCAACTTTATAAAATTGATCAACATATTCAATGGTATCTTCAAAATCTAAAGGTTTAGAAAACATAAAGCCTTGATAAATGTCACACCCTATTTGTTTTAAGAATTCATATTGTCTTCTTGATTCAACACCTTCAGCGACGACTTTCATATTTAAATTATGAACTAAGTCAATCACAGAACCAACAATTGAATGGTCTTTTTTAGAACTAAAGATTCCATCAATAAATGATTTATCAATCTTCAAGGTGTCAAAAGGAAGTTTTCTTAAGTAAGCTAGTGAAGCATTGCCGGTACCGAAATCATCTAGTGCAATTCGAGCATTGATTTGGTGAATGTAATTAATCGCATCTTCTAAGGCTATCGTTGAATCAATTAAAACACTTTCGGTGATTTCTAAGACTAAATATTTAGGGTCGATTCCCGTATCATTAATAATTCTTTCAAGCATATCGACAAACTCTTTTTGTAAGATTTGTACTGGACTCACGTTGATTGACATATTAAATTGCTTATCAAAGATTTTTGACATCTCAACTTGGGCACGACACGCTTCTCTTAGAACCCATTCACCGATGGGAATAATCAAATGAGATTCTTCAGCCAAATTAACAAATAATTGAGGGTTTATTTCGCCTAAAATCGGCGATTTCCATCTAACTAGTGCTTCAAAACCATACACTTCATTTTTGATATCAATCAAAGGTTGATAATGCAAATACATTTGATTGCGCCTAATGGCTTCTGGCATCTGTTCTCTAATTTGAGAAGTGTAATTAACTTCCTTCGTAATCTGATCGTTATAGAAAACATATTTCATATTTCCCGCTTGTTTTGCTTTAAAAAGTGCGGTATCACATTTTTTAATCAGTTCATCAACTTTTCGTCCGTCATAGGGAAAAACCGAAACTCCGATATTTATCTTGACATCAATTTTAGATTCACGGATTTCTAACGGATCACGGTACCCTTCTAAAACTGTTTTAATCGTTTTGTCAACCGCTTCAAGCGTTAACACTTTTGGTAGTATAAATAAAAATTCACTTCCAGAATTGGCAAATACTTTTTCTTTATCGCCAACAATACGCACTAGTCTATCAGCGAATATCTTTAAGAGTTCATCGCCAACGGCTTGTCCTCTTAACATGTTAATACTTTTCATATTGACGATATCAATGAGGCAAAAAGCGGTTTTGTCACTAGAGTTAGACATTATTTGTTCGATTTCTTTATGACAAGCTCTTCGGTTTTTCATGCCCGATACAGCATCATAAACGAAGTTTCGATAAACTAAATTGACTTGTTCACCGATATCTTTTGACATCGAATTAATCGCTTCAGCAACTTCTTTTAGTTCATTCTTATCTTCAACCTTCACTTCGACATCGAAATGACCGAGTTTGATTTCATCGATAGCTTTCATGATGTCATCTAAAGGCATCAACGTCTTTTTAATTCTTTTTGATAACGTAATTCCCATAAAAAGCAAGAATAGGAACATGGTTCCAGCTGCACCAGCATAGGTTAATTCTAATCCAAGGTTCCAATCTTCTAGCATTAAGAATGTCAAGATGGCAATTAAAATAGCTGTAAATATCGCTACCATAAAGAGCGTTACACTGACAATCGTCGAAACAAGCCTATAATGTTTAGGCTTTATTTCAGCAATTTTTTTCTTTTTTTTCTTATAGTATTTCTTGGACAAACATATCACCTAATTTCATGAGTTATTAATTGTCAAACCATGATCTAAAGAAATCGTAAAGACCCCATGGCGTATCTGTAGAAGGCGTTACTGACCGAATATAAATGTTAAAACGTCTTGTACGGTTTTGTTCAGCGTAACCAACGTAGTAATATTGACCAACTAATCCAGAAACATAATCAGAACCCGGATTTAAATAATAAACATCATGTTTTATCTCATAAGTATATAGCGGATTGAGATATTCATCAAGAGGTAATGAAATATCAAACATATAAAAACCAGACATATTACGTCCAAAGTTGTATTTATAGTTGATTGTGTTCGTAAAATAGAATTGAGCCATTTGATTGTTGAGAAGTGATATTTCATCGAAAACAGGGAATAAAGCAGGGTTTGTATTAAGATTATCTGGTTCTACAATTAATATAACTGAATCATTTTTTACTTCATAATTTTTCACGGTGATGATAAATAACGTATCAGCAAATTCAGCTGATGAGGATGCTAAACTACAGGTTTCTTCGCCAGCACCAGTACAGTAATAAATATCAAAGATTAAAGTCACGTTATAAGTAACATCAGTTACAGTAATGAAATAATAACTAAAAGTGTTTCCATCTTCTGATCTAACACGGTAAGGAATCATCGCTTCACCATCAACGCCGGTTTTTGGATCAATTGAAAAGTTCGCAATCAAAGGCGATATATCATCACCAGGTGCTACTTCAGTTCCATAATCCCATTGTAATGTTCCGGTATTCCAAGTACCTTTTGAAATTGTTGCACCATAAGGTAGATAATCAACCATATAAGGAACATATTGGTCAAATGGTGTATTCGATACTTTACCGTCAACACGGTAAATATAATAAGTTCCTTCAGCGCCGTCATAATCAATACCCGCAAAATAGACTCTTGGGTCATAAGCGGTTGCAATATCATCGCCATTAGCATCCGTGATAGAAATATCAGGGTAGACATTACCTGTGAGTAATTCAGAGAATTTAATATCTTTTAGATAAGAATCGGTGCCTTGAAGTTTTACGATATCAACACTTGTAGATAAAGTCACAAAGGTAGAGACTGTTTGATAAATTGTAAAGGTAAAGGTATAGGTATCTGGTAGTGTTGTATAATCCATAAATATTTCTAAATAATCATTCACACCATAGGTAATCCCTTGAATCGGTTCACTGATTGATGTTACAGCTATATGAATGTAAGGATAACTACCTTCTGTTAAGTTGTATAAGTTTAGGGTTTGGTCCAACCCTAAATCGAAAGTAAAGGTTGTTAATGCATCTTCACGAGAAGCATCAATTTGACCGATTGTAACTTCATTATCGTTCTTTAATACCGAGACAACATCGACAGTTCTTTCAGTGATGGTATGAACATAATCAACAAATGATGTTCCATTTTCAGCGGTTATACGGTACGTAACTGTATAAACTTTATAACCACTACCATTATAGGTTGGAGTTCCAACTGTTACACTCGTTAATGTCGCAAAAGGACTGATTGTAAATGTGCCTGCCGTAATAAAGTTGGGTGAATAAGTTGTTCTCGATAAATATTCAGCTAATCCCGTATTAGTTACCGGATTGGTTGCATTCGTTATACTAAGTGGATAACCAAAGTTGACACTAGAGGTTACCGTAGATGCTCCTATAACAACTGATCCATTGGATGAATAATAACTTAATCCAGACAATGTGGTTTGAGTCGAAGCGGCTTTATCAAATAAAACCGAATACTGGGTTGATGTAGGGAAGTATTTATAAAGCATTGTATAATCTCCAGATTTTAATACTCCAGAAGTAAAGGATATCAATACCGAATAATAACCTGTTCCTAAAGATATTGTAGCAGGATAAGGTGTAATTGTATAGTACTGAGGATTGACTGTAACACCATTATATTGTAATGAAATTAAATTTCTGAAATCAAAGCCTTCAGTGAAAATATTTTTGGTATCTTCAAAATAGAATCGAATCGAGCCATTATAATTTACATTGCCATTACTTCTAACATCAGCAGGATTTCCAACAGCGATTAATCCGCCGCCATTAAAACTCACATCAGTGATGCCGATAGTTCCAGCTGAGTATTCAATCGATGGCGTAAAATTGACTAGTATTTCATAGTCGGTGAAGTAATTGCTATTGGCATATAAATCATCACCAACAAAGGCCTCTGAATAAACCGTTATATATCCAATCGATAACTGTGTTGTTGTTGTCCTAGAAGGCAACGTTACCGTAAGTTCTGCTGGATAATTCGTAGATATTCCATTGTTTCTTTCGGGATATAGTAAATCATTTAACGCTTCTAACTGCACTGTGGTAGGCGGTGGTGAAGTGTTAAAATAATCGACTGCTCTAACGGCAATTAAAGCTTTTGCAGATGTTAATGCTTGAGATACGCTGAAACTTGCGGTTGTTTGACCAATCGCAAAAGCTTCCATTGAGATGTTGAATGTAACAGTTTTCAATGTATCATTGATTGTACCGTTAATTAATTCCGTGTCACTTCCACCTGTGTTTTCTGCTAAATTAATATAGGTTGAATCACTTTGAATTAATAGCGATTTTTCATTAAACTTTGTTTGTTTTAAATCATTAAAATCTGATTCAAGTTCTGTATCAATTGAGTTTAGATATGTCGTATAAACATTATTGTAGTCAATCAATAATGAGGGAGATGTAGTGCTTGACTCGGTTATTGATCTCATGTAGTCAAGATTAATATTTGAAGGCAAAACCAAACCAACAGATGACCCTGCTGAAGTTGACAAAACATACATTCCATACTCACGATATGATGGATTTGGTGTTCCTAATGGTATTTCAGGAAGTGCAAATTTATCTGCCAACAATTCATTCGGCATATAATATATATACTCTGTAAGAGTTTCATCTGCTCTCATCGGAAATGATGGATCATAAATCCATTCTGTAGAGTCATTTAATGTAGCGTCAGGGTCTTCAGTTATCCATGGAACAGTAATAGGTGCTATGTACATATAAACATATGTATTGTTAGGTGTTGATGTATTGTAAGCATATCTTCCAGCGATGAAGTTGGATAAAGGATTTGTTCCGGTATATGTAATTTCTGTTGCATTTTTTCCGATTACTTCATAATAATTATCAATTCTTACGGTGTAACTATACTTAAACGAACCACTTACTAATGTTCTATTTGTTATGTAAGCTCGTGCATAATAATAACCCGTAAATACTACTTGAGTAGTGTCATTTGCTCTTGCTGAATAATAATTACCTTTAGCAGAACTAAATAAATAAGCAGAATTTGATGCAGTCCAGTTAAAGACTTGGTCAATCCTACCAATCAAATCAACATTAGGATTGACATTTACAATAAACTTAAAACTATCGCTGTTTACTGGTTCCATTTCACCATTTGATCCACGTTGTAAGCGACCAAATATACCACCAAAACCTGGCTTAACCCCTGGAGATCTTCTCATTAATTCAGCTGCATAGGGAAATAAATGATTGGTTCTAGTAGATCCAGTCATAAATTGAGACGTAATATTTGTGATGTCAAAAGAATATTTATTGATATTACCAAAATTAGTTGTCGCAATTGCCTCTACGTTACCATAATTAATCGCGGTATTGATGTTAATATATGTTGTAACCGTGCCGCTTGAGGATCCACCTATTACATATGTCGCTCCAATAATACCTCCAGCAACATCAGTTCCAGATACTGTTCCATGGTTAAGCATTCTTCTCATAACGGCTAAACCATACGCAATTACACCACCAGCGGATCCGAAAATCGCTGGTCTTTCTTCTGATCCCCTCACAGTGTCTTCGTATATTGACATAGTGTATCCTGTCGGGCTACCGTAACTGTTTATTCGAGTCGTACTTCCTGGGCGATAAAACCACATCATGTTTTGTGTGTTCGTAGTACCTGTCGCATATACTGATTGAGCTGTAGAAGTATATTCGGATTTAATATTTGTAATTGCCGAAATATTCCCATAATTCATTCCATTTGATAATACTGAAGATGAAATCAACGGCGTATCTGAATATCCTAAATCGGATGTTAAGCCTATTGCATCTAGCTCTTCTTTAAGTGATACACCTAGAACTCCCCCAGCCCTAACATAAGCATATGAAATTCCAATTATATCTCCTTTATTTGCTGTATCGTATATCCTACCATTACCGTTGATAGTTGCAGCAGCTATACCTGATACAACAACACCGGCATTTACATAAACCATTCTACCAGCTTTATACGCATCAGTAAAAATTGAATTATAACCAACATTAGTAACAACTGTATAATTTGTCCCCATAGTGTTTGAATAACTATAATTTTGCGACTGAGCAGAATATCCAAGTGAAGGAGAAGTCAAATTAGTTATGCCGATATTAGCTAGATTAGCAGAATCTTGGATTGAACCAGCATTGAGCGTTGCTATTCCCGAAGCAAGAGTATTAGCCATTCCAATATGCCCATAAAGATTATCAACTTCATCTAAATAAGATGATGAAATATTCCCATAGTTTATACAATTAAGAATTCCTTTAGTCGCAACTGGTAATGTTGCATCGAGTCCAAAACTTTGAAGATCTCCAGCTTTGTTTATATTTACCAAACCACCGATATATATATTTCTACTATTACTATTAGCAGGTGCGGTTGTCCACAAAGTCGAAGTACTAGTAATCTTAGCAACATGAATAGAACCAAAATTAATTGAGTTTTTCATAAACAAATTCGCTGACAATTCCTTAGAAATTCCACTTACAAATAATGAATAGCTTTGGATATTTAAATTAACAACATCAATGTTACCGTGATTTTGAACATTTAAAAAACTTACATTCGTTGAAGAGGTAATTCCGGAAATGGTTATCGAATTACTCACTGTCATTTGAGATAAATTAGAATTCATGTACGCGATATCACCATAATTTGCGGAATACCTAATCAAGGTACTTGAGTTATTTAATGAATAGTAAAGTGGAGATATATTCGTATAATATCCCGTTGTATAGGTTCGATTAGAATGATTATAAACACGTGATAACGTTACACTTGAACTACCTATATCAAATATCGTTCCGGTAAATCTGAATAAGGTATTCGTTGTATTCGTCGGTGCGCTGTTTAAGGTAAAAATACCATTATTTGATAATAACGCATATTCAATTGCTTCTGTAGCGTTATTGATACCAATACCGGCAGCCCTGACAGTAGCGATTCCAGTTGTATAAGATGCGGTTATGTTTCCTTCGTTATATAAATTGGCGAATAAATATGCGCCACCTGTTTCTAATACTGGAGCGTTTCCTGTTAATTCGCCAAAAATTCCACCCACATGAATGGTTGGATCAGGCGTTGTATTATCAGAGACATTAAGAATTGTAATCGCACCTTTATTAGATACATTGAGCATTTGATGTTTAATGGTTGATGTGTTTAAAATATAACCAATGACTCCACCCATTTTTACTTGGAAATTCGTGTATCCAGATGAAAAACTTGGCGTTGAAGAGGTTGAAAATCCTGATATAGTACCACTATTGACTACTTCCTCAAGTCTTAATTGATTATTAATAGCGCTTCCTACAACCCCACCAATATAGTACCTTGGAACGATGGTATAACCTGATGAGAACACATGCGTTCCTGCAGTCATCGAACCTAATACTGAAATTCTTTCGATAATTCCTGAAGATTGACCTACGATACCACCCGCGTGGGTTTCACCAATCGCTGCTGTTCCAAGGTTAATTGATACATCTGTTTGAATATTTTCAATGGTACCACCAGAATTTCTTCCAGCAATCATGCCAATATCATAGATATAAGAATAATATGCTTCCGTATCTGTTAGTGAAATTGAAGATGAATCAATGTTGATATCATGGATATGGGCAGAAGCACCTAAAATACTAAAAATACCGGAATAATAGACATTACTTCGGATGATTCCCTTTGTTATATTTAGGTTATAAATATAATAGTTTTGACTTAATGCTGTACCACTTGGATATAATCCCGATAATGAGCCGTTAAAGGTCGACGTCGCGGTACGGAAAGCCCCGGCTGCCACTTCGCTCATATCAATATGATCCGTTAAAACATAATCAGCATTTGTATATGTCGTTCCATTCGCGACGGTTATGAAAGAAATAACTCTGGCAAAAAAGAGAAAATCAATAGCATTTGATATTTCATAGACGCCATTACTATAATTAAGACCTAATAAAAGTGGATAAGAATCACTCGCATAAAAATACCATAAATCATCTTCGTCATTCAACGTTGATGTTGTTCCTGATTTGATGACACTAGTAGTTTCTCCAACCGCGTATACATTCGGAGTTTTAATGACAAAGGTTGAAGTACCAACTGTTACAGATAATAAATAAACTGTTGAATCATATACTAATTGTGAATATGTTCCACCCGTATTGCTATACAAGACAGGTTCAATGATAAATTTATTGATATATGAACCATTCACAACAACTTTTGATGAATAATAAGCATTGGTAAATGTACCACTGTTTGTATGAATAATACCTGCAGCAGTGAATTCATCTGAGGTTGTTCCAACATTATAGCGGATACCAGCGTCTAGTACGTTAGTTCTATTATCGATAACATAAACATGATCAACAACGCCTGTAGTGTCATTTAAACCGACTAAATTAGCTGTAAAGTTGATATCTAGATGAACAGAAAGCATTTCTAACGTCGGATTAATCAAACCAATATTTTGAATCGTACCTTCGTTGTAATTAAACATCGAATAGTACGATGATGTCGCAACATAAACGGTATTACCACTAATAACTTGTTCGGTAACCATGTAACTATATCCGGCAACGTAAAGATTAGAAATTGTAAATCCTTGTCCGTCAAATGTTCCAGTAAATACGTTATCATAAGATGTAGGATTGATTGGATCAGCGTCGGTAAATCTATAACCAATCGGTACAAATGTTTGTGCAGCCATGACCGAATAATCAATATTATTTCCTAGCTTATAATGAAGAGAAAGTAATGCAGCTATTTTTTCATCTGATAATTTCACATCTTCCGTTGGATTTCCCGTAATATAAATATCTTCATAAGAAACATCCATTGAAAAACGGTACAGTTCTTCTGCGGTATCAATTCTAATATATTTTCCACTAGCTGCTGAGATACAGTTTGAAGGTGTAGTTGCAGCCAAACAGTAGGTATTGCGGAAATTTGAGTAAGTAATATAATCACCAGCACTTGCAGGTGGATTAAGGACTGTATCCCAATCGTAATCTCCTAAAAATTCGCCATTATTAACGGTGTCATTATTGATTGGATTCGTTGCAGCAGACACAGGTTTTATCATAAATAAAACGGATGTAAATATGGCAAAAAGCGTCATTATCGATAAGACAATACCGCGGATAATATTAAAATCTTTTATAAATAATCGGCGCATTATTGACCTCCTACCAAGCACTGCCATCCCATGGATTTACTGATAATCCCCATTCATTCTCTGGGCCACCATAAGATTGTACTGCTTCAAGTGAAAATGCAATTTGTAGCGAATAACCAGCATCATAAATTGGAAATGATGCTAGGGTATAATCGGGAATTAAACTGATGATATGTGGTTCTAAAGCACTGGTTCGTTTGACAGGCATTTTATAGTACATATAATCATCAATATCACGATGATCATACCAATTTGTCAAATCGTAATCAAAAGGCATGTGGTCGTTATTTAAGATTGAAAGTTCCGTATAAGTGCCTTGATAGTTTAAATACGTTAAAGTTAATTGTTCATATATTTTAATTCTAAAATATGTATTGACAGAACTTTTAACAATGATATCAAATCTAAAGTTTTCAAAGAAATAATCGGAACCATTATTGACAATATTAATTAAATACACGCCTGGTTTTTCAATTAAGGGTGATACCTGAATTTGTACCAAAGTAGCTTCAACGCGATCATATTCAAATGTAATATCGTTATATACAGAAAAATAGGGATCTATGTCTACCTCAACGTGTCCCACTAAATAAGTTTCATCTTCATAAAATAATTGCGTGAACCATCCCCAGGATGCAAGAACAAAAAGTGACAGGGATAGTGTCAATAGAACCAATGAAATTATGAATCGTTTTTTTAAATTAAAAACGGTCATGCGAATCACTCGCTTCCACATTGAAGGTTCTGTGCTTTCAAAAAAAGCCATTATCTTTAAGATATCGCGCTTGTATTTTCGAGTGAGATCACTGGAAATAAAAAGCGCCATCATCTTCTCATAAGATAACGGCAACTGGCTACCATCATTTCGAAGGCCCTATAGCTTTGCGTCGCTAGATTTCTCTAGTTTTGCTATTTACGGCTATAATTATATAATTATGCCTAATATTTGTCAACGGCTTATGATGTAATTTTTACAATCGCTTACAATAATTCGTTAAAATTCGATAGAAAGAATATCAGTTTTATATAAACCTTTAGGTTTTCTTTTAAAAATCATTGTTAGAATTCATGAAATAATCACACGATTTTTGTTGTCTTTAAGGGTAAATAATGGTATCATAGAAATTGCAAATTTGTAAGGAGTGAAAATACTTATATGAAGAACATAATGACAAAAAGAGTCATCATCATTTTTTCAGTCTTATTGGCTGTTGTGGTGACTGCACTAATCCTCGCTTTAGTGACCGGAAATTCAAGAATTCCCCAACTCTCTAATCCTGAGGGCGTTTTTTATGAGAGAGTCGATGAAAATGGCGATGTCATTTACACGATAACAAACCAAGAAATCTTCGAAGAACTAAAATCCAACGACGGTGTTGAACAGTTGTTGTATTTAATCGACAGTTATTTGCTTCAATCTTATATGTCGCAGGTTACAAACACACAAATCGAAGAAATGATCACGAGATTAACTTATGGTACATCTGATGCTGATGAAATTGCTGATTTAACCGATGACCAAAAAGAATCTTATGAAACTGCTTTTGCTCAAAGCATGGTTTTAGCTGGTTATTCAGGTAATGAAGAAGCTTATGCAAGAATCAGAGTTGCAAAAGAAGTTTACACCCGCTTTATGGCTGACAACGAAGACTTAATCACTGAAGAAAAAATTGCTTCAGAATTTATGAAAAAGTACTTTGAAGACATTAAAGCGATTCGTATTCGTTTTGCAAGTGCTGCTGACGCTGTTTCTATCATGCAAAAATACCAATTAGTCACTTTAAGTTCTACATCAACTATTCGTCAATATAATGGCTTTGTTTATAAAAACGAAACATTACATCCTTTCGATGATGAAGACGCTATCGTTGAAGCTTATGTTACCGTTGAAGTATTCTATACGGATGCTGAAGGTAACTTAGTCAATTTAGCCGATGAAGAAATTTACACAAAGAGCACTGGCGCGATTTATACCGATGAAGATGGCAACGAATATACTAAAGATGAATCCTTAAATCTCATTAATGAAGATTCAGAAATTGTTGTTGAAGCCGCTCATATCTTCACAACGAAAGAACTTGCCAATGCTTATTACGAAGCAAACACTCATTATTATACTGTTTCAAAAATAGATGCATATGATACTGATGAAAGAGCTCAAGTACTTGATGGTGTTACTGTCCTTTATACGATTGATAAAGATGGTAAAATTTATGATCCATTAAACGTTGATGTAACAAGCACAACGGTTTTAATCGTTAATAAAGTTTACAAACCTATTAAGACAATGGGTACAGTGAC
Organism: Tenericutes bacterium HGW-Tenericutes-1; assembly: GCA_002839155.1. Lineage (GTDB taxonomy): Bacteria > Bacillota_I > Bacilli_A > Izemoplasmatales > Hujiaoplasmataceae > UBA5603. The sequence continues at coordinate 115,784 of PGXM01000007.1, forward strand.
CGTTAATAACTCTGCTGAATTAACCAATGACGAAGTATTAGCGTTTTACATTAAAATGTATAATGATATTTATTCAGAATTCCGTACACCGCTCGTTGAAGGTTCAACTTCAGAAACACTTATTAATTCTGCTAATCCAGATTTAGACTTTGTATTTGATACTGTCAATGCTTCTTCTACATCATTAGCGTCTTATATGTTCTCTACTTTAGACTTATCAAAAGATGATGCAATTCCTTATACCGCAGCAGCAACAAGTTACACGGTTTCAAATAACACTTACCACTATATGGTTTATAAATTAACGCAACCAGATAAAGTCAATATCTATGAACTTATGTTAGATGCCATCGAAGATACCATCGTTCTTCCAATGGAAGCTGCAAAAGATATTACACTTCCTACAACCGGTTGGTTCAATTCTACCATTTCATGGACTTCTGCAAATACCGCTATTTTATCAGCAAAAGGTGTTGTAACAACGCCAGAAAATGATACCAATGTTAAATTAACTTACAAAATTACGCTTGATGGCGTTACAAGAAGTGGCGACATCATTGTTAAAGTCTTAAAAGAAGGCGAAAACAGTACTGTTACTCCTTCATCAGCAACAAAACCTGTCGTAAAAACATTAATGGCTGACGATGTAACGTATGATGCTTTATACAATAAATTACTCGATGAATACGTCTTAAGCACTAGCACTGATAATGTTTCTAATGCCATGATTGAATTAAGAAAAGATTATAGCCTAGCTATTAACGACAAATTCATTGGTGTTGATTACACTGCAATCGATAAAGACTTCGAATACAACAAAAAAGGCGATAAAGTCATCCTCGCAACTATCAATGGTTTCCCGGGTTACTTAGGCGCAGCTCAAACTGATACGGCTTATGAAGTATCCGCAGATGATTTATTCGAATTCGCGATTGGAAAGAGTGCTTCACTTTATACATTATATGCTTCACAGTTCAAAGAAATTGTTTATTCAGATTATTTCGTAACAATCTTTGGTGAACAACGTGACCTTACAAAGAATAAATCTGATAAAATGGATGAAATTTATGAATCCATCCGTTCACAAAAAATGACTTATTTATCATATAAAGCAATGTATGAACAATACGGCATTAGCTTTGATTATGAAGATTTCGCTTCATTCTCAAGATATCAATATGGTACTAAATCAGAAATGGATTTACTCAAATATCTCGTTAAAGGTGTTTTACAACCTTACATGATTGGTGAAGCCATTGAAGCAGAAGATTTAATTGCCATGTTGCTTGAAACTGTTGAAGAAAATTATGACAACTACTTCTCACTTGATATATCCCATCTAATCATTCACATCGACTTCGATGAAGATGGTGCACCCGATAATTACAATGACTACATTGCAAGTCTTGATGCGACTGAACTTGATGCCTTTGATACATTAAAAGCAAGTTTAGAAACTGAAATCTTAACGTATTTAGATGATTCAGAAAATGATTTCTCTGATTTAATCACTGCATACAAAAACGATTCAAGAGATGTCGATTCAACATGGGGTAAATACAAGAATGCTGGTTTATGGTTGATGACCGAATCCTTAAACATCGCTGATGAAGAAGATGAAACGATTACTCATTCACTTCAATACAGTGGTCAATATGGTGTTAAAGATTCATACGTTCCTGAATATACTGAAGCTTTAATTGCTTTATATCAAGAATATCAATTAGAACAAAATGCCAACTTGGAACAACTCTATAGCGATTTAGTCACAACGCAATTTGGTGTTCACTTGATCTTAGCGAACCAAGGCGATGACTTCGAACGTTTTAGTGCAGAATACACGGGTCCAGCAAGTTCTTATTCAGAAGGTGTTGTTAATACCTCTGGTAAACCAACATTGGCTCAATTAGAACTTTATGCACAATACTATATGTATTCGCTCATCTACGATTTAGAAGATACTGAAATCGAAGAAAAATACAACATTACCGTTCCAACCTTCCCTAACTCAGTTAGAGAAGCACTGGAATTCTACTTTGAAGATTTACTTTCTGGATTATACGTTGTTGGTACCTTAAACATTCAATTATCAACACGTTTATCAAATGGTAACTTCTTAGAATCAAGTTATACTGATTTGACTGAAGCTCAATTAATGGCTCAATTAGATCAAATTCGTGATACTTATTACGATGCATTATTTGCTAAATACGCTAAATAATAATTAAAGGCTCTCGCAAGAGAGCTTTTCTTTTTTATAAATAGATATATAAAAAGCCTCCTTTCGCGATGAAAGGAGGCTTTGTTATTAATGATTGATTGAAATACTTTTATTCAATTGGTGCAGTTACAGTTAACACACGGTCAACAGTTGTCACATTACCATACATATCTGTAACGGTATAGGTTAATGTATAAACTCCAGCGACTGAAATATCAACGTTATATAAACCGGTTACTGGATCAAAAGTGACTAATCCAACAGTTTCACTTGTTACGACAACTGTCGGTTTCTTCGCTGAATCACCATATTTAACACCGGTTAATGCAGTGTATGGTGTTACGCTTGTTGTAAGGGCTGCATCAGGAGCACTGATGACTGGAGCGGTTGTATCTACAGCGTAACCAACAAGTTCTAATGATACGTTATCGAAGTAAACAGCCGTCGTTGCACTTCTTTCTGGAGCTAATGGATCAATTAATCCTAAGAAGAAGCCAAACTTCACATCTGGATGCGTTTGCAATCGATTGATTAATACGACTTCATAAGTGGTCCATTCCGTTGAAAGTTCAACGATTTGATACGATAATACCGACCAGTTCGATGTTTCTTCAAAGGAAACTCGAATATCTCTAGCAACATCCGCTTTAGCACTGAATGTTAATACATAAAGTGAGCCAGCAGGTGACACAAAACTATTTCTTTGGAAGAATTGAATGGAATGAGGGTTTGAACCAACGGTCAATACATTAATTCTAACAGCTCCATCAACGAAGGATTGTTCAAAAGTACCTGCTGTCGTTCCGCCGCCTTTTAATGTCCAACCAAGATTTGCATCAGCAGTTGTAATTGGTGTTTCTAAAGCAAAATCACCATCAATAAAGACGATATTAGAAGCAGCTGCTTCAGCTTGCGTAATGACAGTTACAGTTCTTGTGAGTGTCAATTTGTTTCTTGATGAATCCGTTAATTCATAAACGACTTGATAAACACCAGGAACATTAACATCAACGTTACTAGATACTAATTTAATGTGTTCTGGAAGTAACGATTTGTCAGCGTTATCGAAAGCACGTAATCCGAGTAATGGGTCAAAAGCATTACCTTCAACTAAGATATAATCCATAGCGCCTAAGATTTGTGGTTTTTCTGTATCAACTGATTTAGCGTTAATTCTCGTTGATGTAACATCGTCAATATAGACTGTTGTTGGAACTGATAAACCATGAATGTTCCCAACGAAGAATGCAAATTTACCATTTGTAAAGGATGTACCTGTATGCGTATATTCATACGTATACGTTACCCAATCCGTTGTTAAATCAAAGTAAGCCGTAAATTTAGCGCCACCTGATTCCATATTCATTTGAAGTGGACGTGGATCATCAGCTTTTGCTTTAAAACTAATTAAATAGGTTTCACCTTGATTCATTGTACGGTTTAAAATATAGAATTGTACGCCGTAGAACAATGTCCAAGTATCATAAACATCAATTTGAGCGACACCACCGGTAATGTTAATGTTGAAGACACCACTACCATGCCATCCCCAACCTAATCCTGCAGCTGCAGGTGCAGATTGATCAATAGCGAAATCACCATTGATGACTACTAAACTAGAAGGAGCAGCTTCAGCTAAAACCGTTAAAATTCGGTTCTGAACGGTAACATTGCCGTACATGTCAGTTACTGTGTAAGTTAAGGTATAAACGCCAGGAGTGCTGATATCAACGTTATATAGACCTGTTAATGCGTCAAATGTGACAAGTCCTTCTGTTAAACTGCTGATAACAACGATTGGCTTTTTAGCAGAATCGCCATAACGTACGCCAGTCATTGCATTGTAAGCTGTTGCGCTGGTAGTAACAGTTACATCAGGAGCACTGATAACTGGAGGTAAAGCATCTGTTGCATAGCCTAATAAATCAAGTGATACATTATCGAAGTAAACGGCTGTTGCTGCACTTCTTTCAGGTGCAGCCGAATCAATTAATCCTAAGAAGAATCCGAATTTAACATCGTTGTGAGTTTGAAGTCTATTGAGAAGCAATACTTCGTAAGTAACCCATTCTGTTGTTAAAGCGATTATTTCATAATCAAGGACTGTAAAGTTCGTGGTTTCTTCAAACGAGATTCTAATATCTCTTGCGACATCTGCTTTAGCACTAAATGTTAATTTATAGAGTGAGCCAGCAGGTGACATGAAGCTATTTCTTTGGAAGAATTGAATGCCGTGAGGTACGACACCTACGGTTAATACATTGATTTTAACTGCGCCATCAACGAATGTTGCAGGATCAAATGTACCACCAGGGGAACCTCCGGCTTTTAACGTCCAACCAACGTTGGTATCTAAATTAGTGATTGGTGATTCTAAAGCAAAGTCACCATCAATAATGACGATATTATCAGTTGCTGCATTTTCAGGTAAGATTACAACAACGTTTCTTGTCAGTGTCAATTTGTTCATTGATGCATCCGTTAATTCATAAACAACGGTGTAAGCACCAGGAACGTTAACATCAACGTTATTGGATACTAATACGATATTCTCAGGAAGCAATGTTTTGTCATAAAGATCATATACTCTTAATCCTTCAAGCGGATTAAATGGCGTTCCTTGAACTAACGTATAATCCATAGCACCCCAAATTTGAGGAGCGGTTTCATCGGCTGATAAAGAAGCAATTCTTTCAACAGTCACATTATCCAAATAAACCGTCGTTGGAACTGATAGTCCATTAATATTGCCTAAGAAGAAACCAAACTTACCATTGGTGAAGGATGCTGTAGTATGTGTATATTCGTAAGTGTAAGTCACCCAATCGGTTGTTAAATCAAAGATTGCTGCAAATTTTGCTCCGCCGGATTCCATTTGCATTTGGATTGGACGTGGATCATCAGCTTTTGCCATAAACGTAATTTTGTACGTATGTCCTTGAACGAGTTCGCGATTTTGGAGATAGAACTGAACGCCGTAGAATAATGTCCATGTATCATAAACATCAATCTTCGCAACGCCTCCGGTAATCGCTACTGTGAAGTTACCACTGCCATGCCATCCCCATCCATCAACGGCAGGCTGTGGATAAGGAACTAATTGTTCTTTTGTGAAGTCGCCGTTGACAACGACCCATGTAGATGCGCCCATCGGTTCAACAACTGTAATTGTTCTTTCGATTGTTACAGAGTTACCGGAAGCATCTTCGAGATAGTACATAACGGTATAAGTACCTAATACTGAAGTGTCAACTAAATCTGCACCGGTAATCACGATATCAGAAATAGATAATGAACCATCTTTATTATCAGAAACACCGACACCTAGTAATGGGTTGAAGGCTTCATTTTGTTCAATTGTAATATCGCCAACACCCGTAATCACAGGATCTTCAGTATCTGGTGTTGTACTAACAGGCGTAATAACGACATTATCAATATAAACCGTAGTAACAGCACTGCCTAATCCTTCAAAGTATCCTAAGAAGAAAGCAAACTTACCATTGGTAATCGTTGGATTAATTTGATAATGTGTGAATGTAAATGTTTGCCAATCGGTCGTGAGTGAATAATCATGATCAAATTGACGCGTTCCTCCGACGCCAGCTTCTAAAACAACGCTCATGTTACGCGCTACTAAAGCTTTTGCATCGAATGAAATTTCATACGTTCTACCTTGTTCAATAACACGGTTAAGTAAATAGAACTGAATACCGTATTCAACGGATCCGACAGAGACGATTTCAATAACTGCGCTACCGCCTGTCACTTGAGCTGACATTGAACCAGTATTTGCATGCCATCCCCAGTTATCAGAAATTCGGTTTTCAGTTAAAGGTGCGACGTCAACTGAGAAATCTCCATTAGGAATTACCCAAGTTGAAGCAGGTGGTTGATCTGAAACAGTTACTTGACGGTTAAGCATTGTCGTATTTCCACCAGCATCAGTGACAGAGTAAGTTAGATTATAGGTTCCTACCGTATTCACATCAACGGTTCCAGTAATAATGATATCATTAACTGTTAAAGTCGCATCTAAATCATCAGTAACACTTACGCCACTTAATGGATTAAAGATGTTTCCTAATTCTACGACATAACTAGTAACACCATTTAAAACTGGAGGTGTAATGTCGTCTGGAGCTTCAGTTAATTCAGTAATAACTACATCATCGAGGTAAACAGTTGTTGGTACTGAGTTTGTACCGATACGCCCTAAGAAAAAGCCAACTTTACCTGTTGTAGTCGATGGATTAGACACTGTAATGTACATTGAGTAAGTTACCCATTCAGTACTTAAATCGATTGTATTAGTAAAATATTTTAGGTATCCATTGCCTGGATCTTCAATTGATACAATCATCGGACGAGGATCGTCTGCTTTTGCTTTGAATTGAAGTTGATAAAGTTTTCCAGTTTCAATGGTTCTTGTCGTTTGAGAGAATTGGTTTGAGTAAGTAACATTACCAATCGCTGTAACTGTGTAATTTAATACACCGTCAACGATTGCAACAGAACTTGCACCGCCGTCTCCAGCCCAATGTCCCCATGGTAATTCTAGAACTTCAGAGAAATCGCCATTGACGATATTGAATCCTGAAAGTTCGATAGCTTTGACGCGTAATTCAATGCTGATCGTTGCATCATTACCGGCGGCATCTTCTACCGTATAAGTAATGGTGTAATAACCAACAACATTGACATCATAGGTTCCCGTAACTTCAATAGCGGATGTTAAATTTCCATCTTTATTATCGATGGCAGTAACACCTGTCATTGGACTCCACTCATCACCTTGATAAATCACTTGGTCAACTGCACCAAGAATTAATGGATCTTGAGTGTCTGGAGCCTCAGTCGTCGTTGTTGTCGTAGTCGACTGAGTAGTAGTTGTGGTTGTTGTAGTGGTCGTTGTAGTCGTGGTTGATGTACTTGTCGGTTGTGTTGTTGTCGTCGTAGTCGTTATTTCTGTACAAGAGACAAGTGCAAATGCAAATAATAAGCTTAAAACCAAAACAAATAACTTCTTCATCTTTTCCTCCTTATATTTTTTTAATCTTTAAAATCTTTAGTGCTTTCTTTTATTAAAAATCATTGAGGTTTGAGTCACAATGATTGGAGCCACCGCTAAAGCCAGTATGGCAGGTTGATCAATGATATTAGAAGCTAAACGACTATCAATGACCTTAATTGTTACTAAATCATCGTAAATTGCATAAGGCGCACCGTTAGGGAAGGTTGATTTGAAGCGAACGATAAACGTTGCTGTACCCGTTGATTCAAAATTCGTAACGATAGCATTTGAAGACACTTCAATACCGGTTCCACCATCGTCAACCAAAATAAATTCAGGGATATAATCATAGGTCATGCCTTTTAATGTTTCAATATAACCTCTTAACGAAATCGAAGCTTGAGGATTCGCTAAATCAACAGTGAAATTAAATTCGTTCATTTCAAAATTTAACCAATCGTTTGACATTCTCCAAGTATAGTCCGTTGTTATACCACCAACACCCATACCATAATAACTATAGAGCGCTTCTACTTCATTAATCGTCCATGGCCAGGTTGTAATACCACGGTAATTAAGTTGTTTTACTAAATCTTCTGATATCGTGTTAGAACTTGGATTAAATGTCGTCTTCATCGGTACTATCGTATTTAGAATCGATAAGACACTGCCATTAAGATTCGCAACATTTGATAGAGAAGTATTGAGATATCCAACGGAAATATTGGGAATTAATGTTCTCATATTGGCAATTTGAGTCGTATTAAAGGTAATAACTGTGACTTGATCTCTTATATCAAACTCAGTTATTAAATTGGCTAAAGCAGGAATAATTTCAGCTTTTCCACTCTTTATTTCGATAAAAATTTGGACGTCTTCATCTTTAAATGTATCAAAATACTCGTCGAGTGTCGGTAGTTTTAAGTTAGGAAAATTACCTGTATTATCGAGTACAGTCAATGCTTTTAATTGTTCAAGAGATGATTCTTCAACGGTTAATGTTCCATTCGTTGTCCTTGTTGTGGTTGAATCATGAATGACAATTATTTCATTATCAGTTGTCAAATAGATATCAAGTTCAATCACATGAGCTCCTGCTTCTAAAGCGAGAAGTGAGCCTTCTATCGTATTTTCTGGGGCTTTCGTAGACATTCCGCGATGGCCAATGACAAGTGGCATCCGGATTAATGAATTTTCTGGGAAGTTTCCATAAAAATCATAAAGGGAGGTCAAATCATTGACGATAACGCCATTACTACCAGCCATAACACCTCTAAATTGATCAACATCGTCACCATCTGAAGCATCGGTGATGACGGATACGAGACGTGTTTGTAAATATTCAACGTTATCTTTTGTGGCATATTCTTTTGGAAGCATGACACCTAAAGCACCACAATTATTGGCACTATCACGAATACCAAGAAGATCCGTTTCAGATAAAACTGGAGTACCTGAATCATATTCAATTTCTAAAATACCTCGGAGCATGGAATAGGCTTCTCTTGCATCAGTAATAGCTAAAGTATTTCTAGAAATTAAATAGACATCACGAATACCATAACTCTTTAACATGGTCGCAACTTCAACTGCGACGTCTCGGTTTCTAATATAAAATGCTGGAATCACTTTCCCATCTATTGCTTTTAAAGCGTCCAAAATATTAGATACTCTGATACCTGAATTAGGATTGACAATATTCACACTGTTATCAATTGACATGACTAGAACTTGTGGACGAACAACTTCGTTCATTGCCAATATATCATTATTTGAATAAACGAACTGCATCGCAGTCGGCGGAATTTGAATTCCGGTTTCCGGTTCATAAAGTTCTGCGATTGTTGTAAATTCTAAGGATGAATTATCAATGTAATCTTCAGGAACGGTGATTAAAATATTATTATAAACTGAAATTGCCCCACTGGCTTGAAAACCAATACCACCACTGGTAAAATCACTGGCATTATCATATGTTATCATCAATGTGTCATTAATATATTCTTTAACAACATCACCTTTTAAATCAATCTTTAAACGATAATTGGATGAAGACGAAATGGCTTCAGATAAACTAGTTGTTTTCGGAACATTCCATCCATTATTGACCCATTTTGCAAATTCAACACCATTGGTTGCGGTTGCTCCTTGTCTAATGGCCATTTGGAAATAACCGGTTGCACCAAAACGAAACATGACCGATGCCCAACGTGTAGGTTCGTTCGTAGAAAGGATAGTAAAGTCAGTTTCAATGATATAATTCTTGAACCCGTTAAGATAACTTGGTAACAAAACTCTTGATGGTGTTGTTGCTCTGCCATCGACTAATAGTTTTCCATCACTGATATAAGCAGTACCTGTATTGATGGTGTACCCTTCAGGTAAAGTGCCATTAACTAAACCGGCATAATCAGCGCTGAAAATTACATACTCTGTTTCTTCTGCGAGTTTTGTAAATACGTTAATTGGTATGGAAGTTTCACCCACGATAAATTGAAGGGTAAACATTCCTTTTTCAGAAGCTTCTAAGATACCATTGGTCACAGTAATACTGGCTGGAATGACATTGAATGTTATTTCATCTAAAGGAATTTCACCAAAATCACCTTTATAAACATATTCTGATAAATCCACTTCTTCACCAACACTTGCAAGAATAAAATTCTTGGTATCTTTTAAAACGATTGCAGTATCCTCTGGAATCGTTGTGGTCGTTGTTGTGGTCGTGGAAGTGGTTGTTGTAGTCGTGGTCGTTGTAGTCGTGGTTGATGATGCTGACGTCGTCGTTGAATCAGTCGTCGATAATAAGGTCGTAATCGTTGTCGTAATATCCGTACAAGCAACTAAAACAAGCGTCAAAATCATCATGCTCACTAAAATCATGATTTTTTTCATTGTGGAGTCCCCTTTCTATAGGTAAGCGTTTACTTATATTAATTTAACTACGAAAAATACAATGTGTCAAGCAAATAGAAAAAATAAAAAGATGCTATAGCATCTCTTTACTTTGATAATTTATGTTTATAATAACGTTCTTTATCGAGTACACCTAAAGATTCTGTAAATGTGCCTTGATCAACTTCTGCCAACGCTTCGCCTAATACAGCGACTTTTGAATCAATGTTATCGATAAAATGAATGATTAATGCTTCGGCGATATTGGGCTTTTTAGGCGAACCAAAGTTCCCATAGTAATGATGAGACAAAATAATGTGCTCTAAAAGCATAATTTCTTCTAGGTTTGCATACCCAAGCCTTTCTGCCGTTAATGCAATTTCATTGACGCCTAAAGTAATATGGCCAACTAATTTTCCTTGTAAAGTATATTCGCTGCCTTCATAAGTGTCAAATTCGAGTATTTTTGTCACATCATGTAAGACAATCCCTGCAATAATTAAATCTTGATTTAAGAAAGGATAAACTTGTATCATTCCATCGGATAATTTCAGCATCGTTAAAGTATGATATGCAAGACCTGATATATAGGCATGATGAAATTTAGTCGCTGCCGGATAGAGATAAAAATCTTCACTATAGCGAGTAAAAATATCAAAGGTTATCGCCTTAATTGCTTCATTTTCAAGTCGATTTAAATAACTTTCAATTCCATGTTTTAATTCAGGTAATGAGATTGGAGCGTAGTCATAGAAAGCCCGCATCAAGCGTTCTTTTTCGATATCGGATATTTTCATCGCACTCATTAATTCGACTTTTGACGCTTTTAAATGTACTTTGTCTTTAAATTCAGCGGCGAGTGCTTCGATATAATAGATTTTATTGACAAGTAACTGCGTTCCCTTTGTCACGCGAACAATGACTTTATCCATGTCTTCACAGGTAACGTTTACTGGAAAATCATCATACGTTGAACCATTCATTTGGTCGATTCGTCCAAAAAATTGATATGATTTGCCTAATTCTATGACCATATATATCACCCTTTACTTTTTAAAGATATACGTTCCGATGTCCGATATTTCATAGGTTTGGGCATCGATCGCTTGAAATAGATTGCTTGAGGATAAGAAGAAACGATAATCCTCGGGAATGATGATTGTTTCTTTAAGTTCCGTAGGTTTGAAAAGGATTATTAATTCGTCACCGTCGGTCAATTTATACAAAATCGATTTCGATTGTAATACAATGACTTCAGCGGATGTATCAAGTTCTGAAGAAGCCTTCAGTTTGAAATTATCAGAAGTTTTTCTTAATTCAATAATCGATTGAATATAACTGACGTCATCAAAGTTCTCGTCATATAGTGACCAATCGATTTTGTTAATTTCATCTCCAGAGCGATAAGAGTTTTCATCGTCTTGTTTGGTCCGATAAAATTCTTGGCCACTGTGAATGAAGGGAACGCCTTGGGATAATAAAACCATGGAAGTGGCGAGTTTTTGTTGCTTCTTGATAAGCGATATATCTTCAGTGATATGAAGACATTTATCAAAGAATGTACGGTTGTCATGACATTCAACGTAATTAACCGATTGCGTTGCATATTTAAACATAAACCGGTTATGAGCACTTCCTAAAAGCATTTCTTTGACGATGGGTGCTTCTTCTAAACGTCCTGTTGCATACCCTTTAATTTCAGGGAAGAAAGTAGCCCCCTTAACAGTTTCGCGGAATCGATCGTTAAAGAATCCGATGGTATAAATGACTGTTTTATTGCCCATATGTGCCATACGGTCTGCGGTATTCGATGAATACATTTTCCAACCTTCACCATAGACCAATAAATGTTCATCAAGATTATGAAGTTCTTGTCTTAATTCATTCATGGTTTCGGTATCGATGAGTCCCATCAAATCGAAACGGAAACCATCAATTTTATATTCGTTGGTCCAATATAATACCGAATCTATGATAAATTTTCGAACCATTTTTCGGTGCGTTGCTAAATCATTGTGACAACCAGAAACATTGGTATAAATTCCTTCTCTATCCACGTGATAAGCATATCCCGGCACTAATTTTTCAAAGGGGAATACTTCTGCGTCAAAAACATGATTATAAACGACATCCATCACTACATTAATATTATATTCATGTAATGTATCAATCATTTGTTTAAGTTCATTGATTCTAGCATAGGGATCATTAGGGTCCGTTGAAAACCACCCAGAAGGCACATTATATTGTCTTGGATTATAGCCCCAGTTATAGAGTTGATTAGGATGTAGTTCATCAATGCCATCAAAATCAAAAACTGGCATAAGCTGAACATGCGTAACGCCTAAAGATTTCAAATAATCAATTCCTGCTGGTAACCCAGATTTTGTTTTGATGTTTTTTTCTGTTAAACCTAAATACTGACCCGGATGTTTGAAATTTAAGGTTGAATCAATTGTGAAATCACGGACATGGAGCTCATAAATAATTGCGTCAGATGGATGACCTGAAAAGGATGCCTTATGTTTCATTTGATAAGTTTTACTTAAGTCAACGATGTAATTATATTCTGCATTTGCATTTGATGCAATCCCATAGGGATCTGTCAAAATTTGGGTTTTGCCATTCACATAAACGTGGTAACGGTAGCGATAGCCTTCTAAATCTCGATCGATGACTAACCGCCAAACACCTAAATTTTGATAAATCATAGATTGCGTTGTTACGACACCTTTTGGTGATACAAGCTCTAAAGTCACTACTTTTGCGACCGGCGTCCAAACTTTAAACTTCGTTGATTCTTTGGTATATGTAAAACCTAAATCATTTTTCTTATAATGGTAGATGTTATCAAATAAATCAGTTCTAACAATTTTTCCCGTATAGAGCTCAGAAGTCTCTCCTTCATCGCTCTTGATATGATAATCCATTTCCAAATGAATATAAGCATCAAATTGGCACACGAGTTTGACTTCTGTGCCAATATTATGTTTTTGAATGATTTTTAATTCAATTAACTCATCATTTCCAATCAAAGTATAAACGGTATTATCACGATAATTCTTTAATGGAACGATGATGGTTAATTCATCGAAATGATCTAAGTAACAATAAAATTTTCTTGTGTCCATTATTCTTCACCTAAACTAGCATGAATTGACAACTTATCAATCACATACTTTTTAATTTTAAAATACTCATTTTCTAATTGGTGGGTAATAATTTGATAAGTGATATCATCAATGAGATCACCAATGAGTCTTGCATCTGTTAATAATTTTAAATCTAATATATCTTGACCTTTAAATGCTAAGTCGCAGGTCTTATGAATGGGCATATCTTGATAGAGTTTGCTGATTAATTCGGTTTGATTATTTGATGGATTAATAATGCAGTTCACATTATTTGCCATTTGACAGATCTCATATCCATTCGCATACACAATCAGTTCATTAAAAGCATCATTAGAAGTCGCGATTGCAATATCATGAATTTGATTAATTAACGATAATTCTCGGTTTGAGAAACGCCATAATTCATCGTATCTAAAATCGCCAGTAACACTCGAGAGAGCAAAAAACTCATAATACGATATCGATAAATCATTCATCTTTGAAATCAATTCTAAAGCTGGTTTTAACTCTAGAAATACATCTCCAAGTCTTGCTTGATACATTAAGTGAAGCGCTTTGATAGTGTATGTTCCTTCAAAGGTTTGTTTAAGTTCTTGAAGAATTCTTTCATTCGCGATTGATTTTAACAAGTCAATATGATTATAGATACTTTCAAATGTCAGAGTTTCAATATCAAATCCAAGTTTTGAAACAAACCGAAATGCACGTAAAATCCTTAAAGCATCTTCTTTAAACCGGATGTCTGGATTACCGACAGAACGAATTTTCTTATTATAAATATCGCTTTTTCCATGAAACAAATCAATGATCTTCATATCTTCATCCATAGCCATGGCATTGATTGAAAAGTCGCGTCTTTTTAAGTCTTCATGAATCGACTTTGTAAAATCGACAAAACTAGGATGACGATGATCAATGTACTCGCCTTCATTACGAAAAGTCGTCACTTCAAAGACACACTCTTCGGTAAATACTGAGACAGTTCCGTATTTCTCGCCGGTCGCTTTTGATTTTGGAAAAAGGTTGATGATTTCTTCAGGTAAAGCAGAAGTCGCAATATCAATATCAGCACTTTTTACCCCAAGCAAAAAATCACGGACAAATCCTCCAACAAAATAAGCATCGTATCCGTTAGCTTTTAAAAGCGATATAATTTTCTTTCCTGCATCGACTGCAATTCCCATGCTATTCACCGTCGTTATTATACCATAGACACTGTAACTTTTCTATTGTTTTTATTGCCCTACGTGCTATAATTTAGGAAGGTGATATTGATGCATTCCATTAAGTCCATAACGATTGAAGACAACGAGATTAAAAAATCACGGTTTATAGCTATTTTATATCCGGTCAAAACTGAAGACGACGTGCTTAATTTTTTAACAGACGCAAAACTCAAATATCCGAATGCGACGCATTATTGCTATGCGTATATTTTAGGCGATAAACAAGATATTCAAAAGTCAAGCGATGATGGCGAACCTCAAAAAACAGCGGGTGTTCCCATGCTTGAAGTGCTTAAAAAACAAAACCTAACATTTGTTTTAGCGGTTGTGGTTAGATACTTTGGTGGTATTAAATTAGGTGCTGGAGGACTTGTTCGTGCATATTCATCTTCCGTTAAAGACGCTATAAAAAGAGCAATTATTACTGAATCTGCTATATACCAACAATGCAAAGTCACTGTTGATTATGGTTCTGCCGGAGGACTTGAATTCTACTTGCACTCACTAACAGACGATGTTGAAAAGATTTATGGTGGGGATGTAATCACGCTTAGGTTTGTTGTTTTAGATAAAAACACAGATAAGATTGCTGAGATGGTGAAAAAACTATCAAATTTCCAATCGCATTTAGTCAAAGAAAAAGAAGTTATACGCTATATGTAAAAAAAACCCAAACTTTTGGGTTTTCTTTTTATAATAAAGCATTCATATTTTCAAATAATGAAATTAATGCATCCACAAAGAGATAACCTAAAATAATGGATATCACCATGTAGATAAAACGAATTTGATCACTAGAATTAGCTTTAAAAATTCTGCTTAAATCAAGTGCTTGTAACGCTTTATAGATAAATGGAGTTGCGATAAAAAATAATACTATGCGGGCGATAATAAATACATCATCGAAAAACATATAATCACTCCAGAATGGCGTCAGGAATGAATTGATCTGACGTCATATTCGTTACGACATTGATAACTAATTTGTTCGGTAAACAAACAATTGGTTCTAAACTTGAATTGGTTGGCGGTTGTAACTCACATAAATCTCGAGGGCTCACTTGATAATCGACCTCAATTTTCTCGTCTTGAATTAACAGCTTAATCCCAACGATTTCATTACTTGAAGCATATTCGTCTAGGTCCCATAATGCTTGCATTTCATCTTCCGTCATGATTGCTCCAGGCACATAAAAGATGCCTTCTTCAGCTCTACCAACATGAATTTGATTTTTATATTGGGTGTTATAAACCGTATAATCATACGTTTTCATATCAATGACCATGATGAGTTCATCTTGGTAGAAAATCTTGGCATAAATATTTCCCGTCGATTGTGCGTTTTCTACGAGTTTAAAACCGAGTAAAGCAGCGAGACCAATGATTAATAATACGCCAACAAAAATAAAATCATATTTTTTCATCGTCTCACCTCCTATTTAGAACTAACGCTCTAATTATACACAAAATTGATGAAAATATCAACCAATCTCGAAACGATATTCATTGGCTTATTTCTGATTTTTTGATATAATGATGATGGTGATTTGAATGAAGAAAATACTCATAATTTTGTTTTTATTAATGACTTCTCTTAGCGTTATCGGTTGTACAGTAGAACCCAATCTCGATTACTGTATAGAAGGTCAGGTCAAAGACGTCTATAAATGCACTAAGACGTGGTCAACGATGTTTGACACAACCGTTTCATTAACGCTCTATTTGGATAAAACCGAAAGATACGATGTTGAGGTTGTTTTTGAAGCGGTCGAAGCGTTATTGTTAGAGTACCATCAGTATTTTGATAAGTACAATGAATATGCTGGTGTCAATAATGTTTATACCATCAATGAAAATAATGACAAAGAAACCGTTATTGATCAAGCCTTATTTGATGCGTTAAAGTATGTTTTAACCAATGAAAGATCAATTAAAATTGGAAATACGGCCCTCTTTAATATCGCCTTAAATCCGGTTCTCAAAGTATGGCATGACGCAAGAGAAAATCCTGCTTGTACGAGCGTCTTTGGACAAGATACTTGTCCTACCCCAGATTCATCACTTATAGAAGCATCATACAATATTAATCCTGATGATATAATTCTTAACGAAACTGCTTTGACAATCGCTTTTGCTAAACCAAATATGTCGATTGACTTGGGCGGTTTTGGTAAAGGTTATGCCTCAGAGATTGTCACGGATTACCTTGATTCTAAAGGATATTCCTATATTTTAAATGCAGGTAATTCAAATGTCAAAGCAGGTGGAATTAACCCAAACAATGAAGATGGTTTTTATTATATCGTTTTACTAGAACCAACATTCGAATCGTATAATTCCGACTATTATGTAACGCTTAAAATTCCAGAAGAAATTTCGATTGTAACTTCAGGCAATTACCAACGTTATTTTATTGGTTCTGACGATGGACTTTACTATAATCATATCATTGATCCAAGAACGAATATGCCTTCCGGTGATCTGGAAAACGCCACTGCCGTGTCTGTCTTATTTGAAGATGGCGGGATGGCTGATATCTATTCTACTGCCGTTTATTTGATGGGTTATACCGAAGGACTTGCTTTCGTAGAAGCAACCGAAGGGTTAGAAGCGATTTGGTACTTGCCAGATGGAAGTGTTGAATATTCCAGTGGCTTCAATACTTATATTTATCAATTGAGTGAATAATTTAAAGGACGTAAATCGTCCTTTTTCGTATACTAAAGCTAAGAGTTAGATTATAACTTTTGGCTAAGGACTTTACAAAAATAACGGAAGCGATATAATGAGGTCGAAGGGATGTTCAA
>PGXM01000008.1 GCA_002839155.1 Tenericutes bacterium HGW-Tenericutes-1
ACTCACAATCTCACCCCTTCATTATATTATACAAAAAATACCCTATATTGTTCCACACACAGTTTTTTTTGTGTGTCCACAATACAGGGTACATTTTAAACCTTGGATGGTGTTTTCATTATATATACTTATAATTATAAAAACAATATTAAGCTTACAGCCATGATAACCATGCCCGTCATGACACCAATGATGGATAAATGATGTTCACCAATTGTAATTTATTGTAATTTAATTTTAAATGGAATCGCAGGAACACCATAACTATTAGATAAATTTGCTTGATCATTTCTTGTCATATAACCATAAGCAAAATATGCAATCTGAGTCGTATCAACGCCAGTAATTTGAATATGATTGTCATCTATTATTACACAGTTTACATTTTGTCTTATTCCGTTATTCAAGTATATCGAGACCGTTGTTACACCACTTTCTTCATTCTTATACAATTTTAGTCCTCTTGCAACATGAGAAAAAGCAATGGTAATTGACGTAGCGTCATAGGTGTAACTCTCGATGATAGGGGCAGAATAATCAACGACACCATAATAAAATTGTGAATAAGCAATTTTTGCACAACGTTCCCCCACTGGAAATTTCGTTGTCGGATGAATGGGGTCTGCATAGGCGAACTGTGTTAAAGGTACATCCCACTTCAAACTTACGTCATAGATTGGAACGAGAACTGTAGATGTTTTATATTTATCCATTTTTACAACATCGAGTTGCGCCATCCTATGGGCTGCATAAGCAACATAATCAGGATTAGGGGTACTCGTCATCGGATTTTGACCATCATAGGGTGCTAATTGAATCAAGACAAACGGTAATATCTCATCATTTTGGTTAAAACCGGCACTCCATGTATCGATAAGTAATGGAATCGAATCTATGGTTGGACTATAAAAACCATCGCTTTCGCCTTGATACCAAACGACACCTTTAATTTGATAATTAAAGAGCGGTGCTATTTTTTGACT
Source organism: Tenericutes bacterium HGW-Tenericutes-1 (assembly GCA_002839155.1). Lineage (GTDB taxonomy): Bacteria > Bacillota_I > Bacilli_A > Izemoplasmatales > Hujiaoplasmataceae > UBA5603. Next base: position 984 of record PGXM01000008.1, read on the forward strand.
ATATAACGCTTGGGGTTGATTGTAATTATTCCAACCATAACTATTGTAAGACGCCGTAGAAAATGTTAAACCTTTGTTTAAGACATAATCTTTGATGGAATCAGTTTCAAGCATGGCTTGTCTTGAAAGCCACGAGTGCATATTAGATCCCCCTTTCGCAGAATTGATGACTGCGATGGGAACGTTTAAATTTTCTTCGGAAAGTAATCGGAATAATTCAGTCGCATATGAATAGGCAATCGCTGAACAATGAGCGATATTTTCACCGTCATTCGCGACCTTCCACTGACCTTCTCTAACATCGTAAGAAGGATTAATCGGATAGATACCATTGTGATCGCCGATATATTGATAAAATAAGCGAATATAGGGATTGTTGGCTAAAGACATTGTTGATAATCCGTCATCAACTTCTCTTACTTCCATGGCCATATTGGATTGTCCAGATGTAAGCCAAACTTCGCCAATTAATAAATCATGAACTTTAATCTCATGTAACGTATCAGATACCGTCAAAGTATAATCATTAAAAGAAGCCGTCAAAGCCGGTAAGGTAACAACAAACTCACCATTACTCCCAATGATACTGTAATTTAAATAAGAAATTGCTTGATTATCATTCATCACCAATTTTACTAAAGCAATTGCCCCCGGCGTTCCTTTGCCAAAAACACGTATAGGTTTGTTTTGTTGGAGAACAGCGTGATCAGAAATGATACTATGTAAAGATAAAGAAGAGATTGGGGTAGAATAACTTACTTCAGATAGATCAAAGTCTTGAGCTATATCTTGTGTTTCATCTTCGCGTAATGGTCTAGAAGTGGTTGTAGAAACTGTCGTTAAAGAGGTTGAGGTCGTGGTTGTCAGTGACGAAGTTAAAGTTTGTTGCGTTGATGTTGTGGTTAATTCTGTACAACCAATTAATGTCAATACTGTCAGGATTATCATAAATGCCAATATCATTTTTTTCATGTTATTCTCCTAGTATATTAAGCTTATTATATAAAAAAGTTCAAAGAAAAAGGATTGATCAATATCGACCCCAATAGTTCTATCTTTTGATACTCCTTTTTATTAATAATACCACTATGAATCTATAATTGAAAGACCATTAGTAATGAAAAATGTAACATTTTCACAAAAAATATCAGAATTATAAATGGATAAGAACAACTTGAAAAATTTAAATATTTGCTAATTTACGACCCAAGACTAAATAATGTATCAATTAAATCATATTTTTGAAATATAATTGAAATATCTGAACAAAAGACTTGCACTTCTGAAAAAATAGTGTATTATTAAGTAGACATATTATAAATCTGTATGAAATTAAGATAACCATGTTACCTCAATTTATTGTTCTACAATTTGTATATAGTTAAAATTAATAAATGGAGGTATAAAAACATGACTGGTAAAGTTAAATGGTTCAACGCTGAAAAAGGCTTTGGATTCATCACTGGTGAAGACGGAAAAGATATTTTTGCTCATTTCTCTCAAATCCAAAAAGATGGATACAAATCTTTAACAGAAGGCGAAGCTGTAAAATTTGATGTAACTCAAGGACAAAAAGGTCCTCAAGCATCAAACATCGTAAGCTTATAATTCTAACTAAAGACCGGAAACGGTCTTTTTTTATTAGTCATTTTTCAAATCAAAGAATTATAAATATTCAATTATCAGAGTAATAAGTGAAATAGCGCTGAAAATCTCCTCCTTTACATAAAGTGCACCATATTTAAAAAAAGATAACCATCAAACGTGATTATATCGTTTCGAAAAAATATTTGTGGATAAAATATGAACTAATTACCTTGCTATATCATTCATACATCGATATAATGAAATTAGAAAAACTACCTCAAGGAGTGATAACAATGATGGATTTGGAACTATATCGATTGATTGTAGAATCATCACCAAATATGATTTGGCGCGCTAATCTAAGTACTGAATGTGATTATTTTAATAAAACATGGCTTGATTTTACAGGTAGAACTTTTGAACAAGAGTTAGGTTTTGGTTGGGCTGAGGGAGTTCATCCAGAAGATTTAGATCGATGCGTTAAAATCTATTTAGATAATTTCCATAAACAAACACGTTTTGAAATGGATTATCGTCTTAAAAATAAGAACGGAGAATACCGATGGATTAATGATCGTGGTGTTCCTTTCTATGATAATTCAGGTCAATTCATTGGTTTCATCGGTAGTTGTATGGATGTGACGGAAAAAATCGAAGGTCAATTGATGATGAAAATGGCTCAAAATGACTTTTTATGTAATACCTATAACCGTCAATATGCGTATCAATTGCTTCAGGACGTTTTTAATCGCGCGAAGGAACATCATTATCCACTAACCATTATGATGATTGACATCGATGAATTTAAAGCAATTAATGACCAATATGGTCATGCTGCCGGAGATCTTGTGTTAACTAAAATTTCTGCTTCTATTAAATCGATGTTACAAGCAAATGATATATTAGGAAGATACGGTGGCGATGAATTTTTAGTTGGTCTTGACCATAAAAACAAGAATGACGCAATAAAAATCGCAGAATCGATTAAAAACAACATATCTTGTCAACTTATCACTATTTCAGAAGGCAATAAGATTTCTATTACCATTTCCGTTGGAATTAAATGTTTGGAGAATGAATTAACACTCGACGAACTGATTAACAAAGCTGATATTTGTTTGTATACCGCAAAAAAAGAAGGAAGAAACCGTGTGATTGGATAAATCTATCAATGCAATCCTTTACTTTGAAAACTCAGTCACTCATAGTCTGAGTTTTTTTATTACAGATTTTTTTATAATATCTGCTTTAAATGTTATAATAGTTAAGTAATTTTAAAAACAAATGTATGAGGTTATCATTATGCCATTTACTCCAAGAAAATCAACTCTTCTCATTGTTGGGTTTTATACCCTTCTATTTTTATTTACGACGTTTGTCTTATTATATGAATTTGTCATTCCACATGGGGGAATTATCGTTGAAGAACCGGTCATTACACGAACGACTTCAGCAACAACCACAACGACTTTACTTCTAGATACTTTAACCACTGAATTAACAACGACAACTGAGATAACGACGCAAGGATTAACTTACCCCGGTGAAGCTCCTCAAGTATTATCTGAAGGAACCATCCTTGGATCGTATTACACTGATACGGTCTTAATTACTATTTATCAGATTCGTGCGACCAACTCTGATGTTTATGTTGCAGACGTTGTCGTCATCGATCCTTATGAGATTTTATCAGCTTTTGCCTATAACACGTTTGGAGGATCCAATATTACACAAACAGTATCGACCATGGCGATAGAACATGATGCTATCTTTGCCATCAATTCTGATTATGCTTCTCATTATAGCAGCGGTTACGTTATTCGTAATGGACAGTTATTACGTTCTACTGAAAGTTACCGAAGCGCGATTACACTTTGGGCTGATGGAAGTGTATCGATTTTTCCTGAATCTAGCACCACTGCAGAAGCAGTTCTAGCCCAAAACGCTTGGCAGTTGTGGTCATTTGGACCACCCCTGATTATCAATGACGAATACGTCGCAACTGTAAACGATGGATTAGATCGAGATGCCGTAAATAATCCAAGATCAGCCTTTGGTGTCATTGATAAAAACCATTTTGTATTTGTTTGTGTCGATGGAAGAACTGATATCTCACACGGAGCTGATATTGAAGAATTAGCCGATATTATGGTTTCGCTCAATTGTCATAATGCTTATAATTTTGATGGTGGTGGATCAGCAACGATGTGGTTTGATGGTCAAGTCATCAATCGCCCTAGTGAAGGGACCGAAAGAAAGGTCGGAGACTGTGTCTATATCAAACGATAAATCAGTATTATTAAAGCGTGCATTGAACTATTTATTAATTAGCATTTTATTAGTGCTCTTTAATTTTGTTTATTCCTTATTTTCACACGGTGTATCCTCACTTTATATGCAGTATGCATTCCTCCTTCCATTAATAGGAGGTAGTTTTGTATGCATGCTTTTAATCTACCTTCCAAAAACAAGTTTTTGGGTTCGTCAGATATGGAGAATGGGACTGGTAACGTTGATTATTGGTTTTATCCTACATGGTGTATTTGACATCTATGGTTCTGAATCTGAATTAGTTAATGCCATATTCTATATGGGTTATGGACTATTGTCCACAGCATTCATTTTGTATTGCACTAAAACAATTCAAACCTTTTACAATAAACATCAAATTTAACAGTTAAATCTTTCGAGGTCGTCATGAATCCAATTATAATACCTGCCTATAAACCAAATCATCTTCTCCTTCAATTAGTTGATAATCTAATCGCCGCAAACTTTGATAAAATTATCATTATTAATGATGGTAGTGGTGATGGATTTTCGATTCTTTTTGATGAGTTAAAAAATAAAGGCTGTGTCGTCATAGAACATTTGGTCAATTTGGGAAAAGGTAAAGCCATCAAAACCGGAATTGAGTATGCATTCAAGACTTATCAAAATATTAATGGATATATTACTTGTGATGCCGATGGGCAGCATCAAATCAATGATATTGTTACAGTCTCCAAAACACTTGATGAAAATTCAACATCACTTGTATTAGGCTCAAGAGATTTTTCATCACCCAATGTCCCAAAAAAAAGTAAAATGGGAAACCGATTCTCTTCGTTTTATTTTAAAATGACGACTGGAGTAACGTGTCTTGATACACAAACTGGTTTAAGAGGTATTCCAAAATCACTTACTAATCTTGCGCTTTCACTAAAAGAAAACCGATATGATTACGAGATGACATTTCTTACAATGGTCGCTAAATATGGATATGACATCTTGATGGTTCCTATTACTACGGTCTATTTGGATAGTAATGCATCTTCTCACTTTCGTCCAATCGTCGATTCTATCAGAATTTACCGTGAACCGTTGAAGTTTGCATTATCATCGCTCATTTGTGCCGTCATCGATATCGGAGTTTTTACACTTTTAAGTAATATGTTAGAAAATACACTACTGAAAGTTGTTATTATTGCTACAATCAGTGCCAGAATCATTTCAGGAATTACCAATTTTATATTCAATAAATTAATTATTTTTAAAAATAAAAGCCCGATAAGACGTCAATTTTTCCGTTATTTTATATTGTATATATCGCAGTTAACCTTAAGTATTACTTTTGTTTCAGTCTTATCCTTTATACCAATCCATTTATCGATTATCAAAGTAATCGTTGATTTATTACTCTTTGTAGGAAGTTTTTTTATTCAAAAAAATTGGGTATTTAAACTCCGAAAACATCACATTTAACTATAAAAAAGGACACAAGTTCTCGTCATTTAGAGATACTTAAGTCCTTTTTTTTACTTAAAATTTAATTTAATCAGTTTTTTTAAATATCCATTGAAACATAATTGGAAATCGTTTTTCCCAATCAGTTTCATTATGAATTCCACCTTTATCAATGACAAATTTTAACTCACTGTCTTGAAATCCTACTTCTTGTAAAGCATGAAGGATATTTTTACTACAATTGACATAGACTTCTGGAAAATTTGAAATAGCGTGATTGCTCGTCTCTTGAGTACCGACATCTAAATAAATGCTCATCGATTGGTTTTTGCCATTCTTTTTAATCAACTTGATAACTTCATCTTCCGCAAAATAGAAAGCTGATGAAAATGCCCCAATTTTAGAGAAAATATCTTGATGAGTGATTCCAGCACATAAGGAAATCAAACCGCCCATTGAGCTACCACAAATACCCGTATGTTCTCTATCTGATAAAGTCTTAAAATTAAGATCTATATAAGGTTTCAAAGTTTTCACGATAAAGTCAATATACTGAAAACCTTCACCGCCTGGCATGCCAGTTGATAATGCTTGAGGGAGATAATAACCCACTATTTCACTTTTCCAAGGCGAGTATTCAGAATATCGATATAATTCACCATTGTCTATACCAACGATAATGCAATCTTTTTCAGGCGATATTTCATGATTCTTATCCAGTATTTCAGCAACATTCCAAATCTGACCAAAAGCAGAATCTTTGATGGAAAAAAGATTCTGAGCATCTTGCATATATAGAACTGGATAACGTCTATCCGTTTCATCATACTCTGGAGGTAGATAAATCCTTAGTGTACGCGTTCTATTTAATTGTGGCATATGGAAATGATTGATGATTTTTATATTGCTACTTTTCATAACTATCAACTCAACTTTCCGAGAGAATAATAATTCATTAATTTCTATTATATCATAGAAATTATCATTAAAATAGAGACTCAAATCTATGAAATCTAAGATGTCTATGTTAAGAGACAATTTGTAATTTCGCATACAAAAACCCTATAAAATAGCTCAAACATTAAATAGAGAAATATTTTATAGGGTTTCATTTATTTTTTTGTAGCTAGTTCAATTACTTTGTAGGCACCATGGTATTTATTGATTTTATTTAGTTTTAATATATTATGATTCATCGACAATAAAATTTCTTTATTTGAAATCAAGGAACTTAACATCATTGTAATCTTATCTAGTGTATCACACTCAAACGTTCCATCTCCCATTTCACTTGAATGAATAGCTCCATAAGCTTCATGGCCACCGACTCTTTTTATAAAGAATTTAGGAATTGGATAATAGGATAGTTCACTTGGCTTTGTAACAATCAAATCCATAAATCTCATTATCAAATTGGTAGAATAAACCGCTTCAAAAATGTCTTTATGATAAATAGCATAAATTCCACCGTTCAATGAATCAACATTTGAAACAAGTTCTTGATATTTATCATAAGAATCAAAATACTTTTCTGTTAAATTATCTAAATCACTAATAGCGTCTTTTAAATAATACCATACATTTAAGTGATCCCCGAAATTAATAAACAACTGAACTTTTCTTGTTTTGATAAATGGCATTAAATATTCAAGAACACATTTAAAAATGTCTTTTCCTGCACCTGCTCCTCCAACGGGAAGTAGAATTCTTAAGGGTTTATTTTGTTGGATTCTTTTGAGTCGAGCTTCAGTATCAACTTCGATGTTACTGACTAGTTCATGGTCTATATAATACCCTGTTTCGTAAATACTTCCTTTGGGCATCTCTAATAATGTTGTTTTAGCCATGCCATTAAGTAATTTGTATCCAAGATAAGCAAATGGTGTTTGAACAGTATGGATACTACCCTCAGCCAAATGTAGTGCCATTGGCCAGTTATCTGGGATTGCATTAATTACTTGTGATAAACCGCTATGAATAGCTCCTTGAGATGGCCATACATGCGTCCCAATAAATGGGATATCTTTAGGGAAGTCATTATACATTGGGATATAGATTTCCGAATTCTTTTGATCAACTGCGTTATAATCTATTTTTCTGAATCCTTCACTATTTAATGGCTCCCAAAAAAATTTATTAAATAACTTATATTTTTGAGACCATCTACTTCCCATACTGTATAAATCGTTTTGATGTTTTATTACTTTCGAACCTACACTTTCAGGAAATCCGCTCAGATCAAACCATAAAGGCTTATATCCCAAGGCATTTGCGCAAGATGCAAATGCAATTGCAATTCGATAATGTCCAAAACCCATTCGGATATTTCCAATAACGATGGATTTTTCAGGGAGTATTAAGGGAGTATCGCTTGATACAAGATTAGAAACATTAAGATTTAGTAAAGTTTGGTTTGGTTCAGCACTCATATGGTAAACACATTTTGAGTCATCACCGAATTTCTTAATAAATTTAGCTTTTGATTTATTTGCTTTAATAATGACTTTTGGTGAAATAGTATTACCAAATATTACTTTCGTTTTATCCATCATTTTTTACTTCTCTTCTAATGTTTTGATAATATTATTTTCGTTATATCTCGAAAGAATTACTGCGCCTAAAATCGTAAATGATACTGCAACAATCAAGGCGATTCGATATCCCATACCATTACCATTGCCAATAGTTGCCAAAGAAGTAAAAATTAAAATTGCAATGGATTGACCTAATTTGAATGAAAAAGTACGAGCAGCAAAAAACATGCCTTCTCGATTTTCACCGGTCGTCTTGCTTTCTACTTGAGCAATATCTGCGACAATAGCTTGTGGCAGTATTCCTAGAACCGCCATGGGTATAGCTGCCCCAACTGCAATAATGTAACCTTGGATTGTCGTAGATATACTCATTAATCCTGAAAAACTCGTAAAAACGAATACTAGTGCAAATAAAACAAATGCGGATATCACTAATGTTTTTTTGCCTATTTTTTTTGCAATAATGTTAACAGGCATATAGAATATGAAAGAAACAAATGTCATTGCTAGAAATAATGTTGAAATCATGCCTTCTTCAAGTTTAAGTAAATCAACGACGAAGAATGAAAGTCCTGTTTGAAATATGGTTAAAGCTAACCAATAAGATATATCTGAAGCTATGAAAATTCTAAAATTTTTATTTTTAAAAGTTTTAACTAAAGATTCAAACGTTTTTGACTTTGAAGGTTTAGTATCTGAATAATCCTTTTCTCTTATAAAAAAAGAAGGAATCAACATGAAAATCAATGCAAGTGCAGATAAAATTACAAAAGTTAATCTAATTGCTGAAATTCTTTCCATTCCACCACTTACAAATGTTCCCCATATAAAAGGTGAAGAAAATGCAATTGCTTGTCCTAAAATAAAAGTAATCGATATAAACGTAGAAATATTAATTTTATCATTTTGAGTTTTTCCTAATTCAGGAATTAGTGCGTTATAAGGAGTACAATACATCGTCATAAACAAATAGAATAAAAGTACCGATATTACTAACCATATGTTGTTTAACGTTGATACATAATTATTTGGCATCACAAATATCAAAACTGTAAACAATGCGAATGGTAATGCTGAATATCTCATAAACGGAATTCTTCTACCTAGTTTATGATTTGAACGATCTGACATAGATGCAATGATTGGATCTGTAAAAGCATCAAAAACCCTACCTAAGGCTACGATTGCTCCAACAATCGTCAAAACCCCTAAAATTACCTTTCCTTGTGAAATATACAAAGAATGTCCTGCAGCCAAGATTTCTTCTGCTGGTTGATAAAAATAGACCAACCAATTGACGATAATACCACTTAATAATGACCACCCAAGTTGTCCAATTGCAAAAATCCACATGACTTTTTTTGTTATTTTTTTCATAATAATCTCACTTTCGTTTTATGTATTCTAAACATATATCAAGTGCCATCTTGATTTGTGTAGTGTCTTTTACTATCTCATCAGAATGAAGCATATTCCCGTTCGAAGCTAGTTTTTTACAAATTCCTAAAATCATATGAGTCGTTGTATAATAATAAGTATTAGAATCTACTTCTCCTTTGATACTTCCATCAATAACACCTTGTGAAAATAGATGATCAAATAATTTTTTTATTAAATATAGAGTTTGATCATAGTCAAGCAAAGCATCTTTCGAGATATTTTCTTGTATAATAAGTGAATCAAATTGATCAAGAAAAACAAAGGTTGGTTTATGACTTTCATACCCTTCGATGAAATAATGGAAAAATGTGGAAACTGATTCATATCCATTTTTTGAATTATTCTGTTGCTTCAATGTATTGTATATGTCTTTCCATAAAGAAATTCCAACTTGGATTATCAAGTTGACTCTAGAAGTAAAATAACGATAAATCGTAGCTTCACCAATTTCAATCTTTTTCGCAATATCAGAAATCGAAAAAGTGTTTATACCTGCTTCCAAAAATAAAGATTTAATATTTTCTAGAACCAAATCATATTTTGCTTGTTGTAGAGAAGTCATGACTTCAACCCCTTTTTTTTGATAGAGTTACTATCATTATTATAGTAATTCTATCATTTGATGAAAGCGGTGTCAATATCTATTATTAAATAAATATTAGAAAGGGCTCTATAAACTACTAAAGATGATGTTTTAATTGATATTCATCATTTTTCTCTCAAATGAAGGAATTACCGTTATGATATTTTTGATAATAATATATTGGAGTAATAAAAAACTAACAATCGATTAGAATGTTAGTTTTATTTATTATAAATTATTTATTTCTATCATTTTTTTATAACTACGTAAATCTTGATAAATTTCGTTGGTTATTGGACTTCTCTTTTTCTTGGTCAGTGTGTAAATTTCGAATCCTAAGACTGCTAAATTAACAACCAATGCTGAGATAGATAAGATATATTTAGCAAAAGGACTATTTGTAGATACAATATTAAAAGCATTTAAACTATCATAGTTTGGAAATGTTAGGGTGAACATTGCCCAAAGCGCTAAAGTTTGAGCTCTATGTTGAAGCCATGCTCCTTTTGTACTGAAGAAAGACAATAAAGTTGATGAAAATATTAATGCAACCCCAGCATAAAATGCTCTTTCTGGAATACAGTTATATACATACGATAAATTCCAAACACCGTATGCAATAACCCAAAACCACTGTTGATCTGCCCAAATCATGTCTTTTGATTTAGTTTTTGCTACTCTTATTCCGAACCAACCAGTGATAGTTATTATGCTAAGAATTCCAGCAATACCATTGATAATATTCCACGGACCTCCAATTAAGGTAAGTCCATTTTCTACAACATTAACTTTTGAAAACACCTCAAAATCCCGAAATACTGCTTCTAGAATATTAACGCTTAGAATCAAACCCGGAAATAACAGAATCCATTTCTTTTTTTGTAGCTTTTCAAAGTATCTGATAGCCATGAAGCCTACAACGCCAGCTAAAGCACTATAAGTTTTTACCCAAGCAAACCAGTTTCCTGATGTATTTTCATTATCAGTTTTTCCCCAGATGAAGATTGTGAAGATTACTGGTATAAGAATGAACGTTATAACTGAAAGGATTTTACTTCTTCTAGTTAATTCATTCAATAAAATTAAACCAATAAAAACTGCTATAAACATTAGAACATTAACAAACGAATAATTTTCGAAAAATAGCATATTTGTCACCTCATATTTTGTTTTCTAGTAAAAATTATAGCATAGAAAACTGAAGATGATTTCACATAAATTAACATCTAAATAGCAAAAAAATCATATTTTATCCATAGAAAAAAGACTCAAATTTTAATGAGTCTTTTATTAGAAAAATACCAGTGTTTTAATATTAGAAATTAATTTATAAAGAATGATCCTTCTCATAACTGCAATACGTAATATTGTAGTTTTGATCTTGAACTAATTGATAAATATTCCTTGTCAATATTTCAAGACTAGCTCGTGATTTATTTGAATCGATGAACGCATTATCAAAAATATGTGTTACGAGATATTCAAAATCTTGAGGTAATAATTCTAAAGACTTTGATAATTCCATTAATCTTTTTTCACCAGGATGCATCGTTTTATTAAGGGCGAACAATATATCAAATACAATTGAAAAATACTCAGTTAAGCGATGATTAATTGATATGATATCATGACGGTTCAATGCCTTTTCAATTTGGTAGAATAAAGATGGCATATAATCTCTTAATAGTTTCATGTTTTCGATAATGATTTTATCGAACATTTCTGAAAAGTCTATTTGAGAAAGTCTTTTTCGAATCTGAGTAATCACTTGATCTTCTTCATATAGAACGATTGAATTCAAGAAATTATCTAGAAAACAAGTAGAATATCCATGTGATATGTTTCCCTTTATGGTACTCATAAGGTTAGTTTCAATCGAATTGATGTCTCGATAGATAATCTCGATATCGATGCCGTTCTTAAGGATTCCATCATCTTCCAGTTCCCAAAAATTATTTGAATATTCCATGTATTTAACATAGGGATTGAAAATCAAATAACGGGTATTTTCATCAATTGATTTTGATGTATATACATAAATATCATAATCAGATTTCAAATCAAATTTCCCAGTAGCCCGTGAACCGCCTAAAACAATTGCTTTCACTTCTTCTTTTTTCGATAAATCATTAATCAATAATTCAAACATAATTTTTATTCAAATTGATATTGAATCGTTTTTTCAATATCAACTATGCACCTTTCTTATAAATCTATTATCAAAAACCTATATTATAAATAATTAATAAAAGGGTCACTTCTCAAAAAAAGTTATTTATATAGATCGTCGTAACTGGATTAAGTGGAATTTTATCGGTGATCTTTTTATTTTGTATCTTGGTACCTTTGTATTGTTATTAACCTATTATAGCACATAAAAAGATTTGAGAATATAATCTCAAATCTAACTAAACATATGTTTTTGTTACAAGTTTTTCTTCTAATTTACAAATTCTGATTTTTCATTATCAGTCATAATTATATCTTTAATATCGACATTAGATTCTTCTTGGGCCGTTAGTTTATTATCTCTTATGCAAGCATCATATAGAAATATAAATACACCAATCATGATTACTTGAAGAATAACACAGACTATGATTGTCAGATTTGGGGAAGAATTAAATACAACATTTGAGTTCCATGTCATATGGAAAATAATGGATAAACTTATCCAAACGACAAATCTTTTCTTGTTGAACTTAATGTTATCTCGTTTTTGTGACAACAGAAACGCCGCTCCCTCTATTGCTCCAAACAATGCGTGACTGCCAAACGCATATAAACTTCTCTCTATTAAGGTTGAGGGATCCGGTAAAAACGCCATATTCGTTTCAGAAAACATTTCAGCAAATCCTAGAAACGTTGAATATCCCAGTGTTTCAGCTATTTCAAATCCAGCACCAACAAGCCATCCGATAAAGATAGCGCTACTGAGTCTCTTGATTTTCAGTAAACTTATCGCGATGATTATGGGTAAAAGTTTTGCGAGTTCTTCAATAAAAGGTGCTATAAAAGCCGTGTTGATGCTTTCTATACCGACATTTAAATTAATGTAAATAAGAGCAGCAAAGGAAAGTGCATTTCCAGCAAAAAAAACAAATATAATATTTATTAAAGAAATTGATTCCTTGATATTTGATTCAAAGAGAAATATCGCTACGGTTATTGGGATGATTGATGCAGTTACAAGCGCAAACCATGGAAAGGCTAGGAAAACTCCACCAGAATATACTATTGTATAATAAACAAAGCTTAATGTTAATAAAAATAAAAATGCTCTTAACCAAATCCACGGGTGTGGCATGGCAATAAAATCATCTTTTTGAATATCGGTGTCTTTTTTATGTTTCTTAAATGACAGCGAAAATACTTCTTTAAAATTAAATGACCATGGTTCTGAAATCCCCGTTAAAAATTGATTAATTTTTTTCCACAACATAATGGTAGCTCCTCATTGAATAAAAAAATCTTAGATATGCTTATTATACTATTAATTTATTCTCTAGTCATTACGATTTAAAAAAATAATTAAAGGTTTGATTCTCAGGGCGATTAGTAAATCGCTTGTGTAATATAAAAAATAGTTATAACCTAAGTAAGTTATAATAGATTAAATTAATTATTGTCCTGAAAAAGAAAAATGGATGTCATTTCTAGACATCCATTTGTAATACTTAACTTTTTATAGAAAGAACAGTGTAAAAGCAACACCAATGATTCCAGCAATTGCTAAGATTGCCAAGGCTTTTCTTGGCATTTTACCTTCATGACTCATTGCACTTCCAAACATACCAAAGACGAGTGGATGAATTAAGAAAGGCATTGCGAAGATGAAATTTATGAGTCCAGGGGAGCTAAATGAAGGATTTACTGACTCAAACATACCACCTTGCACAGCTGCAAATAGTCCAAAATGCGAGATCGATGAACTATTCGCCATCGCTGCACTTTCTAAATCCATTCCCGCAAAATGCAATAAAGTAAAACCTCCAAAAACCGCTACTAATTGCCACCCAATAGAGAAAAGCATTAATCCTTTAATTTCCTTTTTATCAGATCCATTTGCGTTTCTTAATGTTTTTATGGCAAAAGCAGTTAAAATACCTCCAAGCAAAACAACTAAGATTCCGGGTATTACAAGAAAGCTTCCTCTTGAAACACTAATTGCGAGAATCGTAAAAACAAATAAATGTCCAAAGAAAGGGATATTAATCATAATAGGTGCTCTTTCTTTGGCAACCTCACCAATATCACCTGCCGTACAAGCACCAGTTAATCCACTATGAGATAAACTTCCCGCCATTCCTGGCGCTAATATATCGACATGATTTGATTTTCCAAGAAAAACTAATAAACTAATTCCAACAAACATCCAGAATAATTGTCCAAAGAATCCAAATGCCATAACTTGGAGCATACCATCCAGTGTAAATGCTTCAAGAAGTCTTGTTCCTCCTACGATAAATACACCAGCTAAAACAATTGGAATACCACCAAATAATAAAGCACGCATTGTTGGGCCTGGTCTCCAGTCACTAAAAATCATCCCTGCGGCACTCGAAATTAACATTGCAAAGAAGATTTGTGGTAAGGCAATAATGGGCTTAACAGCTCCCGAAATGAATCTACCAAGAATCAAAACTAAAATGATGACTATAATCTCTACTAGCCCTCTTGATAAATAATGTCTACGATTGTGAATTTTCGCTTTACTATCAATCAAAATAATTGAAACTGCAATTCCAAAAAACGCTAAAAGTGGATAGAATTCATCTAGTGAGGAACCTGTAGGAAAGATTATTCGGTAAATAGAAATAATCCCAATTAAAATAAAGAAAGATCGAGTTAAAAAGATTAGTTGTGTGCCTTTAGTTCCTAATATTACTTCTTCATCATTCAATACAACATCATCTTCTTTAGCTACCTTGGGTTTCCAAAAAGTATTTCTAATTTTTTGCCCTCCAGTAAAAAAGGTTGCGATTAATGCAATGATGGTTGTTTCTCCTGTGAGTCCTACAATGGGAAATTCTAAAAGGCCAGGTTCAGCTAGATCCGTTATTTCAAGAATCATGCCTAGGATGAGTCCAAACACAACAATAATTAATATTGGTGAATACTTAGATCCAGCAACAACACTTCGAGCAATTAATACAACTACCAATAACATTGAAAGCGTCAAAATCAAATGGGTAAAAATCTCATAAAGTTCCATAGAATTCTCCTTTTTTAAAATATTAAAAGGGTGTCGATTACGGCATCCTGATAAATCATAATATGACATTTACTAATAAGAAATTGAAAATTTAATTTATTACAGTTCTGAAATGTAAGCGTTTTGCATATTTATATATTTAGATTATAACATACATATTAAATTTTTCTAGTTTTTTAGCAATTATTTGTTTATTCTTTGATATCAGGAAAACTGAAAATATACAATTTCATCTTGTCACACTATTAAAGAAAAGTTTAAAAATAGATATTGAGATAATTCACATAATTAAAGGTTAAATGTAAATTAATTAATAAATTATAACTAATATCACTATAAAAAAAATCTATACTTATGGTATTGTGTCAATGTTTGAGTAGTCATTAAATGATTAAGCAGTCACAAAACAGAATACAAAAAAACTCTAATTTCGGGAAAAACTACAACTCTGGAAATTGTTAGAATAAGGAAAATATTCCTTCTTGCATGAAAAAAGGCTTGATACGATTGTATCAACCCTATGTTTGTTATATGGTGGAGCTGCGGGGATTTGAACCCCGGTCCAAAATGACCGACCATTTGGTTTTCTACATGCTTAGTTCTCTGTTTTGTCTCGTTATCAAGCTGCCAGCTAACGCACTACCTAATAACCAGCCTTATTAATTTCGCTAACAAGCCTAAGGCGGCGACTTGTTTCGCTATCCTACTAACTGAAGTTCGCTCTAGCCCGTAGGCTGGTTAAAGGGAACTCGCTACTTCTTCTTAAGCAGCGTAAGCGTAATTTTGGTTTCCAGTTATTTACTGGGTGCACTTTAGATATGCCGATCGCATGCTTACCAAACTCGAACCATCCTGTCGAATCCAGAACAGCCCCATATGAAACTCAAATGAATTTGAGTTTTTGTTACTTTTTGTTATACTCCTTCATCACTTTTTGAACGTGACGTTTTTGATCATCTGCTTTTGCAGTTTCACGCTTATCGTATTGCTTTTTACCTTTACATAATGCCACTTCAATTTTACATAATGCTTCTTTTAAATACACTTTCGTCGGGATTAAAGTCATCCCTTCTTGCTTTAGTTTCAACGAGAGTTTTATGATTTCACGCTTTTCCATCAAGAGTTTTCTTTCTCTTGTCTCTTCATGATTGAAGAGATTACCAAAAGCGTATTTCGTGACATTCATATTCAAGATGTATAATTCATAATTCTTAATCCGGCAATACGAGTCACTAATTGAAACTTTACCAAGTCTAATTGATTTAATTTCAGTACCTGTTAAGACGATACCGCATTCAAAGGAGTCTAAAATGAAGTAATCATGAGATACTTTTTTGTTATTCGCAATAATCTTCATTTTAACCGTCCTTTCTATTCAACTAACTCAAAATCAACCTGTCCTTTTAAAGGATTGACACCCAAAAGTTTGGCTTTTACAACCATCCCGATGGTATATTCTTTCCTTGAAGCGATGCCTAGATATGTCATTTTTTCTTCAATGAATTCCATAGCTTCTTTAAAACTCGAAATATGAACTAATCCTTCGACCGTATTGGGCAATTCGATGAACATGCCAAATCTTGTTAAAGTCGAAATGACTCCTTCAAAGATTTCTCCTTCTTTGCCCATCATGAATTCTGCTTTTTTCATATCTAAGACTTCACGTTCCGCAATCATCGCTTTACGTTCAGCTTTAGAGGTTTCAGAAGCTATATCAGGCATGATCGAAGCCACATGATTTAAAGTTCTTTGATCCGTCTTTTTTTCAAATAAATACGTTCTAATTAGACGGTGAACCGTCGTATCAGGATAACGCCGTATCGGTGAGGTAAAATGCGTATAATCCTCAAATGCGAGGCCGTAGTGGCCTAAATTATGTTCTGAGTATTTCGCTTTTGCCATTGACCTTAGCATCATCATGTTAATGACTTTTTCGAATTTCGTATCTTCTACTTTTAATAGTAACTCTTGAAGATGTTTTTGTGATAATACTTTCGGCATTTTAATCGGATATCCAATGCCTCTAGCGAAAGTGAACAACCCTTCAATCTTTTCTTTATCAGGGGTCTCATGGATTCGGTAGATAAAAGGCAATTCTACTTTGTCGAAGTGTGCCGCTATCGTTTGATTGGCGATTAACATGAACTCTTCGATAATGCCTTCAGATACGCCACGTTCTTTGATGGTGATATCTTTGACTTTACCATTTTCATCAAAAATAATCTTTGGCTCAATGGTTTCAAAGTTAATTGAACCATTTTGACTTCTCAATTGATTTAAGATTTTTGCAAGTTCATTCATAAGACTTATCGATTTGACGAGCGGTTGATATGCTTGAATTAATGCAGCATCAGAATCTAAAATCTTATTGACCTTTTTATACGTCATCTGTGCAAACGAATGAATAACTGTTGGTAATATTTGATAGTTTACAATTGTTCCTGATGGATTAATTTCCATTATACAAGAAATTGTCAGTCTGTCAACATTCGGATTAAGCGAGCAAATGCCATTGGATAATTCTCTTGGAAGCATTGGAATGACTCTATCCGCTAAATAAACGCTTGTACCGCGTTTTAGCGCTTCTTTGTCTAATTCTGTACCTTCTCTAACATAATAGCTGACATCGGCAATATGCACGCCTAGTTCATAGTTTTGATTTGGAAGTTTCTTGATTGAGATTGCATCATCGATATCTTTCGTATCATCGCCATCAATGGTAAAAATAATGTCGTTTCTTAAATCAATTCGATCTTTCAAATCGCTTTCTAATACTGTAATTGGAAGTTTTGAAACTTCATCTTTGACGGCTTTAGGAAAGTCGATGACTAAATCATGAGAAGCAATAACTTCTAAGATTTCAATGCCCGGATCTGTCGCATGCCCTAAAACTTCAATGATTTGACAATCAAAGATTTTATTAGGAGAATAGCGAACGATTTTAGCTTTGACAATCGAGTGATCGATTAAACCTGATCGGTTTTGAGGTTTCACTTTAAAGAGATAATCTTCGTTCATGTTTTTCGGAAAGATGGCACCTTGGAAGTACTCACCAACAATTTGTTCCAAAGAACGTTTCAAAACCCGGATGATGACGCCTTCATAACGAACGCCATCGGATCTTTTGGTAATCCTTGCCAAGCAATAATCTTTATGAGATGCATCACCAATCGCACTTCTAGGAATAAAGACATCAGGCATCGGTGGTTCTGAATCACGCATTAAAAAACCAAACCCTTGTTTTTTTAAGTCTAAAGTTCCTTTGATGATCCCTAATTTTTCTGCGGTTTGATATTTATCTTTCTTATTTAAACCAATGAACCCTTCATACTCTAACTCATTTAAAGTTTTTAAGTACTGAGTCCACAGTTTTGAATCTTTGATTTTTAATGCATTTCCTAGTTCTCTTGCATCAAGTGGCTGATAGTTGTCAGACTTGATGTAGTTTAATATTAAATCTTTCATACTTTCAACCCCTTTTTAGAATTTGGAAAAAAAAAGAACACGGCGAAGTGTTCTAAAAGACTAAGGCTAATATCGTTACAACGGCAAAGACTACGCTCATCCCCAACGTCATACGGTTCATGAATAATTCAGGACCACGTTGTTTTTGATTTTTGAATAATTCTGATTTTTCACCAGAGAATGTATTCTTGACGTCATCTTTTGACTCTTGTAACATGACCAAAGCTATTAACAAAACGCTAACAATTAATAATAACCAATCTAACCAACCCATATTGTTCCTCCTAAGTATCGATTCCCTTTTATCACCAATAAAAAGGCATCATGCTTCGCACTTATTAATTATACCATAAAAAAAAGCTTTTGGAATACCCAAAAGCATCTTTTTTTAGTTGGTTATAATTAGAACTTTCTTGTTGTTTTAATGGCTTTTAAACCTTTGTATTCAGCAACTTCGCCAAGTTCTTCTTCAATTCTTAATAATTGATTGTATTTCGCAATTCTATCAGTTCTTGATAATGAACCGGTTTTGATTTGTCCAGCATTGGTCGCTACAGAAATATCAGCGATCGTTGAATCTTCTGTTTCACCACTTCTATGGCTGACAACAGCTGTATATCCAGCATTCTTAGCCATTTCAATGGCGTTGAAAGTTTC
The DNA here is from genome assembly GCA_002839155.1 of Tenericutes bacterium HGW-Tenericutes-1. GTDB lineage: Bacteria > Bacillota_I > Bacilli_A > Izemoplasmatales > Hujiaoplasmataceae > UBA5603. The sequence goes on from PGXM01000008.1 coordinate 20,191, forward strand.
TGTTAAAGTACCAATTTGGTTAACCTTAATTAAGATTGAGTTTGCGATACCTTTTTCAATACCAGTTGCTAATCTTTCAGTGTTGGTCACGAATAAATCGTCACCAACTAATTGAATTTTTGCGCCTAATTTTTCAGTAATGTAAGCCCATCCTTCCCAGTCGTTTTGATCAAGTCCATCTTCGATGGTGACGATTGGGTATTTTTCAACTAAACCAACATAGAATTCAACGAGTTCTTTGTTAGTGAAAACTTTGTTTTCGCCTTTTAGTTCATACACTTTCTTTTCAGCGTTATAGAATTCACTCGCTGCAACGTCCATACCAATCGCGATATCTTTACCAGGAACATATCCAGCTTTTGTAATTGCTTCAATGATGGCTTGGATTCCAGCTTCATTGGATTCTAAGTCTGGAGCGTATCCACCTTCGTCACCAACAGCGGTATTAAATCCTTTTGCATGAAGTACTTTTTTCAAGCTATGATAAACTTCTGCGCCCATTTGTAAAGCTTGACGGAATGTTTTAGCACCGATTGGAAGAATCATGTATTCTTGGAAATCGATGGAGTTGTCCGCATGTGATCCACCATTGATGATATTCATCATCGGTGTTGGTAATACTTTTGCATTAAATCCACCTAAGTATAAATATAGTGGTAATCCGACATAATCAGCGGCAGCTCTAGCACAAGCTAAGGAAACCCCTAAAATGGCATTCGCACCAAGTTTTGCTTTGTTCGGTGTTCCATCAAGTTCAATCATCAATTTGTCTAAGAATGCTTGCATTGTTACATCATAACCGATAAGGGCAGGTGCAATCGTTTCATTGACATTCGCGACCGCTTTTAAAACACCTTTTCCTAAATAACGGCTTTTGTCTCCATCGCGAAGTTCGATGGCTTCATATTCACCGGTGGATGCCCCGCTTGGCACGATTGCGCGTCCAAATGCGCCCGATTCGGTGTATACTTCGACTTCAATCGTTGGATTTCCACGGGAATCCAACACTTCTCTTGCATGAATACTGGTAATGTTTGGCATTTTTTAATCTCCTTTAAATTTTTATATTTTTTTATTATAAGAACTATGAGTAAGTTCGTTTGACCCCTAAATAAGTTCCAACCGCAATCATTAAAATCGTAATTAAATAATTGAAGTTAAAGTTTAAAATTAAATTCAATGGATTATAATAATAAAGCATCCATTCAAAGTAAATGCGTACATCAAAAATAATGGATGCAAATTCAGTTGCTTGAGCATAGATAAGCATAATCGGTAACGCTTCGATAATAACCGCTGCTAGTAACAAGCCGATACCGGTAATAACCGTATAAACGATATGGGGATTAACATATTGTTTCCGGATTAAAGACCCCGTTAAAAACGCTAGTAACCAAAATAACAAACTTCCTAATTGCGTTGACAAATACTTGATGAAAAGAAAATCGATTAAACCAAGTAACATCGCTCCACCAATGCTTAAAAGCATAGTATAGAGAATGACAAACGCTAAATCTTTGAGTTGTATTTCTTTCAAGTCTTTAGAAATCATGAATGGATAATCAATGATTGACCCGTCATCTCAGCGGGTTGAGCTAAATTCATTAGTTCAAGGATAGTTGGAGCAATATCGCCTAAATTTCCTGAATCTCTTAATTTCAAAGATTTATTCGTGATAATTAAAGGCACAAGGTTGGTCGTGTGTGCCGTAAAAGGTTGATTATTTTCATCGAGCATTTTTTCACAATTGCCATGGTCAGCAGTCACAATGGCTACTCCACCTTGTTCAAGGACTTTGTCAACAACACGTCCAACGCATTCATCAACAGTTTCTACTGCTTTAATAGCTGCGGGAATGACGCCCGTATGACCCACCATATCGCCGTTGGCAAAATTCAAGATTACTAAATCTAAATCGCGTTTATCGAGTTCTTCGATAACAGCGTCAGTAATCTTATATGCACTCATTTCCGGTTGTAAATCATAGGTTGCGACTTTCGGAGAAGGAATTAAAACACGACGAGCGTTTTTAATCTCTTTATCCATTCCACCATCGAAAAAGAAAGTCACATGAGCGTACTTTTCAGTCTCAGCGATTCTTAATTGATTGAGCCCAAGATCAGAAATGTAATCACCAAGCATATTGGATAATTCATTGAGTTCAAATGCTAAAGGGCCTTTGACAGAATCAGCGTATTTCATCATCGATACAAAAAAGATATTTTCAGGACCATTGGTCGTATCAACTTTTGAAGCATCAGGATTGGAATAAGCCGTTCCGATTTGAATCGCTCTATCCGGACGGAAGTTCGCAAATATAATCGCATCATTGGTTTGAATGAGGCCATCCATATCAACAACAAACGGAATGACAAACTCATCGTTTACGCCCGCTTCATAAGACGCTAAAACGCCTTCGCTTGCCGATTTTTTATGTTCGCCGCGACCAAAACTCATGACATCATAGGCGAGTTGTGTACGGTTGAAGTTTTTATCTCTGTCCATGGCATAATAACGGCCGTGAACTGTTGCGATTTTGCCGTAATGAGTTTGTGCCATATACGCTTCTAATTCTTTAATAAAATCAATGCCAGACTTCGGTGGAACATCTCTTCCATCTAAAAAGGCATGCATGTATGATTTTTCAATGCCATGAACTTTTGCTAAGTCAAATAATGCTTTGATATGTTCCATATGGGAATGAACGCCACCATCTGATAACAACCCAAAAATATGAAGTTTAGAGTTGTGTTTTTTAACATGATCAAACGCTTGAATAAAAGCAGGATTTTGTTTAAATGATCCATCTTTTATTGCCACGTTGACTCTTGTCAATGATTGATAAACTACACGGCCTGCACCTAAATTCAAATGGCCGACTTCACTATTACCCATTTGACCTTCTGGTAAGCCAACAGCTTCACCAGAAGCTTCAATTAATGTGTTTGGAAATTCTTGAAACAATAAATCAAGATGCGGTTTTTTTGCTAATTCATAAGCATTACCTGGATTAGGATTGGCTTTTGCCATTCCATCCATAATAATTAAAACTGTGGGTTTTTTCATGATTTCACCTCTACCGATAGTATTATACTATAAATAGTCGATTTTATAAAGTATATTGAATCCTTTGTAAGCATTTACACATTGTAAATAACTGGTTCTTTGTCTAGGTTTATTTGATATAATATTCACGAGGTGAATCGTGATGCAAAACAAATTATTAAAGCTTCAATCGATATTAGAAAAAAAGATTTCAAAAGGATCCATAAACTATGTAGTTCCCGATATTTGGAACGCTTGGAATTATGATGGGAATGAACTAAGAAAAATGCCTTCAGGCGAATTATTAGTCAATCCTTACCGTTTCTATAGTTCAGTTATTAGGCAGTATATATTACCTAAATCAAACCCCAAAACAGACTATTCAAAGTCGTTATCAAAAATAGAAAATAAGAAACATTCAAAAAACTATTTAGGTGGAGACTGGGTTCGTAGTTCTGTTATGTATTCAACCATGATTCGCACCAGCGCAGCGTGGGACCATGATCGTTCATTCTCACTTGATTTATCCAATTTTGATGAAATGAAAGAAACGGGAACTTTCGTTAAAATGCTCGCACTACTTCCTTTTTTAAAGAAGATGGGTGTTGACACCGTCTATATGCTTCCGATTTCTCGTTTTTCATTGAAAGATAAAAAAGGAGAATTAGGCAGTCCTTACGGTGTTGCGAGTTTCTTTGAATTAGACCCAAGTTTAAAAGAAACAATGATTGGCGATACGATGACTGTTGAAGAAGAATTTCAAGCGTTTGTCGAAGCTTGTCACATGCTTTCAATGCGGGTCATCATTGATATCATACCAAGAACAAATGCAGTTGAAAATGATTTGATTAAACTGCATCCGGATTGGTTCTACTGGATTAAAGCTAGCGAATTTAAAAACTATAAAGTACCTTTCGTGGAGGGTATTGAATCTACGATTGCCCCTTTACCAAAATACATGTCTCAAGTCTATGCTTCAGAAGATGTTTTAAGACATATCAAGATGTTCCAATTTGATCCTAAACATCAAAATGAGACAGCTTGGAATCAACTCATCGAAGAAAGTCCAAAAGATTTTGTCGATGAAATCGAAAAACGCTTTGGATTGAAAATTGCACCCGCTTTTTCTGACCATATCAACGATATTCAACCCCCGTGGACAGATGTTACTTTCTTTAGAATGTATATGGATCATCCAATTGATAATGTGGGTTATTTAAAGAATAAAAAAACACCTCCCTATATTTTATTTGATACCATCAAATCCAATTTATATCCTGGTAAAGTTCCCAATATGGAATTATGGAATACGCTCGCTAGTATTATTCCGTATTATCAAAATGAATATGGTATTGATGGAGCAAGAATTGATATGGGTCATGCGTTGCCCACAGAATTACTAAAGATGATTATCGATAATGCGAAAGCAGTTGATGGTGATTTTGCCTTTATCGCCGAAGAAATGAATACCGATAATGCTCCAAAAGCAAAAGCAAATGGCTATAACATTATTATCGGTAATGGCTTTTGGATGGAACCCAGAATATGGGAAAAGAAACTTCATACGTTCGTTTATGGGGCGAAAGAAATTGCATTACCAATGTTTGCTTGTGCTGAAACTCATGATACTGCCAGAATTGCAGGACGTGATGGCGGACAAGTATTAGCAAGAATGTTAACGACGTTTAATATGTTTTTACCAAATTTAGTTCCATTTATCAACTCTGGTCAAGAAGTTTATGAAACCCAACCCATGAATACAGGCGTTGATTGTACTGATAAAGACAAATTTAACTTACCAAAAGAAGATTTATTCTATGGGAAATTAGCTTTATTTGATAAGTATGCATTTCACTACATGGCTCCAAAACGTTGGGAATTAGCTGATCATCTCGATGGCATTAAAATCATTCGCAAAGAATGGTTGAAACAACTGACGAATTTAGACTATTTTGTGCCTTTATATATGAATGAGTTTGATACACCCGCTATTGGTTTAGGTTATTTTAATCCAAACACAAAAAAATGTTTAATGGTTTTTGCAAATACAAATGTCTATGGCAATCTCAGCTGCACTGCTTCGATTCAAATTTTAAGGGAACAAGTTGACAATCGTTCATTCAAGGGACAATTACTGTACTCAACTTATGAAATGCCAAGAGAATTTCATCAATTTAATCCCGATGGATCGATTCAACTCCAAATGGGACCTGGCGAAGTCAGAATTATTGAAATATAAAAAGAAAGAATCAGCGAAAATTGCTGATTCTTTTTTAATTATGTGATTGAGTATCAATTTCATCAAATTCTCGATGTTCAATTAATCGCTTAAGCATTGATAGAATTGGTGTTAATAATAAGACATAGGCCATGACTTCAATTGGCATTTTTACAATTCTTAAGGGTAATATGACTAAAACATAAGCACTTAATTCTACGAGATTGATTTGGAAGAAAGATAGATGATTGATGAGCATATAAAGCCAAATCGGCGTTAAAACAAGCGAAACAATCATGTATAAAAATAAGGTAACAAATAATATTTTATAGGGGCTAAAATCCGATTTTTTGAGTTTTATCACCCAAACGTTAAAAACAATCAAGACCAGAGCTGCCACAAGCGAAACAGACATCAAAATGTACTTTTCAGCAATATCGAGTGAAGCGGAAATCACTAAATCCGGATTGAATAAATACAAGGTTATCAATAGAACAAATAATGCGATTAAACCAAAATTTAGGTATTGGAATATCTTGTTTTGAGTGGATTCGTGACGTTTAAAAAATAAGCCTGGTATAAACCCGTATAATACAGCGTTAATCGTAAATCCTAAATGAAATATCTGACCATTCGCAGCCCCAATCATAAAAAAACCGATTAAGTCTTGTGAAATCGCAGCTAAAATACCAAATACAGGACCATAAAGAATCGATATGACAATGATGGGTAAATAACCAATTCCAAACTTGATAATAGGTGAAGAGGCATTGGGAAGTGCAATGGAGACAATTTGAGATAAAACAATACCTAACGCAACCATCAATCCCGTAAAAACGATGGCTTGAACAGATTTTTTATTCATAATTTATCCTTCATGACTCAAGTCAAAATCAATGGGTTTGAGATGATTTTTTATGAGATATTGATTAATTTTTGAAAAGGGTTTTGAACCAAAGAATCCACGGTAAGACGAGAGTGGTGAAGGATGGACATTTTCAATCACCAGATGATTGGGATTCTTAAGTAGACTTTTTTTACTTCTTGCATGGGATCCCCATAATACAAATACCAAGGGTTCTTTTTTTCTATCAAGCAGCCGAATGACTTCATCAGTGAAGGTCAACCAGCCGAAATCTTTATGGGACAATGGTTGGTTTTTTCTGACTGTCATGATGGTATTAAGCAGTAAAACGCCTTCTTTTGCCCACTTTGTTAAATCCCCATTTTTTGGGATTTCATGCCCCAAATCATTTTTTAATTCTGTAAAAATATTGATTAAAGAAGGGGGAATGGCTACTGATTGTGGAACTGAAAAACATAACCCCATCGCTTCATATTCATTATGATAGGGATCTTGACCAACAATGACAACTTTGACTTGATGAAAAGGGGTTAATCGAAATGCATTAAAGACATCGCCAATCACGGGGTAACAAGTATATTGCTTGTATTCATCCTTAATTCGTGTGGTTAATTCTTTAAAATAAGGTTTTGAAAATTCATTTGAAAGAATCTCATCCCAGTCATTATTAATCATTTACTTGACCACTTTTTTTGATTCAATACGGCTAACGCATCCTGTAGAAGAACAACTTGAACAGCCCGAAAAATCATCAGGGAATTCACACCCTTCAGGAACAGGAGTTTTAGCATTTAACGTATAAAATAAAATATATATTCCAATGATGAGGACTAAAAATCCACCACCGATAAGATAAGGCATTGTGACACCACCTTTTTACTTAATTTGATCGACTAGGGCAAGAATTGCTTGACCAATTGAATCAAGTTCAATTCTAGCCGATTCAACCGTATTGCCTGTGACGCCGATATAAATTTTGAGTTTTGGTTCAGTTCCAGAGGGACGAAGGACAAACCAAGAACCATTTTCTAAGATATATTTTACCGCATTTGTTTTATCAAATGACAAGGCAGTTTTATATCCCATCTCAATCCGATATGAATAGAGATAGTCTTCAAACACCATTACATTTTGATGATTTATACTCGTTAACGGATTCACTCTAAATCTTTCAACAATCGCTTGAATTCTTTTCGCTCCTTCAATCCCAAATAAGTCAATGTTATGAAGTGCCTCCTGATGAACCCCATAAGTTTCATAAATATCATTGAGTTTTTCGAGTAAAGTCTTATTTTCATAATGTTGATAATAAGCCGCTGCTTCTGAGGCAAGGAGTAATGCTTGAAGTGAGTCTTTATCTCTCACAAATCCTTTAATAACATAGCCGTAAGATTCTTCATAACCGAAAATGAATTCTTGATTGGTATTTTCTAAATAGCGGATTTGTTCTCCGATATATTTAAAACCAGTGAGTGTTTGAATCACGTTAAAGCCATAGGCTCGGGCAATTTTAGCCCCTAAATCAGAGGTTACAATCGTATTAAAAACAACGCCGTTTTCTGGCAATGTTCCTTGTTTTTTTCTTTCAGACAAAATGTAATTGATGAGGATGGCACCAGTTTGATTGCCCGTTAATAACACATAGTCATTTCCCTGTTTAACCGCAACCCCAAGACGGTCTGCGTCTGGGTCCGTTGCGATTAATAAGTCTGCGTCCACTTTTTTCCCAAGCGCAATCGCCATTTCAAAGGCTGATGCATTCTCAGGATTTGGTGATTTGACGGTACTGAAAGATGAATCATGCACCATTTGTTCTAAAACAGGATACACTAGATACCCAGTTGATTCCAACAAACTAAGTCCTAATTCAGCGCTCGTCCCATGAAGTGGTGTAAATACAATTTTAATGTCTTTTTTCACTTGAGGATTGATTTGGATTGATTTCACTTCATTGAGATAAAGTTCATCTATTTCTTGACCAATGTAAGTTAATAAATGCTTTTCTAGTAATATTTCTTTTGAGACTGTTTTGATTTGGAATAGATCCGTCACTTCATTCACCATCGAAACGATAACATCGGCAAATTGTGGTGTAAATTGACATCCAAATTCATCGTAAATTTTATAGCCATTGTAATTCGGTGGATTGTGACTAGCGGTAATGACAATTCCAGCTGCTGCTTTTAAATATCTCGTCGCAAAAGAGAGTTCAGGCGTCGGTCTTAAATCTTCAAAAAGAAAAGATTTTATGCCATAGGCTCCTAAAACTTTCGCTGACTCTAAAGCAAATTCTTTTGACATACGGCGATTATCGTGTGCAATCACAACACCTTGTAATTTCGCAATATCTCCTTTTGTTTTAAGTAAATATCTTGCAAGTCCATCGTTGGCTTTGCGAATGGTATAGATATTAAGACGATTAATCCCCGCTCCTAAGATGCCACGAATTCCTCCAGTGCCAAAAGTAAGCGGACCATAAAATATCTCTTCAAGTTCTGCTTCGGTTTTGTTTAATAGGTCTTTCTTTAATTCTAAGTCTAACGTCGGTTCGTTAATCCAACGTAAATATTCATCTTTCCACATAGTTTCACTCCTCAAATGCATTATACTAAATTTGATTTCATTTAACAAATAATATAATTTGAATGATAATCAATGACAGAAAAAATACTTTTGAACAAGTCAAAAGTATGTTTTATCTTATTTGATATAATCAACAATGCCTTCTTTTCTTGGTTTTGGTTCAGGGTTATCCCCTTTACGATATCCAAAACAAATCGCGATATCATGTTCATATCCTTCCGGAATTTTGACAAGTCGATTGATATCAACAGGATCTGCTTGATGATACATAAATCGTGTTTGTCCAACGATACAGGAATCAAGGCCTAATGATTTAGCAGCGATAGCCATATTTTCAACCGCACAGCCACAATTTAACTCACTGAATCCTTCAATGACAGAACTGAGGATAATGACAGCGGGGGCGTGATAAAAAATATGGTAATCAACATCATGTTTAATTCCTAAACGGTCCATACCAGCGACCGTGAGACGATTAATCTCTTCAATAATGACTGGATTCGTAATAACTGAGAAGTGCCAATTTTGCTTGTTTCTCGAATTAGGGGCATACATGCCACATTCGATAATCAATTTTAGCGCTTCATCATCAACCAACTGAGTCGTGAATTCACGAACGCTGCGACGGTCAAGCAGTAGATCAATCATTTGATTCTTCATGGTAAAACGCTCCTTTACTATTTTTATTCTTCGATTCTAAATCTAGACAATTCTGGATGACTAGCTGTACTGACTTCCATGGTTAAACTCGCAGCTTTTTTTCCATAATTCACTGATTCATGCATATTTTTCTTTAAAATAAGACCATATAAGGTTCCACTGAGGAGTGCATCTCCACATCCGATTGAAGATACATTCTTTTTTGCTTCATAGATGAAAGTTTGATAAATGCTTTTTTCGATGTTGTATGTGATTGGATTTGTTCCATTTGTCACAACGACTTGTTTCAAACCTGATTTTATTAATTCTCTAACAGACAATATAATATCATCGACAGGTTTTCCAAGCAAAGCCGATAACTCTTTTTGATTGACTTTTAAAAGTGAGATTTTATCTAGTACCGATTTTACCTTCACAACTTTCAATTGTGAAACGCCATCGACAATGATCGTTTTATGACTGAACCTTTGAATCAAGTAGGTTAATACTTCTTCAGGAAGATTCGTATCAAATACGAGATAATCGAACTTCTCAATGTCTGCTTCTTTGGTTTTAAACATGTCAACAGTGACATGATCCAACAACTCGAAATCATTGATTCCCAATTCAAGTTCGCCCTTAGGACGATGAATTGACATAAATTTACCTGACGGGTAATTCAACTGAATTGATAAAGAATAATCAATTTGAAGTTGGTTAAGATTCGATTGAACGTATTCGACAAACGAATCATTTCCAAAAAACGTTAAAAAACTAATGTCTAATTCCAAACGTTTCAAATTCTCAGCAATGTTTTTCGCAACACCACCAACCGATAATTGAATTGTTCCAGGATTTGAATCAAAGGGAAGTATGATTGTATTGGAGACACCTATAATATCAACGTTCGCCGCTCCAATCAAAAGAATTTTGCTCATGTTATTCTAAGATGTTGGATGTGATATAATCAACACCCATTTTAATTAATTTCTCTGCAGTATCTTTATCATCAACGGTCCAAACGGCGACTTTTAAACCGATGAGATGCATTCTTTTTATCATATTCTCATCTAATTTATCATGATGAATATCTAAATTGATATGATGTTTTTCACAAAAATCAAAATGCTTATCGGTCATTATATCCGTTAACAAATAGAGATTGAACTCTGGATGCGTTTTTTTAATATGAGATAAATATTTGTCATTAAATGAAATAATACTGATGTTCTCAGCCATTTGTAATTTATTGATTTCATCAATGACGGATTCAACATTCTCGTTCGATAAATTTTGTTTTAATTCAACGAATCCATGTTTTCGGTAAGTTTTACATATTTGAAGAAATTCTGTTAATAAAGGAATCGTTATATTTTCAGATAGATTGCCTGTTTTGCGATCTATCAAAGTAAATTTTCGAATTTCATCGTATTTAAACGATGGTAAATAGACATTTAACATCCCAAGACGTAATAAAGTATCATCATGAGATACGATAATTTTGCCGTCTTTTGAAGCATGAACATCGCATTCCATTCCAAAATAACTGCGGTTCGCTGCAGCTAAAAAGGCGTTAATTGTATTTTCAGTCTCGATACCGCTTAATCCGCGATGAGCTACCATACCTTTAAAATATTTATCAATCTTTACAGTATTCATTCAATCACACTCACTTAGCACAAATATTTCGTATCTATTTTACCATTAAAGCGATGTTTTTAAAACATAAAATACATTTTTTAGATAAAATAGCTTCGGTTACAACAATTCGTTGTATAATGATTGCGTGAGGATTGATAAAACTATGAATATACAAGCTTTAATACAATATTTTTCGAATATAAGAACGGGTGAAATTAAAGTCAAAAACTGGATTCCCACCCTTGTTTTTCTGATTATGCTCCCAACATTTTTTATTATCTATTTTGTTTTTTTAGGGTTGTTTATTGCTCAAGAGCCCATCACATATAATGGTACTCCCTTATTACCAACAGATCCGACTTATACCACAACGTTTATTTCCATGTTAATAATCTTGGGTGTGGTGTTTTGTATTTTTCTTGTTGGTTTGGTTGTTTCATTGGTGCTTAAACCCAAACCTTGGGTTATGTGGACAGTTGATTATGACAACAATATGATTTGTTATGAAATAACACGTCGATATGAAAGACTTATTGGACCCGATTATTTAATTATTTTAAACAAATTGAACAACAGCATCTATAAAACTAAGTCCTCAATTGAAGCGAAGGAACAACTCAATAAAACGTTATTTTGGACGATTTTAGATAAGACAGATAAAATTAAAATCAAATCAAAACCCAATAAAATATCGTTAACGATTGTCGATGAAAATACTAGAGAAAAAAGAACCTATTCCATCGGATTTGCTCAAGATAATATCATTCAGTGGTATACTGAAACCGTTTCATCTAGTTATGCTGGTAATAACAACATTAAGAGCATGAAGAAATGCCACATTGAAAATCAAAACCGGGCAATCACATTACCGATTAATCCATTGATTCGCCAAACAATGATAGAAATGAATTTATAGATAAAAAGGACGTTCAAGTTGTTTGAGCGTCCTTTTATTTGATTTAATCAAGTGCTTCAGGTTCTTCTTCGCCAAAGTTTCTAAGAGAGTATAAACGTTTCCAAGTTAAATTAATAACAATAGCAACAAATCCCCATTTGATGAGATTAAAAACCCCAAAGATTTCAACGACCGTCCAAAATGGCATGGGCCATCCATAAACCAGCGGTAAGTTAATAAATGCATTATATAAGGTCATGACGACCGCTGTGAATATAACACCGATAACACTGATGATAAAGATCGGTGAGATTTTTTTAGTGACCGATAATTTTGCACGATTTAAGAAAATTGCCATTGGCATGATAAATACCATCGTCGCAATAAAATTAACTCCCTCATCTAAGAAAATAATGACTGGGGCAGAACCTGGTAAGAAAACATGAATAAAATTCGTGTAAAGCGAAACAACAGCGGCTGTTTTCCAATCAAACCAAAGCAACGCCATGAAAATAATCAGACCAGATAATTCCACTTTTAAGTAAGGTGCGAGTGGCATAATTGGAAATCCAAGTAACATTAAAGCACTTGCTAGCCCAATTAATATTCCAAGAAAAGCTACTTTTCTTGTAGAGAGTGTCTTTGGCGTATTTGCGCGTTTATCACACTTTATAGCGACGGCCATGATAACCAAATACAATAACGCAATGATAACATCAATAAGGACTACACTAAGAAAAGGTGTGGGTGTTTCTTTGGTAAAAAGTGCATAACTGATTCCTACGATTATTGCGAATAAAGTCACTAAAGAGGTAATCATACGGTTAGAGATTTTTTTGGTCGCGTCGTCGCGTTTTGATAATTTTATTACAAGTGCCATGACGGCTAAATACCCAACCAAGATTAAGGAGTCCACCATGATAATTTGTGGCCATGAGACAGGGGAATCCTTCGTTGAGAGACTAAACGTGATACCGCCGATAATAAATACTAGGGCCGCAATCGCGATTAAAACACCGTACTTATTTCGCTTTTCTGGGTTACGTAATGTGGTTAACAAATAAAGTAACCCAATCGCAATAACAATTGAAACAATGGTAATGATTAAAATAGCTGTGTCTGTCATATTTTCCTCCAAATAAAATGCCCTCATCCGAGGGCATAGAAAAAGACGAAAATAACAAAAAGTCATCATTCACTTCTCTCATCCAGACTGTACTGTCGGTTCAGGAATTACACCTGATCATGCTTTCGCTCGCGGACTTTACCGCCGGTAGGGAATTACGCCCTGCCCCGAAGTGGTGCTTATTTAATTTTACATCTTAATTATATCATTTTTAAATGTATTTTCAATAAGAAATAATTAATAAAACGTTTTCCAACGATTAATTCCTACTGCGCGAATCATCGATCCGTCAAAACCAATTAATTTCAGAGGTTGGCACAATAAAAAGAACTCATCGTCCACTAAATCTAAATTAATTAAGTTCTCAACAATCACAATCTGATTACTTAATAATGCTTTATGAGCTTCTGCTGCTCCGGTTTTTTCAAACCGAATTGATGGCATATCTAGCCCAATTAATTCAATCCCGTTTTCAACGAGAAATTCGGTCAAAGAAGCTTCAAACGCCGGAAAAGTCTCAAAATAGTCAGGACTATTTCGTTTAGTAGAAAATCCGGTATCTATGACAATTTTTGAATGTTTACGGTAAGCATTATGATAGCACATATCTAAATCATCAGTTTTAATGACATTATCAATGATTTCAACTTTTAATTTTGTCGCATATCCAATCGTTTTTCCAAGTCCAATCGATTCCACATTGTTCCCAGTTCCTAAATAATGCGATGGCGCGTCAAGATGAGTGCCGACATGCATGGCAGTTGTGAGTCGTTTTAGACTAAAACCATCTTGATCCGTTTTACGTCCGCCTTCTACTTTTAAGACGGGATCATTTGGATAAATTGGCATTCCCTCAACGATATCCCACGATAGATCGATAAATTCTGGATTATTCTTCATTTTCCTCAACTTCCTTATAAAGTGCAATTTCTGAAACGGAAAGCGTTGGTACAATCACATAAGAATCTATTTTAACAAAATTAACAGAATAAGAGAAATCACCATAAACGCTATCAACGCTTGCTTCATAAGCCACGCTCATAGATAATAATTTTGCTTTTTCGGTAAACGTGATTGAAACACTTGCTGATTTGGCATAATCCATAGCTGGTAAAACATATAAAGTGCTTTCAACGACGGTTGATGATAAAAGAAATGAGAGAGTTATTTCTTTTGAAGAACCTTGAAAAAGGACTTCTTGAACATTACTAAAGTTAATTTGTGATTTTAAAAACATGGTATAAAGTTTGACGAAATCAGCTTGAGTTTGAGTTTCAAATGTCTTTGTGGATTGAGAATTTTCATTGATATTATTATTGTATACAATTCCCTTTTGGTAATTGGTGATAACCGATGAGGGAACGTCATCAATAATCATATCGACATTTATTTGACCAACTTGTGAATCTGAACCAATTTTCTTAATTCGAATTCTTAAATCATCCCGCATGAGATGAGCTGTACTTGCATATTCACCATGATATTCTAGTTCTAACGATTCCGCATCTAGATAATTTTGAATCGCCTCATTCATTAATTCAAAAGCATCTTTAATCGGCATATCAATCGGTTCGTTTGAACAAGCAACAAGCGTAAAGGAAAAGATAAAAATAAAAATAATAAGTAGTATTTTTTTCATATGAGCACCTCTTTAATTATTATATCAAATTCATCCTAAAAAACCAATTTTAATCAAAAAAAGTGCCGGATATTATCCGACACTTGACTATAATAACGATTTTACATGCCAAATCTTCGATGCATAGTCTTGAATTGATCGGTCACTTGAGAAAATTCCGCTCTTTGCAATATTAACTATTGAACTCTCTAACCATTTTTTTCGGTTTTTATAGGCTTCATTCACCCGGTTATGAGCTTCTACATAAGGCATAAAATCCTTTAATACGAAATAGGTATCTTCATAAAGTAAACGATCATGGATTTCTTTGAATTCATTGATATCGACATTTGTAAAGAACCCATTTACCAATTGATCAAGAATGATTCTTAATTCAGGAATAGATTCATACATCGCTTTTGAATTATAGGAGCGATTCTTTTGCATTTGTGTGACCTCTTGGGAGTTTAATCCAAAGATGAAAATATGGTCGTCCCCCACTAACTCATGGATTTCGACGTTTGCGCCATCGAGAGTACCAATTGTTAGTGCACCATTCATCATGAATTTCATGTTTCCAGTTCCTGAAGCTTCTTTTGAAGCGGTTGATATTTGTTCAGAAACATCACAAGCAGGCATAATAATCTCGGCATAAGAAACATTGTAGTTTTCAACAAATACAACATTGAGGTAATCTTTCGTTTCAGGGTCATTATTCACAACATCCCCAATGGTGTTGAGTAATTTTATGACTTTCTTCGCAAAATGGTAAGCCCCTGCCGCTTTAGCACCAAATATAAAGGTATGTGGGACATAATTCTTTTTGAAGTCTGAATCCGTTTTTAGTAAGTTATAGACATACATAATGTGTAAAGCATTCATTAATTGACGTTTATACTCATGAAGGCGTTTGACTTGTATGTCAAAAATGGAATCGGGATTTAATTGTATGCCTTGTTCCTGATAAATCCGTTTTGCTAAAGCCATTTTCTTTGTTTTTTTCATCTCTGCAATTTTAGATTGCATTGTAGAATCATCTTTAAATTGAAGCATTTTTTCTAATTGAAGCGGTTGATGTTTCCACTTTGTACCGATAGCTTCATCAATAATTGATGTTAACTCTTTATTTGAGTGAATTAACCATCTACGATGCGTAATACCATTGGTCACATTATTAAACTTATCGGGATATAACCGATAAAAATCATTCATTTCGATTTCTTTTAAGATATCGGTATGGAGTTTAGCCACTCCGTTAACGCTATAGCAACCCACCAAACATAAATTTGCCATACGAACAACACCGTTGTTAATTATCGCCATCCGGTTAATTAAATCGATTTGTTGGTAAGTATAATTGTCGACTAAGAAACTAAAAAAACGACGGTTAATTTCTTCAATCAGTTGATAAATACGAGGCAATATCGGTTGCATCAAATAAATCGGCCATTTTTCCAATGCTTCAGACATAATCGTATGATTCGTATAAGCCGTCGAACGATGAACGATATCCCAAGCTTCATCCCATTCCATATTCTCTTCATCAAGTAAAATTCTCATGAGCTCAGGAATGATTAATGTTGGATGAGTATCATTGATATGAAATACAACATGGTCAGGTAAAGAAGTTAATGTATTATATTTTGCTTTATGTTTTTGACAAACGCTTTTCACGCCTGCAGCAGTGAAAAAGTACTGTTGCATCAATCTTAAACGTTTTCCTTCTTCAGTGGTATCATCCGGATATAAAAACCCGGTAATCTTTTGAAGATCAAATTCATATTCAAACGCACTTTTGTTTTTTGGGTACTTTCTTGAAGGTTCTGCGTTCCATAATCTTAAAGCGGTAACGACTCCATTATCTGCGCCAACAATTGGAACATCATATGGAACGGCTTTGATATATTCAGCAGGACGATATTTCATCTTCCCATCGTATTCAACATAACCAAAATACGGAATATCAACCGCTTCTTCTTCCTTGCGAATTTCCCAGACATAGCCATCAGATAACCAATTATCTGGACGTTCTTCTTGATAGCCGTTTTTGATGGCTTGACGGAATAAACCATAACGATATCTGATGCAATGTCCAAAACCAGGTATCCCTAAAGTCGCCATCGAATCGAGGTAACAAGCTGCTAACCGGCCTAATCCACCGTTCCCTAATCCGGGGTCCGGTTCATAAGATTCTACTTCGTTAATGTCAAGTCCTAGCTCAATAAATGCAGCTTCTGCGATATCACGAACACCCATGTTGATTAAGTTGTTTGTAATTAAACGCCCCATCAAAAATTCCATGGAAAAATAATAGACCTCTTTTTGATTGCCTTTTTTTAAAGTTTCATTGGTTTTCATCCAATCTTCCGCAATCGTTTCTTTTAAAAGTTGTCCTAATACATGGTAACGTTGACGAATACTTGAGTTTGATACATCAGTTAAATATGTTGTTCTAAGTCGATCGATAAAAACTTTCTTAAAAGCTTGCGTCGACTGAAAATGTCCTTTATTCATTGAATACACCTCACAATTTTACATTATACCATTTCTATCTCTATTCTAAAGAATAGACACTATGATAACGGTTACCGATTAGATGAACCAATCATTGTTTTGTAGAGTTCGACGTAAGCTTTCGCACTTACTTCAAGTGAAAAATGAGAAGCCATCGCGTTTTTAATCAATTGTTGCTTCACCTGTTTCTCGCCATTATTAAATAAATGAAGGGCGTTATGTAATTGAAAAATGAGATCTCTTGAGTCGTAATTATAGAATTTAAAGCCATTCCCTTTTTTTGAAACACTGTCGAATTGTTCAATGGTATCATTGAGTCCGCCTGTTTGACGAACAATAGGAATCGTTCCGTACTTTAACGCAATCATTTGTGAAGTTCCACATGGTTCAAAACGCGAGGGCATTAAAAATGCATCGGCTCCCGCATAAATATAATTAGGATTGGTCGCATCATAACCAATATTGAGCTTCATCCGATTTGGATATTTTGCTTCTATGGCTTTTAATGCATTGATATAGCGTTCTTCACCGGTACCTAAAAGTACAAATTCAACATTAGGTTGTGACATAAATTCTTCAAGGGCAGGAATTAAAATATCAAACCCTTTTTGTTCAACAATTCTAGAAACCATACCCATCACAAAGTATTCATCTCCTACCGCTAAATTCATGGTTTGTTGAAGATACTTTTTGTTTAATGGTTTGGCTTGAAAGACGTTTTTAGGGCTATAGGGCACTTTGATTGAAAGATCGGTAAGTGGATCTATCTCATCGGATAAACCATTTAAAATGCCATAAAAATCACGATCACGGCGATTGATGATTTCAACGAGATTCTTAGAATAATATTCATATCTGAGTTCATCATGATAAGTTGGTGAAACGGTTGAAATCGTCGTGGCATTATTGAGACCTAATTCCATAAAATTGATGGATTGATGATAATGATTGATATCATTTAATCCAACTTTATTTAAAATCGTCATAGGATGAATGCCTTGATAATCAATATTATGAATGGTCATTAACGTTTTAATCGATTTCACCGCTTCATCGTTTTTGACTAATAAAGGGATTAATCCGGTATGCCAATCATGAATATGAATGACATTCGGAAGATCATCAAAAATATGGATGAAGTTTAAACACGCTTTTGAGAAAAAGGCAAATCGATCCCCATCATCAACGTAGCCATAAATTTCATCTCGATCAAAAAAATCGTAGGATTCGATAAAGTAATAATTGGTATTTTGATCCAAATAGGAATAAAGCGTTGCTTTATATTTGACGTCGCCATAAGGAATAATGGCTTCAGCTCGCATCTCGAGTAATACTCGGTACTTTTCTTTTATCCGAGGATATAAAGGCATCATCACCGAAGATTGAACACCGAGTTTGCTATAATTTGCAGCTAATGCGCCGACAACGTCCGCAAGTCCACCGGTTTTAACAAATGGTTCGCATTCGACAGCGATTTGAACGATGTTTAATTCTTCATCGCCTACAACGATTTGTTTCTTTTCTGAGATAAACAAATCTTCACTCGAACCAGTAACTTTAGCTTGTTTCATGACTTTCGTTTCTTTATCTAAGATAGCATATTCAACAAATGCGTCTCCCTCGATGATACACTGGTTCATTATCACTGAATTTTTGACAGTAGCGCCTTTTTTTACAATGGCTTTACGCCCGATAATTGAATTGAAAATTGCACCTTCTATGACCGCACCACTCGCAATAATTGAGTTTTTGACAAACGATTCATCCCCATATCGTGAAGGACTTGACATGGTCTCTTTTGAAAATATCGGATGCTGCGGATTAAACAATTGATGTCTTATATCCATGGATAATAAAGCCATATTTGCTTTAAATAAATCATCAGGCGTATCAATGAAAAAACAAGCGGATTCAAACACATAAGCATTTTTATTGATAGACGGTGAATAATCATACACTTCTGTTAAGTTTCGATATTGAAGATCATCATAATTCTTAATGAAACTCAGTAACGTTGTCTTGGATAATAGAAATGTTTTTAAGCGTTGTCCTTCAAATGACAAAACCTCTGTAATATCCGCTTGACGCAATAAGTGATTTTTTAGGACATCGTCATAATCAATGTTCCAAACAATATTTGCAGGAGAGACAATGACATATTCTTGAGTACTTCTGACGAAATATTCGATATGTTCATACATTCTTTGAAACGAGATTGAATCTTCACTTTTCAAATTGAGATTTTTTGGTTGTAAAATAAAAATACCATCTTTTCTTCTTGATAAATCCCAGCGATCACCTGAACCAATATGGTCGGATAATGAGCGGTAATTGCCATAGGGAAAAATAGCGACGTTTCTTATACCAGAGTTTTTACAATTCGATAAAGTAAAATCGATTAATCGATATTTCGCACCAAAAGGCATAGCACCTGGCATGCGGTGACGAGTTAACTTGTTGAAATTCCCCTTAATGGTCGCATCAACAACCATAAATAAATTATTCATCGATGCCACCTACTTCCATTAAATTCGAACTGTCAATGACGGTAATTTGATCCGCAATCAATGTATAATTTTCAGGAATAATGACACCTTTATTGACAATCACATTTTTAAGTCTCACGTTTTCTGAAATAAAGACTTGTGGAAGCAAAACACAATCTTCAATATAAGAATTCTTCATCACAACAACTTGATAACCAACGGTTGAATGAATGATGGTTCCATCAATGATTGAACCGTCTGCGATGACACTTTTCTTGATTATTCCATCTTCTAAAACAATGTGAGGTGGAAGATTCATTGACTTTGAGTAGACTTGAATGCCTTTTGAAACATTTAAGGTTAGAAAATTCGGGTCATCTAACATGTCCATATTTGCTTGATATAACGAATCAATCGTTCCAACATCTTTCCAATATCCCTCGAAAGGATAACTGAAAATCCGATAGCCTTCTTTAAAGGCTTTTGGAATGACATTTTTACCAAAATCAATGCTTTCTTCTTGGCCAATGCCTTGTAATAAAATTTCTAAAACATCAGTTTTAAATAAATAGATTCCCATAGAAGCATGAAGTGATTTCGGTTTTTGAGGTTTTTCTTCAAAACCGGTCATTCTTGTTTCTAAATCATATTGAATCATTCCAAAACGATTTGCCTCTTCAATGGGAACATCAACCGATGCAATCGTTAAATCAGCGTTATGAAGATGATGATGATCAAACATTTTTTGATAATCCATTTTGTAGATATGGTCTCCAGCTAAAATCAAAACATGATCCGCTTGATATTGTTTCACAAAACTATAATATTGATAGATCGCATGTGCAGTCCCTTTTTGCCATTGTACTTCACCGCTTTTTGCATAAGGCGTTAAAAAGGAAATACCACCGTCAATAGTGTCTAAATCCCAAGATCCCCCATTGCCAATGTAATTCATTAGTTCATACGGTTCATATTGGGTAATTAAGCCAACGACATCAATATTTGCATGGGCAAGGTTTGATAAAGTAAAGTCAATCAGGCGATATTTACCGCCAAAAGAAACGGCAGGTTTTGCCGTGTCTTTCGTAATTTCATTGAGTCTCGATCCCTTTCCACCCACTAAAATCATCGCAATTAAGGATCGTTTCATATAAGCACCAACTTTCTATTCAAACAGACCTTCTAATACTCGATATTTAAAAATAGTTATCGATAATGGGGCAAGTTTCATCGTAATCGTGTACTCACGATTATGAAATTGATCATGAACCGCATGAATGGGTTCTCCATTATAGATATTTGAACCGCCATAGATATCTTTATCGCTATTTAAAATTTCTTCATAAACACCCAGTCTTGGAACACCTAATTTAAAGGATTCATGGGCCGTTGGCGTCATATTTAATACAACAACGCAAAAATCTGAGGGTTCAGATGCGTATCTTATAAAAGAAAATACCGATTGATCACGATTCGTAGAATCAATCCAAGAGAATCCATCGGGATGATGATCAAGTTCATACAGCGGTTTGTGATGGTCATAAACTTGAATTAAATCACGAACAAAACGATTTGCGCGTTCATGAAGCGGATATTGTAATAAGAACCATTCGAGTTCTTCTTTATCTTTCCATTCATGCATTTGCGCAAATTCGCCACCCATGAAAATCAGTTTCTTCCCAGGATGCGTGAATTGAAGTCCAAGTAAAGTTCTAAAATTTGCGAATTTTTGCCAATAATCCCCAGGCATTTTATTAATTAATGAATGCTTCCCGTGAACAACTTCATCATGGGACAAAGGTAAAATAAAGCGCTCGCTATACGTATATACAAGACCGAAAGTGATTAAATCATGGTGATACTTGCGGTAAATTGGGTCTTTTTCAAAATAACGCAACGTATCGTTCATCCAACCCATATTCCATTTATAGTCAAATCCAACCCCACCTTCAGAAACAGGATAGGTCATTTTTGGATAGGTGGTCGAATCTTCTGCAATTAACAAGACGGAATGGTCTTCTTGTTTTACTGTGACACTCAGGTTTTGAAGGAATTCAACTGCGGGATAATTGGTCCCATTAGATTGATCTCCAAGGTAGTAAACAATATTGGATACCGCATCAATTCTGAAACCATCACAATGAAAATAACGCATCCAAAAGAGGGCATTCGATGAAAGAAAACTCCGGGTAACGCCTTTGCCTAAATCTAGATTCACCGTTCCCCAAACTTCATTTTCTCGAATCTTGTAATCAGAATATTCATATAAGGGTTCGCCATCAAACAGATAAAGGCCATGGGCATCTTTACAGATATGCCCTGGGACCCAATCAAAAATAACTCCAATATTATTCTGGTGGCACATATCAATTAAGTACATTAAATCTTTTGGAACCCCATATCGTGATGTCGCACTAAAATAACCTGTTCCTTGATAACCCCACGATTCATCTAAAGGATGTTCAACGATTGGCATCAATTCAATGTGAGAAAAGCCATGGGCTTTCACATAAGGGATAAGATAGTCCACTAATTCATTATATTTATGAACCGACCCATCGGGTTTTGTCATCCATGTACCTAAATGCACTTCATAGATAGATAATTTATCGGTATAGATCGAATGGTTTCTGCGTTTTTCTAGATACGTCGTATCGTGCCAAACGTAGCCATTGATGTCATAGACTTTCGAAGAAGTTTCAGGACGATGATCTGAAAAATAGGCATAGGGGTCGGCTTTAAAGATTGTTTGTCCGTAGGCTGTGACAATGCAATATTTGTATCTTGTCCATTCATGAAGTTTTGGAATAAATAAACGATAAATACCGATTGGATCGATTTTATCCATCACATGAAGCCTTGAATCCCAGTTGTTAAAATCACCCACGACACTCACGATTTTTGCATGAGGGGCATAGACGGTAAATCTAACTCCCATCACCCGATTGAGATCATCTTTGATAATGTGACTCCCGAAATGCTTGTAAGCTTCTAATAATTTGCCTTCATTAAATAAATACAGATCAAATTCGGTCATTAAGTCGTTCATGATTATCTCCCTTCAAGATACTTTTTAATGGTATCATAGCGATACCCTTTAGCCATTAGTGAGGAAATGATTTTACTTTTCTTATCATAGTCAGATAAACTTGAATCACGATATTTTTTAAGACTTTTTTGATAATCTTTTCCAATTAATAATAATTCTGCTTCTTCAGTTGAAAAAAGATGAGATCTTTTGGAAACAAAGGCATCGCAATCATCGAGTGCATAGCCTTTTTGATAGAGGTATTGTTTCATGAGCAACATTGCTTTGGATTTGGGTTTCGATAACAAAGAAGGTAATTTCTTATCAAACAAGCGATTTAAATTGTGTTGAATCGAGGGTTCATTCATCTTCTGTTGCAACATTTGAATGAAATGGTCACTGATTCCTTTTTGTTTTAATTCATAGATTATTTTATTAGGGCCATTTAAATTTAAATGAAAAGTTCTTTCAAAGTATTGTAATGAATAATGTTCATCATCTAAAAAATGGAACTGAATTAGCTTATGAATGATTTTATCAATTTCATTTTGAGATGTGACTTTATCTTCTAAATAACGTTTCGTTTCGTCAATGGTTTTAGGATATCGCGATAACAAAGCTTTCGTTTTTTGATAAACTGAATCAATGGCGTAATCGGCTTTAAAAATACGAAAAGCCGTTTCATCCAATAATTTACCTTTGATTAACCGATGGTTGACCACAAGATCTTCAGAAACGACATAGTCATGCTTATTAAAATTATCGTCTAAGAACGTGACCGTATACGACGATTTATTATTTGTTTTTAAACCTTCCACTTTCATCATTTTTCACAAACACCTCTTCTTTTGTGGACCATTCTCCTTGAATTTCGGAAGCCGGTGTAACAAAAACAAATGCTTTAGGGTCGTTTGTAGCGATGATTCGACGGACCATATGATATTCCGTATTTTGAATGACCATAATTAACATGGTTTTTTTGTTTTCAGTGAAACCGCCAAAGCTTTGTAGTTCGGTTACGCCGCGGCGTAACATCGCAAATAATTCAGCCTTTATTTCTTTAGGTTTATCGGTGATGATATTGACTGCTTTTTTCGATTGACTTCCCATGACAATGGAATCTGAAACTTGACCGGAAATATATACCATGACGACGGCGTAAAGCAAGTTAATAAACCCTTGATTTAATCCACCAGGGAACGTCAATGCCCCTAAAACGATAATGAGTCCATCCACAAAATATACTGAAAGTCTTAAGGAGAGTTTTGTATATTTTTTGACAATTTTAATGATGATATCTGAACCACCAGTTGATCCGCCATATTGAACAACAATACCAAATCCCACTCCCGCTAACATTCCAGCATATAATATAACGAGCAACAAATCACTTTCTCTAAATGTAGGATCAGGAATGAGAACTTCAAACAGGGCTAAAAATATCGGAAATAACAAACTTCCAAAAACACTATTGAGAAGTTCTTGTTTTCCTAGAAAGAAAAACGCCATAACTAATAAAAACGAGTTTAAAACTAAAGAGAAAAATGAGATAGGAAGTGTTGGAATATAACGGTTTAGAATCATTGCCAAACCGGTTGAACCACCGACAACTAATCCTGAAGGAATAACGAAAAAATAGTAGGCCACAGCCATGGCCAAGACACCGAGTGTCAAGAAAAAATATTGTTCGACTTTGCCGATTTTACGGATTTTAAAAAATCTTGTTGGCATGTTTTATCCTTTTGATTCCTCGTTTTGTTGGATGAGGAATGCGTCGATGAAATCATCTAAATCGCCATCCATGACTCTTTGCACGTTTCCCGTTTCTTGATTTGTTCGATGATCTTTGACCATCGAATAAGGATGAAAAACATAAGAACGAATTTGAGAGCCAAAAGCGTTTGAGATTTTATTATTAGCTAATTGTTCAAGTTGTTCATGTTGTCTTTCTAGTTCTAATTGATACAGTTTACCTCTTAATACTCGCATCGCTGTTTCGCGGTTTTGAATTTGACTGCGTTCGTTTTGACAAGTAACCACGATTTTCGTCGGTAAATGAGTGATTCGGACGGCTGAATCGGTTGTGTTAACGCTTTGTCCCCCATTCCCACCAGAACGGTAGACATCGATTTTTAAATCCTCATCATTGATTTCAATGTTGATAGAATCATCGAGTTCCGGAACAACCGTGACTGAAGCAAAGGAAGTATGTCTCCTACCAGAAGCATCAAAGGGTGAAATTCTCACTAACCGATGAACTCCTGATTCAGCTTTTAAATAGCCATAAGTATTGGGTCCGGATATTAGGATCGTCGCAGATTTTAAACCCGCTTCATCGCCAACCATGTAATCGAGAACGGTGACTTTATATTTTTTTGATTCTGCGTATCTTAAATACATACGATAAAGCATTTCTGCCCAATCTTGACTTTCAGTACCACCCGCTCCAGGATGAAACTCTAGGATTGCATTAAATTTATCATAAGGTTTATTGAGTAACGTTGACACTCTTAAGTCGGCAATCATTTTCTTAAATCGCTTAACATCTGAATCGATTTGAGACAAATCGGTCGTTTCATCAATTTCGGCGAGTTCATAGGTCATTTGCAAAGTATCAAACAATTCTTTAATTGCTTGATAAGCTTCGATTTTTGCTTTTAAAATATTTTGTTTTTCTATGACTGATTGTGCTCGTTTTTGGTCAGACCAAAAATCGGAAGCAAAGGTCAATTGATCAAGTTCTGAGAGTTCTTCTTGATAGGACTCTAAATCAAATGAATTATCGAGAATTGCCAACTCTTCTTTTAGTTCGGATAATATGACTTTTAATTCGAGATATGTCAAATTAATCACCTGTTCTTAATGAACGTTTTGTCCATGACAATGTTTAAATTTCTTACCAGAACCACAAGGACATGGATCATTGCGACCAACAGTCGTTTGAACTTTTACCGGTTGACGTTTACGGTTTTCATCTTCTTTACCGGAGAATGTAGAAATCGGTTTTGCCACTTGTACTCTTTCAGTATTTTGTCTAACTTGCGCCTTTAAGACAAAGCGAGTCACTTCGCTTTGGATGGTTTGAACCATGGCTTCAAACATCTTAAAGCCCATTTCTTGATATTCTCTAAACGGGTTGATTTGGCCATAACTTTGTAAGGTGACTGATTGGCGAAGTTCACTCATAGAGTCGATATGTTGAACCCAGTAAGTATCGACAACTCTCAAGGTAATAGCTTTTAAGAAATCGTTGTAAATTTTTTCGTTCGCCAATGATTTTTTTGTTTCAACTTCTTTTAAATAAGAATCCATCACATAGGATTCTAAATCAGTTGCTTGATTGACAATAATTTCTTTATCTAGTAAATCTTTTGGAAAATATCGATTGAGTTGTTTCCAAGCTTCTTCGCGGTCAGAATTATAATTTAAAACGATTGATTTTAGCGTTGCTTCAATCATTGAATTAACAGAATCTTCAATCACTTCTTTGAATAATACGTCGGTTCTTTGAGCATAGATAATTTCTCTTTGACGACGTAAGATTTCGTCATATTGCAGTACTGTTTTACGACGGTCAAAGTTGTTTCCTTCGATTTGATGTTGGGCACGAAGAACCATTTTTGAAAACATACCATAATCGAGAGGTTGTTCCTGATCAGATCCTTTGGTCATCGTAATCATCGAAATCATACGTTTAAAACGATCGCCACCGAAACGACGCATTAAATCATCATCAGCTGATAAATAAAATCTTGAGTAACCAGGGTCTCCTTGACGTCCGCTTCGACCTCTTAACTGATTGTCAATACGTCTTGATTCATGACGTTCAGTACCAATAACGGCTAAGCCACCAAGTTCTTTCACGCCTTCGCCAAGTTTAATGTCGGTACCACGTCCAGCCATGTTGGTCGCAATTGTAACTGCGCCTTTTTGACCGGCGTTTAAGACGATTTCGGCTTCTCGTTCATGTTGCTTCGCATTTAAAATGTTATGTTTAATACCGCGTTTTTTGAGTAGTCCACTTAATAATTCTGAACTTTCAATTGAAATAGTACCAATCAATAACGGTTGGCCCAATTCATGACGTTTTTGAATTTCATCGGCTAATGCGATATATTTAGCATTCATCGATGCAAAAATTAAATCGTTGTCATCAATACGAACGACAGGCATGTTGGTTGGTATTTCAACAACGAACATGTTATAGATGTTATGAAATTCTTCTTCCTCAGTTTTGGCAGTACCGGTCATACCTGCTAGTTTTTTGTACATTCTAAAGAAATTTTGGAATGTAATAGTTGCGAGTGTTGTTGTTTCTTTTTTTACTTCTACCGCTTCTTTAGCTTCTAAAGCTTGATGAAGTCCTTCCGAAAATTGACGTCCATGCATCAAACGACCAGTAAAGGGGTCAACGATAATGACTTTTCCATCTTGAACAACATAGTCGACGTCTTTTGTCATAATGTAATTTGCTTTTAAAGCATTATTAATGTGATGTAATAAAACAACATTATCTAAATCGTATAAATTCTCAATATGGAAAAATTCTTCGGCTTTATGAATGCCAACTTCAGTTAAATTCACAGTTTTATCTTTGATGTCAACTTGGAAATCCGCTTCACCAATTCGAATAGCGAAAATGTTTGCTTGTAAATATAACTGTGCTGTATTTTTTTCTCCACCTGAAATGATTAACGGTGTTCTAGCTTCATCGATTAAAATCGAGTCAACTTCGTCGATGATGGCATATGAAAGTGGGCGTTGAACCAACGCTTCTTTATAAATAACCATGTGATCTCTTAAATAGTCGAATCCTAACTCGTTATTCGTCGAATATAAGATGTCGCTGTTATAAGCTTCACGTTTTTGTTCCGGTGTTAATTCGCGAGTATTGAGTCCGACTGTTAAGCCTAGATATCTAAATAAATCACCGATTTCGCCTTCAGCTTCACGCGCTGCTAAGTATTCATTGACAGTAACGATATGAACGCCATCACCTGATAATGCATTGAGATACGCTGGCATTACAGCGGTCAAGGTTTTACCTTCACCGGTTTTCATTTCTGCGATATTGCCTTCGTGAATAACGACGGCCCCCATCACTTGAACTTTAAAAGGTGTCATTTTAGTGACACGTGTTGATGCTTCTCTCACTAATGCAAATGCTTCGACCATTAATTGGTCTAAAGTTACACCATTATTAAATCGTTCTTTATATTCAATTGTTTTTGCCTTCAACTCTTCTTCAGAGTATGCTTGAAAGGTTGGTGCGAGCGCTAAAACTTGGTCTGCAATTTTTTCGAGACGTTTTAACGTTTTTTTATTGGGGTTTAAAAATTCTAACATGAAAGTCACCTCTTCATAACATAATAATAATACCATATTTTATGGTATATTCACAACTTTATTTGACTCATATTTCAAAAAAAAGTGACCTTTAAGAGGTCACTTAAAATTCCTTCTTATTCGGTTTCAATGATACCGTATTTTCCATCTTCTCTTAGGTAGATAACACATACTTCATTGTCTTCATTTCTGAATATGAAGAAATCATGCCCTAGAAGATCCATTTGTGTAATTGCTTCTTCAGTTGATAAGATATCGAGTTTGATTCTTTTGCGTTTAACGGGTGATGTTAATTCCCTTTCTAGTTTTTCAAAATCAATTTCATCGGTTTTAAACGCATCTTTTAATCCTGTTCTTACTTGCAAGCTGCGATTCATTTTGTATTTATTCTTACGAATTTGAGCTTCAAGTTTATCAATCGCGATGTCGATAGCAGCATACATATCCTTGTCGGCTACTTCTGCTCTAATCGTGAGGAATTTGATCGGTATCGTGATCTCTACTTTCATGAGGTCTTTCTCAACTTTACAGATGACGAAAGCCTCTAACTCCTCAGAGAAGACTTTTTCGATCTTCTTGAGTTTTTTTTCAACATAACTTCTGATTGCTGGTGTGATTTCCAAGCCATTTTTGCCACGTACATCAAGTTTCATTTACATCACTCCTTTGAATTATAGTTGATACAATTACATTGTAACATGCTTCTAAAATGATGTAAACTAACCCGCCGTTTTTTTCTCTAAAAAAACATTAAAACAAAACCAAATCTTCATAAAGTGACCACTCAAAGTAAAAAAGTGAGTATATTCGAAGAAATCTGAATTTTTTCATGACAGGAAACCATTGTGAGAAATTCAGATACTCAGTGTCATCAACAAATATAAAAACTGAGTCTATTAACATATTCTTGTCTAAATCGATCAGATAATTTCTCATATATCGATATAAAAATCTTTTTGTACGGGGATTGTTTTCTTCAAAATCATAGACACTAAAATATTCAATTATCCCTAAGTCGATGGGAATTACTTCATAAGAATAACTTGGCTTATATTTGATTGTACATTCTGGACATAAAATGGATATCTGATACATTGTTCTAAAGGAAAGATGATTTGAGTAAATTTTGTCACAAACTTTACAAATCATTATTGATGAGTCCTCGGTTATAAGCTTCTTTATTCATTAACTGAATGTATTTTTTTGCAGCTTTAATTTCGATATTCATTCGTCTTGTAAAAAGGACAATTTCGCCACTGGGTGAAGCTTTGTGTCTGCCAACTCTTCCGGCAATTTGAATCAGTGTATGACGATTAAAAACGACATGACTTGCATCAATGATACCGATATGAACCCCTTTAATGGTGATTCCTCTTTCAAGGAGGGTTGTCGTTATTAAAATCGGCGTTTTATTTGCTCGAAATTGATTGATTTTCATAGCTCGATGATGATCAACACTAGAGACATTCAAGCAATTTAATCCATGACGTTTTAATGATTGTTCTAATAGAGTACCTATTGCGATTGTAGGAACAAATAACATTAGCTGAATTGATGCATTGAGTTTAGAAATAATCCACTGAAGTATGTCATTATGGATGGTTATTGACTGATTCATCTTCATTACTTCATCAACATAAATAATTGTGAAAGTATCTAATTGATGTTGATGATATCTTGCAGGCAATTGATATATCGGTAGATTCTTTTTATCAATGGCTTTTAATTCATGATTTTCATAGGTGGCACTCATCATAATAAACGCTCCATCCGGTTTTAGCGCTCGTTTTACAAGTCTTGTTAATAAGTCATTTGATTTATAGGGGAACGCATCTGCTTCATCCAAAATTAACAAGTCAAATTCTTCATAATATTGAATGAGTTGATGAACTGTCGAGACTACAATATCGGCCAATGAATCATCTTTTTCTTTGTTATAAAGCGGTTTGATAACCGTGTTTGGAAAAATCTTGGTTAGTCTTTTTGATAGTTCAATAACAACATCGGTTCTTGGAATTGAAAAACAAATGACTTGATTTTTTTGAAGAAAATGAAATATCGTTTCGTATAAAATTTCGGTTTTTCCTGCGCCACAGACAGCATATAAATAGCCAATGTGCTGACTAATCACAGAATTCAAAAGATACTGTGACGCTTTTATTTGTTCGTTCGATAATTCAAACTCTAGTTTCAGAAGATGATTTTTCTTGATGAGCGGTCGGTGATACCTAAATAAGACATCCCCTTCAACAATGCGTCCGAAAGCTTCACAGTCTTTGCAGTACAATCGGAAATAATCATCAATCCAATCTTGTTGGATAATCGCTCCACATCTTTGACATGTATTATGAATGATGGCTTGAAGCTTGTGTGTTTCACTTAATCCAAAGTTTGATAGACTTTGTTTCAAAAAAATCACCTCTTAATACATTACGCACTAAGAGGTGGTTTTATTTATATTATCTATACTACAATATTAACAAGTTTATTGGGCACAACAATGATTTTTTTGATTGTTTGGCCTTGAATATGAACTTGTATCTTTTCTAGTGACAAAGCTTTCTTTTCAAGATCGGCTTGACTTGTATTAAGATTCACAATCATTTTATCACGAATCTTTCCGTTGACGTTAATAACAATAGTCACTTGCTTATCAACGAGTAATGCTTCATCATAAGTCGGCCATGGGGTTGTCACAAGCGATTCTTGGTGTCCTAAAGATTCAAAGATTTCACTCGCAATGTGTGGAGCGAATGGATAGGTTAATACGGTCAATGTTTCCAAATCTTTTTTCGTGATGATTTCAGAAGACGTTGCTTCATTCACCGCAATCATAAGTTTTGAAATAGCGGTATTAAACTTCATCTGTTCAATGTCTTCACTCACACCTTTTATTGTTTTGTGAATGATAGATTCAAGTGAATCAGAGTAATGATTGTTATCTGTCACTTTTTCTTGGAGACGCCAGAGTTTATCAAGGAAACGTCTTGCACCTTTTAAACCTGCATCATTCCAAGGAGTTGCCATTTCATAGTCACCGATGAATAGAATAAAGACTCGCAAAGTATCTGCACCATATTCAGTAATAATTTCCATTGGATTGACGATATTACCCCGTGATTTGGACATTTTTTCGCCATCTTCACCGAGAATTAATCCTTGAGCTGTTCTTTTTTTGTAGGGTTCACTATGAGGAACGAGTCCTTGATCATTTAAGAATTGATTCCAAAAACGCGAATAGATTAAATGACGGGTAACGTGTTCCATTCCTCCATTATACCAATCAACTTGTCCCCAGTATTTCAGTTTATCTTTTGAAGCAAATTCAAGGGGATTAGAAGGATCCATATATCTTAAGTAATACCAACTAGATCCTGCCCATTGTGGCATTGTATCGGTTTCTCTTCGTGCTGGTTTACCACATTTTGGACAAGTACATTTGGTAAATGATTCAATTTTCGCTAAAGGACTTTCACCGGTATCAGTTGGCTCAAAATGCTCAACCATAGGAAGTGTAACAGGTAATTCCTCATAAGGAACAGGAACAACACCACAATCGTCACAATAGATGATGGGAATGGGTTCTCCCCAATAGCGTTGTCGGTTGAATGCCCAGTCTTTCATTTTGTATTGTACGGAAGATGAACCTATCTTATTTTCAACCAAATATTGGATAATGGTTTTCTTGGCATCTTTGACGGATAGACCGTTTATGATACCACTATTCACTAAAATGCCTGTTTCGGTATCGGTGAACGCAGCTTGTGAAATATCGCCGCCTTGAATCACTTCAATAATATTTAACTGATATTTTTTTGCGAACTCATAATCTCTTTCGTCATGTCCTGGAACAGCCATAATCGCGCCGGTCCCATAGGTAATAACCACATAATCTGAGATAAAAATTGGAATCGCTTGATTCGTTAACGGATTGATGGCTTCGATGCCTTGAATCCGGACTCCGGTTTTATCTTTGTTAAGTTGTATTCTTTCAAATTCGGTTTTTCGTTTTGATTGCTCCTGATAATCATGAATTTCTTCGTGATTCAAAATTTCAGTTTTGTAAGTCTCAAGCAATGGATGTTCTGGAGCAATGACCATAAAGGTGGCCCCATAGATGGTATCTGGCCTGGTGGTGAAGACTTTAATATAATCTTGATGAGCCGAAAGTTTGAAAGAGATGTAAGCCCCTTCAGAATGTCCAATCCAGTTTTCTTGTTCTGTCCTGATTCTTGAAGTCGATTCAAAATCATTCAGACCTGTTAATAATTTGCCAGCATAGTCAGTAATTTTTAAGAACCAAACATCTTTTTCTAGTTGAACGACATCGGCACCACAACGGTCACATTGTCCACCTTGGGATTCTTCATTTGATAAAACGACTTTACAATCAGGACAAAAATTAACGAAAGTTGTTGATTTGTAAACCAACCCCTTTTCATACATTTTTAGGAAAATCCATTGTGTCCATTTGTAATAGTCTGGGTCTGTCGTATCGACAACGCGATTAAAATCAAAGGAAAAACCCGTTGCTTTCAATTGCTCGGTAAAGACTTTAATATTATTGTCAGTCACAATTCGTGGGTGAATTTTATTTTTAATGGCATAATTTTCTGTTGGCAGTCCAAAGGCATCGAACCCAATCGGAAATAAGACATTATAACCTTCCATACGTCGTTTTCTAGAAATGACTTCTAACGATGAATAAGCTCGGATATGACCAACGTGCATCCCTGCGCCGCTTGGGTATGGAAATTCAACTAAATTGTAATATTTTGGTAATGTATCGAAATCTTTGGCTTGAAAAGCTTGAGAGTTATACCAAAAATTTTGCCACTTTTTTTCGACTTGTTGGTGATTAAAACTGGGAATAAATGCACTCATATAATCCTCCTAAAAATAAAAAAATCGCCTTCATATTGAAGGACGATTAAAAATAACCGTGGTACCACCTTGATTCCGGAAAAATCCGGCTCTTTCACTCGTTAACGCCGATGACGGATGATCCTCACGTGTTGCGGATCATCAGCTCCCTAGACTAATTCATGAGTATCGTTCCTGGTTTACACCCCCACCAGGTCGCTATAAACGATGGATTCATTACTATTTCTAGTTCTTTGCTGTTTATGACATCATAACATATTTAACGATGATTTGCAATACAAGAAAAGGTCAATTTACTCTTCTTTACTTTCTTCTTCATCCGATTCTTCATTTTCGTCATCTTGAATGACTATTTCAGCCTCATCTGTCACATCATTAGGATTCTTTGGTTCCATGGGATTTTGCGTTGGTGAACCAAATGAACCCAAATGAGAATAGGTTTGAAAATAAAGTTCCCTCTGTAATTGAAAAACACTACGATAAGCAACCAGCATCAAGATAAAAAATATCCATTGGCTAAAATCAATCAGATTATAAAATGTCATTAAAATTGCGAATGGTGAAATCGCAAATATGACTAGTTTAAATATTTTACGGTATTGAATATATTGTTTTAAACGGAAAAATGGGATGGTCGAAATCAATGTTACAACAAGCAGCATCAGCATATTTCCGATGAATGAAAAGACTAAAAACATTACTAACAATATTTTACCAACAAATACAATAACACCATCAAAATCATAGTTTGGTAAAAGTGGTGATAAATCAACGGATGTCATCGCTTCATTATTTTGATAAAACGTGAGGTTTTTACCTGAAAAAACCATGGACTGATCTGGCATAACGCCAATGTCGGAAACCGTTGCATTTTCAGTTAAAAAATATGTTGAAAACCCATATATTTGATATTCTTCACTCGGAGAATAAGTATCACTAGTACATGATAGACCTTCATCTAAATACTCACAAGAAGTAAGACTTGTATTAATCAATGACGGACTTGGTAATTTGAAATAATAGATAAAACTACCGATGGAGACAAATGCTGTTAACAGAAATAAATAAAAGAACGTAAACAGTCCCTTCTTATTTCGATATTTTAATAAGTTTTTAGGGCTTATCAAACTGTCTTTTAAAATATTATACATATAATCACCTGACCTTTTTTAATGATATCATAAAACGACAAAATAGAAAACCAAAAAGATTTTAACATGTTATAATGGGGATTAGGTGATGAAGATGTCAGAGTTTACTTATTATAAACCTTATCATACATTAAATGATTTTTATTTAGAAAAATTTAAATCTAAAGTATTTAAGATTGCGCTTAACGGTGATTTTACTTGCCCTAACCGAGATGGCGTCATCTCAACAAAAGGTTGCATATTTTGTTCTGAAAAAGGATCTGGAGATTTTGCGGGAGATAAAACCGATACCTTAGAAGATCAATTTATAGTTATCAAAGCGATGATGGAACAAAAATGGCCAAATGGTAAAATGATTGCGTTTTTTCAAGCAAATACAAATACGTATGCTCCCATTGAAAAATTAAAATTTCTCTATGAAAAAGCATTAACGCTTGATAAAAATATCGTTGGATTATCGATTGCGACTCGTCCAGATTGTATCTCAAATGCAACACTTGATTATTTGACTGAACTGAATAACCGAACATTTTTAACCATAGAGTTAGGCTTACAAACCATCCATGAAACTACGGCTTTATGGATGAATCGAGGGTACACCTTAGAAGTGTTTGATAAAACCGTTCGTTTGTTGCTATCAAAAAACATTCGTGTTGTCGTTCATATCATCAATGGATTAAAAAATGAAACGAAAGAGATGATGCTTGACACGATTCGGTATCTCAATCAATTTAAAATTCATGGCATCAAAATTCATATGTTAAACATCCTGAAAAACACACCTTTAGAAACCGATTATTTATCCAGTCCATTTCCTGTATTAAGTTTAGAAGAATACGTCGATATTGTAACTTCTCAAATTGAAATCATGAATCCTGATTTCATTATAGAACGTCTCACGGGAGATGCTCCTAAAAATCTCCTGATTGAACCAAAATGGACATTAAAAAAATTTGTGGTAACCAATGAAATTGACAAAATATTAAGGAAGAAATCAACGCATCAAGGAATCAAATATAAGCAATAGATAATCGCTAAATATAAACGTTATACAAAAAAAGAAGCAGGACAAATATGGCCCTGCTTTTTTGATTTATTCGTTATGAGTGTAATAAGGTTTTTTCTGCATTTTTAAAATATTTGCATAAAAATTAAAAGGAAAAATCGAAATCAATTTGTTAAAACTTAAGATTTTACTATCAAGTATTCGACGCATTTCATGTAAATTATCATAGGTTTCAATCACATATTTATTGTCTTCATCTTCTTTATCGACACTTTGAAAAGCTTCCATCACTAAATCAAGTAATTCCTTCTTTTCTAAAAACGGTAAATCTTTAATGACGACATTTTCGTATTTATCTAAAGATTCATTATGAACAACTTTTGAAATCAAATTCGTAGATTTTCGGAGTTCGATATCAAACTTTGATTGTTGCCGATATAAATCCTTATACGTGTTTCTTAAGCGCCGAGTAATTAAAATCGTCGCTACTGCGAGTGCACCTAATAAAACCAATGCTAAAATGGATACTTCAATGATTATATCCCAGCGTATCGCAAAAATAGCGTTATTATACATGAATTTCACCTATTTCTTTATCAAGTATTTTTTTAATTCTTCAACTTTCGTTAATCTTTCCCACGGAAGATCTAAATCGGTTCTACCAAAATGACCATAAGCAGCAGTTTGTTGATAGATGGGAGCTTTTAATTCTAACATATTTATAATTGCTTTAGGGCGTAAATCAAAATGTTTTTGAACAATTTGACTAATTTCATCATCGGGCAATTTTCCAGTACCAAAAGTATTAATTCCAATCGACGTTGGTTTAGCAACTCCAATAGCATAAGAAATTTGAATCTCTAACTCGTCGGCTAATCCTGCTGCTACGAGATTTTTAGCGACAAATCTAGCCGCATAAGCTGCACTTCTGTCCACTTTTGAAGGATCTTTTCCTGAAAAAGCTCCACCACCATGATGGGCTTTTCCTCCATACGTGTCAACGATAATCTTTCTTCCCGTTAATCCGGTATCGCCAGAGGGGCCCCCAATAACGAAACGTCCCGTTGGATTGACTAATATTTCGGTATTGTCATCAATCAAATACGAAGGAATCACTTCTTCAATGACATGTTTCTTGATGTCTCGATAGATTTCAGCATGTGTTACTTGTGGACTGTGTTGACAAGAGACCAAGACCTTATCAATCCGAATAAATTTTCCAGTATCATCAAATTGACAAGTTACTTGAGTTTTTCCATCAGGACGTAGATAAGATAAAGTTCCATTTTTGCGAACAGCTGATAAACGTCTTGCCAATTTATGTGCAAACATAATAGCTACAGGCATGTACTCTTCAGTTTCATTGGTTGCGTAACCAAACATCATACCTTGGTCACCTGCACCTTGCTCGTGCGATGTTGAATCATCAACACCCATTGCAATATCAGGTGACTGGCTATTAATTGAGACTAGTACCGCTAAGTTTTCAGCGTCAAACCCATATTTGCCACGATCATATCCAATTTCTGTCACTTTTTGGCGAACAATTTTCTGAATATCCACATAAGTTGAAGTTGTAATTTCACCGGCGACTAAGACTAATCCAGTTGCGACTAAAGTTTCACAGGCAACGCGTGCATTGGGATCATCAGCTAAGATAGCATCCAATATTGCGTCACTAATTTGGTCAGCGATTTTATCGGGATGCCCTTCAGTAACTGACTCCGAAGTAAAATATTTATACATAAATAAAGCTCCTATTCTTTGGTTAATTTATAATACAGCGATTCGAAATCTTCACCATATTTGATAAATCTATCTAAAATTTGTGAATCAAAATACGGATAAAATTCAAGTTGTAGTAAATCAATGGCTCGAGCATGTTTTAATCCGCGTTTATAGTTTCGGTCTTGCCTTAATATTTCATACATATGGGACAATAAAATGACTTGCGATTCGCGGTTATTTTGTATCCCATTCATCTCTTTGATGAAATCTGAGTTTGCATTTTTCTCAAA
Source organism: Tenericutes bacterium HGW-Tenericutes-1 (assembly GCA_002839155.1). Taxonomy (GTDB): domain Bacteria; phylum Bacillota_I; class Bacilli_A; order Izemoplasmatales; family Hujiaoplasmataceae; genus UBA5603. The sequence continues at coordinate 57,254 of PGXM01000008.1, forward strand.
ATGGGCTCTCACTATTTCTTCAGCTTTTTGATCAAGTTGTAATCGTTTGATGATAACAGAACCAATCATCGTTTTTTCTTTAATTTTTTTGAAGTCTGATTCATCTAATACTTCTTTATCATCGTAATCTTCTAATGTTAACAATGATTTTTTATCGATATGAATCGTTGAAAAATCATAGATTTCTTTGCATAGTTTTGGCGAGAATCCTAGGTAGTTCCCAAGTCTTGATGCAATATCTGCAACACGTTTCGCAGATAAATCATACTGAATGTCTAAATCAGCACTTCCAGGTCGTTTATAAACGCTAATGACATCAAAAACATCAGTTACAACCGATTTAAAATCTTTTTCCATGGATCTTCGTTTAATCAATTCCTCTTTGCGCTTATTGTTCATATCTTCAGAAATCTTCGCAGTCGAATAAAGCGCAATCATAAAGATTGCTAAGACAATCGTTCTTAAGATAATATCAATGATGATGGGGCCTCTAATATAGTTAATCAAGGTCGCAAAATCATTTGCATACAATATCACAGGATACAATATCGTCACATGTACAATGGTCATCAAGATAATCGCAACTTTAAAAATAAGCTTTAATAGTTTTGAATCTTGATATAAAGCTAATACAACTAAAGAAAAATAGATTAACGAATATCCTGCTTGTGAAATACTGAAGAAAGCTGAATCCGTTAAATTACCGATTGTTAATCTTAATTTTGTATAAACAACAATCGCCATCATTAAAATATAGACTGCTGAGATATATTCAGCCATTTGTTGTTTTTGAAGGGTTTTGGGTTCTTCATGAATTATTTTTCGAATCGATAAATTCGTAAAAAACATCACTAAGAAGAAAATAAATGACAATATTAAATTTACACTAAGGTTGACACCTTCAGACCCAATCATCGTAAAGATTAAGAACACAACGTTTGTAATCCAAAGAATATTTTTTATGACAAGGTTTTTTCGATAAAGAACCGACGTTTCGTCTAAAATATCGACACCCGCTTCGAAACTGAAGCGATTCGTAAGAAATTGACCTATATGCATCCAAAATTCTGAAAAACGACTTTTATTTTCTAACGCTTTTTGATCTCGATTCGAAGACACTTTTTTTTCGTCAAATTTGTTTTTATAGGATTGAATTCGAAAGAAATCAACTAATTTGTCAGCGAAGGATTTCTTTTTTGAAACTTTTTTGGAAGTAACCGAGTCGAAATATTCATCAATCTTATCTGGTTCAGATTTTTTGACTTCTTTGGTATATTTACGACGTTGAGTCGTGTCATTTTTACGAAAGAATTCGTCTAATGTTTTCTCACGATTGTCCATATAAGTTTCACCTCCTTCAATGAAGTTTTATTGAATTAGAATAATTTGGGTGTTTCAATCACATTTGGATCTTTTTTGGCTTCTAATTCATTTTCAATTTGCGCAACACGTGTTGATGCTGCTGCAGCTATCGCACCAACGATATCGTCTAGGAATGTATGACAAATTCCTTCTTTATGTTTTCCAGCATCATTCAGTCTAGCAATCGCCATCGGTTTATTCACGTCTATATCACCAAAATTGGTTTTACCAATGGTGCCGTATAAACCAGCGAGTTCCAAACCAAATAATTCATCGATTCCAAACATTCCTAAATCAGAGGCTAATATCTCTTGAATCGGCCCTTTAAACGCTTTTTCTTCAGTTAATCGATCAATTTCAGCACCGAGTTGTAATAAGTGAAAAACATCACGAAGTGATAGAATTTTCTCCACTGACTCTCTACATTCAAGTAATGAAATATCGGGTTTCCAACGGGACTGTTGACGAAATGCAATTTCAGCGATTTCATCGATGGAGACGCCTCTTTCGGTTAGTTTTTCAACATTCATTGCGTACATTTCTTCTCTAGAAAATAAGTTTTTTTGACGATTCATGGGTATCCTCCTTAAAATGGATGACCAATCTAATTAAATGCATAATAACATATTATAACATAATATTGTGCTGAAAAATATCTATTTTAAGAGTTTCCCAACATAAAAAACACTTTTTCCAGCACCATTCATATAGGACTTTATATCCATCATATTTCTTCCGGAAGGTTGAACCGTTTTTAAGATAATAAAGCCATTTTTGACTTTGATATAAACTTCACCTTTAATAATATCCGCAACAGCACCAATCGGAATATCACTATATTGATTATCTTGCATATGAGCAATGCTTACCTCATAAACTTTTATCTTCAATCCATCTATTTCTAGGTGGGCAACTGGCCAAGGATTAAAAGCACGTACGTGGTTATAAACAGCTTCAGCTGTCTGTGTGAAATCCAGTAATTCTTCTTCTGGTTTGATTGTCCATGCGAAACTAACTAATGATTCATCTTGAGGATAGGATTTGATTTTGTTTTCTTGAATTAAACTTAATGTTTCAAGCAACAATTTAGTTCCAATTACTGATAATTTTGATTCAATCGTACCGACGTTATCGTGTGGTTCAACCGGAATTTCTTCTTGTAATAGAAGTTCGCCAGCATCCATTTTTAAAGCCATATACATTATGGTAACGCCAGTTGTTGAGTCACCGTTTTTAATGGCGGTATGCATAGGAGATCCTCCACGGTACTTAGGAAGTAATGATGCGTGGACATTGATGCACTTATATTTTGGGTATTCCAAAATCGCTTTTGGAATCATTTGTCCAAAAGCTGCGACGATTATCACATCTGGAGATTCATCAAGAACCCTTTGATAATCAACTTTGATTTTCTCTGGTTGAAATAACTTAAGTCCTTTTGATAATGCAAACTCTTTGACGGGAGACGGTTTTAACACTTGTTTTCTTCCGAAAGGTCTGTCTGGTTGTGTCACAACGAGACTAACCTCGTGATGGCTTAATAATCCCGCTAAAATCGGTACTGAAAAATCAGTGGTGCCCATAAATACGATTTTCATATTAAATCACTCCTTACATCGGTGTCTTATCGACAGTTATATAAATTTGATCGGTTTGATATTGATCAATGATATCGAATAAAACATCATCAAGGGTAGGTTCTTTCCGATATTTAACGAGTATTTGACATTGATACTTATTTTTAATTCGTGAAACTTGTGGTAAAACTGGACCTAAGATGATGGCATCTTCAGTCAGTTTATTTCGTAAGAGTTTAACAATTTCTCGTCCTCTTAAAAAGACATCTCTAACATTTTCACCACTAATCACTAATTGAGTTAAAAAATAAAACGGGATATAACGTGCAAGTTTACGAATTTGCATTTCATAGTTATAAAAACCAATATAATCATTTTCAACTGCGTATTTAATCGCATAATGGTCCGGATTAAAGACTTGAACGATGACCTCGCCAGCCAAGGCATGTCTTCCGGCTCTCCCAGACACTTGCACGATTAACTGAAATGTCTTTTCTGGGGCACGAAAATCAGCGTTAAATAAATTACCATCGGCTTGGATAATCCCAACTAATGTGACGTTCGGATAATCAAGGCCTTTTGCAATCATTTGAGTGCCAATTAAAATATCGCCATCCATCTCAAATTCATTCAATAATTTCTCATGGGCATTTTTTTTGCGGGTTGTATCATTATCCATTCTAACAATGCGGGCAGTTGGAAATAGTGACTGAATTTCATACTCTATTTTTTGAGTTCCAGTTCCCATGAATTTGAGTTCTTCACTACCACACTTAGAACACGTTTTATGAATGTCTTCTTTGTGACCGCAATAGTGACATTTCAAAGAATGATCGATTTCATGATAGGCAAGTGAGATATCGCAATTAGGGCATTGAGCGACATGACCGCAATTGCGACAGATGACAAACGTCGAATATCCACGGCGATTTATTAATAGAATAGTTTGTTCTTTCTTTGATAATCTTTGTTCGATTGCGTTTTGTAATTCTTTTGAAATGGTACTTAAGTTCCCTGATTTAAACTCATTTTTCATATCAACAACAAAGACTTTCGGCATGTCGATATTTTGGGCTCTTTTCGGTAACTCTAGTAATTTAAAATAACCTCTTTTATATCTTGCATAGGTTTCAACATTGGGTGTCGCAGATCCTAAAATAACTGGACATTGATAGTGATTTGCGCGGTGCAATACAACATCAACAGCGTAATATTTAGGCATATCTTCTTGTTTATATGTTGATTCATGACACTCATCTACAACAATCAATCCAAGATTGGTAAACGGCGCAAAACAGGCGCTTCTAGCACCTACGGCTATTTTCGCTTCTTGTCTAATTATCTTACGCCATTCATCATATTTTTCGCCAATTGATAAACCAGAATGAAGAATTGCGACTTGATTATGAAACCTGCCTTTAAACCGACTAACCATCATGGGGGTTAAGGCAATTTCAGGGACTAAAAAGATGACTTCCTTATTGAGTTTTAAAACTGCCTCGATGGCAGCTAAATAGATTTCCGTTTTCCCAGAACCTGTCACGCCGTGAAGTAAAAACGTGGTTTGTTCGTGGAGTGACTTTAGAATTTCATCTAAAGCAGTTTGTTGATCTTCATTTAAATCAACCAGTTTATCTTTTGGCTCTTGAATTGATTCGATTTCTCGGTAGACTTCTTGATTAATCACTTGAATGACTTTTTTTGATTCGAGTGTTTTAACGATAGAGGATGTTAATCCTAAAGCATCTAAAATTTCTTGATAAAGTCCCGTCCGATTAGGCAATGTTTTTAAATGCTCAATCATCTTTAAATGCTTTTCGGATTTCGCGATGTGATTTGGGTCAATCAACTTAATAATCTTTTTATATTGAGGTCGTGATTTTGATTGAATATCATAGCTTTGGCGAATAACATTATTTTTTATAGCTAACTTTATTTCTTTCGCGTGGTCAATCAAAGATTTATCAAAAATAAGGGTTGAAGTATTTTCAAAAAAGGGACGTAATTCAGGAGGTAATTGATCTTCATCGATAACAGTAAGTCTTGTGGTATAAACCGCTTTTAAAGCTGCTGGTAGCATGGTTTCTAACACCTTGATAAGCATTGTGGTCGTTTCTATCGAGATGACTTTTGCCAGTTCGATTAATTCTTTTGTAATATATGGTTCAATATCTAAAACATTGATAATGGGTTTTAGTTCCTTTGTGTAATCCGGATTTTCAGTTATATCAATACAAAAACCCATCAATTCTCTAGAGCCAAATGGGACGATGACTCTCGCCCCAATTTCTAGCACGGATTCTAGAACAGGTGGTATTTGATAATCAAATAATTTATCGACGGCTTTTGCAGGAACATCAACTAATATTTTTGCGATCAAATTATCACCTCACTTTATTAAATAGTATATCACACTTAAGGATTCAAAAAAAGCCAAACTACGATAACTACCTCCATAATTTATGAAATGATTCACAATAAATTTTGGCTCATTCGTTTGCATAATCTTTGTCAATTGTGTATAATACTCATGAGGATTAAACATTCCATAGATAAATGAAAGGATATATTAATAACACCATGCAAAATGAGATATTAAATTTCGGAGAAGTCGGGATTTTTGCACTTGGTGGTTTAGGAGAAGTCGGAAAGAACATGTACTGCGTCCAATATCAGGACGAATTAGTCATCATTGACTCAGGACTTTTATTTCCTGATGAGTTTTTGATGGGTATTGATTATGTCATTCCCGATTATACTTATCTCGTAGAAAACCAAGATAAAATCAAGGCATTAATTATTACACACGGTCATGAAGACCACATTGGCGCGATTCCATTTTTACTAAGACAGGTCAAAATTCCTGTCATTTATGCGAATGGGCTCGCAATCGGCTTAATCAAAGCCAAATTAGAAGATCATCGAGGATTAAAAGCGAATATTGTTGAATACCATGAAGGTACTCCTATTAAGTTCAACCATATCACCTTAGATTTTTTTAGGACGAATCATTCAATACCAGATTCTCATGGCATTGCGATTCGAACGAAAGAAGGAATTGTCGTTCATACCGGAGACTTCAAATTCGATTTTACGCCGACATTCCAAGACGCCAGTTACCATACAATTGCAAAGCTCGGACAAGAAGGTGTTTTATGCTTACTATCTGATTCAACGAACGTCGAATTAGAAGATTTCACCACTTCTGAAAAAGTTGTTTCTGAAACGATTCATGAATTATTTGAAAACATTCATGGTCGCGTCATTATCGCAACTTTTGCTTCTAATATCCACCGGGTCCAACAAATCGTTGAAGCCAGCGTAAAAACAAAACGAAAAATTGCCGTCTTCGGACGTTCCATGGAAAAAAACATTGAAGTTGGTATCCAAATGGGCTATATCAAAGCGCCTGAAGGAACTTTCATTTATGGACGAGAAGTGGGTCAAACAGACCGAAAAAACTTAACCATTCTTTGTACCGGCTCTCAAGGTGAACCTTTGGCAGCCTTGTCAAGAATTGCTTCTGGTTCACATAAACAAATTTCTTTAATTCCTGGCGATACTGTCATCTTGTCTTCTTCTCCGATTCCTGGCAACCAAGAATCGGTCAATAAGACCATTAACTTACTGTATAAGGCTGGGGCCGTTGTCATCACTCAGTCTCCATTCGCTGACGTTCATGCTTCAGGTCATGCCGGTCAAAACGAACAAAAATTGATGTTGAAATTATTGAATCCTAAATATTTTATGCCAATCCATGGTGAATATCGCATGTTAAAAAAACATGCTCAATTGGGGATTGATACCGGCATTCCAAAAGATAACACGTTTATTATGGAAAACGGTGATGTCCTTGCATTGACTTCAAATAGCGCTAGAATCGCAGGCAAAGTTCAAACTGCTGATATTTACGTCGATGGTTCTGCTATCGGTGAAATTGGTTCACAAGTCATCAAAGACCGCCGCGAATTATCTGAAGATGGATTGCTCTCAGTGGTTATGACAATTAATCAAGATCGTAAAGAAGTTATTTGTACTCCCACAATCATCTCCAAAGGGTTCATATACTTTAAAGATAATGAAGCCATGATTAAGACTTTACAATCTTTATCCCTTGATGTAACTGATCGATACTTAAATTCTGGTAAAAAGATTAATATCAGTGGTATTAAGAACGATTTAATCAAAACGTTGGGTAAATTTATCTTAGATAAAACAAACCGTGAACCGATGATTATGCCGGTCATCATGGTCTTATAAATCATTTAAGTTGTTTCTTCGGAAGCAACTTTTTCGTATACTAAAGCTAAGAGTTAGATTATAACTTTTGGCTAAGGACTTTACAAAAATAACGGAAGCGATATAATGAGGTCGAAGGGATGTTCAAGATGTTCAAACCTTGAGGCTCGACCTCGTAAAAAATCTCATACACTTCGAGTGTTTTAAAGAGATACATCCCTTCCAAACAATGACCAGAAGCCAAGAGCCTAATCGCAAACTCTTGGCTTTTTCTTTATCCGACGGGATGAAGAAAAGCTGGTGGAACAAAGGGCGTCATCTTTTTTGAGAGAAAAACTCGTATAAAAAAACGTTCAACTTCCACTCGAACTTAAGAACTTGTTTAAATCTAATTAGGACAAAGATCCAGTATCAATGACGAAAATAAGAAAAAGAGCGAGAGGGAAGAAAAGAAAGGGAGAAAACTATGAAAGGAAATTGTATTGCGATTGATGTGTCAAAAGACAAGAGTCATATTCAAGGGTTCAAATCATGGGATGAACCGATTTCAAAAGCGATAGAAGTCAGTCATGACAAAGAAGGGTTTGAAAAAATACTTGAAATGGCAGAGCAATTTGGGAGAAAGGAGGAAGAGAAAGCAAAGATCATCTTCGAAGCAACCGGAATCTATCATCGGGGGTTACAAAATTATTTTGAACAGAATCACATACGATACTATATTGTCAATCCGCTCCAGTCAGCGAAATGTCGG
>PGXM01000021.1 GCA_002839155.1 Tenericutes bacterium HGW-Tenericutes-1
AGAGGCATTTCGTTAAAATTTTCCGAAGAATAGATATACAATGCCGCCGATTATGGATAAGCGTGCCCAGGTAGCTCAGTTGGGAGAGCGCTGCCCTGAAGAGGCAGATGTCCCTGGTTCGAGTCCGGGTCTGGGCATATTTTTTTATTTTTCTAACTGGAATAGCCCTGCCAAACGTATAAAAATCCAAACCGCAGAAAACGCAAATTAACGCAGATTGCTGCATCGTATCTGCGTTCGTATATACAACATCCTTGCGAGAAACTAAAAACATTCTTGCACCTACATAAAGTAGGTCGAGAGGGTAACAAACATTGCGTTTGGGATCCTGTGCCCCCAGTATGTGATGATATGCCCGTAATCCCACCAGCTCATTACTCCGTAATCGTATTCAGAGGACATTATCATCAGCGCTGTGGCTATGCCCCAGACTCCTGGATGCGCCGCCTGACGGCGGGGATAATGGAGGGTTTAAGCTTGCAATCATGCATTCTGGAAAAAATGTTTTCTAAACAGTATGCATTCTGTAAAAAATATTTATCATAATGCTTATCTACTTTCAAGCCAATAAATATTTCATGATTCTGCCGACACAGATGGAAAAGATACTGGAACTGCATAATCTGGCAAAGGAAAGCACGGCAAAGTTTGATAAAAAAAGGTTTATCTACGAGGATGTAAAAAAGCTTCTCGGAAACAGGCTGTTCATAGGAATTGCAGGGCTGCGGGGTGTGGGAAAAACAGTATTGCTCAGGCAGCTTTCAATAGAGCTTGAGGGCTCGATTTACATAAGCATGGATGCTCTTGATGCTGGCATAAGTCTTTTCGAGCTTGCTAAGGAACTGAGCAGCAATTACAAAATAAAATACCTCCTGATAGATGAAATCCACAACCATGCGAACTGGCAGATGGAACTCAAGAAAATATACGATTTTTTGGAAATCAAGCTCGTATTCACGTCATCAGCATCCATCGACATAATCCGCAGCAAATACGACCTTTCGAGAAGAGTTGCCATCATAAACATGTTCCCTTTCTCTTTTAGGGAGTACCTGTATTTCAAGAAAAACACTCTTGTGGAAAAGATTAGCCTTGATGATATTCTGACTAAATACCGGGACCTTTACCTGAAAGTTTATACTTTTGAGCCGGAGTTTCACGAATTTTGCATTCGGGGAGCCCTTCCGTCCACTATAGACGCCCCATTCACGCAGACAATACGCAATATTGTTGAAAAAATAATCAACCACGACCTTTTGATATATGGAAAACTGAACAGGGAGGATATAATCAATATCGGCAATATTCTCCGGTTCATAAGCCGCTCACCAGTTGATGTCTGCAATTATTCTGTAATATCCCACAATACGGGAATAACAAAATATAAGGTGCAGGAATATATCGGATTATTGGAACAGGCATTTCTTTTGAAGGTCATGCTGCCATACGGCTCGAATGTAACCAGGGAGCCGAAAATCCTTTACAGGCTCCCTTTCAGGTCATATTTTTCCGAAGGCACAGAAGATGACAAGATCACTGGGGCCATCAGGGAGGAATTTTTTGTCCACCATCTCTCGAATGTCGATGTGGAAATGAATTATCTGAAAAGCGCAAGAGGCGAAAAACTGCCGGATTATGTCGTGTTCCATAAAAATGAAAAAATCATATTTGAAATCGGCGGGGCTGGGAAAACAAGAAAGCAATTGAAGGGAATTTCAGGCAGCAGGTTTATTCTCTCGCAGCCAGGAAATTTAGAAAAAGGAATCCCGCTGATACTTTTCGGATTTTTATGGTGATGAATGAGGACTTCTGATGCCTGTGTCTTGGAAGTAGGAACGAGAGAACGGGAAAGACGATTAAATTTGTTCTGGAAAAAGGAATCGATTCAAAGCTAATCAACCACGGAGTACACAGAGAGCACAGAGGGGAGCCTTTTCTCTGTGTCCTCAGTGCTTTCTGTGGTTTTTCAAACCAGACGATAATAAAAAGTCTCGAACGGGGCAGGGGGGGGTTGCAACCCCATGAGATACCCCGCTGATGGCGGGTTTTAACATAAGTTCATTTATACCATGTCAAGTGCCACAGTTCGACCATCAAGGACATCCCTTTCACTGACATCGACCTGTCTGGTGATGTTGCCCGCAGTCACTGTGTAAGCTCCGGTCGGTTTTGTATCAAACTGGGTTTCCCCTGAAACTGGTCCGAGTGTGGAATACGGAACTGTGAAAGAGTAGGTGCCATTCACCGCAGTTGTCGTCTGTGAGTACGGAATGCTTCGTCCGATGTTTGTGAAGATAATGTTCGAGATTGTAACTGTTGTGTCTGGCGGGGCTTGTCCTGTGATTGCTGCACCTTTTACGTGCTCGAAAATCTTGGCATATCCTGAATTTTCAACCTGGAGGGAGCCGCCGTACAAAACATTGTAAACATTCTTAAACCACTGCTCCTCATTCCCGCCACGCGTATACGGGTTGGGCGTGGACTCATGCACAAGCCTGTAGTTTTTAAGACCGTTTGTATCAAATATGTGGAGTTTTGCTTCCATTGTGCCAAAGTATTTCTGGCTTGGTACAACCTGCTGTCCGTTATTTGTCTGGATCTGGGTATAGTAGCCGTAATTCGTTTCATCCCATTCCGCAAATACGGTAAGGATTGAATATGCCATGTAAGCGTTACTCACAACATATCTTGCGCCTGGCTTTCCATTAATGCCAAGTTTATCGAGAACCTCGTTTGCGCCTTCTTCAGTCTGTGCTATAAGGAAAGTGGAAGCGCCTGGTGCATGCGATGACCCGCCGCCGATGCCTGCCTGGAACGGGTTTGCATTTGGAATCCTGTGAGCCCAGTATGTGATGATATGCCCGTAATCCCACCAGCTCATTACTCCGTAATCGTTCTTGGAATAAGGATATAATTCACCACTGGGTGGTTTTTCGTATATTGAGTAGTATGGTAAATCAGGTTTCGGTGTATTGTCTTTCATCCATGTAAGGGCATCATGCCATTCATAGTATCCCCCGGAAACTGCACCCCACGGCGCGGATTCCATTGTGTTTCTGTATGGAGATGCACTTGATGGTAAAAATCCGATAACCGTGATTATAAGAATCAGGGAAAGTATATGCTGAATCCTGAGCTTTTTCACACATTCAACAATATCATTTGATTCAAAACGTTTCCAGTCGCCAAAATCAAGAAGTTTGGAACCCAGAATTCCTACAAGTATTGCTACATTGACTGCGTAATAATACGCAAACCGGTTCTGAGCCAGCATTATGGCAAGGACGAATAGACTCCAGACTGCAAGTAATGTATATTCTGCATTTGATTTTTTGATAATATAATAGAAGAGTAGCCCGATTGCAAGGTAAGCCAGATAATAATTATAACCGAAATTGCCCATAATCATATCAGGGGTTATGGGTGATGCTTCTGCGATTGTTAATGCACCGCCGGTATGTGCTGTAAATATATCACCTACTTGTCCTACGGTTGCACCGTACAATCCAGGCAATAGGATTTTTAGGGCTATCAGACCAGTCAATATCGCGCCTGATATAAATAATAAATAATGAGCCCCATTATATTTTCGCCGGTTCATTTCCCTGGAAACAAGACTCAGGAAAGCAAACACAACTGCGCCGCCGCCTGTTACACTTAAGTGAAGGAGAGAGTATCTTGATGAGCCAAAGCCATTGCTAAGCTCAATATAAGGAATTACCATTATCATGGCAACGATATAGGATATTGTACCTACTACACCCAGGTATTCTGTGGAATTCCCCCTGAAATGATCTATAATGTACTGGATGATAACAAAAATACCAAACACAGCTGCAAAGAAAACACCATGAACCCAGTTGAGGAGATACGCCCCGAAAGAAATGCCTGCAAAAAGAGAATAAATTATGGGTGTTTTTAATGCTTTCCAGTCTTTGTTTAGCCAGTGGTTAAAAGTAATGTTTTCCGCTTTTTTAATAGCCATTATGAAAAACATCATCATTAGCGTTAAATAGAATACTTCTGCAACGTGATTATCAGTAAATCCAAGCACAGACCTTGACAGCCACTGTCCCGGAAGTATTGTTATTAAAAACGCCCCGATAAGCCCTGCTTTATTATCAACCAGCTCTTTTCCGATAAAATAAACCGGAAACACAACCAGTGCACCCAGAACAGCGGGATAAAAAGCTCCAAGAGCATCAATAGTTGACTGTGAGGGCATCCCGCCAGTTGTAAATAACCCTGCAATCAAAGCAAAAAACGCCAATATCTGGGTAAAGAGGGGACCCCAGTGGAGTGTGGTTCCGGATGGGTATATTGTAAACGCGTCATAAAATATCCTGTGCGGGAAAAATTGGATGGTATTTTCCACAAGCCTCATATGAAAAACAGAATCATCCATTGCAAAACCAACGATTCCATTGCGAAAAACATTATCTATTGGGGTAATACCTCTTATATAAAACGAAAACAGGAATATTGCAAATAATATAATATACGAAAGGTAACTGACGTTAAAAAACGTCCCGTTTTCTTTCTCAGTATTGTTTTTCTTTTTATCAGGTTTTTCCGTAGATTGCTTCCTGGATTTTACTTTAGCCAATGTACACCTCAGTTGATTGGTTATAAGTGGATGTGACAACTAATAAAGATTATGGAAATGAGATACTGCGTTACAATACGTGTTTGTTAAATTTTCGATTCTTGCGTCCAAAGATTACTTTTTTCCTGTAAGAAAAATACATCACCAGGCGTTTTCCAGAGTTTAATAAATACCTGACATACTTTTCTCCAATCATATAATTCAAAAAAGGATAACAAACTGCCCATGCATAAGATATTAGCCAGGGTATTGTAATCACCTTCAATCGATTATTTTTGCGTGCCCTGGCATTCTCATTGACCAGCTTTACGCAGTTGGAGGTAATTCCTCCAACTTGCATTCCTGTAACAATCAAGCCATCTACAAAAATAGCATCTCCACCCTCCTTAAACGCCCTGATTAGCAGTTCATAATCTCCTGCTATTTTGAAAGATTCATCAAACTTTCCGTAGAGTTCAAAGAGGCTGCGATGGTGAAACATTCCCTGGTGCGTAAAAGTGCCTATTCCATCGATAATGATGCTCCTCCAGGTGTTCTCCCACGAATAACCATCAATACAACTTATCTCATTCTGCTCTGTTACTCTTGCAACCTGTCCATAAACCATTCGTATGTTCAGGGAGTCAGCTTTAATCAAATGCGGTGCAATTTCTTCAAATACACTGTTTTTCCAGAGATAATCGTCAGACCCCAAGAATAATATCCAATCCCCTTTTGATTTACCCAGTGCTTTATTCCATGCATTATAGATACCGTTATCCGGCTCTGACTGCCAGTAAGTGATTTTATCCTGGCTGGAGCTTATAATTTCTATCGTGCCATCTGTAGAACCTCCATCAATGATGATAAGCTCTTTATTGGGATATGTCTGGGCAGACACACTATCGATACAGCGCTGTAAGGTTTTGGCGCCGTTATACACGGCTACAATAACAGAAATTAAAGGTGTAGAGGTCATTTTATTTCATAACTTTTTACTTACGTACCAATCATATGCTTGCTTAATCCCGTCCCTGAGCGAAATCCTTTCATTCCACCCAAGCTTCCGCAGCCTGCTGACATCCAGCAGTTTCTGCGGAGTTCCGTCAGGTTTAGTGGTATCATAAACTATTTCCCCATTATATCCCACGACATCCCCTATTAATTCAGCCAGCTCCCGAATCGTGACATCCTCTCCGACCCCGATATTAACAAACTCCCCGATATCCGGGGCATCATAGTTCTCCATAAGGTAAACGCAGGCATCTGCCATATCATCAACATACAGAAACTCCCGTCTTGGCGTCCCTGTACCCCATACAACGACCTGCGGCGCATTGTTCAGTTTTGCCTCATGGAACTTGCGGATAAGCGCAGCCATAACATGGGATGTTTCAAGGTCGTAGTTATCATTGGGCCCAAAAAGATTAGTAGGCATAACTGAGATGAAGTTCGTCCCATACTGCTGGTTGTAATGCTTGCACATCCGTATCCCTGCGATTTTCGCCACCGCATAAGCCTCATTTGTGACCTCAAGTTCGCCTGTTAGCAGGTATTCTTCTTTGAGCGGCTGCGGCGCAAGTCCGGGATATATGCATGATGATCCGAGGAATAGCAGTTTTTTCACGCCAGTGGTGTATGCCGCATGGATGACATTGGTTTCTATCATGAGGTTTTCGTAGATGAACTCAGCCGGATATGTGCTGTTTGCAAGGATTCCGCCGACCTTTGCTGCTGCTAAGAAAACATATTCCGGTCTTTGGGTTTCGAAGAAGTTGTTTACAGCCTGCTGGTTTGTGAGGTCAAGCTCGGAGCGGGTGCGGGTTATGATGTTGGTGTAGCCTTTTGATTTCAGGTTGCGGTGGATGGCTGAGCCTGCCATGCCGCGGTGACCAGGGATGTAGATTTTTGATAGGGGGTTCATTTTTATAAGTTCTGGAGATATTTTATTTTGTTCTTGAGCAATCATTAACTCCAGACTCCAAAATCATAGTTCTTTTATATATTCAGCTTCTAATCCTTCAAACATATTAAAGTGCTTTTCATTAGCAGTAGCCAATACAAGATCATATTCACTTGCAGTTGCCGCAATTATGGCATCGGGGAGTTCAGTTCTGTAAACAGCATAATATTTCTGTCTCAACCTTCCTGCAGTGACAGCGATATTCCTTTCAACTTCTATCCCTTCCATACAATCAAGTATTGAATAAATAGCAGATTCATCATCAGCATTTCTTGCACCGGATAACAGTTCAGCTTCAGTTATGACTGAAAAGAATCCTGCGATCCTATCGTCAATAATCCCCATAAGGAAATCTTTGGCTTTTCTTCCCCCTTTCAGATAGTTTATAATGATGTCCGTATCAACAAGGAACCTGGTTCTATGCATTATCGATCCTCTTCGTCCTCTTATCCCATCCACTCCTTATGTCCTCAACATATTCAACCCCGCCTTCAATCTCGCTTCTTTCAGACCAGGCACCAAATGCGTTGATCGCATCTTCTTTTCGCAAATCTCGCTCTAATGTGATCTTCACCACACTATTGACTGCGAGCCCCATCGCTTCTTTGATCTCGGCAGGCAGTGATATGTGCCCATCAGACAATACCCTGGCAGTATAATTCAACGATTTCATAATTTCACCTTGTTTATGTTACTTATATAGATAAGAATAATTCAAGTTTCATTTGAATCTTGTTTATATATAGTAGACGTAATTTTTTCAATCCAATCTTTATTAGATAAATACCAATCTATTGTTGCTTCAAGCCCCATTTTAAATTTCCATCTTGGTTCCCACCCGAGTTCATTTTTTATTTTAGTTGCATCTATCGCGTACCTTCTGTCATGCCCCGGTCGATCTTTTACGAATTCAATAAGATTCTTGAATGATTTTCCAACAGGCAAATTTAATTTAATATCCATTATTGAACAAATGGTATTCACTATGTCAAGATTAGTCAGTTCATTATTACCGCCGATATTATATGTTTCCCCGGTGACACCTTTATGAAATACAATATCTATTGCTTCACAGTGATCAATAACATATAGCCAATCCCGGACATTTAATCCATCTCCATATATCGGTATGTTTTTGCCCGAAATTATATTGGATACGACGAGTGGAATCAATTTTTCAGGAAATTGGAACGGGCCATAATTATTAGAGCAGTTTGTAATAACAGCATCAATTCCGTAAGTGTTTATATATGCTCTCACAAAATGGTCACTGCTGGCTTTTGATGCGGAATAGGGAGATTTTGGGGAATAACATGTTCTTTCTGTAAAATACCCTTTATCATTCAATGAACCGTATACTTCATCCGTACTTACATGATGAAACCTACAATGTTTGCCACTTTCATTATATTCCCTTACTATTTCTAAAATATTGAAAGTACCGATCACATTTGTCTTTACAAATTTAGCAGGATTCTGTATGCTTCTATCAACATGACTTTCAGCCGCCAGGTGGATAATACCATCAATTTGATGTTTTTCAAATATTCGTCTCAAAGCGGCTAAATCAGTTATGTCAACAAATTCAAAAAAATAGTTTG
Organism: Tenericutes bacterium HGW-Tenericutes-1; assembly: GCA_002839155.1. GTDB lineage: Bacteria > Bacillota_I > Bacilli_A > Izemoplasmatales > Hujiaoplasmataceae > UBA5603. Next base: position 8,150 of record PGXM01000021.1, read on the forward strand.
GAGCATTTTCTATATCAACGAGGTTCAAAAGATTTCCCGCATAAGTCAGACAATCTAAATTAATAATATTATAATCACTATACTTATTGACCATATACCTGACAAGATTTGAACCAATAAACCCCGCTCCACCTGTAATTGCTATATTTTTCATTTCAAAATCTCATTATTATTAGAAAATAGAATCTCGTTAGCTTCTATCATGGATTCAAATGTGCCCGCATCAGTCCATCTGCCTTTCACGATATCGTATTCCAATTGATTTAATTCAATATATGCATTATTTACAGAAGTAATTTCAAGCTCTCCCCGTTTCGATGGTTTCAAATTCTTGATAATTTCAAAAACTTTGTTATCATAGAAATACATGCCGACAACGGCAAAATTTGTTTTTGGATTACATGGTTTTTCTTCGATTTCCAAAATATGTTGTTCATCCAAAGCGGCTATACCATATCTTTCAGGGTCTCCAACCTCTTTTAACAGTACTCTAGCTCCATTATTTTGTTTTAAAAAATTATCTTTATATGGCTTTATGCTATATTCAAAAACATTATCTCCAAGGATTACTGCAATTTTTTCACCATTTGAGAAATCTTTTGCAAGATACAATGCATGAGCAATACCGCCAGCTGTTTCCTGTACTTTATATGTTAAGTCGCAGCCGAAATCCTTTCCACTTCCCAACAAATTAACGACATCACCCATATGTTCTTTGCTGGTAACGATAAGGACCGATGTTATATCTGCAGATACGAATTGTTTTATACAATGGTAAATCATCGGTTCTTTCCCTATTGGCAAAAGATGTTTATTGGTGACTTTAGTCAAAGGATACAAACGTGTACCCGTTCCTCCTGCAAGTATTATTCCTTTCATATATTATTTCCTTAAGTTAATCTATGTGTTTAAACTTTTTGCAATGATATTTACTATATAATCAACTTCAATTTCAGTCATATACGGATTCAAAGGCAGCGATAAAATATTCTTTGTAAGATTTTCTGTAACTTCCAATTTGCATTTTTTATATTTTTTGAACGCATTTTGATCATAAAGAGGAACAGGATAATGAATCAATGTTTGTACACCCTGTTTTTCCAGTATTCTCATGAGATTATCCCTATCACCTTTCAGTAATTTTATAACAAACAAATGATACTGGGGTATAACCTCATCATAACTAATTTGAAATTGTACAGGTACTTTTAATGATTTAAATTTATTTATATATCTTTGCGCAAGTTTCGCTTTTGATAGATTCCATCCGTCAATATATTTTATTCTGGAATTTAAGATGGCGGCCTGGATCTCATCTAACCTGCTATTTATCCCATTTTCAATTTCGGTAATATATTTCGAGCTTTGACCGTAATTTCGAAGTTTTATCAATTTATCATATTGTTCTCTATTATGAACAAATATAGCCCCCCCATCCCCACACGCACCAAGATTTTTGGATGGATAAAAACTGAATGCCCCATAATCCCCGATTGTTCCTGCTTTTCTGCTTCCATATACAGCACCAGTGGCCTGGGCAACATCTTCAATTACTTTTAAATCATTTTTTTGGGCGATTTCATTAATTATATCCATATCCGCACAAAATCCATAGAGATGAACCGGGATAATTGCCCTTGTTTTCTCGGTTATTAATTCTTCAAGCTTATTTGTATCCATTAACCATGTTTTTTCATCGACTTCGCAGAAAACAGGTTTTGCCCCAACAGAACATATCGCACTAATTGTAGGAATTGCTGTATTGGCTACTGTGATCACTTCAGAATTAACTTCAACACCAGCTGCTATTAAAGATAATCGAAGAGCATCCGTTCCAGAGTTCACGCCAACTACATATCCTTCATCTTTTCCTACAAGATAATTCTTAAAATTTAATTCAAATTTTTCACACTCTTTGCCCAGAATGTACCATCCGCTTGCCAGTACCTCAAGAACCACAGAATTAATTTCATTCTTATGTTCTTCAAATTGTCTTTTGAGATCTAGAAATGGAATCTCCATAATTCACCAATACTCTGATTTATTTTGAATATAATAGGCAAGTGTTCTTCTTAACCCTTCCTCCAAATAAATTATTGGTTTCCATCCAGTTAACTTAGTGAATTTTGAGTAATCTGCAATATAATCCCCAATTTCAATATCTTTGGATTCATCGGGATATTTGACAAGTTCATATGTACCACTGCCATATATTTTGATCAATTTTTCGACAAAATCAACAAGTGAAAGTGGTTCTCCACCTATATTATATACCTCGCCTGCAGTTCCTTTATTCATCATAGCAAGAATTAAAGCGTCCACCACATCATCCACATAACTCGTATCTCTTATCTGTCGTCCTGACCCGTATATCTTAATTTTTTCGCCATCTATTATTTGCTTTATGAACCAGTTTAGCACGCCCTGACGATGATGTTTCATTTGATGGCGAGGACCATAAGTATTGGTTAGCCTTAAAGAACATGCCTTGATACCATATACTTTATTATACAAAATATGATATTGTTCTCCGGCGATTTTATTTATGCCATTGACATCAATTGGTATTAAAGGATGTTTTTCATCAACTGGAGTGTATAGACTCTTTCCGTATTGTCCGCGAGTACCTGTAAATACTATTTTTGCATCGGCATTATTCTTCCTGCACGATTCAAGAATGTTAAGCTGACCCAAACAGTTTATTTCCATATCAGTATATGGATATTTCATGGAATCAATATGACTCAGGGTTCCTGCAAGGTTGAATATATACTCCTTATCTTGCACAAGATGATCCAGACTGTTTTTATCTCTCAAATCTGAAATATTGATTTTTATCCTGTCTTTGGCAGGTTGGATATTGAATATATTACCTCCAGAATCCGGAATCAACGAATCTACTATAGTGACGTTTGCATTAACTTTTGCGAGTTTGATTGCAAGTGTACTACCAATAAATCCCAATCCGCCTGTGATCAGGACATTCTTATCTGTGAAAAAATTTATTAAATTTTGTGACATATTTTTTATTTTTCCTTCAAATGAATTATAAAATAATACTTTTTGATAATTCTTATAATTAGTTTTGCATAATCCATTAAATTATTTGTGTGACACCCATACTTAAAATTTGGATCCATATCATGTACGTTATCAATTATTTTATTAATAGTTTTGACATAAGGCATATATATATTAAATATATGTTCCTTTTTCAAATTATACCCGCCCACAAGATCAAACTTCTCATTATTAATTATTTTAAGAGAGTGAAAATGATAAAAAATCAATAAATCTTCATTTACGTATATTTTATTATTTATATTTGATATTTCATACTCAGAAATATTCCAGGGCGCCAATCCACCCCCCAGGTGTTTCAGCACATGAACACCCTCAAACCGGGTTGTCCAATCATCCAGGTATTTCTGGTCGCCGAATTTGCCATCTGATGGTCTGGAATAGCACCATTCAAGACATCTATCACGCCACCATTTCAAACATTCAAGTCCATGTGAATTATTTCTAAAGACCATAAACTGGACATTATATTTGCCATATTTTTTGGCATAATGTTTTACATTATTAGCATAGCGGTGTTCAGTGATCAAAATTGACCCTCCCTCAAATTCCTTAAAAATCGGCGCAGGGTCACCATAAAAGAACAGGTCTGCATCTAAATATGCAATATGATCCAATGATCTTTCTTTATTTAATATATAGAGGGGAACAGAAGGGGTGCATGTCCAGCAATATTCAGTTGATGAACGTTTATCTTTGATGCTAAGTAATTCCGCATCTTCAAACTCTTCCATTGAAATTAATGTTACATTTTTCAAGTTCATTTTTTGCAGCACTGAATGTGATGTATCATCGAAACAAACAATCCATAGATTGAATTCATTACAGTGTTCTAACAATGAATAATATAAAGCAAGACCTTTGTACAGGTAGTTTCGATCAAAGAATGTGCAAAAATTGTAGGTCATAATTTCCTCGCCAAAATTACATTATCCAGATATAGAATGTCATTTTTCGGTAGGATTTTGGACAAGAGTAGTCCACTTATCAAAATAGGAGAACATATAAATAAAGAAGTCAAACCATTGAGATAATGATTTTTAGTTAAAAAAATAGTATAAACGTATGAAGCAAACATTTGTGCCAATGTATCTATATAACCACCACTTTTATGTTGCTCAATAATCTTAAAACCGTTTTTTGAAATTAAATAATTCAGACCAAATGACGTATAACGCCCATAATCATAAGGTGCTTCATGTTCGTCCCACACAAACGGAACTGTTATAAGAAGTAACCCGTTTGGTTTTAGAATACGATATAGCTCATCCATAAATTGTCCGGGTTCAAAAACATGTTCCAGTACCTGGTTTGAGATGACATAATCGAAAAAAGAATCGCTGAATGGGAAGACTTTTCCGTCATAATATATATCTGCGGATTTTGCATCATCATCGTGTCCACCACCAGCAATGTCTAAACCAATATATGAAGTTACGTTGAACAATGATTCATATGGTTTTCTTCCGCAACCTACATCCAAAAGACGCCCGCCATGAAAGTGGGGTGCTAATTTTTTGATGTTTTTCAACAGGTTAACTCGTGCGATATAAAAAGGATTCAAAAAAATGCCTGGTAGTGTAGGGTGAAAGGCTTGTTTTTTCACATAACTCTTCAGCTTGGCCATCATAGTTTATCCTTTAAAAGATATATGGATATAGTAGAAAATAGATTTGAATTCCAGTTCCGAATATATCCAATCCAACTCCATATTCCTATATGAATCTGTCTGCAAACGGTTAAATCACATTTTTCAGCTAAATCAAGGAAATCCTTTACCGAAAGCTGGTGAATATGCCCTGTATTATACCAATCATATCCAAAGAGCATAGGTTTTGGCATCCTTCCTCTTAACAGTAAATCAAGCCTATTTCTCCAGTTCGCAAAATTTGGAAATGAAATAATCTGGTAGTGTGCGATTCGCTTCATTTCCGACAAAAGTACTTCAGGATACATGACCATCTGGATTGTTACGTTGCATATTGCATAATCAAACTGTTTGTCTTCAATTTCACTTAAATGGCAATCAATTGACCCCTGGCGGACATTTAATCCTTTTTCAAGGCACATGTCTACACCTGACCGAACAAGCTCGATTCCATATTCCTGGATGTTTTTTTTATCTTTCAGTAATTGTAATAATGACCCGTTCCCACATCCAAGATCAATAACCTTTGAGTTAGGTTTGATTAAATCCTCTATTATAGGATATTCGTCCCTATATTGAGTTTCATGACCTGTATAGTTATATTCACGATTGTTATTTATTGTAGGGTCATCGATCATCTTAATCACTTTAAATATATTCATCTAATATTTCTAACAATTCCTTCATTCGATTCTGATATGTGTGTTCTTTTAGCGTCCTTTTCTGTCCTGCCCTTGCGATTTTTTGGCATTCTTTATCATTTTCCAATAGATAAGTAACCTTTTCTACCAATTCATCTGCACAACGGTAAGTTACTACTTCTTTCTCTGGCTCAAACAAAGTATGTAAATTTTCTTTCCAGTCTGTCACCAAACATGCTCCCATACCAGTTGCTTCGAATAGACGCATATTATTTGCGTAGTTTTCTGCTATATCAACGTGACGATTCAGCGTAATGCGACTTTGTGCAAGGATTTTATACATTTCTAATCCCCATACTTCTCCATGATGGTGTTTATATGCGATAGATAATGGGTCCAAGGCATTCTTACCGTAGCCAAATAGTTCAATCGGTAAATGATTGCTTACCTCATTTATTAATTCTTTCCCATGCCTATGGGCTTTCGATATCCCCCCTATAAATGTAACCTCATATTTTGGATCAAACAGATTCACTTCTTTCAATATCCTCTCGTCAAAAGCTAATCGAAAATATTCTGATTTGATTCCCTTTTTGCGAAAACGTTCCACGAAATGAGGGAAAGACGTCAAAATAAGATCATAATATTTATATGAACGATGTATTGGAATTGGCGATGCAACCTGCCCTACAATTAATTTAACCAGCGGTTTTAATTTGGCTATGAAACCATCAGATAAGATGTTATATTCTTGAATATAGAGCACATCTGGTTTGATCTTCTCTACCTGAGCTTTTATGATTTTGTAGCGCCAATCATAATCTAAAATATAATTTAACCCATAATTTAAATAACGAGGTAACGGCAAAGGTAATGGTTTAATACCATTTTCGTGTGCCCATTTAATTTGCAGATAATCATCGTTTGTGATGATCTCCTGCGCATCGTGTCCAAGTTTCTTTAAATTATGGGAATATGCATCTGAAGTGCCAAAGCGCTGGGACATGATTGAAGAACGGTTTTCTTCGAAATTCTGCTTTTTTACTTCCGGGTGGCATGAATAAAACGATTGCAGAAAGCCATTGTAATAATTATCGAGGATTAAGATATTCATAGTTATGGCACCAGTTTATTTTTAATATTTACTCTTCACTATGTCACAGAACACCTAATGTGGGC
>PGXM01000022.1 GCA_002839155.1 Tenericutes bacterium HGW-Tenericutes-1
CAGGCGATCTTTCTTTTTATTTGCCTCAATAGCTCAGTTGGTTAGAGCACATGACTGTTAATCATGGGGTCCTAGGTTCAAGTCCTAGTTGAGGCGCCAGCTACAGCATGAATGATCCTTGCGAGAGCGAGGATTTTTTTATGAATTCCTGATAATTCATGCTTGACACACCTCGCTACGTGGTGTATAATATCCTTGCTGCAAAAATATAAAACATGGGGTTACTATAGTAACCTTATAAAAATGACTCAAACGCACCTCCCGGGTGTGTGGGTATGAAAGGAGGAAATGTAATGCCTACTATCAATCAGTTAATTAAACACGGCCGTACAGACAAAACAAGAAAATCAAAAGCGCCTCAATTGAACATCGGTTTTAATTCATTATCAAAGACTTATACCGATCAATCAAGTCCACAAAAACGCGGTGTCTGCGTTCGTGTTGCTACAATGACCCCGAAGAAACCGAACTCGGCTTTGCGTAAGTACGCTCGTGTTCGCCTATCAAACGGCGGCGAAGTCAATGCCTATATCCCTGGTGTTGGCCACAAATTACAAGAGCATAGCGTTGTTTTAATCCGTGGCGGTCGTGTTAAAGACCTACCTGGTGTCCGCTATCATATCATCCGCGGCACACTCGACACAACTGCTGTTGCCGGAAGAATGCAATCTCGTTCTAAATACGGCGCTAAGAAAGCGCAACCCAAGAAAAAATAGTCAATTTTGACAATGAAACCAAAAAACAAAAAATCTAAAATAGAATATCTCTCGAAAGGAGGAATTTGTTATGCCTCGTAAAGGAAAAGTTGTTAAAAGAGACGTTTTGCCGGATCCAATTTACAACTCAAAATTAGTTACGAAATTAATCAATAGCGTCATGTTAGACGGAAAAAAAGGCTTAGCTCAGCACATTTTATACGATGCTTTTGAAAAAGTACGTGAAGTGACTGGAAGAGAACCTTTAGAAGTTTTCAATGATGCTTTAAATAACATCATGCCGGTGTTAGAAGTAAGAAGCCGTCGTATCGGCGGACAAAACTACCAAGTTCCAGGCGAAGTTAAGAGTGATCGTCGCTTGACACTCGGATTAAGATGGTTGGTTCAATATTCGCGTTCACGCAATGAAAAAACCATGGAAGAAAGATTGGCAAAAGAAATCGTTGATGCATCCAATGGTCAAGGTGCTTCTGTCAAGAAAAAAGAAGATATGCATAGAATGGCTGAAGCTAATAAGGCTTTCGCACATTATCGCTTTTAATTAGGAAGGAATCAGTTATGGCACGTGAATATACCTTAGACAAAACACGTAACATTGGCATCATGGCTCACATTGATGCCGGCAAAACCACGACAACCGAACGCGTGTTGTTCCACACGGGTAAAATCCATAAAATGGGTGAAACTCATGATGGCAGCTCGCAAATGGACTGGATGGAACAAGAACAAGAACGTGGAATTACCATTACTGCCGCTGCGACCACTGCTTTCTGGAAAAATCACAGAGTCAATATCATCGACACCCCTGGTCACGTTGATTTCACCGTCGAGGTTTCAAGATCCCTTCGTGTTTTAGATGGTGCCGTAACCGTGCTTGATGCTCAAGCCGGAGTTGAACCTCAAACCGAAACGGTATGGCGTCAAGCCAACGAGTACAATGTACCTCGTGTCGTATTCGCTAATAAGATGGATAAGACTGGTGCGGATTTTGCTTACTCAATTGATACAATCCACAAGCGTTTAGGCGCAAAAGCTGAAGCAATTCAATGGCCGATTGGCGCTGAAAGTGATTTTGAAGGCATGATTGACCTCATTGAAATGAATGCGATTTATTTCGATGGCGGACAAGATGAAGATTTTCAAATCAAACAGATTCCAGCCAATTTACTTAAAATTGCTCAAGAAAGACGTCATACATTAATTGAAGCAGTCGCTGATTTTGATGAAGAATTAATGATGCTTTATTTAGAAGGCGAAGAGATTACTCCAGCCCTTCTCAAAAGAGCTGTTCGTACTGCAACATTATCAGTTCAATTTTTCCCAGTTATCTGTGGATCTGCTTTCAAAAACAAAGGTGTTAAACCGATGTTAGATTGCGTTATCGATTATTTACCTTCACCGTTAGAAGTACCACAAATTAAAGGTTTTGATAGACATGGTGATGAAATTATTGTTGAACATGACGACGAACACGAATTCGTTGCCCTTGCTTTCAAGGTCATGACTGACCCGTTCGTAGGACGTTTAACATTCTTCAGAGTCTATTCAGGATCTGTTTCAAAAGGTTCTTATATCCTTAATACCTCAAAAAATAAGAAAGAACGTTTAGGTCGTTTGCTTCAAATGCATGCGAATAACCGTAACGAAATTGATGAGGTTTACTGTGGTGATATCGCTGCAGCTGTAGGATTAAAAGATACAATTACAGGAGATACACTCTGTTCTGAAAAGAAATTTGTCATTCTTGAAACGATGAACTTCCCAGAACCAGTTATCCATGTTGCTATTGAACCAAAAACGAAAAACGACCAAGAAAAAATGGGTGTTGCACTTTCTAAGTTAGCTGAAGAAGATCCAACATTCAGAACCTATACAGACCAAGAAACATCACAAACCATCATTGCTGGTATGGGTGAACTTCATCTTGAAATTATCGTTGACCGTATGCGTCGCGAATTCAAAGTTGAAGCGACTGTCGGTAACCCACAAGTTTCCTACCGTGAAACCATTAAACAAATGGCTGAATGTGAAGGTAAATTCGTACGTCAATCCGGTGGACGTGGTCAGTACGGTCATGTTTGGATTCGTTTTGAACCGAATCCTGGAAAAGGATATGAATTCGTTGATAAAGTCGTAGGCGGAACCGTTCCAAGAGAATATATTCCAGCCGTTGACAAAGGTCTTCAAGAATCAATTACTTCAGGTGTTATCGCTGGATATCCAATGATTGACATCAAAGCAACTTTATTCGATGGATCTTATCACGAAGTTGACTCCTCAGAAATGGCGTTTAAGATTGCGGCTTCAATGGCTTTAAAACTTGTTAAAGACAAATGCAAACCAACATTATTAGAACCAATCATGTCAGTTGATGTTGTTTCTCCAGATGATTACTTAGGTAATGTTATCGGTGACTTAACGAGCCGCCGTGGCAGAATCGAAGGACAAGAATCAAGAGGAAACGCACAAAAGATTTCTGCGAAAGTTCCGTTATCACAAATGTTTGGTTACGCAACTGCATTACGTTCAAATTCACAAGGACGTGCAGTTTATACAATGCAATTTTCGCATTATGAAGAAACACCAAAATCAATTCAAGAAGAAATTATTAAAAAACGCAATAGTTAGTCTTTTAGGAAATTGCTCCTAGGTAATAAATCTATTGCATTTAACAAGATATTGTTATAAAATAATATCGATATCCAAAACCTAAAAAAAATATCATAAAAATTATAAAGGAGAATACAAAAATGGCAAAAGCTAAATTTGAACGTACAAAACCACACGTTAACATTGGCACCATCGGTCACGTTGACCATGGCAAAACCACTTTGACCGCAGCTATCACTATGGTTCTTGCGAAAAAAGGTTTGTCAGAAGTACGCGACTATGCTTCGATTGACTCTGCACCAGAAGAAAAGGCAAGAGGAATCACGATTAACACTGCTCACATTGAATACTCAACAGCTAACCGTCACTACGCACACGTAGACTGCCCAGGACATGCTGACTATGTAAAAAACATGATCACAGGTGCTGCTCAAATGGACGGAGCTATCTTAGTAGTTTCTGCTGCTGATGGCGCAATGCCACAAACCAGAGAACACATTCTACTTTCTCGTCAAGTTGGCGTTCCAAAAATCGTTGTCTTCTTAAACAAAGCTGACATGGTTGATGACCCAGAATTAATCGAATTAGTAGAAATGGAAATTCGTGAATTATTAGACGAATACCAATTCCCAGGAGACGAAACTCCAATTATCGTTGGATCTGCTTTAAGAGCAATGGAAGGCGATCCAGTTTACGAAGAAAAAATCATGGAATTAATGGATGCTGTTGACTCATACATTCCACTCCCAGAAAGACCAGTAGACAAACCATTTATGATGCCAGTCGAAGATGTCTTCACAATTACGGGTCGTGGTACTGTAGCAACTGGCCGTGTTGACCGCGGAACTATCAAAGTCGGCGAACCAGTAGAAATCATCGGTATTAAAGACACGAAACAATCCGTTGTTACGGGTGTTGAAATGTTCCGTAAATTACTTGATTATGCACAAGCTGGCGATAACGTTGGTTTATTACTTCGTGGTGTTAACCGTGAAGAAGTACAACGTGGTCAAGTTCTTGCAAAACCAAAATCAGTTACACCTCATACAAACTTTACTGCACAAGTATACGTATTGAGCAAAGAAGAAGGCGGACGTCATACTCCATTCTTCTCTAACTACCGTCCACAATTCTACTTCCGCACAACGGACGTAACAGGCGTTATCGATTTACCAAAAGGAATCGAAATGGTTATGCCTGGTGACAACACTGAGATGATTGTTGAATTAATTCACCCAATCGCTCTTGAACAAGGAACGAAGTTCTCTATCCGTGAAGGTGGACATACTGTCGGTGCTGGTTCAGTTGTTACAATCATTAAATAATTAAAAGATTTAACTTGGGATGCGCAAGCATCCCTTTTCTTTTCGTTAATAATTGATGTCTTTCAGTAGATAAATACGTTGAAATACGTTAAAATGGTTTTATATTGAACTGCTTGATATTTACAAACAATACATTCAAAAGGAGATATAATCTTTACTTAAAAGATTATGCAAAAGTATGATTGATTCACATGTGCATTTAAATGCTACACAATTTGATACAATCGTTGATGAAACGATAAAAAAATCGATGGCAGCTGGAGTGAATGCCTTTATTTGTATTGGCTATGACGCTGTTACCAATATGAAAGCTATTGCAATTTCTGAAACGTATGATAATGTCTACTGTACGATTGGTTTTCATCCCGAAGTCGCAAAGATGGTAACTGAAGCTGATCTTTTATCCCTTGAAGAAATGTTAAAACATCCAAAAGTGGTCGGTATTGGTGAATGTGGTTTAGATTATTATTGGGATAAATCAGCAATTGAAGAACAAAAATTTGTCTTTAAATCGCAAATTGAACTCGCCAATAAACTGAATCTACCACTAATTATTCACATGCGTGACTCCGCCTTTGATACCCTTGAAATGATTAAAAATTATAAGGCAAAATCCACCTCTGGCATCATGCATTGTTACTCCGGATCAGCTCAAATGGTGACAGACTTTGTCAATGAAAATCTCTATATTTCTGTGGCTGGACCCGTAACTTTTAAGAATGCAGTAACGCCAAAAGAAGTGGCTAAGGTCATTCCTATTGAACGATTACTGATTGAAACTGATGCACCTTATTTAGCGCCAATGCCTTATCGAGGCAAGCAAAATACGCCGGAATATCTACCTTATACTCTTGCTGAAATCGCAAGAATTAGAGAAATGGATAAGGATTTGCTTGATCAAATAACTGAAGCCAATACCATCAGGTTATTTCAATTAAATCGAAATAAATAATCTTATTTCAATTTTATAAATATATCGATATATGGGGGAATAGTCCCCCTTTTACTTGTAAAAAAACGATAAATGTATTACAATGTTTATGTTATTTAGAGGAGTTGAAATTTATGGGATTAACAGCTGGTATTGTTGGTTTACCCAATGTCGGAAAATCAACATTATTTAATGCGATAACCAAATCAAATGCATTCGCTGCGAACTACCCGTTCGCAACCATTGAACCCAATGTTGGGGTCGTAGAAGTTCCAGATGAGCGAATGGAAAAATTAGTTAAAATGTATAACCCGAAAAAAACGATTTATACCACTTTTGAATTTACGGACGTGGCTGGATTGGTGAAGGGTGCTTCTAAGGGAGAAGGATTAGGAAATCAGTTTTTATCACATATTCGTAATTGTGATGCGATTTGTCAAGTTGTTCGTTGTTTTGATGATGATAACGTGGTTCACGTCGAAGGCAATGTCAATCCGTTACGCGATATCGAAACCATTAGAATCGAACTTATTTTCGCTGATCTAGACACGATTGAAAAGCGTATTCCAAAAATTGAAAAACGGGCTCAAATGAAAACGGATAAAGAGGCGGTTGTTGAATATGAAGCGCTTCAAAAAATGAAATCTGTATTACTAGATTCCATTCCGATTAGAACTTTAAAACTATTGCCTGATGAAGAAAAAATTATTAAGAATTTCAATTTTTTAACCGCAAAACCGATGCTTTATGTATGCAATGTGAGCGATAATGAATTAACCGATTACCAACATAATGAATATGTCAAATCCGTTCAAAAATTAGCATTTGAAGAAAATGCTAAAGTCTCTGTAATCAGCGCAAAAATTGAAAGTGAACTTGCAGAATTGCCTGATGATGATAAAGCTTTATTCTTAGAAGAATTAGGTGTTAAGGAATCAGGGCTACTTGATTTAATCCGTAAAAGTTATGAACTATTAGGACTTAAAACATTTTTTACCGCTGGTGAAAAAGAAGTGAGAGCTTGGACATATAAAAATGGAATGAAAGCACCTGAGTGTGCAGGAATTATTCACTCTGATTTTGAAAAAGGTTTTATTCGTGCTGAAATTATTGCTTACGATGATTTAATGATGGCTGGTAGTGAAGTTAAAGCCAAAGAAATGGGTAAATTCCGTCTTGAGGGTAAAGAATATTTAGTTCAAGATGGAGATGTTGTTCACTTCCGGTTCAATCTATAAAAAAAGAGGCGATATGAATGCATCAACAACAGAACAATCCTTCCACAAACGAATTAAAATTATATCATATCTTATCGTCAAGAAATCAAACTGTTTCCTTAGCCGAATCCTGTACAGGTGGGATGGTTTCATCTAAAATCATCAATGTACCGGGAGCGTCATCAATCATCATGGAAGCATTTATTACCTATTCAAATGAAGCGAAAATTAACCGGTTAGGGGTTTCAAAAGAAACCTTGAATTCGTTTGGAGCAGTATCACATGAATGTGTCAAGGAAATGGCTATAAATCTACAAAAACTCACCTCATGCGATCTTTCGATTTCTGTCTCTGGTATTGCTGGTCCTTCAGGCGGAAATACGGATAAACCCATAGGTACCGTTTGGTTCGGTTATTGGTACCAAAATCATGTTTATACTTTCATGGAACACTTTTCAGGAGACCGATTTACCATTAGAGAACAAGCCAGCCATTACGCCATCGCGAAAGCAATTGAAATTCTTGAGTCTCATTCAATGGATGTATAAAAGTATTTATCGATTAATTTGGCTTAAAACCGTCTTTTTTTATAGACAAAATACCGTAGTTATGCTATAATGTTTCAGCGTGAGAAAATCTCACCCCTTGCTGCTATATAGTAGCAGCCAAAAGACCATAAGGAGGAATTAAAATGAGAAAGTACGATGTGATGTACATCATCCGTCCCACTCTCGAACTGGAAGCTAAGAAAGCGTTAATTGCAGAATTAAATCTAATCTTAACGACTCGCGGCACAACAGTTTTGAAAGTGAATGAATGGGGCACTCGTGAACTTGCATACGAAATTGCCGATTGCAAAAAAGGCTATTATGTATTGCTAGAAACCGAAATGTCCGTCGAAGCTAAAAATGAGTTGGACCGTGTCATCAGAATTAAAGAAGACGTCATCCGACACATCATTATCAATCGGGAAGAAATGTAGTAGGTGATTTTATGTTGAATCGAATCGTCCTCGTTGGTCGCTTGACCAAAGACCCAGAATTGCGCTTTACGAATAACAATAACGTTCCGGTGGTATCTTTTACCTTAGCTGTGAACCGTCCGTTTTCTAGTGCAAATAGTACCAACGGCTCTGACAATCGTGACGCTGATTTTATTCCATGTATCGCATGGAGAAAACAAGCTGAAAATGTCAGTAAGTATGTCAAAAAAGGACATATGGTCGCTGTTGAAGGTCGAATTCAAACGCGAGATTATGTCGATACTCAAACTAACACTCGCCGCTATATCACCGAAGTTGTCTGTGATTCCGTTGTTTTCCTTGAAAGCAAAGGATCATCAGAAACTGTAAAACCGTTTGATAATCCAACAAACGAAAAAGACAACGACTTAAACATTCAAGCCATCGAAGATGACTTACCATTCTAAAATAGGAGGATAGTATATGTACAACGCTAAACCACAAGGTGGTTCTACCGGTGGAAAACCCTACCGTAAAAAAAGTAGAAAAAGATGTTATTTTACAGATAATAAAGTTCAATATATCGACTTTAAAGATTTTGAACTCTTAAAACGTTTTATCTCCGAACGTGGAAAAATTTTACCACGTCGCGTGACTGGAACGAAAGCTTATTTCCAAAAACATCTTGCTGTTGCGATTAAACGTGCCCGTTATATGGCATTGTTACCATTCGTAAAAGAATAGATTGTCATTTGAAAGACTCTATGAGTCTTTTTTTTGTCATGTTTTTGGATGCTGATTTGCTTTTATAATGACATGTGATATAATTATTATGATATACTCACCGAAAGAGAGGACGCTTATTTGATAAAGAATAGTACCGTCGTTTTGACAATTCTTTCAATCATCGCTTATCTTTCATTTGGGACTGTTGGAGTCTTGTATTTAATAGGTCAAGATAATCTTATTCTCTTGATTGTATTTGTCGTATTGTTAACGGCTATTTTTTTGTTTGTCTTAATCAGTTTGCTTTTTAACCACCGTCGAACTGGTAAAATTAAAGTGCTTGAAAACAAAATTAAAGAAGCGAGCATGACTCAAAAAAGACTTAAAAATAGTGAAGATATCGCCTTAAATTATCTGCCGGTAGGTATGATTTTATATGATGACACTTTCACCATTAAATGGTCTAATAGCGCTGCTAAAGACTATTTTTCTAATATTTTAGTTGAGCGTAAAATCAGTTTTATCCACGAAGAACTATCAAACATGATTTCAAAACGCGAAGGTAAATTTATCATCAACGTTTATGGAAAAGAATTTGAAGTTGTTCATTACCCAAAGAATAAATGTATTTACCTGTTTGAAGTATCAGATCGTGAAGCCATGAAACGGCGCTTAAACGAAAGCACGAATGTCATTGGGATTTTAAACTTGGATAATCTTGATGAGGCGACTGCTAATTTAGACTTCCAAGTTAAGACGGCTTTACATGGAAAATATTTAGCTGCGCTTGATAATTGGTGTAAAAAGTATGATATTTATTTCATGAATTTAAGAAGTGAAAAGTCGTCCTTAATTATGACAAAGAAACAATTAGAATTGGCGACTAAAGATGAATTTACAATTTTAGATCAAATCAATGAAATTTCTTCGCAAAATGAAGTGCGGGTTACTTTAAGTATGGGTATTGCTTGTGCTGAAATCATGAGTGATGAGCTAGGACAATTAGCAGAAGATGCTTTAAAATTAGCGCACGGACGTGGTGGAGACCAAGTCGTCGTTAATATGCAAAATCAACCGCTAAAGTTTTATGGCGGGAAATCTAATACTGTTGAAAAAAGAACCAAAATTACCGCAAGAATCAATTCAAAAGCCATTAGTGACCTAATTTCAAAACATGAAGCGACAATGATTATGCCTCATGCGTCAACCGATTTAGACGCATTTGGTGCATCCATTGGTTTGCTTCACATGGCATTAGTTCAAAATAAGAGTGCGTATATTGTTTTAGACTTAGATCGAGTTGATCAAACGACTGACAAGGTCTTTGATATGCTTAATCGTGAATACATCAAATTAATCGAATATATCATTGATCCTGATGATGCACTCAATATGATTAATCAAAATACACTACTCATTATTGTCGACCATCATTCTCCGACTCAAACCATTGAGCCTAAATTATTAGAAAAAACGAAAAGTATTGCGATTATAGACCATCATAGGCGCATTGACTCTTTACTTTCTGAAGTTAATTTAAGTTATGTAGAACCTTATGCATCATCATCAGTTGAACTCGTCGTTGAACTGATGGAACTCTATAATTATGAACTTGAAATTGATTCGTTTGAAGCAACCGTCATGCTTGCTGGCATGATGATTGATACAAATAATTTCACCTATAGAACGGGTGTCAGAACCTTTGAAGCGGCAGCAATGCTAAAAATGTATGGTGCAGATCCGTTTAAAGCAAAATTGATTTTAAGAGAATCACTAGACGATATAAAAACCAAATCAAATCTTGTTAACTCAGCACAAATTATTTTATCTCATTTTGCGATTGCGGCTTTGCCACAAGAAAATAAATCAGATAGAGTTCAACTTGCTAAAACTGCAGATGAATTATTAGAAATTGATGGCATCATCGCTGCTTTCGCAATTGGGTCACTTGGAAATGATACGGTAGCTATTTCAGCCAGATCCGTTGATCGGTTCAACGTATCGGTCATGATGGAGCAATTTGGTGGTGGCGGTCATTTAAACAACGCTGCTGCACAAGTTCAAAATGCAAATATACCTCAAATTGTCGCAAAAATTGAAGACATCTTGAATACCACTTATAAGGAGGAACAAAACATGAAAGTCATCTTAACAAAGGATGTAAAAGGTCGAGGAAAAAAAGGCGAAATCATTGAAGTCGCCAATGGTTATGGAAATTTCTTATTGACATCTAAACAAGCCATTGAAGCCAGTCAATCCAACTTAAAAACGATGGAAAATGAAAAAGAAAAACTAGAAAAAGAAGCTGAAATCGAATTAGAATTAATGAAAAGATTAAGAGCTGATATTGAAATGAGTCCTTTAAAACTTTATGTCAATGTTGGAGAAAATGGAAAATTATTTGGAGCTGTCAGTTCAAAACAAATCGCCGATGAATATAAGAGAGTTTATAGTCTCGAAATTGATAAACGTAAAATTGTTTTAGATGATAACATTCATTCATTAGGTGAATATAAAATCCCAATTAAGTTACATAAAGATGTCACTGCAATCATCAATTTACAAATATTAGAAGAACAAAAAAACGATAATAAAGCATAAAGGAGCCTTAACCTATGGAACAGAAAATTCCCCAAAGTATCAATGCTGAACAAGCCGTACTCGGTTCGGTGTTTTTTGACCAAGGTTCCTTGAAAACGATTTTGGATAAACTTCAAGATCATGACTTTTATCTTCCAAATCATCAAGCTATCTATCAAGCCATGAAGTCCTTGTTCCAAGAAAATATCTTCATTGATTTTACCACGTTATCTGACCGTCTTGAAAATATGAACATGCTTGCTAAAGCGGGTGGAATCGAATATATTTCTGGTATCATTGACGCCGTACCTTCGACAGCGAATTTACTAAACTATATAAACATTGTCAAAGATAAATCCGTTTTAAGACAAATCCAAGACACGTGCCGCGGCATTATCGAAAAATCATATTCTGTTGAAAACGCTCCAGAATTTATCGATGATGTTGAACGCGATATCTTTTCAATCACCAAAGAAAAAAGAACCTCAGACTTTAAAGGTGTCGGTGAAATCGCCAAACTTTTAGTTGATAAAATCGCTGAACAAGCTCAAATTGGCGGTGAAGTCACTGGCCTTGATACAAAATATTATCAATTAAACAAATTTACATTAGGACTTCAACCTTCTGATTTGATTATCATAGCTGCCCGTCCTTCGATGGGTAAAACAGCGTTTGCATTGAATATCGCTTTGAATGTCGCTAAAAATCCAACCAGACCTCATATCGCATTCTTTTCACTTGAAATGGGTGTTGATCAACTGGTTATGCGTTTATTATCTTGCCAATCACAAGTTGATAACTTTAGAATCCGTCAAGGGAATTTAAATTCCCAAGAATGGGAAAAAATTCATTACGCTGTCGATGCTTTATCAGAACTTAATCTTCATTTTGATGATTCCGGTACGGTAAAAGTTACGGACATGCGAAGCAAATGTCGCAAATTAAAACAAGAAGGCAAACTTGATTTAATTGTCATTGACTACTTACAATTATTGTCAGGTTCTGTCCATAATCAAGCCAACCGTGTTCAAGAAGTTTCTGAAATTAGCCGCGTGTTAAAAGAAACAGCACGTGAATTAAAAGTTCCTGTGATTGCTTTGTCACAGTTATCTCGTAATGTCGAAAATCGTAAAGAAAAAGAACCGATTATGGCTGACTTACGTGAATCAGGATCCATTGAACAAGACGCGGATATCATTATGTTTTTATATCGTGAAGATTATTATGATGCAGAAACGGCAAGAAAAAATCTTGTCGATATCATCTTAGCTAAAAACCGAAGTGGTACAATTGGTAAATTTGAACTACTTTTCAATCGGAACATGTCAACCTTCAGTAATAGAAGTACAAGTGCTTATGAAGAAGAGGTTGTTGACTCCGAACAGTCTAGAGGCGGCTATTAGCGGCCTTTGACTGTTTTTTCTTTGCAAGACACTAAAACTTAAATTAAAAGGAGACATATCGTATGTTAAATGAAAGACTAGATCAAATTGAAGAAAGATATCATCACATCCAAGCAATGCTCATGGATCCTGAGATATCTTCAGATATTAAACAATTAACGGCTTTATCAAAAGAACAAAGAAGCTTAGAAAAGACCGTTGAAACTTATCAAAAATATAAATCATATTTATCGCAATTAGACGATTTAAAAGAGATGGCAAAAGAAACCGATCCTGAAATTCGTGAAATGGCTGAAATGGAATTAGAACATGTTCATGAACAAATTCCTTTGCTTGAAGAAGCCTTGAAATTATTGCTTATTCCTAAAGACCCTGCCGACGAGAAAAACGTTATCGTCGAAATTAGAGGCGCAGCCGGTGGCGACGAAGGCAATATTTTCGCAGGAGATTTATTCAGAATGTATTCGAAATACGCTGAGACGAAATCATGGAAAATCGAAGTATTAAACCTCATTGAATCTGAAGCCGGTGGTTATGGTCAAATTGAATTCACGATTACCGGAGATTCTGTGTATTCGCAAATGAAGTATGAATCAGGTGTTCACCGGGTTCAAAGAGTTCCAGCAACAGAAGGGGCTGGTAGAATTCATACCTCTACCGCAACAGTACTTGTTTTACCTGAAGCTGAAGAACTCGATTTCGAAATTAATTTAGCCGACGTTCGAATCGATACTTTTTGTTCTTCAGGACCAGGAGGACAATCCGTTAATACCACTAAATCAGCGGTTCGTTTACTCCATGTTCCGACGGGAACCATCGTTCAATGTCAAGATGGCAAAAGCCAACATGAAAATAAAGCATCAGCCTTTAAAATCTTACGTTCAAGATTATATGATAACGCCCTACAAGAAAAACTCGATAAAGAAGGTGCGGAACGTAAAAGTAAAATTGGAACGGGTGATCGTAGCGAAAAAGTAAGAACGTATAATTACCCACAAAACCGCATAACTGATCATCGTATTAATTTCACGATTCAACAACTAGACCGAGTGATGGAAGGTAAGTTAGACGCCGTCATTGAAGCGTTAATTTCTGAAGAAGTAAAACGCAAGCTCATGAAAGCTGAAGAATAATATGCCAACGTATCAATCGATTTTAAAGTCCAGTGAAAAATTAGCGAGAGCCCATCAATTAGAAGCGTCCGCTATCAAATTACTAATGCTTCACTTTGCACAACTAGAACCCACAGAACTCTATTTATCCATGGATAAAGAGATGCCACAAGAAAAGCAACTTGCGTTTGAAAAAGCAGTGAATGCATATGTTTATGAACAAATTCCAGTTCAATACTTAATTGGGTATGTCTATTTCTATGGTTATAAGTTCTTAGTGGATGACCGAGTATTAATTCCTAGATTTGAGACCGAAGAACTTGTCGCAAATGTTTTAATGTACTATGATGAAGTATTTAATGGACAATTGGTTAAGCTCGTTGACGTGGGTACAGGCTCAGGATGTTTGGCCATCGCTCTATCGATGGAAGAGCCCGCTTTTGATACTTATGCGACTGACATTTCTCATGAAGCGCTTGATGTCGCAAAACAAAATGCACTCACGATAGGAGCCAAAATCAATTTCATCCAAGGGGATATGTTAGAACCTTTAAAAGGAATGAAGTTTGATATCTTAGTCTCAAATCCACCTTATATTCCATCTGATGAAGTGGTGGATCAAATCATTATCAAAAACGAACCCAAAGTTGCTTTATTTGGCGGCGATGATGGTTTAAAATTTTATCAAATAATTTTATCTCAAGCAGCCCAGATTTTAAACGAACGTTCTATCATTGCTTTTGAACATGGATTTGATAAAGCACTCGCAATTCGTGATATGGCAAAAACCTATTTTCCTAATGGAGAAATATTTACGATCCAAGATATGCAAGAAAAAGATAGAATGACTTTTATTTTGAACAAATAAAAGTCTTCTTTTTATTTTAATAGGAAATTGTATTTTTCAATTAAAAATTTTTATGTAAATAAAGAATAAGCTCAATTCATGCGTATTATGTTATTAGATAGCTAAATAGCATTATAAAAGGAGGTGAAATAGATGTATAAAGCGATTAAAACAAAGTTATATCTTAAATCTAACGAAT
>PGXM01000023.1 GCA_002839155.1 Tenericutes bacterium HGW-Tenericutes-1
GTAGCTGCCTTTTTTGTATTATTAACATTATTTACCCTTTAATTAGGTTTTTTATCCATGGTTTTTAATTATTTATTGACAATCTATAGTAAGTCTCCTATTTAACTTCGATGTATCCAAGCCCCATGGTTCCTGGTCCAGCATGGCAACCTACTACAGGCGTTAGCGGAACTAGTTTAATGTCTTTAATTTCTGGATTTTCCATCATCCGATCTTTAAGATCAGCAGCTTCATCAAAGTTATTGGTATAAATGATAAATATTTCAACGTTCTTACCTTTGATTTCTTCCATAAACTTAGAAAGCATTGATTCTCTGGCTTTTTGAGTCGTACGAATTTTATCTACAGTAACAACTTTTCCTTCTTTACTAACTTCAAGTAACGGTTTTAATTTTAACATGGTTCCAAAAAAGCCTGCGGCGTTTGATAAACGACCGTTTTTAACTAAGAAATGGAGAGTTTCAACCGTCACGAAAATGTGATGATGATCTCTGATATATTCTAATTCAGATAGAATTTCTTGAACCGTTTTTCCTGCATCTGACATTTTTAATGCGGTGAATGCCATTTTGGCTTCAACGGCTGATAGTGTCCGTGAATCAAAAACATGAACCGGCGTATCTTCCATCATTTTTGCGGCTAATACTGCATTTTGATAGGTTCCAGATAAATGTGATGAAATAGTAATACAAATGATTTCATCGTATCCATCAGCTTTCATCTCTTCATACATTTTTAAGATTGCGCCCGTGCTTGTTTGTGCAGTATGAACATCAATATTAGGACGTTCAACTAATGTTTTATAAAAATCATCAGCGTTAATCTCAATAAAATCTTCATACTCTTTTTCTTCTACAATTAATAACGAACGAAATACTCTAATTCTTTTGTCATGAACTGCATAGTCAATTCCACTGTTACCACATACGGCAATACCAATTTTACTCATCATTAATCTCCTCAATTGTTTTAACTTCAAATGTTTTGAACATCAAACAATAATATATCATAGGATAACTTCAATTACAAGTAAAATATATCATTTCAGTCTAGATTGACCGCAAACTAAATTTATAGCGTGATATAAGGATTAGAATCGACGTTTGATGAAATAACCGTTATTTCAGGAAAAACGGCTTCAAGGTCCAATTTAACGGCGTCTTTAAATACTTTTTCTGCGTAATGGCCAACATCAATCACGTTAAGCCCCATTTGAATGCAGTCTAAAGCGGTATGATATGTGACATCTCCTGTCAGGTAAACATCACAGTTTTGTCTTTTTGCTTGGCCGACGTGATTGGATCCACTACCACCAGAAATACCAACAACTTTCACAACCTTATCGAGTGAACCAATAAAACGAACACTATCAATCAAAAGAGTCTCTTTCACTTTTTGAATGAATTGAGGCATCTTCATCGGTTCAATTTCACCAAACCGACCAATGCCATCGATGGTATCGAGTAATTGAGGATTTTGAATTCCAAGTAATTTCGATAAAACGTCGTTCATTCCACCCTCAGCTAAATCATAATTCGTATGCATTGAATACAAGGTGATATCATGTTTGATCAATTTATTAATCATCCATCCGCGGGGCGATTCAATGGAAAGGTTTGTTAAAGGTTTAAAGATGAGTGGGTGATGACTGATGAGTAAATCAACTTTTTTCTCGACTGCTTCATTGATGACTTCTTTCGTTACGTCTAAAGTCACTAAAATCGTTTTTACTTTGCGATTGAGTGATCCAACTTGAAGTCCAACATTATCCCATTCATAGGCTAATTCTTTTGGATATTTGGATTCTAAATACTTAATAACTTCAATTGAGTTCATTGAATACACCTCGCATTTCATTGATTTTAGTGATTATTTCTAGTTTCGATGCTTCGGAAGCGTGTTCTAAACTCTTCGTAAGCTTTGTAATTTCATGATTAACAAACGCTAGTAATTCTTTCGTTTGTCTTTGAATATTTAAAGGCCCATAAGTCGCTTCTAAAGGCGTTAAGTGCATTTCGCCTTTGATCGCCCTAATGATTTGATAATAATGATTGTGGTCTATAATAAAGGCCTCGTCATCAATTTTATAATGATTGTTTTTAAGGAAATATCTCACTTGTTTTGCCTCTGAATTAGGGCCTAAAACAAGGATTTTAATATTATCAAGACATCCATTTTCAAGAATTTGAACCATGACTTCTCCGCCCATACCTAATATCGATATAGCGTCGACGGCCGCTGGCAAATTGACAATACCTTCTTGATGTTTAGCTTCAATCATGTGAGATAAATTTTCAAATTCAATATTGGCTTTCGCCTTTAAATAGGGTTCGATTTTATTGTCTGAAGCGATGGCTTTGGAAACGATTTTTGATTTGATGGCTTCTATTGGCAAGTATCCATGATCACAGCCAATATCCGCTAGATAAGTCGCTCCCTGTAAATAGGACAAAGCGACTTGAAGTCGCTTGCTTAAAGGTGCCATTTATTTGCCGTTAGTGAAATCCTTCAGTTTCTTACTTCTAGAAGGATGACGTAATTTACGTAAGGCTTTCGCTTCAATTTGTCTAATTCTTTCACGAGTAACCCCAAATTCTTTACCCACTTCTTCTAACGTGCGAGTACGTCCATCGAGTAATCCAAAACGCATTCTTAAGACTTTTTCTTCACGGTCAGTTAAAGTTTCTAGCACAGCGTCAAGTTCACGTTTTAACATCTCTTTAGAGGTATATTCATATGGGGTCAAAGTATCTGGATCAGGGATAAAATCGCCTAGAGAAGAATCTTCTTCCTCGCCAACCGGACTTTCTAAAGAAATCGGTTCTTGAGCGACTTTTTGAATGATTTGGACTTTTTCTACCGATATCTTCATCTCAGCAGCGACTTCTTCGGGATAAGGTTCTCTTTTGAGTTTTTGCGTTAACGTTCTTTGAGTTCTAACCAGTTTATTGATGGTTTCAACCATATGAACTGGAATACGAATCGTTCTTGCTTGGTCCGCAATCGCTCTTGTAATGGCTTGACGAATCCACCAAGTTGCATACGTTGAGAATTTGAATCCTTTTGTATGATCAAATTTATAAACAGCTTTCATTAAACCCATGTTGCCTTCTTGAATCAAATCCAAGAATTGCATGCCTCTACCAACATAACGTTTAGCAATCGAGACAACTAAGCGCAAGTTCGCTTCAACGAGTTTCTTTTCAGAGAATTGTCCTCTTTTATAGAGTTCTTCGACTTCTACACGTTCTTCATCGCCCACTTCTTCGCCCGCAACTGCTTTTTGATCGTATATTTCTTTGGCACGGCGTGCGCGAGAAATCAGGGTAGCGAGTTCATATTCTTCATCGCTTGAAAGTAATTCGACACGTCCAATTTCTTTCAAGTACATTCTGACAGGATCATCAACTTTAATTGAGACAGATGTATCATATTGTTTGTCTCGCATTAATTCTTCTTCGATTTCCTTCGCATAATCGACGAAATCGATGAGTTCATCTTCAGAAAGATCTTCGTCCGATAATTCATCTAAATCGATAAAGTCATCTTCTTCATCGTCATGAAGTTCTTCAACTGGAATTTCTACTTCATCCGCAAGGATATCTTCGAGCTCAGGCAATTCAACTTTTTCTTCGAGGTATATGCCATCTGCTTCTAATTCGATAATAATGTCATCAAATTCAATTGAATCTTCTTTGACAAACTTTTTGACATCCTCTAGAGTAATGAGTCCATTATCCTCGTGCATTTTCATTAATTTTTTGATGATTTCGTTTTTTTCCATATGTTTTCCCTTCGTTGGCGAATGCTTAAAACATCTGCACTCAACTTCTTGTATTCATCGACGTCAATGTGTGGATCAAGTTGACGTTGCTTTTCTCTTATAGCATTTTCTTCGGATATTAAACTCCGTTCCTTAATTTGATTGATACAATCATCTAATTCGATTAACGTATAATCATGTTTTGGTTTTAGAATTAATTCTGCTTTTAATAACTTCTCGTTTTTGAATCTTGATAAGACAGTTTCTCTTAAATTCGGTGAATGACTAGAAGTCTCTAATACATCATCGATTGTAAGGAGAATTTCACGGTTTAAATCATCGGCACAAAAAACACCAACTAAGCCATTTTGTATAATAGCGCGATACTCAGGACTATCAATGTAATAATTGAGAAGTGCAGTTTCAGCTAATACATATTTGTTCGAAATCGCAATATGAATCAATTTTTGTTTGGATTCATTTTGATTTTTCGTGATAACTTTTGAAAGTTGATAATCACGGTAATCAGTTTTTACGGTTTGAAAATCAACCGAAGTATCGGTGGCTAATTTTTTCAAATACAGTTCCGATACCGTCGCAGACGTTTCTTTGATCAAATCGAACACCGAGAGTTTAAAGCGTTCAATTCCACCAGCACGTTTTAAATCCGAATGTTTCCTTAAATATTGATATTTAAATTCAAAAGGATCAATTTGTTGGGTGTTGATATAATTTTGGTATTTTTCTAATGAATACTTTTTAACATATTCATCAGGGTCAAGTTTTTCTGGTAAAACGACTAAATTCACCATCAATTTTTCATTTTCTAAGATTTGAATAGCTTTCATCATCGCTTCGAAACCCGCGGAATCGCCATCATAACATAAAATGATATTATCGGTATGTTTCTTGATGAGTCTCGCTTGTTCTATCGTTAAAGCCGTTCCCATCGTCGCGATTGCTTCATTGACACCAGCTCTCACCGATGCAATTACATCCATGAAGCCTTCATATAAAACCACTCGCTTCATCTGTTTTATGACAGGGATGGCTTTATCTAAGTTATAGAGCACTTCTCCCTTGGTAAAGATTTGAGTGAAGGGGCTATTGACATATTTAGGTTCAGTTTCCGATGCTTGATAGATTCTGCCGCTGAAGCCAATGACTTTTCCTTGCGCATTTTTGATTGGAAATATTATGCGGTTTCGGAACAAATCATAATAGTGACCATCTTGATGTTTTTTAACTAATCCGATATCAAGTAAGTCAAGCTCTTGATATTTCGTTTTTAAGTTTTTAAATAAAACATCCATGTCATTTGGCGCAAATCCGATTTCAAATTGTTGGATGGTTTTAATATCAATACCGCGTTTTTTCAAATAATCAAGCGCTGGTTTGCCTGTTTCTAAATGTGTTAATGCCAACTGATAATAATCTAGGGCCGTTCGGTTGATTTCATAATAACGATTGAATTTATCAAGTTGATTATTCGTTGATTCGATTTCTAAAGGAATTCGGTAACGATCAGCGAGATTTTTTAAAGCTTCCACATACGTTAAATTCTTATATTTCATTAAGAAGCTCGCAGCGTTGCCTTTTTCACCGCAACCGAAGCAGTTAAATAAGTGTTTTTCTTTATTAACGAAAAAAGAAGGTGTTTTTTCATTATGGAATGGACACAAGCCTTTATAACTTTTCCCCGCAGGTTGGAGTTGAACATACTCACCGATGACTTCGACGATGTCTGCGACATTCATAATTTCATCGATTGTTTGTTGGCTAATTCTTTCCATTTTTCCACCTCCAAATCAGATTATCTTATTCTTATTCAAATTGATTTTCAAAATATGTTTTTAATTCATTTACCGGTAATTTAATCTGCGACATCGTATCACGGTCACGAACTGTCACCGTGCCAAGCGTCAATGTTTCTTCATCGATGGTGATACAATAAGGGGTACCGATGGCATCTTGTCTGCGGTAACGTTTACCAATATTACCCGCATCGTCATATTGAACATTGAAATGTTTCGATAAAAGCGCAAATATTTCTTCTGATTTCTCAGTATGATACTTTTTCATAAGGGGCAATACCGCAATACTGACGGGTGCTAATTTCTTATGAATTCGTAAAATGGTTCTTGTATCGTTTTCGCCTAATACTTCTTCGTCAAGCGATTCGGTGAGTAAGGCAAGGAATAATCTTTCAACCCCTAAAGAGGGTTCAACGACATATGGAATGTATTTTTCATTGGTTTCAGGATCTAAATACTCAAGCGATTCGCCGCTATGATCCATATGACTTTTTAAATCATAATTAGTTCTTGACGCAATCCCCCATAATTCATCAAAGCCCCAAGGATATTGATATAAGATATCGGTGGTGGCGTTTGAATAAAAGGATAGTTTTTCTTCTGGGTGATTATAAAGTTTGATATGGTCACTTGATAATCCCAAACTCTTTAAGAAATCGGCACAGTACGTTTTCCAGTAACCAAACCATTCCATTTCGGTACCGGGTTTACAGAAAAACTCGAGTTCCATTTGTTCGAATTCACGAACTCTAAAAATGAAGTTACCAGGAGTAATTTCGTTTCTAAAAGATTTACCGATTTGGCCAATCCCGAAAGGAACTTTTTTACGAGCCGTTCTTTGCACGTTTTTAAAATTTAGAAAGATACCTTGTGCCGTTTCAGGACGAAGGTAAATAATGTTTTTTGAATCTTCAACGACGCCTTGAGCGGTTTTAAACATCAAATTAAATTCACGAATTTCGGTATAGTTTACTTCACCGCATTTCGGACATTTAATTTGATTGTCAACGATGTATTGATACATTTTTTGTTTGTCCCAACCATCCGCATCAACCGTTCCGTTACTAAAAGCCTCGATGAGTTTATCAGCGCGATGTCTGGTTTTACATGATTTACAGTCCATTAATGGATCTTGGAAACCCGATACGTGACCAGAAGCGACCCAAGTTTCTGGATTCAAAAAAATGGAGGAGTCGAGACCAACGTTATACTTGTTTGTCTTTACGAATGCATCCCACCATGCTTTTTTAATGTTATTTTTAAGTTCAACGCCCAAGGGACCGTAATCCCAAGTGTTCGCTAAACCACCATAAATTTCTGATCCTTGAAAGATAAAACCATATTGCTTTGCATAACTAACAATGCCTTCCAATGTTGTCTTCATATACTAACCCTCTCTAAATAGGCATATTTACTCATAATACATTATATTATGAATAAAGTCTAAGTCAAGAATAAACCGGAAATTAACCGATTTTATTGGCTTATTTTGCATGAAATCGGGTTGTCGGTTAATAACCCAACAACCCGGATAAGACTTTACGAGATTTTGATTGAAAACTCAAGTGATATAAGTAATACTCATCGAGTAAGTTTCTAATTTCAATGCCAGTCGCTTGATCAATGGTTA
This sequence comes from Tenericutes bacterium HGW-Tenericutes-1, assembly GCA_002839155.1. Classification (GTDB taxonomy): domain Bacteria; phylum Bacillota_I; class Bacilli_A; order Izemoplasmatales; family Hujiaoplasmataceae; genus UBA5603. The sequence goes on from PGXM01000023.1 coordinate 7,208, forward strand.
TGTCAAGTGGCTGATTCATGTCGTGATAATAAAGTTTTGATAATGTTAGAATTGAATTTTCTGAATAAGTCTTTTCATTTTCAGGGTAATGTTCAGAGCAACAATATCCTCCGCTTTTGATCGAAAAACGTAAGGAATCCGTTTTATTACAAACAACACAGCGTTTGAAATTAGGAGCGATACCGAGCATATACAAATATTTGATTTCAAACATATAAATGTAACGAATGTACGATTTTGATTCAGAAATCTTATCTAGGATTTTTAAAACAAAATCGTAAAGTTTTTGGTGGTCATATTCTGATTCGGAATAGGTCATAATCAGTTCAACCAAATGTGAAACATAAGCAACTTTATCTAAATCAGATTTAATGGCTGTATAATCATTCAAGACTTCACCGTCAGTCAGAGTTTTTAGCCCTTTTCCAGTCGCAAACACTTTGATTAAATTCAAGTTTTCAGTTAACCTTAAATAAGGACTTGAGAGTTTTTTTGCGCCATGAACGAGCAAACTGATTAAGCCGCTAGAAGTATATAAATAAATGATTTTGCTTGATTCTTTATAGCTGATTTGTTTGATGATGATGCCTTCATAACTATCCAAGAGTGATCACCGATTTCATTTATTGTTTTTCGGGTTTATAGCCATAATTCTTTAAATAGTGTTCTCTATTTCGCCAGTCTTCTTCAACTTTACAAAATATTTCTAAGAAGATTGGAAAATCAAGTAAGGCCTCGATGTCTTTTCTCGCGAGTGTGCCGATTCTTTTTAACATTGAACCGCCTTTACCAATAATAATCGCTTTTTGTGTTGGTCTTTCAACAATGATGGTCGCGTGAATGACCATCGTTGTTTTTGCTTTATTGTATTTCATATCATCAATCGTGACCATGATGGAATGAGGAATTTCATCGTGGGTTAATTCTAATACTTTTTCACGGATTAACTCTCTGACTAAAAAGGTTTCAGGACGGTCCGTTACTGAACCTTCTGGATAAAACTGAGGGCCTTCTTCTAATCGTTCTTTAATGTCTCTAATGAGTTTATCCACGTTTTCGCCTGTTTTCGCACTGATTCCAAAAACACTCGCAAAATTATAAGCAGCTTTATAGGCATCGACGTTTTCTTGTAATCTTGAAAAGTCTTTGATTGTATCCAATTTATTGATAATAAGAAATACCGGTGTTTTTGCCTTTGCTAGTTCCTTGAAAATTTCGATATTTTCTTGCTTAACATCCTCAAAGGCATTGATCATAAATAAGACTAAATCAACGGTTTTGATGGTGTTAATCGCTGAACTTGACATATATTCACCCAGTTTAGTTTTTGCATGATGAATCCCTGGGGTATCAATAAAGATGATTTGCGATGTTTCATCGTTATAGATCCCGGTGATTAAATCACGGGTGGTTTGCGGTTTATTTGATACAATCGCAACTTTTTGTTTTAAGACTTGGTTTAAAAACGTCGATTTTCCGACGTTTGGTTCGCCAATGATCGTTACAAATCCGGATTTGAACATTACAAATCTCCTTCAGTGAAGCCAAATGGTAATAATTCGATGTTATGATAGACTTTCATTTCGTCTTTATTGTTCGCAAGTATGACCTCAGAATCATCTTCCATGAGTTCGCGCATCACTTGGCGACAAGCACCGCATGGAGACACAAAATAATCATGATCAGTATAGACTAAAATGCGTTTGATGTCTTGTTTACGGTAGCCTAAAGAGTAAGCTGTAAATAATGCACTTCTTTCAGCACAGTTCGCAAGTCCAAAAGATGCATTTTCGACATTAATCCCTTTAATTAACTCACCGTTTTTTAATTCCAAAACGGCAGAAACTGGGAAATGAGAATACGGTGAATACGAATTTTTAATGTTTTCTTTCGCAATTGATAATAGTTTTTTCATAAATTTACCTCGTCAAGTTACATTTCTTTAAAATACTATTTTGAAGATTAATCATGATTGCTTCATCTTCAGGGGTGAGATGATCATACCCTGAACAATGTAAGAATCCATGAACACTTAAAAAGCCTAATTCTCTTTCAAAACTATGACCATACGTTTGGGCTTGTTCTTTCACTTTATCAATCGAAATGAACACATCTCCAAGTTCGTTTAAGGAGTCATCGTTTTCAAAACTTATCACGTCTGTGGCGTAATCTTTATGGCGATAATCGAGATTGAGTTTATGAATGGCTTGATTATCAACCAAGATGATGTTAATGATTTGTTTCCCAATCAAATGAATCTCTTTTGCTGATTGTTTTAGGACTTTGACAATCGTTTTCTTGTAAGGTTTCATTGAATCATCATATTGATTAAAAAGATTAATTTTGAGCATTTTCAAACCTCTTTAAGATTGTTTGAACCAATGGATGTCTTACCACATCGATATTATCAAAATATAAGATGTCAACATCATTGATGTCCGTTAAAATCTTACTTGCTTTCACGAGCCCTGATTCAGCGTTTTTAGGAAGGTCACTTTGTGTGATATCGCCAGTCACAATCATTTTAGACCCAAACCCTAATCTAGTAAGAAATAATTTCATTTGATTAATGGTCGTATTTTGAGCTTCATCTAAAATGACATAAGCATTTTCTAACGTTCTTCCGCGCATGTAAGCTAAAGGAGCAATTTCTATGGTTCCTTTCGCAATCAGTTCTTCTGTTTGTTTATGTCCCATGATTTCATAGAGTGCGTCATATAAAGGACGGATATACGGATCCACCTTTTCCATTAAATCGCCCGGTAGGAAACCAAGGTTTTCACCCGCTTCAACGGCCGGTCTAGTTAAGATCAATTGTTTCACCGTGCCTTCTCTTAATTTCTTAATGCCAATTAAGACTGCTAAATACGTTTTCCCCGTCCCAGCAGGACCGATGCCAAAAACCAAGGTGCTTTTTTCGATGGCTTCGACATACTTCTTCTGATTAATGGTTTTTGCATAAACGGGCTTTCCTGAAAAAGTCTTGATGACTTCTTTCCGATTAATGAACAAGTCAGAAATTTCATCATCACTGACTTGCTTGATAAGATTATGGATATAGATAATGTCTCGCTCGTTAAAAAAGATATTTCTTTTAACAAATAACTTCAGTAAATTAAAGATTCTTTCTAATTCAGATAAAATCATTAGATCATGAGAATCGACCATAATTTGGTTATTTGACGTATAAAGTTCGACATGGTATAAACGCGATAATAATTTTAAATATTTGTCATTCGTTCCAAGGATTTGGACCATTTCTGAAACAGTATTCAAGTTTAAATTAAGGACAGATAAGTCAACCATTAAACGGCATCACTCCTTTTATTCTATCTAAATAAAATTATACCATATTTCTATCAATTTTTCTCTATTTAGGACAATTCTAAAGCAAAAAAAAGCACTCCATACTGGAAAGTGCTTTTGAAGACTATATTTTACGACCTTGGTTTTGACGTTGCTTCAGTTTCTTTGAAACGCTTGGTTTCAAATAGTATTCGCGTTTGCGGGCTTCAGCAAGTGTTCCAGCGCGTGATACATCACGCTTAAAACGACGTAAAGCGTCTTCGATTGTTTCGTTTTCACGAACGACGGTTTTTGCCATATGCTTTCACCCCTTTTCTTTTTCCTATAAGAATTATACAATATTATCGAATTAAAGTAAACAAAAATATTTTGAAAATTGATTTAAAAATCATATATAATGTGTTATCATTTGAATAGAGAGAATTTGGGGTGATTTATATGATTTTAGCCGCTTCTTTATTAGATAATTGGAAACTGTACGCCGTTATTGGGGCTGTAGGCATTGCGCTGATTACTTTGATTGCAGTCATGATTAACAAAGGAAAGTATCAAGCAAGATTCAATGGATTTTATAAACGGATGGATAAAGCCATCACTAAGAAATTCAATGGCAACGTCTTGATTGAGACTTTACTGAATGGTTTAACCTATGACGATACCAATACCTATAAATCATTAAAAGGCAAAGGAAAAGGTAAAGTTAAGAAATACTTTGAGTACTATGTAAAGAATTTACCTGAACTGGTCATGTATAAATCGTTTATATCGCCTGATAAGAATAAAAATCAGTTAGTGATTATGATCCTTGATGAATATGACAAGGTTTTATATAAATGGGATAAGTCCAAAAAGATGAATGGACTTATTAAAGCCTCGAACAAATATCAAATGTTAACACCGATTATTGCGTATCTTTCTGAGTTACCACTCAATATTAAAGAAGGTGCTCCTTACCGGTTTGTTAATCACGATAATGACTTTAGATTAACCTATGATATCGTGAAGAATGCTAAAAACGTCAAAAAGAAACAAAAAGAGAAAAAGTTATCAAAAGCTGAAATCAAAGCTCTTGCGAAAGTTGAAAAAGCAAAATCCAAAAAGTTAGCGAAAGCTGGTCGATGACCAGCTTTTTTTTATGATTTATGTTTCCTAAATGAGTCTGCGTGGAGTATATCTGATTGCTCGAAAATATGTCGGTTCGTGTACGTCGGAAACATATTTTTAGCTATTTTATGTTCCCCCATTCCAGACTTTTTACAGTGTGGAAACATATTTCACAATTTCAGTGCTTAATTTTCTTAAAAGATTTAGACCTCGTTAATCAGCTGTAATTCATAATTAATAAATGGAGGGTTTGCATTTGCAACCCCTCCACTATTATATTACTTCTAATTCATATTCTTTTGATACACTTCCATGTTTGGTTCTAATCTCTTTGACAAAGCATACCAATTAGGTGATAAAGCGGATATTCTTATGATACATTTTTTATCATGATAGATGTCAACCCTGGCAGATTTAGTCACATCAGTGCATCTAATATACTCATATTTTCTTACTTTCCCAAAAAAATTTCTATACGAGAAGGTAGTCTTATCTAGCTTAATCTCCCAGATAATATAATACCACACAAACAACATACTAAAAATCATCAATATTGAAAAAACTATAATAAAACTATTCATTGTTTCTCTATCACTAGTAGTTGGTAGTAGTGGTACTACTATTACAAGTAAAGCAAAACCTAAACCTGAGAACATACCACTCCAAAAATACAAGAAGGGTTGTTTGATTAGACTATCTTGTGAAACACTTTTACTCTTATAACCAAGTCTGATTAATCCAACTAAAAATATTGTTAATCCAATCGTAACATATCTTAAAACGTATTCCATGATAATACTCTCCTATCCTAAATTAAACTATCAATCAGTGATGAGATTACATCCCAAACGATACTGCCTTTAATATCTTTAAGTGCTGATTTGTATAATCTGTTCGCATATTTACTTAGTTACTTGTCCAAGTTCTTAAAATGTTTTGGTTTATTTGCTGGATTTTTATATCTGTTTAGTGTATTATTCAGATTTGTAGTTTTACCATGTTGCGCTCCTGGACCACTAATGAACCCGAATAGTGTTTTAGTTGCTCCTACTCTTATCACAGTAAGATAACATATTTTTACATTCCAATAACGGTTTATGGGCTTTAAAACTTGAATGGATCATCACTTAAAAGAAAGTATTTCAAACCGATTGTTGTAATTCCAAAATCATCTCTTCTAACATCAATGTTATCCCTTACAATAATAAATTTTCTGAATGAATCTTCAACATTTAGAAAAGGCCTAATCTCTTGTTTTACCTTTTCGTCATTTGGTAAATGATATGCTGATTGAATATAGATTTTATCATTTGTAATATTAGCAACAAAATCAATTTCTAATGATTTTCTTACATAGTTACCATTTTCATTTTTCTCACTGACTTCAACAACCCCAATGTCAACATTATATCCTCGATTAATAAGTTCATTAAAAATGACATTTTCCATCATATGCGTGTCTTCTAATTGTCTGAAATTTAATCGGGCATTTCTAAGACCTATGTCGACAAAATAGTATTTTGATGGTGTATTAATGTATTTTCTACCCTTTATGTCATAACGGTTTGTTTTTTTGATTAAAAATGAATCTTCTAATATATCCATATAACTTTCAATCGTGTTCCTTGAAAGTGTTTCTTGTTTCACGCTCTTGAATGTATTTTCTATTTTTGATGGATTAGTTAAAGAACCAATGGATGATGAAATAATATTGAGAAGAATCTTTAGTTGAGTGTCATTTCTAATACCATATCTTTCTTTGATATCTTTAATATATATTTCATTAAACAAATCCTTCAAGTATTTTGACTTTTGTTCATTTGTTTTTCTTTCTAATACAAAAGGCATCCCACCATAAATGATGTACTCGTTCCATGCGTCATCAAAGTCTATGCTACGAGCTTCGTAATATTCTTTAAAGGATAGTGGAGAAACATAGATCTCATCACCTCTTCCTCTAAATTCTGTAATCACATCTTTTGATAGAAATCTAGAGTTTGAGCCACTAACATAAACGTCTAAATTCTTAATTTTTAACCACCCATTTAGAAGAGGTACAAAGCGATCTACTTGCTGGATTTCATCGACGATCAAATAATACATTTGATCGTCTATTATAAGCGACTTTACATGCGCATTTAAAACGTGAGCATCAGTTAAGTGTTCGTTTTCTAAATCCTCTAATGAAATCCGAATAACATGATTTTCATTTATTCCAATTGAAATTAAATAATCAAAAAATAACTCATTTAGCAAATAAGACTTTCCACATCTTCTTATACCCGTAATTATTTTAATTGTCCTGTTATGCATTTTATTGATCAATTCATTTAGATATTTATCTCTATTAACTCTCATTTTTTTCTCCTGTTACAAATTTTTGCAAGAACTTGTAATTTTATTCAATAGAATTATACCATGACACATCAATATATAGCAATAGGTATTTATATATTTCAGACTATGCTGTTGATATTTTTTGCAAGAACTTGCGGTTTAATTCAATTAATTCCACATTGTGTATAAAACAAAAAAAGAAGCATTTATTCACGTTTGAGGGGGATAGATGCTTCTAATACTTCTTTATGATTGACTTTGTTATGCAGTTTTTAGTAAAAGCAATGTGATGGACTCGACGTGTGTCGAGTTGTGCGAAGTGCTATACAAAAGTGCCTCGACTTCTCCGAAGTAACATATTTTTTGCCCTATTTATGTTTACCCACACGAGACTCTTTAGTGGTAAATTGTTCCGAAGTAACATATATCGTAATAAAGTCTGTGAAAGATTACCTTTTTTGATGCTATTACGTACCCTGAATTAAGTGGTTTTTAATCAGTGGTCTTGTTATTATGCATCTTGGTACCTTTGTTTTGTTTTGAATCAATTCATTTTTATATAATAATAACACTTAAATCATAGAAAATAAAGGTCTATTACTAAATCTGT
>PGXM01000009.1 GCA_002839155.1 Tenericutes bacterium HGW-Tenericutes-1
GCGCATACAACCAGTGCATCAATACGTTTAAACCAATGGGTAATCAAACTCTTTGGACGATGGATGTTATATTTAAATTTGACCTGGAAATTGATGTCCCTCTTGAAGCATTCATCGAGAAAACAACAAAAGGAATGGAATTATTTAAAGCATTTGTAGAAAATCAATGATATGAAAAACGACCCTTTTCAAAATACTGGGTCGTTTTTTTTATAAAGTCTCTTTAGGTTGATCTTTTAAATAACGATCAAAAGCTTTCTTATCAACATAAATGATTCCTAACTCTTTCATGATTCGAGTTTGTGTATATTGACTTTCCATAAAATCGGTATATCTCCCAAAGCCAGATAACTTAAGATTATGTACGAGTTGTTCCCACCAAAAAGTCTTATAATATTCTTTGGATATATACTGCTTAAAAGAAACATCAACATATCGAATTCCAAATATAAAAAATATCAGTGTTACACCTTTGAATTGAATTATAATAAAAGTTCGAATCAGGATAATGATGAGTACTGCAATATAAAATAAGATTTCAATATTGTTTTCAATATCGGCTTTTACTGCAAAATAAATGACACCTATCATTATAGAGGCGACTAACAACAACGATTGGACGAATAATATAAAAATAATTTTTCCGTGGGATGGAATAACATCTCTCATAGATTGAATTTTATTTAATCTATCGACATCAATATTCAATGAACTCACCTCATCATATGCTTATAATTTATATTATACTAAAAAGCATAAAAAATAAAATATGGTATTTGAATATTTTATCTATGAAAATAAAAACAAGAATTCTAAAACTCTTGTTTTTTTTAGTGTTCATGAACTTTATTACAATGAGGACAAATAATATCACCTTTATGATTAATCTTTGTGATATTTCTAAAAAACATCGATGACTCAATCTGTTTCTTATAGAACCAGTATTCATCTTGTTTATAATCTGAAATGTTAATCGCATACTTCTTTAAATGAGCATTATCAGTATAATAAAATGGTTTATTGCTTTCTGAACAATTCATTTCTTTGATTTGTGTCATACAATCGTTGCATTGATACGCATTTTTATAAGGCTCTTTATGGAGTTTTCCGCCACAGAATGGACATACAGTTCTTGAAGTATCTGAATAAACCATCCCTTTTAGAACGATTTGCTGAATCCTTCTAAAAGAATCGACGTCTTCCATACTAATATAGACATCATCACGTTCTAAATAGTCTTCATCAAATTGGTTCGCGACGATGATTTCATCGGCACTATAATCAAGTTTATGTTGTTCAATATCAATGTCTTCCTTTTTGTTTGCGACAATCATAACTTTATAATCATGTTCTTTGGTAAAATGTAAAATCAACTCATTATTAACTGTATTGGAAATAATGAGTTTCCATCCTTTAAATGAAAATACAGTATTTAAAAAATTAAGATTCATTTTCACTTTGGGATCAATCTCAAAGTTAAAATGACCCACGGCGAATATCGTCAATATTCTCACATACGTCAAATAATTTTGAATCAGTAAATCATAGTCGATATCTTCTTGATTCTTTTTGACAATGATTTGATTCGTCAGTAAATATTTATAAGTTTTATAGACTTGATGATAGTCTTTTTGCATTAAAAAGATATTGGTCTTTTTAAGAGATAAAGATTTGTTTCTAGCTTTATTTTTTTGATAAACGGGTTTACTTAATCTGGGATTGATAACTTGTTTTATTTGAGACAACTCCGTTAATAACTCTTTGGACAAACTGAAATACTGGCTGAAATCACGAATGTATCCCGTATGTAATTTACCCAAAGCAAGAAAATAATCGACGTGATTTACTTTTTCCAGTAGATTAAATTTCATGATATTACTGGCATATAATAAGCTATTTAAAACTCTCCGGTTTTTCTTGATAATCAGTAATACTTCATCGATATAATTACAAAAAATGATGTTTTCATAAATGCTATAATCATCTTCGTAAATCCGAGTTAAAAGCTTTCTAGGCTTTACCCCTCTATTCGTTAAGTTAGAAACATTATGGCTATGATTTGCCAAATGAAGTAAGGTATTTTGATTGATGATACGAGCGTTTTCTACCGGCAAAACGTCATCGGTATCTTTCAACACGATGATGGGTTTGCTAAAAATTCTCTTAACAGAAGCTGTTGATTTACGAATTTGATGAATCGTATTTTTCAAACGTTCAAAATCAAAATCTGGGTCAACTGAAAACAATGTCATATCTCTCACGACATAATAATCAAATTCAATATACGTCACATTTTCATGTTTTGTAGCGAAAGTTTGGATGTCTTTTAATAATGAAGAAAATCGAAAATATTCCTCTTCACTTATTTGATAACTGGTATTTTTCATACTACTCATTATCGAGACGTTTAATAAATGCAACACATTGACGTAAATTTAACTTTTCAAATTCCATTTCAAGTTTTTCTTTATCATCAATCGTCTTCACTTCTAATTTAGCAACAACTTTACTGAGTAAAATCTTTTCAATTGCTTCGCTTTCAACATCCTTGCTATCAAAACATGCATTATAAATATTCACAAAATCTTCGATTTGTTTTAATATTCGGTTACCAAATGAAATATTAAACGGAGCTAGTAATGCTTCGACACTCTTAATGAGTTCGCTATTTTCCGCATCGAAATTGCCGTTTTTCTTTGCTTCTACGAATAGATTGTTCATCGTTTGGTAATCATAATATTGTTGAGAAATCGGAGTGGAATAATTACGGACTTTCGGAGCACGCTTCGTGAAATTCATTGTTTGCGCTCGGTCATACACTTTATCGGAGATTACAAACGTTGATTCATCACGGTTTGCAGTACCAATAAACCATACATTTGGCGGTATTCTTAACGTATGACCTTCATTTAAAGCGAGATATTCAATTTCGTTTCCTTCTTCTTTTCTCGCCAGTTTGATATTGATTAGTTTCAGTTCTCTTTGGTGCTCTTCATTTTCCATTAACGATAAAAAATCAGAGAAATAATACTCTATTCTCGATAGATTCATCTCATCGAGTAAGATGAACGTAAATATATCTTGATTAAGAGCGGCTTTATACAAAGCGAGAGTAAACTTTTTTGGAGTGTATTTCATGGAGAACTCGTTATAGTAGCCGAGTAACTCATTTTTATCTTTCCATGACGATTCGACTTCAATGATATCGCAATTCGCAAGTATCGCTTCAGCGAATATTTTTGGCAAACTGGTTTTCCCGGTTCCGGACATTCCTTGAAGAATCGATAATTTACTAGCCCCAAGACCGGCAACGAACGTTGCGATATCTTCTTCGGTATAAGAAAGATGAAGTCGAGAATTTTTTGCGTATTCGACAACGAAATGAACCAGTTCATGTAAAGTCTTGTCTTTCGTCTTTTGTGATTTTCGCTTTTCGAGGTCTTTTCCAAATCCATCAACTTTCTTATCTAACTCTGAAAATGCTGGACACGGATCAAAGGTACTGAATGATTCATCATCTGTATCACTTGACAACTTCGAACTTGTATCTTCAATCTTACCGTCACTCGCCGGTAATAAGGCGGGTTCAAAGATATTCATTTCTTCATGGTCAAAGGCTTTTCTCAAAAACATGATGACTAAAACCGCTACTGAAGCAATTAGTGCATAAATAGCATCTGACCTGATCAAGTATTCATAATCATTAATACTACCTGGAACAGGAATACCATAAAAACTAAAAATGTCTAATATGATTGCTTTGTCGATTTGTTGACCAATCTGGAAATAATATCCAGAAATACTAATGATGAAGATAAAGAAAATATTAATCATTGTCGCTGATTTGACAATATTATCAAATTTACGATATTTAGCAAGGTAACTTGATATTGCGGCGAGTAAGAATATACCAGATGCAATAAGCATAACAACCAGTACGAAAGCGATGATTCGGTAACCAGGATCTAGACTCGCATAATCTCTTAAAATCGCTATACCGGTCAATTCAACGGTATCTGTATAAGAACCAGATACAATATCAATCTTAATAATCTTAAGCAGTAACATTAATCCTGTAATAGCTGTTATCACAATAACATAGAAAAGTGATTCAATTCGAGCAAATCTCACTTTAGCTGTATTAATAACACTATGGTTAATCGCATGAAATTTTCCCATTAAAACGGAAAAGACAAAGATTACAACACTATTTAATAACATCGGAATATAAGCAATCGTTTGTGCAATATTCCCGATTAATGTATGATAGATAACCATTCCTAATCCTGATAGGAAGAATACAAGTGTGACGATAAATATATATGAAATAAGTGTTTTCGATTTCTTAATAAAACTTTCTTTATCATAAAAGTAATAAGATATACATTGTGCAAAATATAAAACCATTCCTAAAAATAAAGCAAAATTAACTAAGAAATAAATGACAACTTCGATTCTTGTCTCACCCAAAAATAATACCGATGCCAAAACACTATGATAAATCGTGTTGGATATGACAGCAGAATAAACTGGAAAAACAAAAGTTGAAACCAAGATGATAACTGCAATTAAATCAACAATTAATACAGCTAAAGGAATTTTTGTATTTTTCAGGAGAACTTCCTTCGCTTCTTTTTTAGGATCAATCGTATGATCCATGTTTTTACCCCTTAGGATTAACATGACAAATGCTCCCAAGGTGAAAACCACATTTAAAATAATAAGGACAATCGCAAAAACGGATAAATATGTAGAAATCGATTGAAAGACAATCAATAACGTCTCAAAAACAATAAAATATATCATTGAAATGACAAAACCTTTATTATTCTTCTTAATAATACTTATCCCTGATATTAATATGGGTAGTATTGATATGTAGAACAATAGAGTAAAAATAAAGGCAATTATATTGATAAAATCACCGCTAGATAAATCCTTTGCTAATTCCCAAAAACTTTCACTATATGGCCAATTTAACTTTAATGATAAAATCCAAAGATTTAGGAAAAAAACAAGCAATAATAACCCTATGGTTATAAGTCCGGTAAACCAAGATTTTTTAAGTAATTCTTTCAAAGTGATTCCCCCTTAAATGCTAATACTTAATAATGTTCAAAATCACATGTTATTATCATTATATCAATCATTGTAACTTTTAGGTTACTCTAAACATAATATTTTTTTATTTTCAATAAATTTGGCATATAAAAAAAGCACAAAGAATATTCCTAGTGCTTAAATATATTAGAAATGTATAAGACTATTTATTAGATTACAATCACGTACCCTCTAATATTGCCTATCGTCATTATTGAGTTATTTAACTTTATTATCGTTGGATACAATTATTGGATAACAAATGATTATCTTAAAAAAATCGTTACAAGAATGCTTGCTCCCACAGCGATGACATTGGAGATAGAATGCATCATCATTGGATAAAAAACACTCTTAGTCTTTTCAAAGCAATCTCCATAAACTAACCCTAATGCAATCGCATAAATCACTTGAAATAATGAAAATGATAATCTAAATGGTGAAAAGAAAATACCTATATGTGCCAATCCAAAAATCACTGCAACGATGATATTAGCGACGCTTACTTTTGCTTTGATTAATCGTCTAGGAATTAGGAAAGCAATCACTCCAATCCCAAAAGCACGGAATATGAACTCTTCTGAAGGCCCGGATAAGAACAATTGGAAACCTAAATAGCCAAACACGTTATTTGCATTGATATCAAAGCGAAACGGTTGAAACGAACCAGTTGCGAAAGTAATGATAAATCCTATAATCGTATAAATAGTGAAAAACAAAGAGAATCTCCAAACATATTGAAACCCTCTTTTCGCATCACCAATACGCAAATTGAAATCAATTTGTGGCTTCCATTGTTTTGCTATGAAGATGAATGGAACGAATAACAATGCTTGAGCGATATGATGAACACTAATCCACCAAAAAGATCCATCCGGATCAAAAATTGTGTTAGGTAACGCACTAGCAATGTATCCCGCAATCATGGGTAACCCTAATAACATAAATGCAATTAATAAAACAAACAGTACTTTTACGATGATTTTTTTCATTCTAAACAATATATCCTTTCAGCTCATCTATTATATATAACGGATTGATTGAGCCATTAATTTATCATTCACTTCTAGAATTCTTAGGAATTATTAGTGAGTATAGATAAATCATATAAATTAAAGCAATTAAAAAAACAGCCAAGTTTAAGTAGAGTGACATTGATGCGTCAACATTGGAACTTGTTACAGAGGTAATTGTATTGTTTATGAAATGGTAAATGATTACTGTAATAATACTATTTGTTTTAATAATCAGAATTGCCAATATTATTCCAATAACTAATGCAAACGAAATTTGTAAAATCGTTTGGCTTATTTCTTTTCCATTTAAAGCATTCAAAATATGCGGTATTGAAAACAAAAGGCTAGTTCCTAATATAGCAAATAAATTACTCTTCTTTTGGAGCAATTTAAGAATAATTCCTCTAAATATTGTTTCTTCTACAAAAGCAACTAATGCCATAAAAAATAGAATATATATTATATCCCCTATTTTTAAGTCAGTTGAAAAACCGACAATTAAAGGAAGAAGTGCAATCAAAAACAAAGGAATGTAAATATAAATGTTCCTCTTATCTTTAATCTTTCCTGTACTAAAACCATAATAATCCCAATATTTCTTTCGGTTAATCCATATAACTAATATTACAAATAAAATTAAATACGCAATAAATAGAGTGATTTTACTGTTAATTCCTGCAATTGAGGAAATGGCTCCCCCAATACTTATGACTAGCAAAAATAAAAATGTCACAATAATACTTTTTATAACTGCCTTATTCATTATGCCCTCCAAAGCGTTATCACATTAAATAACGTTATCATCTATGATTATATTATCACCATTGATAATGCTTGTCAATTTCTTTTTGTAATTTCATTTATTTTTATTGTTAATCCAAAATAACGTTGAAAATACTTGTTAATATTTGAAGTTAATTATATAAAGATTCCATTTTTAACCCCCATAAAAAAAATAAAATTACACTTCAAATTTCTACAATGCATACGAAATTTGATGATAGGTGAATTGCCTCTTTTTGCATAAAAAAAGGCTTGAAATTAATATATCAAACCTTAACTTCTTATTTAGGTTACATGACTTACTTTATTATATTTAAGCACCTGTATATAAAATCTACTTTGTCTCACAGGATTTTAGCGCTTACTAAAAAAAGCGCGTTACCATTTTTAATTTAATCCATTATTTTGTCTTTATTCATACTTAAAAAACACTTTGATTTCCAACAGTATTTCCTCGAAGTTTTTTGGATATTCATGTTTTGTATTCTCGGCAATATGTAATTTATAATTTACTCCTACATTCTTTAGGTATTCTGCAAATTTTTGAGCGACTGGGAGGAATCGATCATCGCTATCTCCACATAATATATAGACAGATATGTTATTTTCTTTCAACATCATTAAATCGTTTTTTAATACTTCTAAATTTTGTAAGGGTGGCGCAACAAATATTAATTTACCTACTTGAATATAATTTTTCACAACTGCTTCAAGGGCAACTGCTGTTCCTCCTGAAAAAGAGCATAATGTGATATTTTCGTTTTCCAAATGGTACTTAGATACTAATTGATCGTAATGGGTTTTTAGTTCCTTTACTCCTCGATCAATCGTAGTCCATGCGTGCCCATCAGTATAAGCTACTTCTGATGCTTGGGGAATTGCGACAATATGATTAAAATACGTTTTTGGATTCCAGTAATCGTATACCGAGTCTATTTCTTGTTGATCACCATGTAGCGCTATTAGAAGTTTCGGATTATCTAAAGACGCTTCTTTAGGTTCAAAAACATCAATGGCAGGATTTCCACTGAATTTTCTTTTTGCTTCACGTATTTTACATAACTCAATTAATCGCAAATATGTTTCATCTTCAGTAAAAAGTTGTCTTATTTCATTATGGCCAACACTACTGTATGGAAACCAAAAATCGAGGTCATCTACTGCCTCTTTTAGTATATCAAGAGCAACCTTCTTATCTTTCATTTCACACGCAAATAAAAAACGGTAATATGAGATTCCAGCAACACTACCTTCGACTCTATTTTGATTATTTGTTAGGTAATCATAAGCTCCTTTAGGATCTCCTTGATAATAATAATCAAGTGCTCCATAAAGTAATTCCAAAAATCTTAATTTTTTCATCTTTTTATCCTTTTTTATCTTTCATAGAAATATATCAAATATTTTATTATAAAAAAACATAATCTACTAAAGAAAGACTCTATTACATCAACTTTAAAATAAGTAGGTTGCGTGAACTTATCCCATTCTATGACATATTTTGTTCCATTCAATCACAAAAGTCAAGAGCTGTTTCATGAATTATCTCTTCAGGACACTTATTCAAGTATTATAAAAAAGAAACAACCAAATTAGGTTATTTCTCTTCATACATAATATCAACTAATTCTTTTAGTTCATCTTGAGTAATCCCAACCAACTTACACTCATGAATTACTTCCATCAGCAATCCTTCTACCTTCTGATTCTTCTTATCAAGTAGAAACGTATCTGAATTCATATTGACGAATGCCCCTACACCGGGGACGGTGTAAATAAAGTGGTTTTGCTCGAGCATTTCCCAAGTTTTTTTGATGGTAATGATGCTGACACGTAATTCTTTTGCGGCTGCCCTGATGGAAGGTAGCTGACTATTCGCTTCCAGTTTCTTTAAGATGATCTGATTTGAAATCTGATCATAGATTTGCTGGTAGATCGGTTTGTTTGATTTGGACAATATTTGAATATTCTTCATTACCTGATTCTCTCAAAATGGTAAATTGATTTCTTGAGTGTAACATAGTTCATTACTACAAATAGTACAATTCCAATGAAGAGAACAGTCAGTTGAGTCAAGACATTGCTCGATTTCAGTATATCTCTCATGAATGGAATTATGGCAGCACCCACTTCAAACAAACCAGCAAATAAAAGAGTTGCTACAACACCGATAATAATCGGTTTTCCAAACTTGTAAGCAGTCTTAAAATAATTTGGTAAAAGAATAATGTTGAACAATGCGAGCATGACTAACATGACGCCAAAATAAGCAGGATTGATTTCCATGAATAGATTCCAAGACTCATATATAAGATTATGAATCACTCCAAAGATTACTGCAGATATAATATGAATCAACTCAAGAATCAAGAATGCAATAATTTTGGAACTTACGATATCTTTTTTTGATACTGGGAGTATTCCGCAAAACTTGTAATCAAGTTGTGCGGTATATCCACCGATGATTTGAGGAACACTGATCCAAAAAAAGTACATGATTACCAGTGAATACAACCAGCTGGGAATAAAAAACAATAATGATAGTACAAAAGGAATGATAAAGAAGAATTTATTGATTGAGAATGTCAATTCTTTATATAGTAAGTTTTTCATTAAGAATCTCTCCTCTCAGAAAAAAAGATAATTATGTCGTCAATCGAAGGTTCTGCATACCTTATGTCTTCATGTTCGATCATGAGATCTGTTTTCATCAGACCATTGAATCCAAATGCGTTTTCTTTATAAGATATGAGATGATTCTTAATGACTTTTAAAGACTCTTTGGAACCATTGACTAATCTGTAACGGTCTAGCAAGTCATCCTTGCTGGAATGTTCAATGATGACTCCCTCTTTGATGAATGCAATAAAATCGGCACACTTTTCTAAATCGGTGGTAATATGCGTTGAATAGAAAATACTGACTTCTTCTGTCTCTACCAGAGATTGAAAGATTTCAAGCAGATTATCTCTGGCTACCGGATCCAGACCGGTAGTGGGTTCATCTAATACTAATAAAGATGCATGATGGGATAAAGCAAGTGCCAAGACATATTTTAGATACATTCCCTTGGATAATTGATCTATTTTTTTTGATTCATCTAGTTTGAATTTTGTCAGGTAAGTCCTGTAGATATCTTCATCCCAAGAATCATAGAATCTCTTATAGATATTGGTTACTTGTTTGATTTGTTTTTTAGGATAAAAGATTTCTCCTGATATATATCCAATATTTTTTTTGATTTCAATTTCATCTTGATCAATATCTTTTCCAAAGATTTTGATTATTCCACTATCTCTTTTAGTGATGTTTAGCATTGAGTTAATAGTTGTGGTTTTCCCTGCCCCGTTTTCTCCGACAAAACCAAGAATATATCCTTTGGGTAATGATAAAGAGACATTCTTTAGTTGAAATCCAGGATATGATTTATTTAGGTTGGTGATTGTTAATACATCCATGTGTAATAACCCCCTTGTGTATATCGTTCATATACAGTATACACGCGAGTATTTAATGTGTCAAATGATTTTACATATTTTCTTTAATTTTCTTTTGGAATACACTTCAAATAATTACGGAAAAGGGAAGGCGATGATTGAACGTCTTCCTTCACATAGTATTCCATTTGCTTTTTTATCAGTAAATAAGTCATTGTCATAGATTATTACGATTATTGTGCAAACAACAAGAGATATTATAGATAAGATTTATAAAAAAAGAAATGATGATACAAGAGAATTGAGTGAACTCGAGTGAATGATTTCACATGAAGAGAGATTTCTGTCAAGTAATTGTGTTAAAAAAGTTACAAAGGGATTGAGTAAATTGATTAGTAAGCGTATTGAAATCTGATGTAATCGAGTAAAAAATTTGGTAATCGTATTGAAACAAGCTTATTGTTTACGAAGGCTACCTTGTTTGTTTCATCTTTTCAATGTAAAACCCGAATGGATAAATTTCATAAAGGCACTATTGAGAGCAAAAAAAGGCTTGATACATTAGTATCAAACCTATAATAGATAGATGGATTGTGTAAACAAATTAATACAATTTAGCACCCTAACTACATTTTTGGCACTCTTGGAAAAATGTTTTGAGGATTGTCTAACAAATACATCATATATTTAACATGAAACAGTGAATTGTCGCAAAAGGATGTTGATAACACTCTATTAAGCCTATTTTTTTATGGTTTAATCGAAGGACGCCACGAAGGAAATGTTGCAAAGGCTCCTTCTTTAGTCGTAGTCACTTTTTTGACCTCTGAACCATCGACATTCATTACATAGATTTCACTGCCACCATTAACCTGAGATAAAAAGGCAATTTTCGAACCATCGGGGGACCATCTTGCTGCGCTGTCCATATAATCGTTATTAGTTAATGAAATAACCTCATACGTCAGAAGATTGAGAACACATATTTCAAAACTATCAATGTCCGTTTCGCCTTCAGGTGAAAGAAATTGTTGAAACATAATATACTGTCCATTTGGTGACCACATAGGAAAGGATTCATTGTTTGGAGAATCAAGCAATTTCATAATATTTGTTCCATCGCTAGTGCAAGTGTATAAATCTTCATTTCCATCGATTACTTGGCTGTACACTAACTGATGTCCGTCGGGCGACCAACTCGCTGAATATCCATCGACAATTTTCTTTGAATCACTACCATCCGTATTCATAATCCAAATTTCATTTCTGTCATTCTCTAATAAATACTGTCTTGTAAATACAATTTTATCACCACTTGCATTCCAATGGGGGAACATATCATAAACATAAGTCTGGTTTGTTAATCGCGTCAGTGCTATAGTTTTGGTGTCATACGTGTAAATTGAAATGGTCCATTGACTATGCCATCCCCATATTGCCATCACAGTTCCATCCGGAGACCAATCAGGTTGATTGAAGCCAACTTTAGTCGCTTCTAATAGTAATTCATGATGACTGCCATCTTGATTTACTTCATAGATGTCAAACATATGACCACTATTGTAACTAGGAATGAAACTATAGGTTAGTTCAGGTACTGAATTGTCTGGTAATGCTCTTACACATAATGTGAAATCTTTAGTGTCAGTAATTGTTGCTGTTTTTTTACCTGCTGTGAATTGAATCGTCATTGTTGCTGTTACTTTGACCGCTTGGTCGCCTACAGCAAAAGCTGGTCTTGTGACAATCCCAGTATTTGAAATATATTCAGGTTTGTCAGAAACCCATGTAATCGCAATATCGTTTCTTCCTTCAGTGCTGAAGTCAATACTGCTAACAATATTGTTCATATCGGCAATAACTAATGACGTCTTTGCTTCTTCTAGTAATGCTCTTGCTTCTTCCTCAACTTCTTTGTTTTCACATGCAATCAAAGCAATTGAAAAGAAGAAAATAGTGATAAAACTTAACCATTTTTTCAGATTGAGTTTGGATAATACCATTTTTTCTTCCTCCGATGTAACAAATTATTTTTACTATGAAAGGTGATATCATTGAATGATGAAAGTAGTCATTGATACTTGCTAGAGTATTCTCATATTTTAATAGATATGGATGTCCGTATCTCTTGATTTCACAATGATTTGCTTGGCTGTAAATCTATTACCCTTCATACTTTCTTAACCCTATATTGTATTTATTATCATTAAACTCTATTCAAAGTCGAATACATTTTTGGGGCTCTCTAGATTGTACAACTTTATTGGTATCATTTTATAAATAATGGTACATGAACCACACTTTTTCTTCTTTATAACCCAACTTCTTTGCAATATGTGTCGAGATATCGTTGGCTGAATCCCAAATCGGAACATATCCTTTTTTGAACGACTCTTCAATAAAATAGGTGCATAATGTCGTTCCCATACCTTTAAACCGATGATGTTGATATGATTCATAACCCACTCTGAAATATAGTTCGATTTCATGACCAACAATCGGATAATTGGTAATAGAAAAACCATGACAAACTCCTTGATCATCAACCAATGCGAAGCCAAAGCCATTGGATAAAAAATCACTTTGTGTGAAAAATTTAGAGATGACATCATCAAAAATCATACCTTCTATGACATGCTTCTTCTCAATCGGTACGATGGATAGTCCTGTCGGTGTATTCCTTCTTTGACTCCTAATATGGTCTAAATTTAAAGAAGTTGAACTGAACTGTATTCTCAGATGGGTAACGACACCATCTTTGAAGTAATCTTGGATTACCTCTTTCCAAGCATTCGAAGATGCAATAATCCAAGAATCCTTTTTAAACAGAGAAAATACATCCTTGTTATGCTGCTCAGAAGGTTCACCTAAGATAAAAAATGCTGGATTTAAATAGAATACGATACATTGTGGGTTTTCCTCATTCTCAACAAATATTTGAGGGGAAAAATCTCTAATTGCATACTTGATAAAATTTTGAAAAACTTCATATGATTTGAAAAGCTCGTAGTATTTTTCTAGGTTTTTCTTTATCTCAATCATGACTATTCCTCTTTCTTGTACTTATGGATATAGTCTAGAAACATATAATCATTTTCGGAGTTTATCTTAGAAATGATGATTTCAAATATCGAGTATAGGTACCCCTTTGACAAATTTGAATATTCAATAAGGATTTTGAAATCAACGAGAAATTCATCCAGTGAGTTGACATTCCTTTTGATTTCTGTTTTTTTCAGAAGTTCTTTTGTACTGGTTATAACATAGGTTTTCTTTCGAATTGCAGCAACTTCCAAAAACTTGGTTCTTATGTAATTGATCACTTGTGTATCTGCACTCTCTAATTTCTGGTAAATATCATCAACAGTCAGGTCTTCTTGGTAAAACTCTTCGTAACCTTGGAAAAAAATAATTAGTTTTTCCTTTACTTTGCTTGGAAGGGTGTTAATCGTGTGTTTTTTATAATTATATAGTGTTCTGATATCGATGAACAAAAAATCAGCCAAGTCGTCTGATTGAATATTTAATCTCTCTTGAAGATAGTTTAAAAACTTACTCTTTTCTTGCATATTCATCACCTCAAACAATATTATATCATTTTTTGTGATACTTAAATCATTTTTTGTGATATTTTTATATTTTTCTCATTTTTGAAATTTTCACTGGTAAAGACATCAAATTCAACCATGTGGAAATTCAACTCTCATATTATAAAATCTCATGATAATCGTGTATACAGTTTCGCACCCCTAAATTATGGCTTTACAAAGATGACTGTCTAAAGCAACTGTTTAAAATCCACCTAATCCAGCACTTCATTTATTTATATGCATATGATCTCACAACACTCTTTTCAAATATCATATTAATCCAAGAGCAATTGGAAAAAAGAAAGGATTGTCATCAGTGCTTCCAGTGACCAACCTATAGATTAGAATAAAAATCCCGCCTTGAAGGCGGGGATTCTTTTTTGATATGTTATTGGAAATTAGTTCCAATCAGCCTTTAATACCTTTTCAACAAAAACTCTCGCCAATTCAGGATCAAATTGAGTTCCCGAACATCTGATAATTTCCATTATCGCTTGTTCTTCAGTAAATTTTTCTTTATAAACGCGGTCTGAAGTCATTGCTTCAAATGCGTCAACAATACAAATAATTCTTGAAAACAGGGGAATATCTTTACCTTTTTTTTGGGCTGGATACCCATTCCCATCCCAACGTTCATGATGATACAAGGCATGGACAGCAAGATCTGAATATTCGTCGGCAGCTTTAAGAATCTGATAAGAAATTTCTGGATGCGTCTTAATAATATTGAATTCTTCTGTTGTCAATTTTTGCGGTTTTTTTAGTATCGCATCAGGAATAGATATTTTACCAATGTCATGGTACATTCCGGCTAATTCCAATTCTTTGATTTCCTCTTCCTTCAGGGCTAATGCTACACCCATATGCTTGCACAAAAGACTTACTTTGGCGGAATGAATTCTCTCTTCAGAATATTTATTTGTTAATGTCTTTAGAATAGCTTTAATCGCATTATTGCGGACGCTAATACTCTCGGAGAGTTTATGACGATACATTTGATTTTCAGCAAGTTTTAAGACTTCATCTAAACTCTCTTTCGATTTTTCATCTTTTATTGCGTAACCGATAGCGAGTGATAATGATATATTTTCAACGTTACTCTTCTGCGATTTTGTTTTGATTGTCTCTGTAATTATTTCCAATTTTTCTTCTGAAATATTTGGGATAATAATCGCAAACTCGTCTCCGCCAATTCGACAGACAACATCCGCATCTCCGAATGCTTCCAGAAGTAACTTTGCGGCTTTCCTTAAAGCGATGTCACCAACTTCATGTCCAAACGCGTCATTGATGATTTTTAGTCCATTGACATCGATCATCATAATGCCTAAAGGATAATATTTCTTGTTATCTAATTCACCATATTTTTTGGCAAAAAATCGGCGATTATAAAGTTCTGTCAAATAGTCATGGCTACTTAAGTATTTTATTTCATCTTGTTGAACTTTCTCATCCGTAATATCTATGAAGCTAACAACAACTTCATTGATACTGTTGTCTTCATTATAAATTGGAACACCGTTAACTGAAACCCAAAACAATTTATCTTCATGAATATGTTTGATCCCTATAATATAGTTTTTTACAGGTTTTTTAGTACTGATAATAATATTGACAGGATACTTTTCGTGTTTCAATTTTTGATAATTTGTATCAACAAATTGAAACTTCTTTGAATTAGCGGTTTCGCCTCTTAATTCGTCATATTCAAGACCCAAAATGACTTCTGCGCGTTTATTGAACGAAATGATTCTCGTATCATTCGCATGTATGACAATTCCTGCTTCTAGACTATTTAATACTTCTTTATATCTATTTTCGCTTATTCTTAATTTATCTTCTGCTAATTTGCTTTCTGTAATATCTTCTCCCGAGCTTAACACACCGATTAATTCTCCATCTTGATCATATAATATTGAATTATACCAGGAAATATATCGCTCTTCTCCTTTTGCATTAATGATGGAGTTTTCGTGTTTGTCGATAATACCGTTACCCTTGACGAAAACATGATTAAACACTTCTTTTATTGACTCATAGTCATGTTTTGGAATAAAATTGTCAAACCAGTTTTTGCCGACAATATCTTTTTCATCATATCCTAAGATTTTACAACCAGTTCTATTAATCAGCGAAACAACACCTTCCTTGTTTAAAAACAGAATTATGACTCCTGCGATATTCAAATAATTTTGTGCTCGTTCTTTTTCGCTTATTAAAGCTTTTTGATTGTTTATTCTTTCGGTAATGTCTCTTGCATAAGCAGTACAACCGATTATCTTTTCCCCATCATATATTGGGTTATAGAATGATTCATAATAAGCTTTGTTTATATCTCCATATTCTTCAATTGTGGTATTTGATTTGCCTGATAAAGCTAAATCATAATTCATTTTTGAATTTGCTTTATCAACTTCAGAAGTGATACAATCCATCAGATTCATACCAATTTCAACATCCATACCATAAGCGGATTTCATAACTTCTTTATGAAAATTGTTAAAATATAGATAATTGTAATCATTGTCAATCGCTAGAACGATCATGTTCACCGGACTATTCAAACTAGCCTTGAGTAATGTTTGTGTTTGTTGGAGTTCATTTACTAGGGATTCTCTTTCCTTTTGTGCATTGTATTTATCAGTATAATCTCTGAACACCAAAACAGCTCCAATGACTTCCCCATTGCTAAGAATGATTGGTGCGGCGCTATCGGCTATTGGTCTAATTATGCCATCTTTGGATTTAAGTATTGTATGATTTGCTAATTCGTGAATAATTCCCGAATTAATGACTTTATTAATGATATTTTCGCTTTTTTCACCAGTCAACTCACTATATATTGAAAATACTTCTTCAATTTTCATTCCTATAGCTTCTTCTTTAGTCCAACCAGTCAATTCTTCAGCAATCTTGTTTATTAGAGTAATCTTTCCTGATTTGTCTGTACAAATTACTCCGTCTCCAACTGAAAGCAAAGTTGTTTCAAAAAGCAGTCTTTCTTTTGCCAATGCTTTCTTGTTTTTTAAATCTTCAGTGATATCAATGGCTACGCTCATTGCCATTTTGTTGTTCTCCGACGTATTGCCTATATATGCTGAATAAAAATCCCAAGATAATTCTTGATTATCCTTTGATTTGATAACAAAGACACCATCATGTTGACGTTCTTTTAGATTATATAGTTCATTAACAAACGCTTTGACATCATTCTGTTTGGATCCGTATGCAGCTTTTGTCCATGCATTGATTGTCGGTATATCATTTTTCGAATAACCTGAAATGTCTTCCCAAGCGTCACTGATATTTAATACTTTGCCAACATCCGTATGAATCATAATTGGTACTGGAGCGTGTTTTACGATATTGGAAAAAACACTTTGTAATGCCAATATGTTATCGTCTTGTTTTTTGCTCAAGGTAATATCATTAAAAACAGTGATAAAGTGGTTCTTTTCAGGTGAAAAAACCTCGACGCAATACCAACTTTTCAAATGTTCGGAATATGCATCAAATCGCCTTGTTTCATTGTTTTTTACAATATCTCCATATACTTCAATCCATTTGAATGTTTCCTTTTCAATCCCCGGAATGACTTCTAAAATGGTTTTTCCTATGATATCTTTTGCCAATAATCCTGTGAATGTTTCAAAAGCTGGATTGACTTCAATGAAGCGATAATCTAAGGGCTCACCAGATTGATCAAAAATCATTTCATGAAATGCATAACCAATTGGCGAATTGTAAAGTATATTCTTATAGAGATTTTCTTGCACTAATACCAACTCCTTGGTTTGTAAAATGTTTTTGACTTTTGTGATAATTGGGACTTTAATACTTCTAACTTATATATTTTATTCAATTTCGTTGATGTCCTGAGTAATATTTTTTTTATTATACCACATAAATTGTTTTTGTACGAATTGCTTAAGTAAAATTTTTATAAATTATTTCAATGCAATTATTGTAAATTTAGTAGATAGTTGCGTTAATCAGGACGAAGAGTAAAATTGGTACTGACACGCTTGATGGATGCTTTAATTTCTATAGCTGTAGCTAGATATTTTTCCCAACTCCGTTTGAGTGATAAACAAGATATTGTTTTGCTCCTTCAATTTAGTTATAATCGTGTAAGTTTACTTCAAATCGTATAGATGTTTTATGATGCGTAAAATCTGGCCATAAAAAAAACTTCTTTCATTAGAGAATATGATTACTATACCATATCTCCAACTTCTGGAAGCTATTTCATTTATATATGGTGCGGTCGATGGGATTTGAACCCACACGCCTTTCGGCACTACCCCCTCAAAGTAGCGCGTCTGCCAGTTTCGCCACGACCGCAAGAGCATGTTTGTTAATTAAAAAATCAAAAAACATGTTATGATAGAAAGATCCTTTTTTCACATCAATTACCCTAGATAAAAAGAGAGCATTTGGTGCGGCTGATGGGATTCGAACCCACACGCCTTTCGGCACTACCGCCTGAAGATAGCGCGTCTGCCAGTTTCGCCACAGCCGCAAAAATCTTTCTCGAATTATTATATCATATAACCTTAAAATTATGCCAACAATTTTAACTTTTTTTCACTCACAAGTATTTATGGTTGACATCTTGAAATTAAATGATAATATGATATTGCATTGATATTTTTTATCGATGAAAAATTGTCTTGTATTTTATACAAATAACCAATATTATCAGTTACCAATAAACGAAAGGTGGTATAACAGAATTGAAAGAAGACCGTCAGAATCAGACTCCCTTTTTTACCAAACTAAAAGAATACGGATTAAGCAATCCAACCCCTTTCGATGTCCCAGGACATAAACTTGGACGTAACCCGCAAGAAATGATTGACTTTGCCGGACAAAATATGTTTTTACTCGACTCGAATGCTCCCTTAGGACTTGATACACTGGGTCATCCAACCGGTGTTATCAAAGAATCAATGCAACTCGCAGCCGAAGCCTTTCACGCAAAAAAAGCGTACTTTTTAATTAATGGCACAACCGTCGGAATCTTAGCGATGATTATGTCAACGGTACGCGCAAAAGAAAAGATTATCTTACCTAGAAATGTCCATAAATCCGCAATCAATGCACTCATCTTATCTGGTGCGATGCCAATTTTCGTCAAACCCGATATTGATTCCGATTTGGGAATCGCCAACGGTGTATCCTTTACTTCAGTCAAAAAAGCCATTGATCGTCATCCCGATGCGAAAGCTGTTTTCATCATCAACCCAACGTATTTTGGCATGACTTCTGAAATCGAAAAAATCACGGAATATGCGCATGAAGCTGGCATGATTGTTTTAGCAGACGAAGCCCATGGCGCAGATTTCTATTTTTCTGAAAAACTCCCAATTTCTGCGATGGACGCTGGTTGCGATTTATCAGCGACCTCCATGCATAAAACATCGGGCTCATTAACTCAAAGCTCTTTCTTGTTAGCTCAAGGAGACAGAGTTGATCACGTTCGTTTACAATCTACTTTAAATATGCTTCAAAGCACTTCTCCTTCTTCATTGTTAATCTCTTCTTTAGATGTAGCTAGAAAACAAATGTATTTTGAAGGCGCAGAAAAAATCGAAAAAGTTTTAACACTCGCAAAAAAAGCAAGAACACAAATCAAACAAATCTCCGGGATTGAAGTCGTTGATAAAGCGTATGTAAAGTCCCGAGGAAACTATGACTTTGATGAGTTAAGACTTGTCATCAAAGTCTCTGAATTAGGTATTACTGGTTTTGAAGCTTATAAAGAATTAAGACGTAAATTTAACATCCAGTTAGAATTGGCTGAATCACACTTAATCTTAGCGGTCTTAACCTTTGGGACCACGAAAGATGATATCGATAATTTAATTATCGGCTTAAAAGATTTATCGAAACGTTACTTTAGAATCAGGCATAGAGCACCAAAAGTCAAATTTTCATATTCATTTCCTGAAACTTATAGTCGTCCTCGTGATGCCTATCACGCTCCGAAAAAACAAGTACTTATTACAGAATCAGGCGGCGAAGTTGCTGCTGAAATGATAATGATTTATCCACCAGGTATTCCCTTAGTGATTCCTGGAGAAATCATCAGTGAAGAAGTCTTAGAAGATTTACAATTTTATGTCGATAATGGATCAACCCTCCATTGCGACTTAGATAATGGCTGTATTAAAGTGGTTGATAAAGAAAACTGGCCAAAATGGGAAAGTGAGGAAGAAGATGAATTTTAAAAAAGTAGATTTAAGTTTTCAAAGTTGTAATGATGAATATAAAGATGCCAATGTGGTGATATTTTCATCTCCGATGGATGCGACCACCTCTTTTAGACCTGGAACACGTTTCGCAGGTAATGCCATCCGCGTCGATTCCATCGGCGTCGAATGGTATTCACCGTATCGCGATATGGATTTAAAGAACTTCAAAACCACTGATATCGGTGATTTAGATTTACCGATTGGTTCGGTTGAAGCAGCTTTAAAAGTCATTCGTAAAACGACTGAAAAGATTTTAAAAGACAATAAAAAACCGATGATGATTGGTGGCGAACATTTAGTGACGCTACCTGTCGTTGAAGCGTTAGTCGAAAAATACCCTGACCTTCATATTATTCATTTAGATGCACATACCGATTTAAGAGATGAGTTCTTCGGTCGCAAGTTATCGCACGCAACCGTATTAAAACGTTGCTACGACTTAGTTGGTGATGGTAAAATTTATCAATTTGGTATCCGTAGTGGTGATTCTAGTGAATTTAAATGGGCGGCTGAAGGCCATACGCATTTACGTAAGTTTGATTTTGTCGGACTTGATAAAGCCGTTGAGAAAATCAAAGATAAACCTGTTTATATTACCATTGATTTAGATGTTTTAGATCCTTCGGTTTTCCCAGGAACAGGCACACCAGAAGCGGGTGGAATGACTTATAAAGAATTACTTGGAGCTTTTAATGAATTCGAAAAATTAAACAACATCGTTGGCGCAGATATCGTTGAACTCGCGCCCCTACTCGATGCAACAGGCGGTTCGACTGCGGTTGCAGCTAAAACACTAAGAGAAATGGTTCTTCTATTACACAAATAAAAATAATCCCGTTTGCGATGGCAATCGGGATTTTCTTTTTTATTTTTCTTTTCGACTTAAATATTCTTCTTTGTTAAATAAGCAATATTTATTCTTACCACTATGTTTTGCAAGATACATCGCAAAGTCGGCGTAGTCAATCATTTCATTGATATGAATGGCATCCGTTTTATATTGAGCAATGCCTAAACTCACTTCTAAAGACAGATCAACGTTTTCTAATGTGATCGGATACAAGATATTATCTTGAAACATATGCCAAAACATATCGAAATAAATTGAATCTAATTTGTCGATTCCATAAACAAATAACCCAAATTCATCACCAGATATTCGTAATTTAACAACATTACTTAATGGTAATTTTTTTAGCCGATTCGCAAATTCAATCAAATACTGATCGCCAATTCGGTGGCCATACGTATCATTGACTGCTTTAAAATTATCAATATCAATAAAGGCAAAGAACGCAGCGTCATCTGGAAACCTGTTAATCGCACCTTCAATTTCATCGGCATATTGATACCGACTGACTAAATCCGTTAATGGATCTTTAATTAATCGACTTGAAAGTAATTCATTCATATTTTTTAATTTATGACTGATCTTAGCAATCTCTCGATTTTTGTTCACGAGTTCATTATTTAATTTTTGAATTTCTTCGAAGACTAACGTATTATACGTATTGCCTTTGAACTTATCGTAAAAATCCCGAATCGATGACAGTAACAATACCATTTCATTAATCCCTTGTTCTTCACATAATTCAAGAACCATCACCAGAGCTTCTTCTTTATTAGGGATACTAACGACATAGGTCATGTCTTTAATTCTTTTTTGCTCAATATCCTTATGGACTCTTGATAATTCGATAACTGATGTTGCTTCTTCCCCTAAAATATCAGTCACACTATCATCTTTTTGAAACGATGTCTCATTGATTCGATAAATGATTTCACTTATTTTGTTTGATACATCAACTTGGCATATACATTTAATCAACACGTATCACCTTTTCTTCAGATAATTGAATGAGTTTTCTTGCGTCTGTGGCGTATAAATCTACGTTCCATGTTTTCCATATTTCATTTGTCATCGTAAAAGCTCTTCCGCCTACGCCAACTAATACATCAGGATATTTCGTTTTAATCTCTAATGCAATATCACGACACAGCAGTAAATGTTGCGGCATGGTCACAGACAAAGCAACCACATGCGGTCGCTCAGATTCAATGCTTTCTAAAATAGATTTTTTCGGAACTGCTGCTCCTAAATAGAGTGTGTCCCATCCATGATACTCAAATAAATCTGAAATCATGCGTATGCCCATTTCATGAAGTTCATTGCCAACGCTACAAGATAATAATCGCAAATTCTTTTTCGTAGTCGAAAAAATGATTGGGTAAAATTGCGATAGTACACTTTGTGTCGCGACGGTTATAAAATGTTCTTCTGCGACGCCAATATCCCCTCGATGCCATAACTGACCTACTTCAACCATGACCTTTTGAATGATGTCAATATAGATTTCATCCAAGGTAAATCCAGCATTAAAGAGCTCCATAATAAAATTCATCGCACTTTTCGAATCGTGTTTTAATAAATAATCTAAATACTTCCGTCTCATTAAACCGAAACGATCATCAGTTACAAAAGCATCATAAGCATAATTTTGGAAATTATTCGTAGAAAGAATCGCATCATCTATCATTTGATTAATGATATCTATATTATCATAGACTTTAATTATTTTAAAAGCTTCTTTCATCAATTGATAATGAAGGACCATCTTTTCTTTCATTCTAGTTAAACCAACATGAGGCATCAAATTCATCATTAAAGACATGAGCCATAACGAGTACTCATGAAAAATGGTTTTATCATCTAATCGGTAGGAAATTTCAAGAAAACTTAAGTTATACTCGATGTCTTCTCTCATCCGCATTTTTTGATAATCTGTATATTCTTTTTTTAATTTTTGATCTAATACAAAATGTTGATTGTAGACAAAATCGACAATATCTCTAAACTCTTTTGAAAATTGGTGTTGTAGCAAACCCATATTATCAGCCTCATCTCTTTATTTCATTTTACTATAAAAGTTAGGATTTCATTACGTAATATCAAAAATTTAGTCATTAATGCTGTAAAAAACAGAAAAGTCTAGTGTCAATCGACACTAGACTTCCCTGCGCGTTATTTATATTGGAGGTTAAAGAACTTAATCAGCCAAGGTTCCAACAATGGTTAATGTCGCTAACAAACTTGCACTATGAGGGCTTCCTGCAAATGCAGTCGTCGCATCAGTACCAGCCAAATGAACACCTTTATGCCAGCCATTATTCCATTCGGCAACGTTGGTTACATCATAAACCGTTCCATTCACAGCGATATAAGCAGTCGAACCGCCATCGCCGTTATAAGTTGCTAATTCTGCTAAAGTAAAAACTCTTTGCGTTGATGCTGTTGTTTGAGTTGTTGCGGAAGTAGTCGTTGAAGTTGTTGCGGTAGTAGTCGTTGAGGTTGTAACGCCAGTTGATGCTGTGGTTGCTGTTGTAGTAATAGCACAACCAGTCAATGCAAACGTGATTCCTAATAAAACCACAATAATCGCAAATTTAATTTTCATAATAACACCTCTTTCACCTTAAGTATACTATGCCTAACTTATTTATCAAGTCAAACGCTCAAAAAGAAAACAACACCTCATCGTTGGTGTTGTCATGTTTATTTTTCTTCTGATAATGCAATATTTTTGAGGACCTTTGATAACAAATACAAAGTTAATAATACCATCATATATCCTAAAATAAAAAAGACCATATTGAAACTTAATGACGCAATTAAATCCTTAATGATATTGACAACACTGAATAAATTCCAGGAATTATACCGAAAGAACCTTCCAATATAAATACCAACACTTGATATGAGTAATATCGCTATTATTAACCCATTCTTAAGCTTTCTACTTAAAGCCTTCATTCCGACACCCTCCATGATAGAAAGTGCATGATAGCCCCAAATAAGCGATATAATAACACCTAAAAAGATATGAAATAAGGCTAACCAAGGAATTAAATCATCAAAATAAATCACAGGGGCATATAGATGCTCTTGAAAGATATAAACATGATTGGACAAATAGATAAGATCGGTAATCATGTAAAAAGCGTTAGGTAAAAATAATAACCATAAGATGGATAATCCGATTTTGATCCATTTTTTATTATCCGGAAGTCTCGCTACTACTTTCGCAATTAAAAATGGAATCATCGCTAATATCATATTCAAAATTAAAAAGAAATGTAAGAAATTCCCGACAACGATGAAAACAAAGGGTGAAATTATTAAGTAAATCGCAGTAATGCCAATAAGACCCCACTCTGGTTTCGTTAGTTTCAAAATACCACCTCATATCATGCACTATTGTACCAGTGATTAAAATATTACTCAAGAAAAAAAACGTCTTTCGACGTTTCATTAATGAATAAATAAAGCAATAATAGCGGTTGCGATACCAGTAAACACTAAAGCTACGCCAGAAATAGCACCCGCTGTTGGATCGATTTCTAATGCTTTCGCCGTACCGACGGCTTGTGAGGTCGTACCTAAGCCCATACCAATAATTCTAGGATCTTTAATTTTTAATAATTTGACTAATATGGGGACAATGACTGCCCCGATGACCGCTGTCATAACGACGACAGCAACAGTAATGGCTCTTATACCACCGATTTGCTCTGAGACTTCGATGGCGATAGGCGTCGTTGAAGCTTTGGGAATGATCGAATACAATATTTCTTGATCAATGTTAAACCAATTCCCTAAAACATAAACCGCGAGAATTGATGTTATTGCACCAACAAAAGAACCCACTAATATCGGCAATATATTCTTTTTAATTAAATCAAATTGTTTAACAATGGGCACGGCTAACGAAACAATTAACGGACCTAAAAACAAATGAATTCCCGATAAATCAGTTAAGAAAGAGGCCATATTAATATCAGCGATTAAAATATACCCCATCAATAATAATGTCGCCACTAACAAAGGACTAAAAAAAGGAAACTTAGTTTTCTTGTAAAGCCAACCCCCAAATAAATAGAATAAAAGTGTAAGCATGATTCCAAATGCTTGTGACGATAATATCTCACGCATGGTCATCACTTCTTTTGTTTGCTTGACGGTCTTGCCATTTAGCTTGTAAATACAAGGTCCCTTTAATCGATAAAGTAACCATGAAGAAACTGAAGATAATGGAAATCACAATGATTAAGAGAATTTTAACGATACTGCTTTGAAGCAAATCTAGATATTCTAATACAGATACCGCAGCCGGAATAAAGAAGAAAGCCATATTTCCGGTTAAAAAACTTCCAACATCATCGACATGAATGAGTTTTAATTTTTTTGAAGCTAAGGCAATGAGTAAAAGCCCTAAACCGATAATCGTCCCAGGAACGAATAGTGTAGGAAAAACCGCTCTTATGCCTAAAGCGATAATTTCACCTAATACATAAAATAACAATATAACAAATATCTGTTTAATTATTTTCATAGACATCCCTCGTAACCATTATAGACTTATTTCATGAATTGAACTAGGGGATTACTCATAAAAGTGTTTTCATAATAGAAAAACGAATGCAAAAATAAGCATTCGTTAGTTTCGTTGTTTTCTGATTTTTAGTTGATGCATTAAATGATCAATTCCGATTAACCCATACCCTAAGATTAAATATAAAATCATGATGACAAAGACCCAAAGCAAGACGCCAAAGAATCCCCAATCTTCAAAACTTAAAAAGAAATAAGGCACCCTTGATACATCTTCACCAATGACAAACCGGCCACCTAATAAAGCATATATTAAAGTATATACCCAGTAAATTAAAGGAATTAATAACCACCAAAATGGATCAAATCGTTTGAGTTGTTTGTGTTGTGTAAAAAATAAAAAATCAAAGAATACCATCAATGGTGCGAGATAATGAACTAAAATATCGGACAATTGAAATACTTCATAATCAGTCCCATATTCGATAATGACGGGTCTTAAAAGAAAATGGTAGATCACAAAGGTTAAAAAAATCATGACGGTGAATCCACCCTTAAGCCGAATATGGTTTTGAGATATTTGAAGTCCTCGCCACTCTCTAATAAATAAAAACGTCATATAGATTAAACAAGCAAGATTACTTAAAATCGTATAATAAGATAACGTCATGAAAAAGGGTTGTTCCAAAGAAAGAAAGTTCAATAAGATTCCAATGGCACAAAGATCGATAAAGGCTCCTTTATAAAGCAGAGAATACTTAATCGGTTTCAAACGCTTCATCTTTTTTCCCCCATAAACCGTTTTAACGGACTCACTGAGTAATCAGCGACTTTTCCAATGGCTTTGATAATATCGTCTTTTCTTAAAACCATCTGTTCAATATCTTTTGTGATAATTACATCTTCTAGTTCATCGGGTCTAATTCTAAATTTTCCATAAACCGCACCAATAAACTCCCCTTGATGTAACAAATAATACATCGGCTCATGCGTTGTTTTTGGGAAGTCCTTTTGTAAAATGTACTCCATCGCTTTTACATAAAAATCATTTTTATTCATACAAAAAATCTGATTCGTCGTTTGATTTAAATCTAGGTGATGTATAAGATTATAATCTTCAATTGAAATGTAGCCTGTATCTCCTTCTATTTCAAGTAACTGAAACTTATTTTCTTGAACTAATTCGTCAATCGAAACTTGAATCAATTTTTTTGGAAGTTTATAAACCGTTTCTACCATTTTAACATCAAACCAAATCATGAGTTTTTGGAATCGTTCAATGATTATTTTTAAAGCCGATTGAAAGGTATATTTAGTTAAATTGATGTCAGGAAACTCTCTTTCAAAGACATACCAACCACGGTCCCATTCAACGCTTCGTTGGTCTTCAAAAACAATAAACGCCATCTGTAATTTATGTAAAATCGGCGTGATGTCTTTTACATACATGCCTAAAACTTCTTTCATTCCTTTTACGTTTATCGGTCCTTCGTGTTCGATTAAGTTTATAATTTCATCCATTTTTGGAGTAATTTTTCCAATATTTTTTTTATATAACGCAATATAGAGTTCTATTTCATCAAAAAAGACATATCCAACAGAACCACCTTGAAATCTACCTTTGACGATTTCTCTTCTACTTCTTAATTTATCATTATAGTGGAAATCAGAAAAATCCGCCCGATGTTGAATCACAGGCGGATTTCCAGGCATCGTCCAATACATTGGTACAACCGGACTCATTAATCGAAACAATTGATGATATTCATCTCTGTCTAATCGCTTGTTAAAACCTTGCCTTTCCATACGTAAGGCGAGAATTTTTGGATGTAAGCTCATTTTATCCTTTAACCCAATCTGGTTTTTCTTTTTGGAAATAATCATATTCATGGTAAAGTTCTTCTTTTCTCGCAAGCATAAAATTAACTTCACTTTCACCATAAGGTTCTGCCCAAAGTATGGAATACATGGCATTATATGCTAAATAAATTTTTACTTTTTTCCAGAAAAGTTTTGGAATACCATCGGGATAATACCCATTGAGAGTTCCTCTGGTAAAAGGAATTGAAGCGGTTCTTGAGAAAGTTAAAACACTGGTAAAATCTTTAATCGCATCTTCGTAATCAAAACGATTGAAATCAATGATGCCGATATCTTGATTTTCATCGATAATCATATTCCCAATGTGGTAATCGCCATGATTTAAACGAACGTTCATATCTTTTAATACGTCGATATTTTCTCTGATATAGTGGATAGGGACGACATCTTTTTTAGTGAAATATTTGCTTTTTTCATAGAAATCTAATCTGGTTAGAATTTTTTCTTTCATCTTTAAAAAATCAGATTCTTGGTATAAATTATGGGTTAAATGATGAATTTGCCATAAGACGCGTCCCGTTTGATACCCTAAGCGGTATTGTGTTGCGGGAGGTAATGTGGGAATGACATGAATGGCGTCTTCACCTTCAACGAAGGTCAAAACCATTAATATC
Organism: Tenericutes bacterium HGW-Tenericutes-1; assembly: GCA_002839155.1. Lineage (GTDB taxonomy): Bacteria > Bacillota_I > Bacilli_A > Izemoplasmatales > Hujiaoplasmataceae > UBA5603. The sequence goes on from PGXM01000009.1 coordinate 28,068, forward strand.
ATATCATCAACCATCTGTAGTTCGATAAACCTTGGAGTATTGACATTGAGGGTGCTTACGAGTTCAATCACACTAATTTCTTTCGCTTTGCGTTTGAGCATCGAAATGTCTGAAACGCGTAACAAAAACTTGCCTTTGAGTGTATGAATAATATATTTATCATCACCACTCCAACCACGCTCAATTTTTTCGAGTTTTTGAATCGGAATTAAATCCGCAAACCGGTTCAGGTCCGCAATTTTCAGTTCTCTCATCAGTTTATCCTCCTTGTCTAGATATATTCATTATACGTCAAGAAAGATTGATTGCCAATAACGTATACAAAAATATCGAATAAATAAAAGAAAAACACGCATAGCGTGCTTTGAGCTAGTTGTATTTGAAGAATGAAATTAATTCTTTGATAAGCTCCACATTGCTATGAACTTCTTCTAACGGATTATTTGGAATTCCTGTTTTAAAATCAAAATCAAAAGTATCACGATTGGTTTTCAAAGCGATGTATAATTTGTTTGATAAAAAAGAGATCGATATTTGGTCGTTGAATTTTTGATCTAATCCCATCAATCTTTCCATAAAATCTGGCTTTAATATCTTAAAAGCCCCTAACTCATTTTTTGAGAAAATACTGAAGGCGCGATTAAAATCAATTGATTCAGTTTTAATTCTCTCATATCCTGGAAAAGCCCAACTTGAGACATATCTTTGTTGAATCAAACAAAGGTCGGTATCAAAAGGTTTCTCAAAATCAAGTCTAATAACTCTGCCTTGAAATACCGTGACAACTGTCGTTGATTTTCCATTGCTTCTCACGTCTCTTAAAACGACGTCAGCGGTTTTGAAAGCAACGTTATCCCATTCGCCTTGAAGTAAATCTTCGCTGGCATATCGGTCTTGACGATGTAACACTAATGACTTATAAATTTCAGTTTCGTCAAATCCCCCATGGATATTGAAGGTTGAACCCGGTATTAATTCTTCAACTGCTTTGGGAAGGTAATTTTCTTTAAATTCATTTGATAAGACTTTTGTCTTCATGCTGGCACGCCCTGCGATAATTGCGCCACCCATAAAAAAAGCCATTACGATAAACGGTAATATAAAGAATCCGTTAGAAGCGCCAACCATTGCGGAAGGAATAAAAAAGATAAACGCAAGAAGAGTTAATGTCATACCTCGTCTAGAAGTAGTTTTGTACCGCTCTAATTCTCTACGGTAATCATCGATGTTTTTCATAGTTTTTTACCTTTCATAACGAGCATAAAACTCGTTTGATTTTCAAACGGAGATGCATCAAATCTTCCAAAGCTTCTCACTTCATGAAATCCAATTTGAGTCATCATTTTAAATAAATCACTTTGACGCATCGGTAGTAATTCTACTGAATTATAATAGGTATTATCAATAGTTTTCAATGTCGTCTCAAAGAGAATTTTTCCTTTGAATAATTCATAATCACGAATGAGTTCTGCTTCTAAAGCCTTCAGTGTTGGTAAACTCGTGATATTTTGATCAAGAACTCGGTCATAGTTAACAATTTGAAAGATAAACGTTCCATTAGGTTTTAAGGCATCATAAATTTTCCCTAATGCTTTAAAGATGTCAGTTTCAGAAGATAGATGGACTAAAGTGTTCCCTATACAATATATTCCATCATATGTATCAACAGCGTCAATATCTAGCATATCTCCTTGTTTAAAAGACACTGGATATTTTATACTTTCAAGTTTTTGTTTGGCTATTTCAATCATCTCAGAATCAAAATCAATTGCATCAACTTTAAAACCATTTTTTGAAAGTTCAATAGCATATCCACCTGCACCACAACCAATGTCTAGTAAATGCCCTTGTGGTTTAAAAAGCGATATGAGATTTTCAATTGTGTTTAAATCTACAGGAAAAATTTGGTCATAATAAGCTGAAAAATCACTATAAAATGACATATCATCACCTCTTACTTATTATTGTATCATACAGTGTTTGAAACTCATCATTAGAATCAAAAAGAAGCTAAAAATTTAGCTTCTTTCATCATCTTTTAAATACCTAAATTTGAATTCTTTTTTTGAGAATGACTGCATCACACGAGTTATTCCGATTACAACCAGAGAGGATATGAACGCTGTAGTTCCAAGTTTTCCGCCAAATCCACCGAAGAGATTTGATTCTAAATAGAATATAATGCCAAACAGCAAACCACCCAGCCCAACAATCAAACCATTTTTCATCTGATCTTTATTCGTCATTCCTACAAAACTCGCACCAAAACCGCAAAGAGCGATATAAGGCGATAAACTGAATGTTTCATAATCGAAGAAAACCACAAAAATTAATCCTACAACACTCGAAGCCTGAACGATTGAAACGTCTTTTAAGTTGGATATAACTCTTGTCAAAACAGCACCAACAACCGAAGCGATGACAAGATATAAACCTTCAATAATTGAAAATGTATAACCAACTGAAGGAGTAATATCAGTTAATAAAAATGCCATTATCGCTCCTGAAAATGCAATGGTTCCAAGTTTCCCTCCCACGCCTTTATAAAGCGGTTTGGTAAAGACAAACACGAATGCCATAACAAGCGAAGCCAAGACAAAACCCCATGCACCAAATACTGTTCCAGTAGCCATTCCTAAGAAACTGCCAGCGAAAATGGCTTTATCATGATTCTTAAAAATGGTTCCACCAACAAGCCCAACCAATGCGCTTGATAATACGCTTGAGACTTGATCGTACATAGTAAGATTATATGTGAAGATCGCAGCGAAATACGCAAACAAAAAATCATACCAATCAATCTTCTTTAGTTCCCAAGATTCTGAATTAACATTATCCTTGTACATCGTAAATACAACATAGATTAAAAATATACCCAGTACCAAAATTAAAATAAAAACGATTAAACTTCGATTAAACCAATCATAAGCCGTATATCCTAGCAATGTTAATGCAATACTTAATAACCCAAAATACCCGAAAAATTTAATAAGTTTCATGTTACTTAATTTTCAATAACGCCTAAGCGTAATCCTACTTTATGGAATTTGTCTAAAGCATAGGCTAAATCAACAAGCGTATGCGAAGCCGATATCATGACTCTGAGTCTTCCTTTGCCCTTCGGAACAGTTGGAAAGACAATGCCAGAGACAAATACTCCTTCTTCTAATAAGGCTTTTGAAAACGCCATCGTTAATGCCTCATCGCCAATCATGACGGGAGTAATTGGCGTTTCACTATGACCAATGTCAAAACCAAGATTTTTCATGCCTTGCTTAAAGTATTGTGCATTACTCCATAGTTTTTTCGTTAAGTTATCGGATTCAAGCAATAATTTGATGGATTGAATAGCTGCCCCAACTGCCGCAGGAGGTAAAGCTGTTGAAAATAACAAGGGTCTTGCTCGGTGTAATAACCATTCTTTGACATTTTGTTTTGAACAAACATATCCACCAATAGCACCAACCGCTTTAGAAAGCGTCCCAACGATGATATCAACACGACCATGAAGATGGAAATGATCAACCGTTCCACGACCATTTTTTCCTAAAACGCCACTACCATGGGCATCATCGACATAGGTTAAGACATTAAATTCTTCAGCTAATTTAACGATTTCAGGTAAATTTGCTAAATCACCATCCATCGAGAACACCCCATCAGTGATGATTAAGACTTGTTGATAACTATTTCTTTTTTCTTCTAGTATTTTTCTTAAATCCGACATGTCGCTATGTTTAAATACAGCTTTATCTGCTTTTGACAGTTTAACTCCATCAATAATAGACGCATGATTTAATTCATCAGAGATAATTAAATCGCCTTTATCTGTTAAGGCTTGGATGACACCAATATTACAATTGAGTCCGGATTGAAAGACAGTAACGGCTTCTTCGTTCTTAAATTTTGCTAAGATAGCTTCTAATTCTTCTAAAAGGTCTTGATTACCAACAATCGTTCTAACACTTCCTGCACCTGCCCCATATTTATCAATGGCGTCATGCGCAGCTTTAAGGACTAACGGATGAGTAGCTAAACCTAAATAATTATTCGCCGACAAATTAACGATTTCTTTTCCGTTAAACTCAATGATATTCGCACAAGCTTTCGTATTTATCGGTAATTTACGGTAAACGCCTTGTTTTTTTAAATCATCTAATTTTTGGTCAATAAATGCTAATTTATTCATTCGATACTTCCTCCGGGATTAAGACAATCTTACCACTATTACCACTGCCCATAATTTGAGCGGCAATATTTATATCTTTTAATGGAAATTGGTGGGTGATAATTTTATCGAGATGTAATTGATTTTTATCAATCAAGTCTTTCACTTGGTGCCAAGTGCCATAAATTCTACGCCCGACAACCCCATAAATCGTGATTCCTTTAAAGACGACATCATCAGCTAAATTAATTTCAATCGGTTTAGATGGCAATCCAAGCATACTCATCTTGCCGCCAGCTTTGATATATTTAAACGCTTGTTCAATCGCATTCTTGTTCCCTGAAAATTCACATACAACATCAACACCACGACCACCGGTTGCGTTTTTAACAATGGCGATCACGTCATCAACGAGTGGATTAATAATGACTTCTGCACCGAGTTCTTTAGCTATATTACGGCGGTATTCATTAACTTCAATGGCGATAACTTTACTTGCGCCATACGCTTTCGCAACGTCAATACCTAAAAGACCGATAGGCCCGCATCCGACAATCGCAACCGTTTTATTCGATACATCAAAATGGGTTACGGTATGAACCGCATTTCCTAAAGGTTCTTGTACTGATAAATGCAAAGGATTAATATCAGGACTATTGATGAAACAATTATCTTCAGGCATTTTTATATAGTTAGCGAAGCATCCATCCGTATCTACACCAATAATCTTGGTGTTCTCACAGATGTGTCCTTCACCTCTTAAACAAAATTCACACTTACCGCAAATAATATGAGTTTCAGCGCTCACATTATCTCCGACTTTAACTTTTGTCACTTTCGAACCGATTTTAATGATTTTACCACTGAATTCATGTCCAACCGTGAGGGGTAATTTAAGTCGGTTTTGAGCCCATGCATCATATTTATAAATATGGTAATCTGTTCCACAAAATGATGCGCTCATTACTTTTACTAACACTTCATGGCTAGCCAAATCCGTCGATATTGTTTTTTGAACTACCGTGAAGCCTTCTTCTGGACGGTCTTTTACGACTGCCATCATCTTTAAAGTCTTTGTGTCACTTGTCATAGTACGTCTCCTTGGTATTATTTTAAATACAAACGCTTACATCCAAAGAATATTATAACATATAATAATATTTATGCTCGTTTTTTTTCACTCTAGAAATAAAAAAAATGCTTAGCAATAAGCATTTCTTATAAATTTATTTATTCCTTTACAAATGTCTTATAAACTGTTCTGGTGCGTTCAAAAATTGTTTTAATAAACTGATGCTTTCAATGTCTTGATATGCAATTTTATCGATACCTTTATCTGACACTTGATAAAGCAATGCATCAGGATAGGCCATGATAATCGGTGAATGCGTTGCGATAATAAATTGGCAGTTATTTTGGACAGCATCTTTGATCATCGCGAGTAATGTCAATTGATTTTGAGATGATAAGGGCGTTTCTGGTTCATCGAGTAAATATATTTGATTCGGTTTTAAACGCGATGCAAAAAAATCGAGATACGCTTCTCCGTGTGAACGTTTCGTTATATCATACTCATATAGATTATCCAGTTCATGTATACTTTTTTGATGGGGTACTTTCGCCATCATTTTAGCATAGTCAGAACGATTAGCATAGTCAGACTCAACGCGTTTAAGTTCGTTCAACGCTTCATTTTTTTCTTTTTCTAAAAAATGTAGATAGGTGATAAACGCTTCTGCTTCAAAGAAAAAACCGTGTGCTTTTGCGACTGAATAAAGGGGTTTTATACTTTTAGATGCTTCTTTTAAAGGTTCACTAGACAAATCACCGGAATTAATTCGGTAGAGATTTAAAGATGAAGCCATCAAATTCATCAAAGTCGATTTACCACATCCATTATCACCGCATAGGATAGTAACTTCATTATTAAGTAAAAGTGACTTTATATTTTTAACCCATGGCAATGAATAGGGATACCGATATAAACTATCAGTGATGTTAAACTGTATCGACTTTAGGTGTATCATTTAAAATCCTCAGTGCAATTTTATAAAGCCCATCAAATTCGCATCCACAGTTGCCACAAATACTATCTGCCTTACTAATTGCTATTAAGAGTTCTTCAGTCGCTCGTAGCCAATTTTTTGAAGGTCCCTCGAGTACATCCCATTGAGATTCAGATAATTTTTGGATAATATGCTTCAGTTCAAAAATATCATTCATCAGATCATTCTCCATTTCTATCAACTCTATCATATCAAAAAATCCAGTAATGTGAACCAATTTTTAAAATAAAAACACTAATACAGGTTGTATTAGTGCGATTTATTCTTTTGGAGCAAGCGAGGGGAATCGAACCCCCATCTACTGCATGGCAAGCAGTCATAATAACCATTATACTACACCTGCGCTTGACTTATTTTGTCAGCACTTCTATTTTACTAGAAGCCATTATAAAATTCAACTATTATTTATTAAAACTGGTAACTTTTTTTCTTTTTTCTCTCACGCGTACGCATGCGCGAAGAAATAAAGTGAAAACTGGCCATTCGTCGAATAGCCAGTTGCTTTATGAAATGATGATTTCGTTATAAAATGTATAAAAGACCAGTTCAACCATCGCTTGATCTTCACCAAAATAGGTGACTTCTAGTGATTCAATGTAATAGAAGGTATCTAACGCCATTAATAGATTTGTATAATCAAGCACTTTAGAAGCATCATCTATCGTCATTGATAAATTGATTTGAACCGCTTTTATCGTTGATGGTAGTGTGTCCGTAAATGGAATAGTCGCATCATCAATAAATTGAAGTTCATATCCTGACGCTAAAGTTAGCCCCGCTAAATCTCTAACACCCGTGAGTTCACTAGTAATCGCGTTTTGAGAAAAATGAGTCGGTAAATAAGGTGTCATTTCATCAATTTCAAGTAACGCTTCTTCTTGAGATTGTCCTAATAAGACAATTATTTGATTTTGTAACTGACTTCTTTCAGCTGATAAAGTATCCATTTTTGCATTAAAATAATTCTGAATTAAAAAGTAACCTGGTAAGACAATCGCAAAAATTAAGATGATTAAATAGAACGGACGAGTGAGATTTAATTTACGTCCAAATACGTCAATTTTACGCATAATAAACCGTCACCTCCATCACTAGTGTTGAAATATTATTTCTTAATGGAGAAGCCGTCATCCATCTTGATAAATCCGTTGTCGTGTTCGAAATACCATAAGATTCATAGATTTGGATTAAATATTCAGATAATTCAAATTCAGTGCTTGCGGTAATTGTCATCGTAATTTTCTTTTCTGCCGTATCAACACTATATTTTGAAATAGATAACGTTCCATTTATATAGAATAATAAATCTTCTAAATAAACTGAAGGCGATGCTTCAAGCGATTGTAGCGCATTATAGGCTTCATTATACTCAATTTGGGTTTCAGAGTAGTCGTCTTCTGATTGAATTTCGTCTTGTAATGCTTCTAGTTGTAAGACAAGACTTGCATTCATATTTTCCAGTGTTTGAACTTCCTGAAGTTGTAACTGATAAGGAAGATAGAGTAAGGCAAACACAGAAAATATGGCTAAAGCTAATACTAAGATATAGTTGGCATAGAGTTTCGATTTATTTAATCGTTCAATCTTAAAATTAACTTTAAGTTTAATGTCTTGATTCCCTAAACGGTTAGAGGCATAAGCCAAATGTGTTACTTTTGATTGTTCTAAAAGTAAAGCATCAAATTCTGACATATCCACTAAAGTCGTGATAAATGATTTGAGTCGTAATCCCATCTTTTCAACAAAAATCGTTTGATCAATTTGATCATTTAGATTGAAAATCAAGGTATTATAAATGTTATTTTTATCTTTTCTTAAATTATATCGATAGTAATTTGCGATTCTCTCAATATAACTTTCAACCGTATCATAAAACTCTTCGCCAATTCCATCAACATCTTCTATCATTGAGAAAACTGGAATACCTTCTTCGAAGACATGAATTGACATCATTCTTTCAAAGATGGTCACGAGTAACGTGTTATTGATATCGTATTCAGTTTTCTTTGAGTAACATTGATACATCGCTAAGGATGGCAAATCAATCTTGATTTCCTTTGCGCCTAAACGTTCAAATACATCATAATAGTCATTAATTAAATTGTCATCTGCTATGAATAAGATGACTTTGTATTCATCTTCCATTTCTAAGTTGACGAAATGGGAGATGATTGGGTTTTGAAATGGAAAATTAAGACCCATATTTTTTGTATCGGATAAATAGTTTTCAATCGACCGTTTTTGTAAATCAGACTTCTTAACGGTGATTTCTCTAATTAAAACATTTTGTTCCTGAATGACTAAACGAACCGTTCTGGGTTTAATGGCTTTTTCTTTATAAAATGACTGTAATAGTTTCAATAAAGCATTGGGATCATGGAGATATCCATTCTCGATGATTCCAGAATCAAGCGGAAATGAACCAAAATTCGATAAGGCATCCTTCGTTTCATTTTGTTGAAACAGCCCTATCGTATAATCGGTCATAAAGATTGATAAATCAGATTTGTTTTTCTTCATAGATTATCACATCCCTAGTAAACTTAAATACCATTGAATTAATGCTGATCCAAAGAAATAACTAACTAATACTCCTAAAAAGATAAAAGGAACTAATGGCAGATACGATGATTTTGCTTTCTTTCTAGCAGTAGCAAAAATAACACCAAATATTGAAGCTAAGAATAAAGATAAAAATGATTCTGGTAATAATAAAACAAAACCGATAAAGAGATAGAGTTTGACGTCTCCACCGCCTAATACTTCTTTTTTAGCGTAAAGTTTGCCTAGAAATAAGATTAAGAACAACAGACCAAACATAACGAGTGAAGAGATTAAGTAATCTGTAAAACTGCCTTGAATGATGCGGACGATGATAATAGGAATGATGCCAATCATCCAAAGTTTATCGATTACAATCATTTGGTTAATATCAGATAATGATTCTGCGAGCAATACAAGAATCATGATTAAAGCAACAATTAATTCAAGTTCAAATCCAATTAAGAGATAAGATATTACAAACAAGAATCCTCCTATTAATTCAGTTATTAAATAGGAAATAGATATCTTTTCATGGCAAAAATGACATTTGCCTTTATTAATTAGATATCCGATGATTGGTAGTACATCGATAAATCTAAGATCGACATGACAATTAGGGCAATAACTTCTACCCAAGAGAGTTTCCTTATGCGGTAGTCGGTACGCAACTAGTTGGATAAAAGAAGCTAATAGACTTCCAAATAAAAAGAATAGAATCGAATATACTGCAGTCATTATGTCAAATTGCGCTTTATTGCATGATTAAGCGCTTCTCCTGTACTCTATTATACAATTTTTAGATAAATCTAACAATAATAGATTGTATTAAAAAGAAAAAAGGGGATGAACCCCTTTTTAATAATTACTAGAAAATGAAATTAAACAGCAGGTGCAACTTGGAAACCGTTTAAGAAGATGGTCGTATATTCTGCTGGGAAATCTACTGATACTCCGGTAGTGATATCAAAAGTTATTGCAGAAGTTAAAATTGGAGTGGTTCCAGCTGCCTCTTCAGAGAATTCCCATGAAGAGTCCAAAGTAATATAATCTTCAGATACTAAAGTAGCGAGTGTCACAGAAGTCTCATCTGGTTCAGCAGCTTTATAAAGTTCTGCAGCATCTATGATGTTAGCCCATTGTGCTTCAGCTGCGTTTTGTTTTTGGTTTTCAATCAAGTTTCCAATAGTAGGAACAGCGATAGCTGCAATGATTCCTAAGATGATAATAACTGCGAGTAATTCAACTAGCGTAACGCCTCTTTTGTTTTTTAATAAATTCGTCATTTTTTATAAATCCCCTTTTTTTATTTTTTATTTTCTTAATTAATTCTATCATAATGAGTTCATTTGTCAATGGTTCCATCTAATATTATTCGCTATTTTACGCAATTAATACTAGATTTGACCACCCAAAGAAAGCATTGGTAACATAATCGCTAACATCATAACTCCTACAATGGCATAGACAAAAATGAGCAAGATAGGTTGAATTGCATTTTTGAGTTGTTCGACCCTTAATTCTGATACACCATTATAGTAAGTGGATAGGTTTTCCATCAATTTTGGAATATCCCCAGTCTTCTCGCCTGTATTAATCATTTTTGACATAATTGAATCGATATATTTGCTTTCTTCAAAAGCTTTTGAGAATGGTTTACCGTCTTCGATATAATTTAACGTCTTGATAATTAATTCTTTATACACAATATTTGTCAATAATCCTTTAATCGTTTGTAACGCTTTTATCGAGTTAATTCCTCTTGATAACATCTGTGATAATGAATTCGCAATCATAATTTGATTGTTCATTTGGATTAACTTGCCAAAAATCGGAAAATTAAGATTAAAAACCGTCAATCCATAATGAAACTTAGGCACATATTTATTAAGGATAAAAGTCGCGATAAAAATCAAACCAATAGATCCAAATAAGGGTATTGCATACGCTGCGACAAAATCCCCTGCATCTAAAAAGAATTGAGTGATTCCAGGTAATTCTGCGCCTTCAAACGAAGCAAATAAATTTGTAATATTAGGAAATACAAAGAGTAACATCCCAACAGCGATTAGTAATGCGGCCACAAGATATATAATCGGCATTCTTACAGCCCCTTTAATACCCTGAGAAATCTTCATTTGTCTTTCATAATAATCTGCCATCTTTAAAACGGTATTGGGAAGATCTCCCGATAATTCTCCAATTTCAATCATTTGAACTAACATCGTTGGAAATTCTTTCGGTTGTTTGGCTAACGCCTTTGAAAAAGAAAAACCGTTATAAACTTGCTGATACAGTTCAAAATAGAGCTTTCTTAATAGACGACTATCTTGTTGTAAAGCTAGTAACTCTAACGCTGTCATGATATTTACGCCAGCGTTTAATAAGGACCCTAACTGCTTCAAAAAGAAGATTAAGGCTTTATCATTCATCAACTTACCAATGGTAATGGAATTCAATTTAGCTAAAAAACTTGAATACTCCGTCATACTCTTAACGGTATAATTCTTCGTTTGCAAATACTTAATACTCACACTTTTATTGAGTGCTTCAATTCGGCCTTTAATGACTTTACCGTCGGCTGTTAAAGCAACATACTTAAAATTTCTGAGCTCCATCTTAGCCTCCTATTCACTAGCGACCTTCATAACTTCTTCAAGTGTCGTAACCCCTGCTTTAACTTTATCTAGTCCTGATTGCATGATGGTGACTAACCCTTCACTTTGAGCTTGTTTTTCTAACTCACTCATAGGAGCATTTTCCGCAATCAGTTTTTGCATTCCTTTAGTAATCGGTAGCACTTCAAAAATACCAACACGGCCTGCATATCCTTTATAGTTACAAGATGGACATCCTTTAGCACGTTTGACAGATTTAACATCTATATGGTATTTATCAAACATTGATTTTTCTGCTTCTGTAGGGGCATCATGGGTAGAACATTCAGGACATAATCTTCTTACTAAACGCTGTGAAACAATGCCAGTTAAGGAAGAAGCAATTAAGAAAGGTTCAATATCCATGTCCAGTAATCTTGTGATTGTTTTAATCGCATTGTTGGTATGAATTGTGGATAAGACTAAGTGACCGGTTAAAGAGGCTCTAATCGAGATTTCAGCGGTTTCCACGTCACGGATTTCACCAATCATGATTATATTAGGGTCTTGCCTTAAAATCGATCTTAACGCATTAGCGAAGGTCAAATCAACATCAGGATGAACCTGAACTTGATTGACACCTGCCATTTTAATTTCAACGGGGTCTTCAACCGTAACGATATTCACATTCGGATTATTGAGTTCATTGAGACACGCATACAAGGTTGTGGTTTTACCAGAACCTGTCGGTCCACTGACTAAAACAATTCCATTCGGTTGCGCAATCATTTGCCTTAGTTGTCGTTCTTCTTTTTGACTTAATCCAATGGAATGGATTTTATTCATCGTACCGGATAAATCTAAGATACGCATAACGACTTTCTCACCGCGAACGGTCGGTAAAGTTGATATTCTTAAATCCAAAGTTTTTTGTTGGATTAAGGTTTGAATTCGACCATCTTGTGGGACTCTCGTTTCGGTGATATCCATCCCAGACATTACTTTAATCCGGCTAATCATTTGATTATGGATTTTAATTGGAAATTCTCTAACTGTATCTAAAACACCATCAATACGGTATCTTACCAATGTTTTTTCATCAAGCGGGTCAATATGAATATCACTTGCGCGTTGGAAAACAGCGGAGGTTAAAATTTGATTGACGAGTTTCACCATCGGTGTTTCGTCAAAATCATTTTCTTCATCCAAGGTTTCTTCTTCAAGCATAATATTTTGTTTGACGCCTAATGCTTCTAGTGTTCTTGTAAAACCATAATATTTTTCAATTTGTGTAATAATATCATTTTTAGGAGCAGAGTACGCTTTGGGACGGTAACCTGTGATCATTCTTAATTCTTCACTGACAGCGAAGTCTAAGGGATCTGAGGTTGCGAACATTAAGCGGTTGCCTTCAATTCTTAAAGGAATGATATTATTTCTTCGACAGAAATTTTCGTCGATTAACCCTAAGACAAGGCTATCAATCGTAAAATTAATTAAAGAAATTCTTTGAACGCCGGTAGAAGCTTCCAAAGCTTTTAAGATTTGCATTTCTGAGACAATCTTCATTCGAACGAGAGTTTCGCCTAAACGTTCGTCTGTTTTTTGTTCTTTTAATGCTTTTTTAAGTTCTTCTTCGGTAATAACATGTTCTTTTAATAAAACGTCACCTATCCGTTTTAATGCCATATTATTCACCGTCCTTCAAGTATGTATAATAGTGATATACTGCATTCACTGCCATCGTTTCTTCTTCATACAACGTTATAGTTTCTGTTTCACCAGAGAGTAAAGTTTCTGTTCTTGTATAAGCGATAATAGAACCATTAACACCGGGTGTTACTAAAACGCGGTAGGTTATATCTTCTGTGGTTTCATCCCATATTTCAACATTAGCGGTGAATTCATTAACGGATTCATCTTCAAAATTTAAATCTTGGAAAGGAATAGATGTGAGAATGGTTGTAGATGATGAAAACGTTGAGATAAAAGGATATGAATCTAGAGTAAATAAAAGTTCATTATCGCTTTCTTTATAGACAGTTATAGTTAGAGAATATTCCAAAGGATTATAGAATGAAAAATCAAATTGATTAACGCTTAAAATCCTGACATTCATCCCTGCTTCTGCCCAAGTAGGCATGATGGGATATTGTTCAAAGGTGTAATTCGTCATCGGTGAATTACGAAGTAATTTTTGCATTGCAGAAGCGATAATACTAAGTTGTTCGTTGGTGAAAGTCGAATCTTTGAATGTCTCAAGTAACGAAAAACGTGTTTTTGGTTCAATGGTAATCTCATAGACTGATTCAGATACAATCGCATTGACGAAATCACTAGACAAATTCGACACAAGTGCCATATTCATAGAATGAGTCGGTAATGTCTCGGGCAAAAAATCCTTTAACAGATACGTTTTAAATGTTTTTAAACTGCCCATATCATTTAAAACATGGGATACGAAAGACTCAACGTCAAACCCCACGATAATTTCGTTAGTAAACGAAATATTTAATTGATCAACAAGCAAGTTTTTATTATCTTCGGTAATCGTAAAATAAGCCTGATTTTTAACACCTGTTTCTAAATTAGAAAGCGTTGATGAAATATCAAACTGAAATAAATCTAAATTTATCTCATACGTATATCCTTGAAAAACAACAACGTAGGTTGCTTCAGATTGCCATAAAGAAACTTTTTGATTCAAAACCGATTCATAGTCACTTTCATCAAGGCCGCCTAAATAAATATACCCAACACTGGTATCATCATTATTATTCCCAATTCCTAAAACACCCATCGTCGATGCCGCAAAAGCGATCGATGATGCGAACACAAGAATTGATACAACGAGATAGATATTACGTTTTATACTTAATAGAATATTCTTCAATCGTATCACCTCTATTAATCTATTATATCAAAATCAAGGTCATTAACAATCGATATTTGTGAAATAATGGCAATAATTAGCCAAAATATCATAAATAATTGAATAAAAATCATAAAATATATTATAATGAATGTAGAAAGAATCGAGGTGAGGTTATGCGTAAATTGTTAAATCATAAAGGATTCTCGATGATTGAAGCGATTGCTTCAGTCTTTATCATTACGCTTGTCATCACCTCAGCGATTACTATCATTATTAATATTAGAAATCAAACACTCGCTGCAAATGAGAAAATTGTTGCGACACAAGTCGGAACTTTGATTCGCGATGATTTAATTCAAACCTTGGATTACGCTACTGTATCGACTTGGATGAATGGAACTTCAAAAACCGTCACTTCGACGACATGTGGCGTTGGAACCCCTGTTTCCTGCAGTTTTTTCCAATATACTTCCAATAACTTAATCTATGACGAAGAACTCATTATCACATTTTTAACCCCGACAGCTGACGATAACAATTATCAAGTCATTCATTTCGCAATTACGATTGTCTACTATCAAACGAGAGAGTTAGAATTGGTGGGGATGATTTATGAATAGAAGAGGCGTTACTTTAGTTGAATTATTAGGAGCGACCGTTATTCTAGGACTTATCATTGGCTTAATCGCATCTGTCTTTGCTTTAATTAATAAAGCCACAGAAAGCATTGAAATTGAATCAAGAGCGAATAGCACTGGAATGCTTGTGGTTAGAATATTAGAAGAATCAATGCTCGACTTCGAACCCAAAGATTATTCAACTTGTCCACCAAATAACTGTATTACATTAGAATCTGAATTTTCGTATACGTTTAATGAAACAATAGGGGATTTTGAATTAACACCCCATAACCCGATCTTAGAACATGAAATACAAATTACTAACACACCAGAATTACTTATCAATGGTGTCGCCTACGATTTTGGTGAAATGATTCTTTTAAACACTTCTTCTATTACAGCAACAACGATTGGATCAAGTGTGACGATCGTCATTAAACTAGACTTGCAAGCGATTAACGGTAAAATCTATCAATTTACCGCAGATCATCATTTTAATATTCAGCCTACACCATAATGAATAGGAGGTATCTTATGAAAATCATTCGTGATAAAAGAGCGATGGCGTTACCGTTTGTCTTAGGTATCGTAACTTTTGTCGTGGGTGTTGTGGCAACTTTAATCTCTTACGCTGTCTTTCAATCAAGATTGATAACTAAAAATATTGAGTCAACAGAAACGTATATCAATGCAGTTCAATCCATTGATGCGACTATTCACATCATTATGAGAGAACAAAGTTTAGATCCGACATTTTTAGCGGGTTTAGCTACATATATGAATGTATCAATCACTGAGTATAACGATACTGTGTGGATGATTTCTTCAATAGATGCTGAAATACCAACTATTACAAGTTATATCACCGGTGATGGGGCTTCCATTTCTGTTATCAACGACCAGTTTTTTTACACAGGGTTAGAAACTTCGTTTACTCAAAATGTCCTAATTAACGCACATACTTTACTTTCTACTTTCTTACCCCAGTTTATATCTACAACATTTCCAGCACTCACACCACAAACAAATTTCACTGATTTAACTGCTATATTTAACTATATCGACAGTTTAACTCAATTCACCAACATTACAGCAACTCAACTACTAAATTTACCTAACAGAACAGTCAATAATCATTACTATGTGACAGGTAATGTGAGTTTACCTAATAATGCGACTTTAACAATACCTCCAGGCTATTTATTGTTCATTAACGGTAGTTTAACTACCGGTAATAATAGCACGATAAATGGCAATATCGTTGTAAGATACAGCTATACATCAAATAAAAATAACTCTACCACCCTTCGTGGTACGCATTATTTCGGTGGAACTGTAAATTTGCGAAATAATATCATTTTAGGGACCACTAATACTCCTGCTTTTATTATTTCATACAACACCATTACAACGGGACCATCATTGACAGGATATGGATATTTATTTGGTTCATCAACGAAAATAGATGCAGCTGACAATTTTAATCTTTCCGGCGGAATTTATCCCACCTCAAATAAAATAGCTCCTCCAGATTCCATCACAAATTATACCCTTATTGAAGATAATTTATTTAGTTATGCGTTGCCTATTAGTTTGACTGATCCCAATGCAACAGGTGAGCTTACTTTCAAATTTACCACACCTAGATAACCTGAATAACAGATCAATTTTTCAATATACCTGATAAGGATGAAGAATATTCGTCTTTGTCAGTTTTTTTTATTAAAAAAACCAGACTCTATTAAGATAAATATAATGAATTATCATTTACAATTATTTAGCAAGTGCTATAATTAGTTATAAAGAATATACTGATTATTGTGTTTTAATGATATGTACTTTATTTATTTATTCATCAATAAAATTTGTTTTTTTAATTGATTCGGAGGTCACTTGATGAAAAAATTTAGTAGTTGCATTTTATGTTTATTGTTTGTATTCTTATTAGTTGGTTGTCAAGATAAAACCACCACAATTACGTCTTCGACAACCTCAACTTCTTCAACCTCAACCTCATTAACTTCAGATACCCCTTATGATATCTCTGATTTTTATGATCAACTTGTCATTTATCAAGAAAGAATGAATACGATCATCACCTCAAGATCTTTTGAACCTATGGCTTATGAATTTCAAGGTACATCTGGTGATGACACGATAACCATTCAACGAGATGAGATTTTAGCATCACATTACAATTCAAGTTTTGATATGGTTTATGATGATTATTTTGAACAATTAAATACGACATATGAATTTGTCTCATCAATCAAAGCCATGATTGAAGGACATGAAAATATCCCACTCTATGAAGAGTTTCATCCCCAAGATAATCCAACGAATACTTTCCGTTTTATTCTTTCTGAAGAAGGATATATTCTTATTGATGCGTTGATGGGATCGAACCATTCATATTTAAAAATCGGTTTGGATGATGATTTATTAGTCTATCATGAACTGCATTATTATTACGCAAGTAGTTCACTAAGTATTAAAGAAAATCTCAACTTAGAATTTAATTACTTTAAATTTATGGAAAACAGTGAAGCAGTTTATGTCAACTATTCGATGGATAATTCATCGCTTCGTTATACCAGTATCGAACAAGACGAACAATTTACTATCGGTTCTGGATATGGCATGATTGAAGGTCCAGAAGAGGGTGAGCAAGGTTATGTTTTAAATTTATATGATAGAGAACTAAACGCTCAAATATACCTTCAAGTAATCGATGATGAAATCATTTCAGAAACCTATGATATCTTTGATGAATACGGATTGGTATATCGCTATGATGATTATGAATCAATTGGGAACACGATTAATTTAAATATCAACTTCGTTACTGCAACGGGTTGGGATTATGTTGTTGCTAGTGAAGGTTCAAGCGAAGAAATCGACCCTTTAACAGGGATTTTCTTAGCCGATGGAACCAAAATCTATGATGAGTGGTTTAATTACACGTATACTCCTACGTATGGCCATTTAGGTCTTAGAATTGAGTTAGAAAGCAAAGAAGAATTAACCAATGAGGTTTTTAGTCTAAATCAATATGGATTAAATTTGGTTCATCCAAAAGCAACCATCGAATATTTTAATCAAGTTCAACTTTCTGATTTTTATCAAATAAAGAATCGTTTTTCAATCGATAACCTCAATTACTTCGCTGATGATTTGCATCAAGAATTATACGACTATATCGATATCGATATTAGAAACGATATTGAAGGCATCAATGAAGAGCCAATTACGACAACAGGTGATGTGGATGCATTTAATGATGCAATTGAATCCTTCCAAGCTGTGTTAACCATTTCTCCTTATTATACTGGTACAGGAAGACTCACGACGCAAATTCTTGATGAAGGTGAAGTTGTAAGTCAATCCTATTCAGACAGTTATGAAAATTTTGATTTGATGTCAATGTTTTTTAGTTCATATAATGTTATCCATGGCATGGGTCTAAATCAAAGTTATAGTTACGTTTTAGATGGAACAAAAGGAAAATTAATCGAATTTGAAATTAACAATCAAGTTGTGCAATATGACATCTTAAGTGATGTCGCAACCTACTCAAATTTCGCTACAGCTTATAGTTTACTTGCATCAAGTGGTGGGCTAGATGAAGTCATACATATCACACAAGTCAATGAGACTACTTTTGAACTTGAAGTGACAACCAAGTATCTCAATAGCAGTGGTATTGATACCTCGCTTTTATTTGAGCAGCAAGGCATCACCGGACTTGATGATCAAGAAATTATTATTACGTATGAATTTGCCTCGGATTATTCAAGTTACGACATTAATTTCACCATTTCTAATTTAACTTTAGAAGAATACGAAGTAAAACTGATTTCAACTTCTTCTATTATCATCGAGCCAGCTTTAATTCAATCTCCCCTCGATAATCCAAGTTTGTTATTTCATTTACCTAATTCCCTTGATCAAATCTTGTTTACGACCATTACTTCGACGTCTCGCTTTATTGTCAATGACGGTATTTCCTATATGGAACTTTTTGTTGAACCAGGCGAATATAGTATTGACCTTTGGGATTATTACGGAACAGTCACTTTTAAAGTATATAATGCTGAAATGGAAGAATTACCCTATGACGGTCGCTTCACCGCAATAACTGAAGGAAATTATTACATCAAGGTCACATCAAGCGATGAACAATCAGTATTTATCAATGTTACGTATAATCCTACACCCACATTCTATCATTTCACCCTCGATGATTTTGATAGTACGATTTCAATGGAATTAGGGTTAGAAGGCATATCTGGAAGTACCATTACTGTTCCAAGTTCCACTTATGACCGTGTCATGGTTATAAATCAAGACAATATATCGCCATTGATAGAGAATTATGATACAGTCCATGTCAATATCAATTTAGAAGACATCTATTATTTTGATTCATTCTCACCGAATTTAGAAGAGGAACCAAAATCTAGTCCTGCTTATATCTATCTACCGAAAAATCGTGAAATAGTATTAGACTTAAATGGATACTTTTACGGTACATACGCTTTTGATTACGCTTATATCAGTGTTCCAACCGGTTCATTTGATAACACCTATGATTGGGAAGATTTAACTTTTACACCGATTTTATGGATGACTGAAGAGAGTCAAGTCGCTCATGTCGATTTTTCAATCACTGAAGCAGGGAGCTACGACCTCGATACTTATTATAAAGATTTCGGTTATTCTTATCAAAATGCCATGTTATATAAAAGTGATGGAACTTTAGTCTCCTATGACTGGAGAACATTTCTTAATTTACAACCAGGCGAATATTTCATTGAATACACACCAGGTTATTATTCAGACTTATTTGTCTTAGTCATTCCAAAAATTGTCAAACAGTCATAAAACAAAAAAAGATGCAATTAATTTTGCATCTTTTTATATATTTCTTTTATTCAGATAAAGTAGGGACGACTTCAACTTTGAGAGTATCAATAGTTTTTCTACTTTCTCCTGCTCTCATCAATCCACGATTCATAAGGATTGACAATCCAATGAGCAACATCACAAGTCCTGAAATAACCATCAACCATTCAATCGCTATATAATCAGCTAAGGGACCAAAGACAAGCATTCCTAAAGGCATCGCTGCTCCATTAATCATGCCTAGAACCGACATGACTCGCCCCATATACTCTGGCTCTACCTTCTCTTGAATCATCACAATCGCTGGTGTATTATAAAATGGTAAGTTTAAACCCATAAAGACCATCACGCCGAGATAAACCCAAAAATTCCCAACGATCCCAAATAACATTGTCGACAACCCTAAAAACGATAATGCAAAAACCATTGTCACAATTCTATTCTTAAAACCACCCCATGCGGCGATAATTAATCCACCAACCGTCATTCCGGCGGAAAATGTAATTTCAATTGCCGATAACCGCCATACTTCATCGCCAAAACGTCTAACGACTTGTAATGGCGTTAAGAACGCCGCAGGTGCAACAAAGAATAAAACCAGCGCAATATAAGTAAAGAATGGTATTAAGAAATGATGACTTTTAATATACTTTAATCCCATCTTCATATCAAGCAAGTAATCTACTTTTTCACCCTTTGGTCTTTTTTCGGGTTTCGGAATCGTAACGAATAATAATAACGATGAGATTGCTAAAGCAGCGGTGAAGAAGTCAATTGAGAAGATGACTTCTAAAGATGCAAAAGTTAATAAGGACGCTCCCGCAATCGGAGCGATAACCATCATCGCAGATTGAATTCCCGAAGAGATTCCTTGAACGCGCATGAGTTTGTCTTGGGGAACGATTTGAGGGTATACTGCCCCTACCGACGGTTGATGAACAGCTTGTCCTAAAGAGCGAAAAACAGAAACCACAAAAAGCAACCAAATTTCACGATAACCCAATAGAAAGACTAACGCTGTTATAAGGGTTAAAATTGCAATAAAGGCATCCGCTAAAATGATGAGTTTTTTACGATCAAACCGGTCCGCCCAAACCCCTGCAAAAGGAGCGAGTAAGAGTCCTGGAACGAAACCACATAAGATAGAAATTGTCATCATGACGCCAGACTGTGTCGTTAATGTAATATACCACATAATCGCATATTGTACTAAGAGTGAGCCAATAAGTGATATTGTTTGGCCCGTTATAAAAAAAGCAATGTTTCGCTTCCAATTTGTCATCGATTGTCCTCCAAAATGAGTCTAATTCAATTATATAAAAACACAGCCGAATAAGCAACTTATCCGGCTGTGTAAATTATAAAACTAATAATAAAATTGCCAGTAATGAATAAGGTAGATAACTAATCGAATTATATTTAATCGAATCACCATAAAAAGATTTATCCGTAACGGTAAAATATAATATTAGCGATTCCACAAACAATATTCCTAATAATATACCATATAAATAATAGTTTTCTTGAAAAATCGGATAATTAAATAATAGTTGAACCATTAATAGTGATGCAGGTATCGCAGTCAGTAATTGAACGAAGAGGATTTTTTTCTCGATTTGATTTTTAACCTTCAATCCATTGATGATTAAAAAACGGATGATGAAATGCAAAAAAGTAAAAGAAATGCCAAATAAGACCATTAAAAATAAGAAGAATACGTTCTCAGAAATCAATTGGACAACCTCAAATGAATCGTTTTCGATATCGTAATCTAAGATGATATCTTGTTTATCGAACCGATTCACAGTGGGAAATACAATGACTTCACTTTCACTCGTAATAACCCCATCGCCATTCACTTTAACGACTTTAAAGGAACTTGCGAAATATAAATCATTCATGTGGCTATAAAATTCAAAGGTGTAAGGTTCATGTGATTCATAGAAAGTAGCGTTTTCAAAGTATGCTAAATAACTAATCCAAGTTTCGCTATATAAATAATCATAATCTTCATAATCTGGAAAATTAGTCTTAAATCCATCGGTCACCATCGACGGTCTTATCGAATAGTAAAACTGAACGACAGGGATAAGAATATCAAAATATCCATCAAGCGGTTCCTCATCTTCAATGGTTTCCCACTCGTCGATCGTGACAGATATTCCAATTTGATTTAAAAAACTCATTCCTTTAACAACAGGAATCAAGACGATGAATGAAATCATTAGAAGACCTATTAACACAAATTTTTTCATTTACTACCTCAATAGAAATACTGTATTATATTAGTATTTATTATACATCAGGCATATACAAAAAAATAGATGTTTATTATTATTTCAAATAAAAACGACTGAAAATTTTTCAGTCGTTAAATATATCATGCTATTTATAAATTCTTATTAATTAACGCTTCTACTTTCAAGGCGACAGCTCTTGGTGTTAAGCCGAAATGTTCGAAGATTTTAGGGGAAGGTGCTGATAACCCGAAAGAATCAATGCCAATGGTCAACCCTTCTAGTCCCACATACTTATACCAACCCATTGTCGATCCAGCTTCAATTGAAATTCGGTTTTTGACTGCTTTTGGTAATACCGATTCCTTGTAGTCATCTGATTGTATATCAAAGATTTCTAAACAAGGCATCGAGACAACGCGAACATCGATTTGTGATTCTTTTAAATCTTTCTTCGCATTCATCGCAATTTCAACTTCTGAGCCTGTCGCAATTAAAATCGCGTCAGGAACGATCTTTTCACTATCGGATAAAATGTATCCGCCTTTGAAATAATCTTCGTTATTATGGTTGTATTGCGGTAAATTTTGTCTTGTTAAAGCAATACACGTGGGTCCATGTCCTTTTAAAGCATCAACATAAGCCGCCGCGGTTTCTACCCCATCAGCGGGTCGCCATACTTTTAAGTTTGGAACGCTTCTGAGTCCGGTTAATTGTTCGATTGGTTGATGAGTCGGTCCATCTTCACCCACGCCAATGGAATCATGGGTTAAAATGTAGGTTACAGGAATATCCATAATCGCACTTAACCGAATTGCATTTTTCATATAATCACTGAAGATAAAGAACGTTGCACAATAGACATTTAAACCGCCATGTAAATACATGCCATTTGTGACAGCTGCCATTGCATGTTCTCTTACACCAAAATGCATATTCGTTCCTAAACGGTTGATAGCGCTATAATCGCTCCGTTTTTTCATATTCGATTTATTAGATGGTGCTAAATCTGCAGAACCACCGATTAAATTAGGAATGATTTCAGCGAGTTTATTTAATACTGTTCCACCCGTATTTCTCGTTGCGTCTGGTTTATCGAATTTAAATAAATCACGGTATTCTTTTAAATTGGGTAAGTCATTCTTCATCCATTTGGTAAATTCAACGGCTAATTCAGGATAAGCTTTTTGGTAATTTGCAAATAAATCATTCCATTTATTTTCTGCTTCTTCGCCTTTTTTCGCTAACTTTTTATAGTGATTATAAACGGTCTTTGGCACTTCAAAGGGCGGATATTCCCAACCAAAAAAAGTTTTTGTGGCTTCAATGTTACTTCTGCCTAAAGGAGCTCCATGACAAGCTTCTTCGCCTTGAAGTGGTGAACCATACCCAATCGTTGTTTTACAAACGATTAAAGTTGGCTTTTGCGTTTCTAGTTTTGCTTTTTGAATCGCCTTACCAATTTCACGAATGTCATTTCCATCCTTGACGTAAATCACATTCCAACCTAAAGCTTTATGTCTTAATCCAACATCTTCTCTAAAAGCAATATCCGTATCGCCTTCAATTGAAATTTCATTATCATCATAAAACACGATTAATTTTGATAATTGTAAAGTTCCCGCTAATGAAGCCGCTTCATTCGTGATACCTTCCATCATACAACCATCGCCTGCGATAGCGTAGGTATAATGGTTGACAATTGGATACCCTTCTTTATTGAAGTTCGCAGCTAAGACCGTTTCCGCAATGGCCATACCAACCGCATTCGCATACCCTTGTCCTAAAGGACCCGTTGTTGTTTCAACGCCTACAGTATGTCCAAATTCAGGATGACCCGGTGTTTTTGATCCGTATTGACGGAAATTTTTGATTTCTGAAATAGGAAGTCCATAGCCAAATAAATGGAGTAATGAGTAAACCAACATCGATCCATGGCCTGCTGATAAAACAAAACGGTCACGATTCATGAAATTTGGGTTTTTAGGATTGTGAACTAAATGATCCGCCCAGAGTTTATAAGCTAAAGCAGCTGTTCCTAATGGAAGGCCAGGATGTCCGCTGTTGGCTTTTTCTATAGCTTCAATAGAAAGCATTCTAATGGCGTTGATGGCTTGTAACTGAATATTTGTCATGGTATTCCTTTCAATTTAAAGGCTTTTAAGTGCCAAATTTATCTCATAATAATTATACTATATTTATTCGCTTATTTCCATTGTTCTTTTAACCAATGTGCTGCCATTTTGGGTTGTCTATCTCTTGTGAAGACACCTTTTTTATTTCCATCAAATCTTGTTAATCCTTGTTTGGTTAGGAAATCGGCGAAGTTCCATACATGTTCTCCTATCACATAAGGCAAGGTCTTCAAAACCGCTTGGTACTCTTTCAAGAATTCAACTTGAAATTCCTCTGAAAATGCAACCGCAGGTAATTTATGAAGTCCTGCAATCGTATCTGCCCCAAATTCAGTTAAGATCATCGGTTTTTTGAATTTTTGGTAGTACTGATTGAGTTGATCGGTTAATTGGTCAAAGATCACTGATGTATCCGAAAAGTCTGTATACCATCCAGCATAACGATTTAAGCCAATAACATCAGCGAGTTGAGCCACTTTATTATCTTTCGCTCCAACATTTTCAACGATGGTAATGGGCAAATCAGTTATGGAACGAATATGTGCGAATACTTGTTCGAAGTAAGGTAGTGAACCATTTTCATAGGTATTTGCTTCATTCGCAACTGAAATCATCACAACAGAAGGATGATTTTTATCGCGTTCGATGAGTTCTGTTAATTGTGCTTTATGCGTTTCTAACGTACGGTTATCAACAGTACCTTCTTTAAAGACTTCTCTGCTACTCCAGAAATTCAGTCCTACTGCTGGAATTTCATCGATGACTAAGAATCCAAATTTATCAGCTAATTCATACATTTGTTCGGCGTAAGGATAATGACTTGTTCTAAACGAATTGGCATTAATCCATTTAAGAAGATTAAAATCACGGATATTTAAAGCCGAGTTTGAAGCTTTTCCTAAAATGATATGATCTTCATGCATTCCAAACCCTTTGAAATAAACAGGCTTCCCATTGAGTAAGAACTCTGTTCCTTTGATTTCAATATCACGAATACCAAAGGCTTCTTCATAAAGATCGATTTCCGTTTGAATTCTAAAGGTATATAAATTGCCTTTCCCAATATCCCATAAGACAGGATTTAAGATAAATAGTTGACCAGATTTGCCAGTACCTTTCGCAATGATTTCGCCACTTGGAGAAATCACTTCCGATAAGATTGTAATTGCATCAGTCACGATTTCATAAAAGACAATTGCTTCTTCTTCATGACCTTTGGTTTTAATGAAGACATCACGAATTGGCATTGAAGGCAACGTATATAAATAGACATCACGGTGAATCCCAGTTTCATTCGCAAAGTCATGATTAATTGATTGAATTAACTTAGAATTTTTATCAAAAGTTTCTCCAATCGGAAGCGTTGAAAAACTTAAACGATTATCTAATACAACGGATAATCTTGCTTTTCCTTTTTTGATAAACCGTTCGGGTATCATAAAATCAATTGGTAAAAAATGACCGTTATGTTCATAAACAAACACACCGTCTAAATAGATTTTAGCAATATGACCCGCTGCGCCAATACGAATTCGATATTCTGAAGCATTGGATAACTGAGGAATATAGATTAATCTTTCGTAACATACCAATCCCACGTAATCCCGAATAGAGGCTTCAGTAAACAACTCGTTATAACTGGCAGGTACGCCGATGAGCAAAGGATTTTTTAGTGGTGTTTTTGGACTATAATCAACCTTAACACATTCAAAATTCCATAGACCATTTAAACTAATCGCAACGCGCTTGGTGTTATTGATTGGATAAAGCATGAATATCCCCCCTTATAACAAAATAATCATAACATAAATTATGTTATATATTCAATGTCTATTTCTTATCAATGATTTCGCAATTATAAATCAAATGGCGCAAAATTGGTAATAATCTGTTCTGCGGTTTTCATACCATCCACAGAAGCCGACATGATGCCACCCGCATATCCCGCACCTTCACCCATCGGATAAAGTCCGCGAATACTCGATTGATGGTTATCATCTCTTGTGATTCTGACAGGCGATGAAGATCTTGTTTCTACCCCTGTCATTATTGCATCATCAAGGGCAAAACCTTTGATTTTTTGATTGAAATCAAGGATAGCTTCTTTCATCGTATTTGTGATAAATTTCGGATAAATATCCGTCATTTTAACGAAAGTATAACCGGGTTTATAACTAGGAATGACGACCCCTAAGGACGTTGATAGTCGGTCATTTAAGAAATCACCGACTTTTTGAATCGGAGCGTTATAATTACTGCCAGCTAGTTTAAATGCCAATTGTTCATAATGACGTTGATAGTCAATGCCTGCTAAAGGATGATTTGATTTAAAATCTTCAGGATTAATGTTAACGAGGAGCGCAGAATTCGCATTCTTTGAATCACGTTTACTTTCGCTCATTCCGTTGGTAACAACTCCCAATGCTTCTGAGGTTGCACATACAACATAGCCTCCAGGACACATACAAAATGTATAAGCGCTACGGTTATTTTGACTATGATAACTAAGTTTATAATCAGCGGCACCTAAACTTGGATGGTTCGCATAAACGCCATATTGAGACTGATTGATTAATGCTTGCGGGTGCTCGATTCTAACCCCGATGGCAAAAGGTTTTTGTGATAAAGGTATTTGATTATCATAAAGCATTTTAAAGGTATCTCGAGCACTATGACCAATTCCTAATAAACAATGATTCGTTAGAAGCTCTTCTTTGTGATTAATAATCACTTTTGTGAGGTGATTATTATGAATCACCAAATCAGTGACACAAGCATTAAAGCGAACTTCACCACCCATTTTTATAATATCTTGTCTGATATTTTTTATAACCCCTCGTAATAAATCCGTTCCCACATGAGGTTTATTGATATACATGATTTCTTCAGGAGCGCCATGACTAACTAGTTCCTCTAAGACAAATCGACATCTTATATCACTAATTAAGGTCGTTAGTTTTCCATCTGAATAAGTACCCGCCCCACCTTCACCAAAAAGGATTGAAGCATTTTCTGAGAAATGTAATGTTTTTAAAAAATGATCCATTTGTTCATGTCTTTGATCTACGTCAAGTCCCCGTTCTAAAACAATGGGACGATACCCTTTTTTAGCGAGTAATAATGCCGAAAAAATACCGGATGGACCAAAACCAATGATGACGGGACGGTATTTCAACTTTTGAGTCCCCACTGGTATATCGAGTGATTTAATGTGAGGTGTCACAGAAATTTGACGGTGTCCTTTAGCAAAAATCATACCCTCATTTTTGACTTCAATATCCACCGAATACACAAAATGAATTTGTTCTTTTTTTCGAGCATCTATCGCTTTTTTATAGAGTTTAATCGATAATATTGATGTTTCACTGATATTGAATGTTCTTACGATTAGTTTCTTTAAATGAAAAAGTTCAGAATCATGGTTAATGGCTTTATCAAGCGATAATTTAAGGTCAATAATTCTTAACATGTTAATCACCTAGACTCGCTGATATCCCTGCTAAATACCCAGAAGACCATGCCCACTGTAAATTATATCCGCCGCATAATGCATCGATATCTAATATCTCTCCGGCAAAATATAACCCTTTAATAAGTTTAGATTCCATTGTCATTGGATTGACCTCATCAATAGTGATTCCACCAGCCGTGACTTGGGCATCTTCATAGCCTTTATAACCAATAACTTTGAACCGCCAATCGAATAATAGTTCAACTAATTTGTGAATCGACTTAGGTGAAATTTGAGATATCTCAGTTGAACTATCATGAATCCCAACTTCTTTTAACAGAACTGGAATAAATTTTTTGTTAATTAAACCCACTAAACACATCTCAATGGATTTATCTGAAAATTGATAAATTCGTCTTTTAACATCGGCTTTAGAAAGTTCATTTACAAGCGTTACTTTAATAAATACTTCTTGATGATTTAAATGTAAATCAATCGCTTTTCTTGAGAGTTGTAAGATCGTCGGCCCGCTAATACCATAACTGGTGAATAAAACATCACCCGTTTCAGTTTGAAGTGATTGATTTTGATAAATTAATTCAGCTTTACCAGGGATTTTAACCCCATCTAATTGTTTTAAATAAGGATAATCTAATTTAAGTTTGGTTAAAGAAGGGAAGACATGTGTTATCGTATGACCCAAACTTTGAGCAAATCCATAACCACTTCCATCTGATCCGCTTTTAGGCAATACTTTACCACCGGTTGTGAGAATAACAGCATCAGCAGTATACTGATTTCCATTCGAATCTTTGATGATAAATGTATTTCCTTTTTTGGTGATGTTCTCTACGAAAGTATCACATATTAAATTGATATTTGAACGGTTAATTTCATACATAAAAACATCCAAAAAACTGGAAGCTTGTTCGGACAATGGATAGGTTTTACCATTATCTTCAACTTTAGGAACGATACCTAAAGTTTCAAAGAATTGTATTGTCGCTTCAGGGTTTAAGACCTGTAAAGCAGGTTTTACAAATTCAGGGTGGTTGTAATTAAATTCAGTAGCTAATACATTCGTATAATTACAGCGACCATTCCCGGTCGCTAATATTTTCTTAGCAATTTTTGGATTACGTTCAAGAATGGTTACCATAGAGTTACTATACTTAGCCGCAATCGCTGCGACTAATCCGCTCGCTCCGCCACCGATAACAATAATTTTTTTATTACTCACGTTCTCACCCACTTCTACTCGATTATTATAACATGAAGTCCATAAATTCGTTATTCCTTATCGTTTTTTTGAAAAAAAAAAGCACCTACCAAAGGTAAGTGTTAATGTCTAAGTGGTGGAGCCAGAGGGGATTGAATCCACGACCCTCTGCACGTCAAGCAGATGCTCTCAAAATTATATGACTATATTGTGAAGTCATCTAGTAAGTCCAATACTTCTTTGACTTCATAAGCGACATCACGTTTTTTGTCTCCGATAGGTGAAACAATCCCTGCGTTTACAAGCGCTTCGATATTGTTTCTAACTGCTTGATCATTTGCATTATATTTATTTTTTATATATTTAACATCAAAAACTGGTTGTACTATTAGGTCATCAAGTAGTTTCCAAGTTAAAGCATCTTGTCTTAGATTTAACCTATTTTGCCAAGAGGCCTTAAGTATAATTATTTTATCAAGAATAGTGTATATCTTTGGCACAAGTGCTAATGCATTCTCTAGCATGACTTGAATGATATTTTCGTAATTTCCTAATTTGAAACTATCAAGTGCCTGAATATACCGTTTTTGATCTTTAACAAGTCCAACAGAGATTGGAAGATACATATGTTCCAAAAAAAGTTTTTGTTTTAGTATTAATTGAATTAAAATGCGACCAACACGACCGTTTCCATCTTCGAAAGGGTGAATGATTTCAAAATATGCATGTGCAAATGCCGAAAGAATTAAAGGATGAATATCATCTCGTTCACAAAAGGAAACAAATTGCTGAAGATTTGTTAGCAAGTATTCTGGATGTGGCGGAACGTAGCTTGCCTCGTGCGGCAATGAATTGGGTGTTCCTATCCAATTGATTCGGTTACGAATGTAAATTTGGTCATCTTCCAATAACATCTGATTCAACTTAATTATCGTTGCTACATCAATTTTATTTTCGACTGACCTGCTACTAACGAGAGTTTCTAAGTTCGCTTTAATAATCATTGTTTCTTTTGTTTGTTTTTGGTTTATTTGAGCTAAAGCAACATTTCTATTAGAAGCACTATAATGTTCGATTTGAGAACTTGATAAAGCCTCAGAACGAAGCAATAACGTTGGAAAAACAAGTGATTTGTCTTGCACGTATCCTTCTAATTTAGAGATGGATTCAATTGCCTCAATCAGTAAGGATTCCGTTTCTTTACTTAAATGAATTTCAATTTTGGATAAATCAACAACTACAGCACTTAAATAAGGTTGTTCTAATAATTTTCTTTGTCTTCTAGATAAATATTGAACTGAATTTTGTGCCAAGTAATATCTTTTTTCAAAAGTGACAAATGATCCCATTGTATTCACCTCTTTGACTACATTATAAATCAATAAATGAGAAAAAGCAATATCATTATTCTACTTTAATCGATTATCGTAGAATAACAGATGTATAAAAATGCATTTTATGAAAAAAAGCAGATAATCAATATCCGCTTTTCTAAATAGCGATTATGGTGGAGCCAGAGGGGATTGAACCCACGACCCTCTGCACGTCAAGCAGATGCTCTCCCGCTGAGCTATAGCTCCACACGCATAAACTATTATACTATATTATCAAAACATTTCAAGAAAAATGTTTTTACAATAACATAATTTATTTCGTTCTAGCTAAAACGAAAAGCAAATCGCTCAAACGATTAATATATTTCAATGCTAACCACAAATCTTCACGTTTGGTTTCAGCGATAAACTTCACAATTTTACGCTCCGCACGGCGGCAAACGGATCTCGACATATCAAAATAAGCACCCGTTAAAGAAGCCTCACTGCCCGGTAAAACAAAACGTGCTTCAATCGGTTTTTCTAACAATAAACGTTGTTCTTCGTCTTCTAAGAATTTTAAGGCTTCTTCATTAAAAGTTTGCGTCAATTTAGCATTGGGATGATCAGCGTCTGGGTTGGTTGCAATCAATGTATTCATCGATTGAAGCGCTGCTTGAAATTTAAGAATGGGTTCATACTGTGAATAATGATAAGTTAATCCTAACCAACTAGATAATTCATCATTTGTTCCTAACACGTCAAATAATATATTATCTTTACGATACTTTTCTTGAACGTAATTTGATGAATAGCCTTTATCGCCTAATTTGGTCGTGACTTGACTCATATTTGTGATTTTCATATAGATCCTCCTAACGTATGACGACCGTTCCAATAACCTTGTAAGGTTTAGCGGTCGCATCGATTAAAGAAACATGCGTTGGTTGAATGGATTTTGGTACTTTGATAGATTCTGCGATTTCTTTTGCTTTTAAAACTTCTTCAGGCATTAAGTCAGTAGCTAAAGTAATATGAGGATGATAATTCTCTGTCTTATAATAATCACTTAATTCAATGTCGGTGATTCTTAAATATTTATCATGGAGTTTCAATAAATCCTTATCTTTTTCCACATCGATAAAAACGGTTGATTTCTCTCCATTAAAACCACTAATGCCTTTGGTTTTGATGGATAATTTAAACGGTCTAATTTGGTAAAATTTTTTAACTGAATCGACATTTTCAGCTTCATAAAGAATTAATGTGACGTGCGGAAAGTAACCCGAGTCAACAAAAAACGGATTTACTTCTTTGCCAATCTTATCAACAGCTTCGTCTATTTGTTTAATTTTATCAAATCCTAATACAATCGCAAATTGCATAACATCAAATCCTTCGACTGTGACTTATAAAATAATTATACCGTATTTGATTCAATTTTGATAGATAAATGCAAAAATAGGCAATTACTAGCTTGTTTTAAAGCTAATTTATTATAAAAAACGTCAAATTCAACATTTGACGTTCATCCTTATTCTAAATCCTTAATCACTGCTTCTAATGCTTTTACAAACTGTCCAACATGAAGACCATCGATTAATCGGTGATTACATTGTAAGGATATCGGCATCGTTATTTTGTTATTGGCTTTTTCATATTTACCAAAAGTAATTCTCGGGATTGAATCATCTTTATTAATATCCATTTCATGGGTGACAGAGGTAAATGAAATCCATGGAACAGAAGAAAAATAAATAAAATCATCTCTCATCTCGTCTTCAGGACTTGGAAAATAAGATTTTTGCCCTGAAACAGCTTTTTTACAGGCTTGACTATAAGTAGACATCGTATCTGTCAGCATCACATTGGTTATTTGAAATAATTCAGAACCTGCTTTTAAGTCGGTAAATGAAGGAATCATTTCATCGATGAGATAAACTTTCCCTTCACGAATACGGTATCTGAAAGCATCAATTTGATTCATGACTTTGGCGCATAGAAAAATCATTCCATAATAAAATGAGATGTTACGCTCTTTGACATAAGCATAAAACTTCGTGACATCAATGGTTGAAGAAATCGAATAAAACGGAAAGACGATTTGACTAAAGAATTTAAAGTGTTCTTTTCGGTTCCAGGTTTCTAAATTAATTTCCTTCATATTAGCACCTCTTCACACTATAATTATATATCAATCTCATCAAAATCAAGCCTATCTAAATCCACACAATATTCATTATCGGCTTTTTTCCAAAACTTCTTGCAATATTCTATAGGACGCTTTTAATCTTTCATGATAGATGACAACATCCCAACTTTCCCAATCATATAAGTGAGAAGACAGGTTTACCCATTGTTGATCGTCAATAAAAGTTAAACCAATATTAAATCCAGATGTCATTTCCGAAGTAAACTCCGTTTGATTTCCAGTATTAAAATCCGATATGATTTGTTTTGTTGAAGGATCCATGACATTGAGCAATAACCACGGAATGCGAATCTCGACAAAAGATTCACCAAAGTAATAATCAGCTAAAGAATCATAATTAGAGGAATCGGGATTAGAATTTCCATATCGAAGTTTCCCAGCTTCATACATAGAAAAAGGAATTTTAGTGCCTGTTTCTGGCAAAGTGAATTCGGCTGATAATACATGTGTAATCGGCTGAAAAATCCCAGTATTTTTTGTTCTTTCGACTAAGGGAGAGTTAATCAAATCTAGGACTTCTGCATAGAGATACTCTGTAGAATCATAATATCGATCTACGACTATCTTTGAATCATTTTCACCAGAAATTTTTATAACAAAATCTGCCTGAGCATCAAAAACAACACCTGCATCTGGCCATGCATCATTGCCTTGATTTGGAATTGTATCAATTGGAATATAGATTTCTTTATTGTTCAAATCAATGACATCACTTTGAATCATCAAATAGAGATAACGATAATCTGAATCTACTGAAATCGAAATATTTCCATTATTGCTAATTATATCTTGACCACTCCATTCAGAAATGTCCCCATCAACATGATGCTCTATTACTTCTTCTCCAGGATCAAATGCAAGTAACCCGAAAAATTGCTCATTGGTTTCAACATTCGACCAAAAAGGTCGCCGCCATGAAAGATCAAAATCCATGGTGTTCCACGTTCTTTTAAACCATTCATCTTGCCATGAAAAAATCAAGGCACCAATCGCATCTGTCTCTTCGATAGAGCGATACAACTCGGCTACCATTTGACCTTGTTCTGCTTCTGTATGC
This sequence comes from Tenericutes bacterium HGW-Tenericutes-1, assembly GCA_002839155.1. Lineage (GTDB taxonomy): Bacteria > Bacillota_I > Bacilli_A > Izemoplasmatales > Hujiaoplasmataceae > UBA5603. Next base: position 61,464 of record PGXM01000009.1, read on the forward strand.
CCTCCTTGATTATACCCATTAGTAGGATTTTCATGAGTTATTCCTCTTGAAGAAGGTAATCCAAATTCCGCAACTAAAACCGGAACAGAGTGTTTATCAATTAAATCAATTAAATAGGCTTTATATGGATTGGGTTCATTTGTTGCAGGGTCAATCCATTCTTGATATTTTGTTTCATAATTCATGAATTCTGGATAATACGGGTAAATGTGATAGCTGGCAAACATTCCAGCAAACGCTTTTTTGGTAGTTTTAATATTTTCCGTATTTACAGAAACCATATCCTCTTTGGAATCGGGTTCATTCCTGTGCGTGAGTAAATCAGTCGTCAACCAATTGGTAAAACTCAAAGGCCTCGTCATCAGATAATTTGTCGCTTCATAGCGTAATACCGTATCACCTACTTCGGCGAGAAAGACTTCAAATGGTGATGCATTATTAGTATAAATATATTCTCCCACATATGTGTTTTTATTGGGATTAGCTTCGTTTGTACCGATGACAAAATCAGGACTCCACTCAATTCCTAAAACCCAACCAATAACATATTTACTGACATCTGCAGTATAAATGCCGGAAGCAAACCCTAGACGTTCTGGCAGCGTTTTATTTCCATGAAAGATGTCGACAAGATCGACTGTATCTTGGATGAATTCGTTAATAATTTGTCCGTTTGAAGCATATGCATCGGATAATGTACTTATTGAGTTTTCGTTAATCCATACGCCTTGTAAAAGATACAAAGGTTCTACTTTATTTGCATTGAATTCTGCCAAAGCTTCGTAAAAATCTGGTTTCATCGTTGTATACACACGAATAACATTCGCGTTCATTTCATAAATTAGTTCAAACCAACGCAAATAGGTTGCTTTGGTTATTGCTAACTCACCAGGGAATGTTCCGGGAATCGTCGCACCAACATTGACTCCTTTTAGAAATAACTGATTAATCTCGCCATCGCTTCCTTGAAATAAAAATTCCTTTTTATGAACCATTGCTATGGTCTCAATGTTATTTTGAATGAATTTTATTTTTTGTCTTTTTAAAATCAATGCAATTGATATGATTGATACGATTGAAATAATGATTGTAATAATGATTGCTTTTTTCAATGTTGATTGCCCCTCTCAAGATAGTTAAGTGTTTATCATTTCTAGGTTTTTATTTTACCAAACAAATTTAGATATTAATACTAAAGTAGTTACATTTTGTTTAAATAATAATAATACCCCACTTCAGTTTAAATCTGAACTGGGGGCTAAACGAAAGATTAAGACATAAAATGATAATTAAAAAGCCAAATGTAGTATGCGTGTGAATTATAGTTTTCTTTGTCTTGTCATTACGGAGTTTTACTCCAAAATCGCTCGTGTTCGACGGAGTTTTACTCTGTTTCCAACGGAGTTTTACTCATTTGCGGACGGAGTTGCTTTTTTGAGAGTAATTTATGTTCCCTCATACACTCTACCTCGAGTGTTGTCTATTGCTTTCTTTTGCATAATCCCATCAGTAAAATGTATACAAGTAACATTTTTAACTTTAACGCATTCCACAAAAAGGATTCTAGAATATACCTCTAGAACCCTATTTGGTTATGTGTACATATAATATAATAACACACTGTTTAAAATCCATACCAATGAAAAAACGGCTATTTTTAGCCGTTTTTTCTTTATGATAATCTTGCTATAATCATCGTGGAGCAAGCGAGGGGAATCGAACCCCCATGATTTGCTTGGGAAGCAAACATAATAACCATTATATGACGCCTGCGTTCTAGTTCTATTTTAAGTCTTTTAAAGTGTTTTTGCAAGAAAAAAAGAAAGCCGCTCACAAATGTAAACGGCGTGGTTATTCATGGTCGGAAAGACAGGATTTGAACCTGCGACCTCTTGGACCCCATCCAAGTGTTTAATTAAGTAAAAATCGCTAAAAATCGCACTATATTTTAAGTCACACCCCCATTGACACAGATTATGACACAGATTTAAAATAACAAATCATCTTTAATGGAATTTTACATTCATAATATAGAAATGATAATATCCTAATTCCTAGTTATTATCAAATATTAAATTACAAATAAGTTGGTTATCTATAAAATTAGTTTCATAAACTTGTATATATTTCATATTCTAAATTTAGCTTTGAAATTCAAACATTATGATTTCATGTAATAATTGATATTCCTTTCATTCTGTATTTATATGATACCATAACTTACCCACTGATTAATACCATACCAATTCATTCTATCTTTTATTTTATTGTCGCCCATATATCAAGATTCTTTTTGATTTCATTTCGTATAGGTTGAAAAGAACATAATTCATAAAATACAAGTAATTCAGTATAGTTTATATCTATTTCACTTGATTTATCACTCTTTGCTTCGGTAATAATCATTTTTAACTTAAGGAAGTGTTTACTTAACTTCATAGAAGTGATGTTAGACCAATGGATTTCATTCAATTTCTTCCCAAATAGAGAAAATACTAATGATTCACTTGTGACACAAATTCTAACCAAAATTCGTTTTGAGAAAACCATCATTGCAGACAAGAAAAAAGCTAAAGTAAGTAACTGATCTCTAAGGAAAATTTCAAAATTCCAGTGTCCAATCATAGAAATATTAATCTGGTAATTAAGTATCTCCAAAAAAGGAGAAAGAATTATCACAATTATCAGTAATTTTAAATTGCCACGATATTGAAAGAATGTTGTCTTCATAATACCTCCTTATGCAAATGAATAATTTTTTTAAAATTAAAGATAACTTACAAATATTTTGAAAATGCATTTTTCAAAGCGTTAAAAATCTTAAAAATCTGAGTCCTATTAGGTGCTTTCGAAAAAGAAATTAAAGTTGTCCCACATATTGAGTATTGAGCATTAAAAACTGCTGTAGACCCGCCGATATTTAGTTGGAACCCTAGATATCCATTTGCATCTTTTAGAAAATCCACTCCAACACTTGCCCCCATATATGAAACAGAAACGCCTCTCGAAGAGCTTAATCCTTCGAGATCGAAAATAGTTTTTCTCCATGAAAAGAAAGGTGAATAAGTGAGGCTAGCATTCGGATATGTTACTCCTGCTCCTGCAGTTATCAACAATCCTTGATTTCCTTTCCCATCAAACACCCACCAAACCGATAAATAGTTAATTCCAAGATAGACTGTTATTCCAATTAGTGATAATACCCAATACCCAGTTGGGTCAATGTTTATAACAGGATTATTTGAACAATAAGCATACATATTAGTTGACAGAATGTCGCCTTGTTGACCTAATAATCCATCACTACTAATAAATCTTCCGATTTCAGGATTATAGTATCTTGATTGTAAATAATAGAGTCCAGTCTCTATATCATAT